>CBFGLW010000053.1:0-20254 GCA_965649745.1 uncultured Mesorhizobium sp. | reverse complement strand
ATCTATGCCGAGGGCCAGCGCCGCTATGTCGAGAGCCTGTCGGCCTATGCCCGCCAGTTCCTCGAAATGATGCAGAAGCCGGACGTCGACCAGATCGACGGGCTGTCGCCGGCCATTTCCATCGAGCAGAAAACGACCTCGAAGAACCCGCGCTCCACCGTCGGCACCGTCACCGAGATCTACGACTATATGCGCCTTTTGTTCGCGCGCGTCGGCGTTCCCTATTCGCCGGCCACCGGCCTGCCGATCGAAAGCCAGACCGTATCGCAGATGGTCGACCGCGTGCTGGCGCTGGACGAAGGCACGCGGCTGTTCATCATGGCGCCCATCGTGCGCGGCCGCAAAGGCGAGTACCGCAAGGAACTGCTGGAACTGCAGAAGAAAGGCTTCCAGCGCGTCAAGGTCGACGGCGTCTTCTACGAAATCGCCGACGTGCCGGCGCTGGACAAGAAATACAAGCACGACATCGACGTGGTGGTCGACCGCATCGTGGTGCGTGGCGACCTCGCCACGCGCCTGGCGGATTCGATGGAAACCGCGCTCAAGCTGGCCGAGGGGCTGGCGGTGGCCGAATTCGCCGACCGGCCGCTGCCGCCGGAGGAGACCGCCGAGGGCGGCAGCGCCAACAAGTCCGCCAACGATACGCATGAGCGCATCCTGTTCTCGGAAAAGTTCGCCTGCCCGGTTTCCGGCTTCACCATTCCGGAGATCGAGCCGCGGCTGTTCTCCTTCAACAATCCGTTCGGCGCGTGCCCGACCTGCGACGGCCTCGGCAGCCAGCGCGCCATCGACCCGCTGTTGATCGTTCCCGACGAGAACCTGTCGCTGCGCGACGGTGCCATCGCGCCCTGGGCGAAATCCTCCTCGCCCTATTACGCGCAGACGCTGGAGGCGCTCGGCAAGGTTTACGGCTTCAAGCCGGGCGACAAGTTCAGGGACCTCAGCGCCGAGGCGAAGGAAGCGGTGCTGCGCGGCACCGGCGAGCGCGAGGTGACGTTCCAGTACGATGACGGCCTGCGCTCCTACAAGACGACCAAGACGTTTGAGGGCGTGATTCCGAACCTGGAGCGGCGCTGGAAGGAGACCGAATCCGCCTGGATGCGCGAGGAGATCGAGCGCTTCATGTCGGCCACCCCCTGCCCCGCCTGCAACGGCTATCGCCTCAAGCCCGAGGCGATGGCGGTGAAGATCGCGGGAAAACATATCGGCGAGGTGACGGAGCAGTCGATCCGCAAGGCCGACCAGTGGTTCACCGAGCTTCCGGGCCTCCTCAACGACAAGCAGAACGAGATCGCGCTGCGCGTGCTCAAGGAAATCCGCGAGCGGCTGCGTTTCCTGAACGATGTCGGGCTGGACTACCTGACGCTCGCGCGCAATTCCGGCACGCTGTCGGGCGGCGAGAGCCAGCGCATCCGCCTCGCCTCGCAGATCGGCTCCGGCCTCACCGGCGTGCTCTACGTGCTGGACGAGCCGTCGATCGGTTTGCACCAGCGCGACAATGCCCGCCTGCTCGATACGCTCAAGCACCTGCGCGACATCGGCAACACGGTGATCGTCGTCGAGCATGACGAGGACGCCATCCTGCACGCCGACTATGTGGTCGATATCGGCCCCGCCGCCGGCATCCATGGCGGCCAGGTCATCGCCCAGGGCACGCCGAACGACATCATGGCCAATCCGGCCTCGATCACCGGCAAATATCTGTCCGGCGAACTGGAGATCGCCACGCCGCCGCAACGCCGCCCCGGCAAGAAGGGCAAGCGCCTCAAGGTGGTCGGCGCGCGCGGCAACAACCTAAAAAACGTCACGGCGGAAATCCCGCTCGGCACCTTCACCGCCGTCACCGGCGTGTCGGGCGGCGGCAAGTCCACCTTCCTGATCGAGACTTTGTTCAAGGCCGCCTCGCGGCGCATCATGGGCTCGCGCGAGCACCCCGCCGACCACGACCGCATCGAAGGCCTGGAATTCCTCGACAAGGTCATCGATATCGACCAGTCGCCCATCGGCCGCACGCCGCGCTCCAACCCGGCCACCTATACCGGCGCCTTCACGCCGATCCGCGACTGGTTCGCAGGCCTGCCGGAAGCCAAGGCGCGCGGCTACCAGCCGGGCCGCTTCTCGTTCAACGTCAAGGGCGGCCGTTGCGAGGCCTGCCAGGGCGACGGCGTGATAAAAATCGAGATGCACTTCCTGCCGGACGTCTACGTCACCTGCGACGTCTGCCACGGCAAGCGCTACAACCGTGAGACGCTGGATGTGCTGTTCAAGGGCAAGTCGATCGCCGACGTGCTGGACATGACGGTGGAGGAAGGCGTCGACTTCTTCGCCGCCGTGCCGGCGGTGCGCGACAAGCTGGAGACGCTGAAGCAGGTCGGCCTCGGCTATATCCATATCGGCCAGCAGGCGACGACGCTGTCGGGCGGCGAGGCGCAGCGCATCAAGCTCGCCAAGGAGCTGTCGCGCAAGGCGACCGGCAAGACGCTCTACATTCTCGACGAGCCGACCACCGGCCTGCATTTCCACGACGTCGCCAAGCTGCTCGAAGTGCTGCACGAGCTGGTCGACCAGGGCAACACGGTCGTCGTCATCGAGCACAATCTGGAGGTGATCAAGACCGCCGACTGGGTGCTCGACCTCGGCCCCGAAGGCGGCGACGGCGGCGGCGAACTGGTGGCGAGCGGAACCCCCGAGGCCATCGTCGCGGAGCCAAGAAGCTATACCGGGCAGTTTTTGAAGGAACTGCTGGAGCGGCGGCCGGGCGCGAAGCGACGGGTGGCGGCGGAGTAGAAGGGCGATCAAGAGTAGCGGTGGATGGCGTCTCTATCCAACTCGGAGGCGGGTACAAGTCTATAGTGGCGTTCGTCAACCACCCGAACCTGGCCGTCCTCCAGAGTCAGTTCGAACAACGCTATTACGCCCTCCGCCATAAATTGTGCAGCTACCGGACGGCAACGCATGTCTGGGAACTTCTGAGCCGAGAACGACAAATCTTGACCGATTTGAACCACACCTATTTGGTCTTTCCCACCTTTGGCTTGAACAGGGACCACGTAGTGACAACCGCGTTTGTCTAAACCGAAATAAAGCTCGTCGATTTCGATTTGACCGACACCTTTGACTGTCGTTCGGAGGTGATTTTGAAGGCTGTACGTTGTCAATCCCAAGAAGGTATCGATAAGTCGATTGTAACGTACGATTGCCAGAAGTGCTTGCTCATCATCGAGCGCGTAAGCACGGATCATTTCTGGGGTTGCGTCAGGAAGCCCTATTGTGACGAGAGCTGTGTTTGGAACGATCTTGGTAATCTGAGCTAAGCGGAAGCGATACTTTGCTCTGCCTGCCCCCTCTATGATCCACTCAAGTCCTTTCGGCTGAGTAGCGAGAATCTGTTCCGGCAATGGACGGCGGTAGCGATAGGAATAGGGAACGTCACCAGGATTGAGATCCAAGTCGGGTGCCAACATCTCCTTAGCTTCAACTATCTCCCGACGGATAAACTCGAATTCGTGCTCACCTGCTTTGTGATGATTGAAGAAGATCCTCGCGATAATCAGATCGTAGGCGGCGCGCTCTTTCCTAGCCATTTATGACTCGCAGTTGTTTTCGCACCGCTTCTATATCTACCTGTTTACGTTTTTTAACGCCGCTTTTGCGGTCGCGCCTTGATGGAGGGGCTTTAACGCCGAAGTGCTCAGCTGCTTCCGACAACTCCATGTAGAGTAGCTTGGGATCGCCAAGTTTAAGCGCAGTTTCACCCAACGGCAGATCGCCAGAAGAGCGTTCAAGTTCCATGCCTAGTGCTTGGATCACTTTGCCAGCAACGGCACGCGCAAGTGGCGGAGGAACCGCGTTTCCGATTTGACGCGCCCCGTGCCATTTCGTTGCATGGAAGCGGAACCAGTCGGGGAAGCCATGCAGGCGAGCCATCTCGCGAACCGTAATACATCGGTTGTGCTCGTAGTGAATGGGTCGGGGGCTTGTGAAAGCACCCCTCGCCCCATCGGTTCCAGCCCGCAACGTGTTGGACAAGCCTTGCTCTGAGAGCTTGAAAAACCGACTGATCGGCTCAACCGATCCCGGTTCCGTATCGGCGAACCTCCTCTTAGAGATCGCTGTATGAACAGTTCTGGCGCTCGACGTAAGAAGCGCTGGATTCCATTCTCGTACTTGTCCGAAGTGCCATGCATCGTTGGTCATGCAACGCAGTTCGGCAGCATAATCAGACGGGTTCTTATACGAAGCAGTTTTCACTGTGTCAGTTTCGTTTAACGTATCGAACCGCTCTGCGTCTGGAATATCTCCAAGGGCGTCTTTGCATGTGGGCCCGACAGGCAGTCCTAGCATGCGGCGAACGCCATCTGCTGGATTGGTACTCGGTTGTGGGTAATCTGGAAGACTGCAATCTTTTCGTGCACCGAAAAGGATTAGTCGCTCGCGGTGTTGAGGAACGCCATAGTGGGCCGCATCGAGAACCCGCCATGGCAAGCGAACATTGTAGCCCTGATCGTTGAATGCTTGAACGAGTTCGTCCAAGAAGCCTCGTTGCTTGCCAACGGTCAATCCTTTGACATTCTCGAAGACGAAGGTTTTCGCATCGAGTTCCGCAACCAAACGAACGAAATCCATAACGAGGCTGTTTCGAGGGTCGTCGAGAACGCGATGTCCAATCAAGGAAAACCCTTGGCACGGAGGTCCCCCGAACACACAATCGATTTCGACGCCTCCTAGCCCGGTTAGGCGGCGAAGTTCGTTCCCCGAGAGTCCTGCTACCGAACGCGGGACGATTTTGGTGTCGGGAAAGTTGAACTTGTGGATCGCGCAATGCACTGGGTCAATTTCGATGGCGGCGGCAACGTTGAAGCCCGCCTGTTCAAAGCCGAGACTCATTCCTCCCGCACCTGCAAATAGATCGATGCCGATAGGACGCTGCTTGGACCGGTATACGTGATTCATTCCCGCAGCCTATCTTCTAACTTGACCTTTGTCGATCGAGTTTATTGGTGAGTCCACAAATCGCATCAATCTGGCGGCAACCGCCTGGGCATCGCTTAGTTCGCATTGCCAGAGCACCAGAACATCCCATCCATCCGCTTTCAACGTTTCGATATTTCGTGCATCCCTCTCTTGATTGGCCGCAATTTTCGGACCCCAATATTCCATGCGCGATTTAGGACCCTTGCCTTTTGCGCACCCGTGCCCGTGCCAAAAACATCCGTGTACGAAAATTGCCTTCTTCCGACCGGTAAACACAATATCGGGCGACCCCGCCAGATTGCGGCGGTGAAGACGATATCGATACCCCCGGGAATGCAGCATGCGCCGTACGATCCATTCAGGGCCGGTATCCTTTTGCCTAACGGCCTGCATAATCCGCCGCCGCTGTTCGGGTGTGCGCGTGTCATTCATTGCGTTGAAGTTATCCCGGATCGGCGGATCGAGCATCAATCAAATGTGTCATTTGTAGTTTGCGTTCCGCAAATTCCCCATCCACCCCCCTCCCTTCTGCCCCATACTCCTCGCCCCACGAGGAGCCGCGCATGGCCAACGCCGCCGTCATCGCCCGCCACCACACCACCCTGCGGCATTTGCTCAGCCTCATGCTCGTCTATATCGGGCTGGCGGACGACACGTTCCAAGCGATGCGGTTCATCACCCGGACAGCGGATGCGCTTGACGCCGGCAGCGGCGGCGACAGCGCCGCGGTTCGGGCGTTCCGCAAGCTCTGCGATCCATCCACCATCTCGCGGCGCATTCACGCCATGGTCCGGCACATCCTCCTGCCCGCCGAGGCGGCGACGCGGCGGCTGATCGTCGTCATCGCCGCCGACCTGCCGAACCCGGTTCTTCGATCCTGGGAGCTGAAGCGCGGCCGCCGGGGTACCGGCGCGGTCAGGCCGGTCGCCCTGCCGCGCACTTATGTGGCCGGAATCATGGCGCCGCTCTTCGCCGTGCCGTCGCCGCCGGCCGCATCAACTGCGCCGAAGCCGCCAGTGCGCATGCCACGCTTTGCGCTGCTCGATCCGCGAAAACGCCAGCATCGCCGGCACCATGCCGTTGCCGAATGCCAGCCGCGCATCAGCCTTTTCGCGGGCGCGCGCGGGCCCCTTCCCGTCCGGCTGCCGCCGACGCCCTATGATTTTCTGCCCGACCGCCGGCTGATGCGCCGTGTCTGCGCGCTGGCCGCCGCGCTCGACGATCTGCCGGGACAGGCGCGGCGCTTCGCCCGCTGGCGGGCCTTGCGAGACTATCGCCTCACCCTTGCGGGGAGGGTCGCGCCGGAGGCGCAAGGCGGTCCCCGCGAACGCTTTTCCGCCCTCTATGCGCTGCGCGTCGACCGGCCGCCCGGCGCGCCGCCGCTCCGGCTGCCGAGGCACCGCTGGAGCGAGGCGCAGGCAGTCGTTGTCGAAACCCACAGCCTCGCATGGCACGCCCTTCCTGACACGTCGTGAGGCGCTGATCCTTCCCTGCGAAGCGGGGGCTGAAGGACGGGCGCGACAAGGCACTCGCCCCCCCTGTGCCGAGTGAAACGAGGCGGAGGGGCATCCGGTATTGCGGATAGCGCCCCCTCCGCCATGCCGCGCATGGTTCCCCTCCCTTGCTTCCGCAGGGGAGGATTTCGGCGCTGTGGACTTGCGGGCGCCCGGCCTTATCCGAGCACCACCTGCCCCATCGGCACGTCATGCGCCTGCGGGTAGATGGTCGGGATGCGCTGCATCTCGTAGCCGACGCCGATGACCAGCGGCTTGCGCGGCATCGCCGCCAGCGTGCGGTCGAAGAAGCCGCCGCCGTAGCCAAGGCGATACTTGTCCGGGTCGACGCCGACCACCGGCGCGATGACGACATCCGGCAGGACCGGTTCGCCCTGCGCCGGGATCGGAATGTTCCACACGCCTTTTTCCAGAGGATCGCCTTGCTTCCAAACGCGAAAAACCAGCGGCCGGCCTTTCTCCACCACGATGGGCAGCGCCGTGCGCCCGCCACGCGCATTCACCGTTTCCGCCCAGGGCCGCAGGTCCGGCTCGCCGCGGAACGGCCAGTAGAAGCTCACCGTCCTGCCGGCGACATCGCCGATGGCGGCGTCAAGGCCGGCTGCGATCCTCGCCGACATTTGCGCGCGCGCGTCTGCCGGAATGGCGAGGCGCGCCGCGATCAGCCTTTCGCGCTCGGCCTTGCGCCAACGGCGGACGTCGGACCATTCGGCCGATGCGGCCCGAAAGGCCGGATCGAGCTCATGCATGAAGCAGGGCGGCGAGGCGTATTCCGCCGGCCCTTCGTCGTCCCGATCGTCGCCCATGACAGCACCTCGTCGTCTCGTCCGGACCAGCCTATACCGGTCGCGCCGGCCCCGCATGCGCATTCACGACATCGCAGGACGGGCCGCGGGGAGCCGGCTAGACATTGCTGCAACGCACAAAAACACTTACATCTGGGAGGCATTGGCATCTGGATCGGTGCCCCTCCCGGAGGTGATGCAATGAACGAAGCCGGCCACCACATCGTCGTCATCGGCGCGGGCTTCGGCGGCCTCGAATTCACCCGCGCGCTGGCCGGCGCGCCGGTGCGGATCACGCTTATCGACCGACGCAACCATCATCTGTTCCAGCCGCTGCTCTATCAGGTCGCCACCACCTCGCTGGCGACGTCGGAAATCGCGTGGCCGGTGCGGCACCTGTTGCGCAAGCGCGAAGACGTGACCACCCTGCTCGGCACGGTGACCGGCGTCGATACCGGTGCGAAACGCGTGCTGCTGGAGGATGGCGAGACGGTCCCTTACGATACGCTGGTGCTGGCGACGGGGGCGCGCCACGCCTATTTCGGCCATGACGAATGGGAGCCGTTCGCGCCCGGCCTGAAGACGCTCGAGGACGCAACCGCGATCCGCAGGCGGATCCTGCTGGCGTTCGAGCAGGCGGAGCGGGAGACCGATCCCGACAGGCGCCGGGCGCTGATGACGCTGGTGGTCATCGGCGGCGGGCCGACCGGCGTCGAGCTGGCCGGCACGATCGCCGAACTGGCGCGCGAAACGCTCGCCGGCGAGTTCCGCAACATCGATACCGCCGCCGCGCGCGTCGTGCTGATCGAAGCGGGAGAACGCCTGCTTTCCGGCTTCAGGCCGGACCTGTCGGCCTATGCGAAGAAGGCGCTGGTGCGGCTGGGCGTCACCGTCGAACTCGGCCGTGCGGTCTCGGAATGCAATGCCGACGGCGTCGTCTTCGGCGGACAGCATTTGCCGGCGCAGACCATCATCTGGGCGGCGGGCGTCGCCGCCTCGCCCGCGGCCGAGTGGCTCGGCGTCGCGGCGGACCGCGCCGGCCGCATCGTGGTGGAACCCGACCTCACGGTGCCGGGCCATCCCGATATCTTCGCCATCGGCGACACGGCGCATGTCGCGTGGAAGGACGGCCGGCTCGTGCCCGGTGTCGCGCCCGCCGCCAAGCAGCAAGGCAGGCATGTCGCGAAGACGGTGCTGGCGCGGCTGTCGGGCGATACGGCACAGCGGCCCTTCCGGTATCGGCACGATGGCGACCTGGCGACGATCGGCAAGCGCGCCGCCGCCATCGACTTCGGCTGGATCAAGCTGACCGGCCGGATCGCCTGGTGGATCTGGGGCATCGCCCATATCTATTTCCTCATCGGCCTCAGAAACCGGCTGACGGTCTCGTTGAGCTGGCTGTGGATTTACGTCACCGGGCAGCGCAGCGCCCGCCTGATCACCCAGGGCGACAGCGACAAGGTCGGCGGCCGGAAGAAGCAGGCGGCCAAGTAGTGGATCGTTTCCAACCGTTGCCCCGGCGGCGGCGGACGGTCATCCGCCTGTCATGGCTTCGTGCTGCGTTCCTGCTGGACTTGGCCGGCGATTGGCGCGAGAGTCGCCAGTCGGGGTGCGCCGGCTAAGCAATTCATACGGGAGAACGCAATCATGTCCGAGATGCTCATTTCGCGCCGTTCGCTGCTGGCGGGCGCGGCTGCCACGGGCGCGCTGATCGTGCTGCACCCGTTCTCGGCCCGCGCCCAGGCCAACCAGGCGCATCTGCGCATCATGGAAACCACCGACATCCATGTGAACGTGCTTCCCTACGATTATTATGCCGACAAGCCGAACGACACGATGGGCCTGTCGCGCACCGCCTCGATCATCGACGCGGTGCGCAAGGAAGCCACCAACGCCATGCTGATCGACAATGGCGATCTGCTGCAGGGCAGCCCGATGGGCGATTACGTCGCCTATGAGAAAGGCATGAAGGACGGCGACCTGCATCCGATCATGAAAGGCATGAACCTGCTCGGCTACGAATGTTCGACGCTCGGCAACCACGAGTTCAACTACGGCCTGTCGTTCCTCGACAAGGTGCTGGCCGGCGCGAACTTCCCCTTCGTGTGCGCGAACCTGATCCGCGGCACCGAACTGGCTTCGAACCCGCGCGACGACAAGCTCTACCTCAAGCCCTATGTGATCCTCGACAAGAAGATCAAGGACGGCGGCGGCCAGGAGCAGCCTATCAGGATCGGCGTCATCGGCTTCGTGCCGCCGCAGATCATGGTCTGGGACCTGAAGAACCTCGAAGGCAATGTGGTGACGCGCGACATCGTCGAGGCCGCCAAGGCCTGGGTTCCGCAGATCAAGGAGGAAGGCGCGGATATCGTCATCGCGCTGTCCCATTCCGGCATCGACGTGAAGCAGGGCGACAGGATGGAGAACGCATCTTTCTTCGTCGCCGGCGTCGAGGGCATCGACGCCGTCTTCACCGGCCACCAGCATCTCGTCTTCCCCGGCAAGAAGGATTTCCAGGGGCTCGAAGGCGTCGATACGGACAAGGGCACGCTGCAGGGCAAGCCCGCCGTCATGGGCGGGTTCTGGGGCTCGCATATGGGCCTGATCGACCTGTTGCTGGAGCGCGACGGCGGCAAATGGCGCGTCGTCTCGGCCACCTCCGAGGCGCGGCCGATCTACGAGCGCATCGACAACAAGAACAAGGCGACGGTGGGCGACGACCAGCGCGTCGTCGATGCGCTGAAGGAAGACCACGAGGCGACGCTCGCCTATGTGCGCCGGCCGGTCGGCAAGACATCGGCGCCGCTCTATTCCTATTTCGCGCTGGTGGCCGACGACCCATCGGTGCAGATCGTCAGCCAGGCGCAGACCTGGTACGTGAAAGACCTTCTGAAGGAGTCGCAGTGGAAGGACCTGCCGGTGCTCTCGGCGGCGGCTCCCTTCAAGGCCGGCGGGCGCGGCGGGCCGGATTATTACACCGATGTGCCGGCGGGCGATATCGCCATCAAGAACGTCGCCGATCTCTATCTCTACCCGAACACCGTGCGCGCGGTGGAGATCGACGGTGCGCAGGTGAAGGAATGGCTGGAAATGTCCGCCGGCATTTTCAACAGGATAGAACCCGGCAAGGCGGACCAGTCGCTGATCAACGGCGATTTCCCGTCCTACAATTTCGACGTCATCGACGGCGTCACCTACAGGATCGACCTGTCGCAGCCGCCGAAATACGATTCCAAGGGCGGCGTCGCCAATGCCGACGCCAATCGTATCAAGGATCTGATGTTCGACGGCAAACCGATTGATCCGGCACAGAAATTCGTCGTCGCAACCAATAATTACCGGGCCGGTGGCGGCGGCAATTTCCCGGACATCAACGACAGCAAGATCATTTATGAAGCGCCGGACACCAACCGCGACGTGATCGTGCGCTATATCGTCGACCAGGGCACCATCAACCCGTCGGCCGACGCCAACTGGTCGTTCGCGCCCGTGCCAGGCGCCAGCGTCATCTTTGAGACCGGCGCCAAGGGCAAGGATTTCATCGGTTCGGTGAAGTCGCTGAAGATCGAACCGGCCGGCGACGGTGAAGGCGGGTTTGCGAAGTATCGGATTACGCTGTAGTCGGACGTCCGGCCGGACCGATTGTTCAATCAGCCGGCTGCGTCTCGCTGGCGGCTTTGGATCATTGGCACGATCAGGTCCAGCCGGTCGGTCGAGATGCCGCCGGAATAGCCGGCCGGCAGATTTCTCAGCATTTCCGGGTCGTCCAGGCCATCGGAAAAGCCGCCGCCGTGATAGGGGCCGAGCACATAGACTTTCGTGCCGGCGACGTCCATGCGGTCGAGGAACCGGTTCGGCCAGCCCCATAGCCATGGCGCGATGTTGATCGGAATGAGCAATGTCGTCCCCCGGCAGGCCTCAGGCAGATAGCCGCTCCAGCCGAGCGCCGCGTAGCCAAGGACGCAGCGGGTCAGCGTCTTGCGCGAGAGCACATGCTGGTCCGGCAGCGCTGTCTTGACCTCCTGAACCGGTGCGTCGCCGCCGTAGACCGTATGC
The DNA here is from genome assembly GCA_965649745.1 of uncultured Mesorhizobium sp. Classification (GTDB taxonomy): domain Bacteria; phylum Pseudomonadota; class Alphaproteobacteria; order Rhizobiales; family Rhizobiaceae; genus Mesorhizobium. The sequence goes on along the minus strand of CBFGLW010000053.1, from coordinate 8,925 downwards.
AGGCGGCGTTCGTCCGGCGGCAGCGTCGCCAGGTACGCAGCCAGCTTCCTGCCTTCCGCGGGGTCGTTGCTCTTGACGTTGATGTGGAAAGCTCTGCCCGGGAAACGCGCGAAAACCTCGTCGAGCGACGGCATCAGCCCGACGCCCCTGCCCCGGAATGGAAAGGTCTTGCCGCCGTCGGCCGTATAGCCGTAGCCGACGTCGAGCTTTTTCAACTCGGTCATCGAATGTTCGCGCGTGGGCCCATGTCCTTCGGTGCGGCAGTCGAGAGTCCAGTCGTGGAAAACCGCGAACTTGCCATCCGTGGTCGGGTGTATGTCGAGTTCCAGCACATCGGCGCCGGCTGCGAACGCCGCTTCCATGGAGCGGATGGTGTTTTCCAGATAGTCGTGGCGCGGCGGCAGCATTCGCGCGGCCGTGCAGGTGTCGCCTGTGAGGCCCTCACGACTATACTCCTGCGCCAGACCGCGATGGGCGAGGATGACAGGCTTGCCGGCCGGCCGGCTCGAGAGCAGCGACGTGTTGTTGAGATAGACCGCGCCGGCTATTGCGAGCAGCGAGATGAGTGCGACGGTGCGCTTGCGCATGATTGCCCCTCGTTCGAATCCGGTCGCAGTCTAACTGCCGTCAGGGCATTTTCGCGGCGCGGTCTTGTTCAAACGGTGGTCAGTTCATGCCTTGTAGATCACCTGGCGTACGTCGATGTAGCTGGCGCGGAAGCCTGCTTCGCAATAGTGCAGGTAGAACTCCCACAGCTTCTTGAAGCGCTCGTCGAAACCGAGCGGGACGATCCGCTCCCACGACGCCCAGAAGCGCTGCCGCCACTCGGCCAGCGTGCGGGCGTAATCCTGCGGAAACACCCGTTCGCGCAGATGCGCGAGACCGTGTTCGGCTCCGAGCGATTTCAGGATCGAAGGCGTCGGCAGCATGCCGCCCGGGAAGACGTAGCGCTGGATGAAATCCGGCCGCGCGCGATAGGTCTTGAACGCCGCCTCGTTGATGGTGATGATCTGGAAGCCGGCGGTGCCGCCCGGCTTCAGGCAGTCCTTCACCTTGCGGAAAAACACCGGCCAGTATTTTTCTCCGACGGCCTCGAACATCTCGATCGAGGCGATGCGGTCGTATCTGCCCGTCTCGTCGCGATAATCCTGCAGCTTGATCTCGACCTTGTCGGCGAGCCCGGCCTTGTGGATACGCTCCCTGGCGAAATCGTGCTGCTCGCGGCTGATGGTCAGGCCGGTTACGTGACAACCCACTTCCCGCGCGGCGAACTCGGCGAAGCCGCCCCAGCCGCAGCCGATTTCCAGCACGCGGTCCTTGGCGCGGATGCCGATATCCCTGGCGAGGGCCCGGTATTTGGCAGCCTGCGCGCTTTCGAGGTCGTTGGCGCCCCTGGCATAGAGCGCCGAGGAATACGTCATGCTGGGGTCCAGCCACTCCCTGTAGAAGGCGTTGCCGAGGTCGTAATGGGCAGAGATGTTGCGCTTCGAGCCGGTGCGCGTGTTCTCGTTCAGCCAATGGCGGATGCGCTGGATTGTATTGATCAGCCAGTTGGCGCCACCGGCGACATGCTCACCGGTCTCCGTGTTGATCACGAACAGTTCCAGGAAAGAAGTCACGTCCGGGCTTTCCCAGTCGCCATCCATGTAGGATTCGGCGACGCCGATCGTGCCGCCGGAAAAGGCGCGGGACGGAAGCCGCCAGTTGTTCAGCACCAGCTCGGCATCCGGGCCCGGCCCGTTGCCCCCGACAAGCACCCATCGCCCGTCCGGCAGGCGAACCTTGAGCGATCCATGGGGAAGCCCCATTGTCGCTTTGAGCACCATGATTGCCTTTGCCGGGAGTCCTTTGACGAATTCGGCGAAGTTCAGTTCATTCAGTCTGACGGCCTGGCCAACCGCCGCGCCGCCCGAACTGCCACCCCCTCGTGTGTGAACCATTGTCGCAACCTGCGTTTTCCGGCCGCGGAGCGAGCCCCGCCAGCCTGTTTCCTCCTGCGGTTCATTCCCCAGATTCGAACGCCGCGCCGTGATCGGGATACCTAATTGCCGGCAGAGGCGGACTCGAATGAAAACGCGAGACCTTGGCGGAGCCCGGCGCTTCCCAGTGAATTCCCGCCACGATCTTCCATGTCATCACGAGAAACTTCAAGAGGCGTACGGTAAGTCGGGTCGTATACGAAACAATCGCCGTTGGCGCACATGACCGCGCTCAAGTTGCAACTGGATGGCGCAACCGAAATAAGCTAGTCAATTGTCATGCGTTACGTGATCGTCATTGCCGCCATTGCCTTCTTCCTGATCTGGGACGGCCTCTACAACGAGGCGCGCTACGCCACTGCCGGCGTCCGGGAGCTCCGGCATATCGTGCGGTATATCACCGGCTGACAGGTCGGCGTCCTGTATAGCGCGCCCGCGACATCGTCGCCGGTTGACGCCTCCCAGCTGTTGACCCAGAACACGCCGGACGTGCTGCGGAGGCCTCTATCGATGCTACCCCCAGGCACGCTGACATGGAGGCTGCATTGATCCGTCACATCGTCTTCTTCAGCGCGCGGCGAAAAGACGACGTTGAAGCGATACGTAGCGGGTTGATGCGGCTTGGCGACATCCCGCATTCGTGCCTTTTCGAAGTCGCGGTCAACACCAGGGTCGATCCGATGTCGGACGAGATCGACCTTGTGGTCTACGCGGAGTTCGAGGACCAGGCGGCGCTCGCCGCCTACAAGGCTCATCCGCTCTATTCCGAGACCACCGCCAGGGTGCGGCCGCTGAGAGAGTTGCGGTTCTCGGCCGACATCGTGTCCTGTTGAGCCCAGCGGCTGCCTTGCGCGCGCGGCAAAAACGCCGTGGCAGGCGGCGTTTCGATCCAAGAACTAGCTGGAAATGGCTCCCCGGGCCGGATTCGAACCAGCGACCAACCGGTTAACAGCCGGTTGCTCTACCACTGAGCTACCGGGGAACAGGGGCTCATATGTGAACGGCGCAGCCTATAGCAAACCCGTTTCGGCTTTGCAAAGCTGCATTTCGGATTTTTTCGCTCCATTCCGCGCGCTGCTTCTGGCAAAGCGCGCGGCGTGCCATCATATAGTCGCGTCACGGATGCATCAGGCCCGGATATGACCGCAGAAAGCGACCACATGATCGCGCCGCAGGAGAGCGCCCAGCCGCCGCCCCGGAGAATTTCGATCTTCGGCAGGCAGTTCACCATGCCCCAGTCCCGGTGGCTGCGCATCGCCATAGGCGTGGTCCTGATCGTGTTCGGGATTTTCGGCTTCCTGCCGATTCTCGGTTTCTGGATGATTCCGCTCGGGTTGCTGGTGCTTTCCTATGAGTTCGCCTCGGTTCGGCGCTTCCGCCGCCGTTCCGTGGTGTGGTGGGAGCGACGACGGCGCCGAAATTAGACTGGGCCAAGTTGCGATAAACCGGGCTTATTGCGCCGCGCCCGCTTGACGCAAAATTTCGGGCCACCTATTGAGTTTGCCTGAAACGCCGGGAGCGACGAGGCCTCGTGGCGGAGTGGTTACGCAGAGGACTGCAAATCCTTGCACCCCGGTTCGATTCCGGGCGAGGCCTCCAATCCCGGCTCCTATGCACAGGCGCCGGAGGGCGTTTCAACGGCAATCCGGCGCGGTCTGCGCCATGAGCGGGACGTCTAGACATGAATGCAGATTTTTCCGCACGCCGCGTGAAAATGGTCGACGGGCAAATCCGCACGACCGACGTGACCGACGCGGCTTTGCTGGATGCGATGCTCGAGGTTCCGCGCGAGGCATTTGTCGGTTCGGCCAGCCCGGACCTAGCCTATATCGACAAGGACATCCGGGTGGCCAGCAGCGACGCTGGGCCGCGCTATCTGATGGAGCCCTCGCCGATGGCCAAGCTCATCCAGCTTGCCGAGGTGAGGCCGACGGACAAGGTTCTCGATGTCGGTTGCGGCACGGGCTATTCGGCGGCGGTCTTCTCGAAGATCGCCGGGTCTGTCGTTGCGCTTGAAAGCGATTCGGCCTTGGCCAAGGCGGCGTCGGCGTCGCTGGCTGCCCTTGGCTGCGCCAACGCCGAAGTCGTCGAGGGACCGTTGCGCGACGGCCATGCGGCGGGTGCTCCCTACGATGTCATTTTCATCGGCGGCAGCGTCGAGGAAGTCCCGGAGGCGTTGCATTCGCAGCTTGCCGAAGGGGGGCGGCTGGTTGCCGTCGAAGGGCGTGGGCACACGGGTGTGGCACGTCTTTTTTTAAAGACTACTGGTGTCGTGACCGGACGGCGTGCATTTAATGCGGCAATAAAGCCACTACCCGGATTTGAACGTATCCGCGTTTTTGAATTCTGAGTGTTTTGGTCTTGCGGCCAGCGGTTTGTCATGTTGGCTAGAGCTTTGAATATCGTTGCTGAAACGACTCGGTTTCCGCCGGGCGGGCAACAGGGAACATGGGTGCGCGACCTGGGCCGCCTTCTCAAGGGGCCGGTGTTGCGCTGTTCCCGTTAAAGGAATGAGGGACGTGCCGTGAAGTCCGTACACAAGAGTCTTTTTCTTGCCCTGCTTGTTTCAACCGTTGCGTTTTCACCTGTTTCAGCGTCGGCGGAAAGCATCCTTGGCGCTCTGGCAAAGGCCTATCAGAACAATTCGCAGTTGAATTCGGCACGCGCGGGCGTCCGTGTGACGGACGAGAACGTCGCCATCGCGAAGTCGGGTTATCGCCCGACCGTCAACGGTTCCGCGAGCATCGACTACACCAACACCTCACGCAACAATGCCAGCACCCGCGTGACGACCGGCGCCTTCGGAGTGCAGATCAACCAGAACCTATTCGACGGTTTCCAGACAAAGAACAATGTGGCGGCCGCAGAAGCGCGCGTTCGGGCCTCGAATGAAAGTCTTCGCAACACCGAGCAGAATATCCTGTTCAATGCCGCCAGCGCCTATATGGACGTCATCCGCGACCGCCAGGTCGCCACGCTGACCGAGCAGAACCTGCGCTTCCTGACCGAGCAGGTCAGGGCCGCGCGGTCGCGCTTCGACGTCGGCGAAGGCACCCGCACGGACGTCGCCCAGGCGGAGGCTTCGCGTTCGGCGGCGGTGGCGCAGGTCAGCGCGGCGCGCGCGCAGGCCCTGTCGAGCGCCGCCGTGTACCGGCAGATCGTCGGCGACGAGCCGGGCAAGCTGTCGACTGCCTCGCCGCTCGCCAAATCCCTGCCCCGCAGCCTGGAAGCCGCGATCGGCATGGCCGCCAACGAGCATCCGGCGATCCTGGCGACGGAGCATCTGGTCGACGCCGCTGGCTTCGCGGTGAAATCGGCCGAGGGCGCGCTGCTGCCGCAGCTTTCGGCATCCGCCGGCATCTCGCGTAACTATCGCGACACCGACCCGGGCGGCCTCACCTCCTCCCAGCAGGACGGCTATTCCACCTCGGCCAATATCGGCGCCACGCTGACCGTGCCGATCTATCAGGGCGGGCGCGTCTCGGCGCAGGTGCGGCAATCCAAGGAATCGCTCGGCCAGGCGCGCATCGAAGTCGACGTCAGCCGCGACAGCGTACGCGCCGCGGTGACCTCTGCCTGGACACAGTACACCGCCGCCCGCGAAAGCGTCGACGCCAACCGCGCGCTGGTATCGGCGGCGCAGCTTGCGCTGAACGGCGTCATCGAGGAGCGCAATGTCGGCCAGCGGACCACGCTGGACGTGCTGAATGCGCAGAACGACGTCATCGACGCGCAGATCAACCTGGCGACCGCCCAGCATGACGTGGTTGTCGCCAGCTATGCGATCCTGTCGGCGATAGGCCATCTTTCGGTGGAGCGTCTCGGACTGCAGGTCGCGAAGTACCAGCCGGAAGAGCACTACAAGGCTGTCAAGGACAAGTGGATCGGGCTGCGTACGCCCGACGGCCGCTGAGTTTGCCCGTCGTCTGCCGCCTCGTAATCTGTTGAAATCCAAAGCTTCCCCAGAATGGGGATTCTCGCCGGTCCCTGTGTGGGCTACGCTGTTGGCATGATTCGAATCCGGCTCCTGCCGGAAGGAAATCGAGATTTCGGTCACAAAGGCGGCGGATGTGACGATGGCGACGGCGAATAATGTTCAGCGCGAACCTTCGATGGAAGAAATACTCGCTTCCATCCGCAGGATCATCGAAGACAGCGATACGGGCCGCAAGCAGCCCGACGACGGTGTCGAACTTCGGCAGGATCTCGAACCGTCTTCGGCCGTGTCCGAAGCGGATTCCTTCCGCAGCGAATTGCGCGGCGCGGTCGATCTGAAGAAGCCGGTCACGCTCGCCGAGGTGCAGGCCCAGATTGCCGCGGAGGCGGCACCTGCCGCGCGTTTTGACGCCGAAGCTGTCCGTTCGTCCGAGCCGGCTGTCTCGTCCGGTGAATTCGTCCATTTCGGACGGGATGAAACGGCCGGCTCGACCAAGACGGAAGAAGGCAAGGCGGCATCGACAGACGCTGTCATTGCCGAATGGCGTCGCGATCTCGTTGTCGAGAAGGCGTCGGCAAGCTATCCCAAGGCAAACGAGGCCGAGGTAACCGGCAATGGCGAGCCGATGGCGTTCGACGCCGGCGGCCCTGCTCAATCCATTGCCGAGCCGGCGAGGACTGCTGAAGCTGCGCACACCGCGCCGGCCGTGTCTTCCGGCGAAGACTTCGCAAAACCGTCGCTCGTTTCGGAGCAGACCAGCCGGCAGGTCGCCGCGGCCTTCGGGGAGCTTTCGGAAGCCTTCGCCAGCCGCAGCAAGAAGACCTTTGACGACATGGCCGAGGAGATGCTGCGGCCGATGCTGCAGGACTGGCTGGACAACAACCTGCCGACGCTTGTCGAGCGGCTGGTGCGCGAAGAAATCGAACGGGTGGCGCGGGGCAGCTAGAGCGTCCTGCCCGGCAGCCAGACGCTCTATCCGGACACGCGCTTCATCAGCGCCATAGCGCCGAAAGGCGCCCTCACCTTTCCTTCGGTGATGAAATAGACGAAAACGTCGCGCGGCTTGACCGGCGCGTCCGTCGTCTCGTCGGCGCGCGGCAGATCAGCAGGCACTCCGCCCTCAGCCCAGACCTTGGCCCGACCGGCCCATGCATCCAGCGCCTTGGGCGTATAGCAATCCGGATTGTCGTCCCTGCCCGTTTGCAGGCGCGCATAGACGAAGTCGCCGGTAACGTCGGCGATGGCCGGGTAGGTCGCGTGGTCGGCATAGACAATGGCAACCTTATGCTTGCGGGCGAGCGCGGGAAATTCCGGCACGACGAAGGACGGATTGCGCACCTCGACGGCGTGGCGAAGCTTCACGCCATCCTGTTTCTCTGGCAGCAGCTTGAGGAAGGCTTCGAAATCGTCGGGATCGAACTTCTTGGTCGGCGCGAATTGCCAGAGGATCGGGCCCAGCTTCTCGCCCAAGGCAGCGACGCCGGATTCCAGGAAGCGCATCATCGATTCGCCCGCCTCGCCCAGCACCCGACGGTTGGTGACGAAACGGTTTCCCTTCAGCGAATAGACGAAACCGTCCGGCGCCTCGTTGGCCCATTTGACGAAAGTCGGCTCCTTGAAGCTCGAATAGTAGGTGCCGTTGACCTCGATGGTCGGCACCTGGCGCGTGGCGTAATTGAGCTGCTTCGCCTTCGAAAGTTTATCGGGATAGAAGGACGTGTCCCACGGCTCGAAGGTCCAGCCGCCCATGCCGGCGCGGATTGTCCCGCTCTTGCTCATATCATGCTCCCGTAGCCGCCGGTCGCTTGCAGCCTTGCGACCGTGGCCTAGAAACCATGTCCGGCGCAGTCTGGCCATCCGAAAACGGCAGACGGCGGCAGGCTCCTGCCAAAGCTGACATCGAATAGGCCGAACCGGTTCGTGCTATGCCGCTTCCGGCTTCATTCCGACCGCCGTGCGGTCGATGATCTCGCGGAGCGCGAAGGAAGAGTTGATCTTGGTCACATGCGGCATCGCCGACAGCCATTCCTTGTGGATGCGCTCATAGTCGGCGAGATCCTTGGCGGCGATGCGCAGGATGTAGTCGTATTCGCCCGACATGAGGTGGCACGACAGCACGTTCGGGCAACGCTTGATCGCCGCCTCGAAATCCGAGAGCGTCTTTTCGAACTGCCCCGACAGCGAAATATGCACGATGACCGTCATCTGGTGGCCGAGCGCCGCATTGGAAAGGCGCGCGTGGTAGCCACGGATGGTTCCGGATTTCTCCAGATTGTCCAGCCGGCGCGAACAGGCGGATTGCGAGAGCCCGACCTTCTCCGCAAGAGCGGCGTTGGGGATGCGGCCGTCTCGCTGCAAAGTCTCGAGGATAGCGATATCGATCCTGTCGAGCGGCATTCTTCGGATATCCTGCGAATAAAGCGGAAATTTTCGCAAGGATTATCGGCATCGCGCCTGACAGGCAAGGCATTTCGCAAGGACCTGCGGAACGTTTCGTGGTTCACTGCGTCTATACGGAGTGCACGCAGGCAAGGAGGCTGGCTGCAATGCGCGTCGGATGTCCCAGGGAAATCAAGAATCACGAATATCGGGTCGGGCTGACGCCCGGGTCGGTGCGGGAATATGTGGCACATGGCCACGACGTGCTGGTCGAGACCGGCGCCGGTGCCGGCATCGGCGCCGACGACAATGCCTACCGCGCGGCCGGCGCTGCCATTGCCCGCACCGCCGATGAGGTGTTCGCCAAGTCCGACATGGTGGTAAAGGTCAAGGAGCCGCAGCCGGGCGAATGGGCGCAGCTGCATGAAGGCCAGATTCTCTACACTTACCTGCATCTGGCACCCGATCCGGAGCAGACAAAGGGTCTGCTTGCCTCCGGCGTGACCGCCATCGCCTACGAGACGGTGACCGACGAGCGCGGCGGCCTGCCGCTGCTCGCCCCGATGTCCGAGGTGGCCGGCCGGCTCGCCATCCAGGCCGGCGCGACGGCGCTGCAGAAGGCCAATGGCG
>CBFGLW010000052.1:0-20518 GCA_965649745.1 uncultured Mesorhizobium sp. | reverse complement strand
AGCGCCCGTTCGAGCGCGGCGGTCAGCTCGCTGCCTGAAAGCTTGACGTTGCCATGCGCGTCCCGCTCCAGCCGGTCGGCGGGCACCAGGCTTTCCACCAGCGCCTTGCCGTCCTCGGTCGAGACGCCTTCCGAGACGGCGACGACGCAGCGGCCGTGGCGGTCCATCGTCGCCTTGATGTCGTCGATGAAGCGGTCGACCGAGAAGGCGCGTTCCGGCACGTAGATCAGGTGTGGGCCGCTATCCTCGTCCTGCCGCCATGCGGCTGCCGCAGCGGTCAGGAAGCCGGCATGCCGGCCCATGACGATGCCGACATAGATGCCGGGCAGCGCGCGGAAGTCGAGGTCGACCGATAGGAAGGCGCCGGCGACAAACTCGGCCGCGGAGATGAAGCCCGGCGTATGGTCGTTCTCGACCAGGTCGTTGTCGATTGTCTTCGGCGCATGGACGAAGGCGATCTTGCCGCCGGCGGCGTCCGACAGGATCTGCTGCGTGCCTGCCGTGTCGTTGCCGCCGATATAGATGAAGGCGTCGGCGCTGGCCTTCTGCAAACCCTTCAGGATCACGTCGCAATAGGCGGCGTCGGGCTTGTCGCGCGTCGAGCCGAGCGCTGCACCCGGCGTCTTTCCGATCAGCCTGAGCTGCTCTTCGGGGATTTCGGTGAGGTCGACATAGTTGTCGTCGCGAATGCCGCGCACGCCATGGCGAGAGCCCAGAACGCGCGCGTCTGGATAGCGCTTGCGGATTTCGAGGACGGCGCCCACCAGTGTCTGGTTGATGACGGCGGTCGGCCCGCCGCCCTGCGCGATGACGAAAGTTGCGGACATGAATGAAGTTCCTCCCGGCAGCTGCTTTCAGGGCAGTTTCGCCTGTCTTTTTGCGGCGTGCAACGGGAGATTCGGGGCGTTTTCGGGGTTTGTCTATAAACCTGGAACGTGTCCCGGATTTTAGACGACCACCACCGGGTTCTTTTTCGATACCCGGCTGTAGAGGTCGATGATGTCCTGGTTGATCAGGCGCACGCAGCCCGACGACATCGCCTGGCCGATGCTCCACCATTCCGGCGAGCCGTGGATGCGATAGCCGGTGTCCTGTCCGTCCTGGTAGATGTAGAGGGCGCGGGCGCCAAGCGGGTTTTCGAGACCGCCGGGCTGGCCGCCTTGCCATTTCACCAGTTCCGGCTTGCGCTGGATCATTTCCGCGGGCGGCGTCCAGGTCGGCCATTCCCGGCCGTACTGGATGTTGGCGCGGCCGGACCAGCGGAAGCCGTCCTTGCCGACGCCGACGCCATAGCGGATCGCGTCGCCGCCCGGCTGCACGTAATAAAGCAGGCGCTCTTTCGTATGCACGACGATGGTGCCGGGCGCTTCGCCGGTGGGATCGACGACGATCTGGCGGCGGAACTCCGGCTTCACCTTGAGGTAAGGCACTTCCGGAACTGCGAAGCCGCCATCCGTCACCGCCGCGTACATGACGTCGGGGCTGGTGATGTGCCTGTCGACGCTGATCGACGGGCGGACCGGCCGGATCGAGCCGGTGGTCATGTCGTCCAGCCCCATCGCGCTCATGTCGACGGTGCGCGAGCAGCCGGCGCCGGCCAGCGCCACGGCACCCAGGCCCGCCAGCACGGCGCGCCGCGAGGTCAGGATTTCAGCGTCGCGGATTTCATGGTGTTCCGGCGTTTCCGCCATCTGTTGCAGCTTACGCATAGACTCTGTGCCCCAGCCATCGGCCACCTCGGCCGGAAGAACCGCATTTTCATCAAACATGGTTGAAAAAGGGTGAAAGCCTTGCGGCGCCTGCTTTCGAGCGTCGGAAGCGGGTTTCAGAAAGACGCGCCCGGGATCGCCCCGCACGAAAAGACCGCGCTTCCGACACAATGCGGTCGGGAGCGATGCCTATCCCTTCGAGCCGAACCGAAAGGGGCGCGATGTGGAACACTATAAAGACCGATATCATGCTTCTGGCGATGGGCCTTGCCGCTATCGCGACGGTGTTCGGAGCGGAGCTTGGCGCACTGGATATGTGGGCTCTGGTCCGCGGCGCGAACTGACGCCGCATTCGTCGGCGCGCAATCCCCTCTTTACAAGGTGAGGAAGGCAGGGATTTATCCTGTTTTTTAGCAGGAGAAAAACGCATGTCTTTCGAAAGCTGGGCCGCCTTCGCCGCCGCCTCCGCCGTCCTTCTGGTCATTCCCGGTCCGACAATTCTTCTCGTCGTGTCCTATGCTCTGGGGCAGGGATGGCGCACCGCGCTGCCCATGGCGGTCGGCGTGGCGTTGGGCGACTTCACCGCCATGACCCTGTCGATGCTGGGCATCGGCGCGCTGCTGGCCGCCTCGGCAACCGTCTTTACCGTTCTGAAGATCGTCGGCGCTGCCTATCTCATCTATCTCGGTGTCAAGCTGTTCCGCGCCGGCGGAACGCTGCGCGCCGAACCGCGCACCGATGCGGCGTCGTCGGCGAAGATGATGGCGCATGCCTGGCTGGTCACGGCGTTGAACCCCAAGAGCATCACTTTCTTCGTCGCCTTCCTGCCGCAGTTCATCGACCGGCACGGCGATTTCCTCACCCAGATGGCGATCTTCGAAACGACGTTCCTTGCCTTGGCGTTCGCGAATGCCTTCGGCTACGCGCTTGTGGCCTCCCGGGCGCGCAGTCTGGTCGGCAACCCGAGGGTTTTGCGGATATTCAACCGCACCGGCGGCACGCTGCTGGTCGGCGCCGGCATCGCCACGATGGCGGTGCGTTCGGGCAACTGACGCCGTTCGAGGGACCTGGCTGCTCGGCGAACGCAACGGAACGATTTGGCCCCCATATTTTTTACGAAGCACGAAATAAATCTTTTCCGAAGGCTGAATTCTGGTATGAAACCCGAAGCGTCAGGGAGGATGGCGCGGCGGCTGATATGTGTAACGCTGCAAGCGTTCAGGGAGGAATGCCATGTATCTCGGCCTCGATCTCGGCACCTCGGGTGTCAAGGCGCTGCTGATCGATGGGTCGCAGAAGGTCGTCGGCTCTGGCCACGCCTCGGTCGACATATCGCGCCCGCATTCCGGCTGGTCCGAACAGGACCCCGCCCACTGGATCCGCGCCTGCGAGGAAGCGATAGCCGAGCTGAAAGCGGCGCATCCGAAGGAACTGGCTGCGGTCAAAGGCATCGGCCTCTCCGGCCACATGCATGGCGCGACGCTGCTCGGCCGCGACGATCAAGTGCTGCGGCCCTGCATCATGTGGAACGATACACGCAGCCACGAAGAGGCAGCGCAACTGGATGCCAACCCGGCTTTCCGCCGCATCACCGGCAACATTGTCTTTCCCGGTTTCACCGCGCCGAAGCTGGCCTGGGTGAAGAACAACGAGCCGGACATTTTCGCCAAGGTCGCGAAGGTGCTGCTGCCGAAGGACTATCTGCGGCTGTGGCTGGCCGGCGAACATATGTCGGAAATGTCGGATTCGGCCGGCACCGCCTGGCTCGACACCGGGCGGCGCGAATGGTCGCCGGAGCTGCTGGCCGCCACCTCGCTCGATGAGAGCCATATGCCGTCGCTGGTCGAAGGCACCGACAAAGCCGGTAGCCTGCGCGCCGAACTGGCGTCGAAATGGGGCATGCAGGCCGGTATTCCGATTGCCGGCGGCGCGGGCGACAATGCCGCTTCGGCCTGCGGCATGGGCACGGTGGGGGAGGGGCACGCCTTCGTTTCGCTCGGCACCTCCGGCGTGCTGTTCGCCGCCAACGCCGCCTATCTGCCGAATGCCGCAAGCGCGGTGCACACCTTCTGCCACGCCCTGCCACAGACCTGGCATCAGATGGGCGTCATCCTCTCGGCGACGGATTCGCTGAACTGGCTCTGCGAAATTACCGGCAGGAGCGCCGGCGACTTGACCGCCGAGCTCGGCGATGCGCTGAAGGCCCCGACCGGCGTGACTTTCCTGCCCTACCTTTCAGGCGAACGTACGCCGCACAACGATTCCGCCATCCGCGGCTCGTTCACCGGCCTAGGCCACGAATCCAGCCGCGCCGTGCTGACCCAGGCGGTGCTGGAAGGCGTCGCCTTCGCCTTCCGCGACAGCCTGGAGGCGCTGGCCAAGGCAGGCACGACGCTGGATCGCGTTACCGCCATCGGCGGCGGCTCGCGGTCGCGCTACTGGCTGAAGGCGATCGCCACCGCGCTCGGCATCCCGGTCGATATTCCCACTGACGGCGATTTCGGCGCGGCGTTCGGCGCCGCCCGGTTGGGCCTGATCGCGGCGACCGGCGCAGACCCGCTAAAGGTCTGCGCCGCGCCTGAGACAGCGGAAACGGTGGAGCCGGACGAGGCGCTGAAGCCGGCGTTCGAGGATGCCTATGGCCGGTATCGGAAGCTTTATCCGGCGATCAAGAATGTCGGCCTCTAGGAATTCACCCCCACCCCTAACCCCTCCCCGCAAGGGGGAGGGTGACTTGGCGTGCGGCAGCTTCCCCTCCCCCTTGAGGGGAGGGGTTAGGGGTGGGGGTATCCAAGCGCAAACCAATCAGGAGTATTCCTCATGACCAGCGGTTTCTTCGGCGACATCAAGCCGATCAAATATGAGGGGCCGGATTCGACCAATCCGCTCGCCTACCGCTTCTACAATCCCGACGAAGTCGTCGCCGGCAAGCGGATGGAAGACCATCTGCGCTTTGCGGTGGCTTACTGGCATTCCTTCGCTTGGCCGGGCGGCGATCCGTTCGGCGGCCAGACCTTCGAGCGTCCATGGTTTGGCGAGACCATGGAGGGTGCGCGGCTGAAGGCGGACGTTGCCTTCGAAATGTTCACGCTGCTCGGCGCACCCTACTACTGCTTCCACGACGCCGACGTGCGGCCGGAAGGCGCCAACTTCTCCGAGAGCGCCGAGCGCCTCGACGAGATCGTCGGCATCTTCGAGAAGAAGCAGAAGGAAACCGGCGTCAAGCTTCTGTGGGGTACCGCCAACCTGTTCTCCAACCGCCGCTTCATGGCCGGCGCCGCCACCAATCCCGACCCGGATGTGTTCGCCTATGCGGCGGCGACGGTGAAGAAATGCCTCGACGTCACCAAGCGGCTGAAGGGCGAGAACTACGTTCTGTGGGGCGGGCGCGAGGGCTACGAGACTTTGCTCAACACCGACCTGAAGCGCGAGCGCGAGCAGGCCGGGCGCTTCCTGTCGATGGTGGTCGACTACAAGCACCGCATCGGCTTCAAGGGTACGATCCTGATCGAGCCGAAGCCGCAGGAGCCGACCAAGCACCAGTACGACTACGATGTCGCCACCGTTTACGGTTTCCTCAAGGACTTCGGACTGGAGAAAGAAGTCAAGGTCAACATCGAGCAGGGCCACGCCATCCTGGCCGGCCATTCCTTCGAGCACGAACTGGCGCTCGCCAACGCGCTCGGCATCTTCGGCTCCATCGACATGAACCGCAACGACTACCAGTCGGGCTGGGACACCGATCAGTTCCCGAACAACGTGCCGGAAATGGCGCTGGCCTATTACCACGTGCTGGCCGGCGGCGGCTTCAAGACAGGCGGCACCAATTTCGACGCCAAGCTTCGCCGCCAGTCGCTCGATCCTCAGGATCTGCTGATCAGTCATATCGGCGGTATGGATTGCTGCGCCCGTGGCCTCAAGGCGGCGGTGCGCATGATCGAGGACAAGGCGCTGTCCGGTCCGCTGGAGGAGCGCTACGCCGGCTGGAAGGGCGCCGAGGCCAAGGCCATGCTGTCCGGCAAGCGCACGCTGGAAGAGATCGCCGAGCGCGTCGTGAAGAAGAACATCGAGCCGCAGCCGCGCTCCGGCCGGCAGGAGTATCTGGAAAATATTGTCAACCGCTACGTGTAACTACGCATAGCGCGGCAATCCAAACCCGATTTGGGCGATCTGAGGCAAAACTTTGCCTCAAATGATCGCGCAAATGCCTTCCTTCGGCCTTCAAGAAGCCGTCACAGCTCTCCTATATTCTGTGCGTCGTAACGAAGCCGAAAGGAGGCGATGAGATGACCGACGACCGCGAAATCGATGCCCTTCTGAGGCGCGACGAAACCTGTTCCGTCATCGACCGTTTGATGGCGTTGCCGCATCACCCCGGCCAGAAGTCGAATGAGTGGGAGCGGGCCGTCGCCGGCCGCTTCGAGGCTCATCTGGCCAGGCAGATGCGCTCGCTGATCGACGGCACGGAGCCGCCGCGCGCAGCGGCGTAGTCAAACTGGAAATCGCAAGGCCGGCCGGCGCCGCTCAGTTGAGCGGGATGTCGTTACCGGCCTTGCTGTCCTGATAGGCGTCGGAAAGCGCCTCATAGCGCTTTTCGATAGCGCCTATGCGCGCTTCCAGCCTCTGCCGCTCGTCCTCCGGCAAGGCCCGCACCATGCGCCGCAGCGAATGGCTCTTCCAGTAAGCGTTCTCGGCATTGTAGCCGCCGGGCTCGAGCGTGAAGACCTCCTTGAGGATTTTCAGGTCGTGCGGGATGGCGAAGGCGTCGCGCGAATCCTCATGGCTGAACAGGTAGTAGAAATTGTCGAAGCCGGTCCAGGTGATGGCGGACAGGCACAGCGAACAGGGTTCGTGCGTCGCCAGGAAGATGGCATCGTTCGTGTCGACGCGCTCGGCCTTGGGCATCTCGTAGAAACGCTTCAGGCAATGTACCTCCCCGTGCCAGAGCGGGTTCTCGATCTCGTTGTTGGTCTCGGCCAGCACAAGCGAGCGGTCGCTTTTGCGCAGGATCGCCGCGCCGAACAGCTTGTTGCCCTTCGCCACGCCCTCGGCCGTCTTCGGCACGATGTCGTCCTCGATCACATCCAGCAGCCGGTCGATCAGGGAAATGTCGGTCACGCCTTGAAGCCCTCCGGCAGCCTGATCTCGTAGGGATGCGAGAAGTGGAATTCTTCCAGGTTGGAACCGTCGCCGGCGCGGTCGACGACGACGAAATCCTGTGCCTCGCCGATCGGCGTCAACACGCCATGCCAGGTGTTGCGGCGGTAGTTCACGCCTTGGCCCGGCGCGGTCAGGAAAGCCTGCGGCGTGCCCGGTCCGTCGGCTCCGTCTTCGCAGACGACCACCAGAAACGGCCTTGGCGACAGCGGGATGAAGGCCTGGCTTCCGAAGGGATGGCGCTCCACCATGGTGAGCTTCAGCGGGAATGCATAGGGCGTTGCGCGAAACAGGCTGATGATGACCTTGCCGTTATCGCCCGCGGCCTCGGCTTGCGCCAGCGCATGGTAACGCTCGCAGCGTCCGCCGTTGATCGGGTAGTGGTTGTCGGTATCGAAATCGATCACCTCGCCGAAGGCGGCGAAGGCATCGCGGGTGAGGGGCTGGGGTGTGATGATGCCGGTCATGGCCTGACCTGGCCGAGTTGCCAAGCAAAACTACTCCCACCCCTGACCCCTCCCCTCAAAGGGGAGGGGGACTTGGCGTGCGGCAGCTTCCCCTCCCCCTTGCGGGGAGGGGTCAGGGGTGGGGGTCTCAAATCACGAAACGATGGCCTGTGCATGGTCTAGCGCCCAAACCCGCCCAGCCGCGGATGCCGGTTCACGTCCTTGTAGAGCAGGTAGCGGAAGTCGCCCGCGCCGCCGGCATAGCAGGCCTGCGGGCAGAAGGCGCGCAGCCACATATAATCGCCGGCCTGCACTTCGACCCAATCCTGGTTGAGCCGGTAGACTGCCTTGCCCTCGAGCACATAGAGCCCGTGCTCCATCACATGCGTTTCCGGGAAGGGGATCACCGCACCCGGTTTCAGCGTCACGATGGTGACGTGCATGTCGTGGCGCAGATCGAGCGGATCGACGAAGCGTGTCGTCGCCCAGCCGCCTTCGGTGTCCGGCATTGGGTTGGGCTCGATGTCGTTTTCGTTGGTGAAGATCGGCTCCGGCGCGTCGATCCCCTCGACCGCCTCGTAGGCCTTGCGGATCCAGTGGAAGCGGGCGGTAGCGGCTCCTTCGTTGCGCAGCGTCCAGCCGCTCGCCGGCGGCAGGAAGGCATAGCCGCCTGCAGTGAGCCGGTGCGTCTTGCCGCCGAGGGTCACGGCGACTTCGCCCTCGACCACGAACAGCACGGCTTCCGCGCCGCTATCCGGTTCCGGCCGCTCGCTGCCGCCGCCGGGCTGCACTTCCATGATGTATTGCGAAAAGGTCTCGGCGAAGCCGGAAAGCGGCCGCGCGATGATCCACGCTCGCGTCTTCTCCCAATGCGGCAGGAAGCTGGCGACGATGTCGCTGAACTCGCGTTTCGGGATCACCGCATAGGCTTCGGTGAAGACGGCGCGGTCGGTGATCAGATCGGTCTGCGGCGGCAGGCCGCCGGTCGGTGCGTAGTAGCTGCGCGCGGTCTTCTTCATCATGTCCATCGTCGCTTGGCCTTACTGAGGAAGCATGTCTTTGAGCCGCAGCAGGGCGATGCGCTCGACCTGCGCGCAGGCGGTTTCGAATTCGGCGGCGCGCGAATTGCCGATGCGCGCCTCGAACGCCGCAAGGATTTCCTCCTTGCTCTTGCCCTTCACCGCAATGATGAACGGGAAGCCGAAAGTGGTGACATAGGCGGCGTTGAGCTTGGAAAACAGTTCGCGCTCCTTGTCGGTCAGCGCGTCGAGCCCGGCGGAAGCCTGCTCCCTGGCCGAGTCCGCCGTCAGCCGCCTGGCAGCGGCCAGCTTGCCCGCGAGGTCCGGATGCGCCTTAAGCACGCCCAGCCGTTCCGGCTCGCTGGCGGCGCGGAAGGCCCGGCACAGCGCGTTGTGCAACCCGCCCGCCGTATCGTGCGCCGGACCGAGTTCGAGGTCGTGCGCGCGCTCGGCCACCCATGGCGAATGTTCGAAGACGCCGCCGAAAGTCTGCACGAATGCGTCCCGGTCCATCCGCGACGGCCGCAGAGGCTGCGCCGCATAGGGATGCATCTCGCGCCAGTGATCGGCGATGTCGATGCGCCGCGCCAGCCACACGCGCTCATGGCTTTGGACATATTCCACGAAACGCCTGAGGGCCGCGAAGCGGCCCGGCCGCCCGACCAGCCGGCAATGCAGGCCGATATTCATCATCCGTGGGCGGCCGGCCCGGCCTTCCGCGTAGAGCGTGTCGAAGCTGTCCTTGAGGTAGGTGAAGAACTGGTCGCCGTTCGAGAATCCCGCAGGCACGGCGAAACGCATGTCGTTGGCGTCGAGCGTGTAGGGGATGATGAGCTGCGGTTCGATGGCGTTGCCGTGCCCGTCATGGTCGAGCCAGTAAGGCAGCTCGTCGTCATAGGTGTCGGAGCAATAGGCGAAGCCGCCTTCCTCGGCCACCAGCCGCACCGTGTTGGCGGAGGTCCGCCCCGTATACCAGCCGGTCGGGCGCTGGCCGGTGACTTCCGTATGCAGCTTGATCGCGGCGGCGAGGTCCTGCCGTTCGTCTTCGATCGCGTGGTCGCGGTAATCGATCCACCGCAGCCCGTGCGAGGCGATTTCCCAACCGGCTTCCTGCATCGCCGCGACCTGATCGGGCGAGCGGGCGAGCGCCGTCGCGACGCCGTAGCAGGTAACGGGTACGTTCGCCGAGGTGAACAGCCGGTGCAGCCGCCAGAAGCCGGCGCGCGCTCCGTACTCGTAGATCGATTCCATGTTCCAGTGGCGCTGTCCGGGCCAGGGCGCCGCGCCGACGATCTCGGACAGGAAGGCTTCGGAGGCCTTGTCGCCATGCAGCACGCAGTTTTCGCCGCCTTCCTCGTAGTTGACGACGAACTGGACGCAGACATGCGCGCCGCCCGGCCATTTCGGGTCCGGCGGGTTTGCCCCATAGCCTCGCATGTCACGCTGGTAGCGCATGTTGCCTCCCTGCCGGCCCTGCCTTGAAAAGATACGGGCCGGAAGTCGCCTCGAAGATAGTCGAAAGGGGCTGGCGACCATTCCCCTGAAATTTTTGAAAGTGTTTTTGTCGCCCTTCGCTCGACCGGGACTTATGCATCGCCTTTAAATGGCGCACAATTCATCACTATGTTCGATTGTACCGTGAAAGGGAGGCGGCAATTGGCTGGAGCGCATGCGGCAGGTGGGCGGCTTACTACCCACGTGCTGGATACCGCCACGGGCAAGCCTGCGGCGGGGCTGTCCATCGGGCTTTTCCGGATTGCCGGCAACGAGCGCACCCATATCAAGACGGTCGTGACCAACGACGACGGGCGCTGCGATGAACCCTTGCTGGCTGGCGAGAGCTTCCGCACCGGCGAGTACGAGCTCGTCTTCGCAGCCGGGGATTATCTGCGCAGACAAGGTGCGAAGCTTCCCGAACCCGCCTTTCTCGACATCGTGCCGATCCGCTTCGGCATGGCCGAACTGAAGCACTACCATGTGCCCCTGCTGATCTCGCCCTATGGCTATTCGACCTACAGGGGGAGTTGAGCATGCCCAAGCCGAAAATCCGCGCCGAACTCCGCTTCATCCTCAATGGCGAAGACGTTATGCTGACCGACGTCGCACCGGACGCCACGCTGCTCGACTTTCTGCGCCTTTCCCGTTCGCTGCGGGGCACCAAGGAAGGCTGCGCCGAAGGCGATTGCGGCGCCTGTACGGTGCTGGTCGGCAGGCTGGGTAATGGCAAGCTGCTCTACGAGAGCGTCAATGCCTGCATCCGCTTCCTCGGCTCGCTCGACGGCACGCATGTCGTCACGGTGGAGCATCTGCGCGGCGAGAATGGCAGCCTGCACCCGGTGCAGCAGGCCATGGTCGATTTCCACGGCTCGCAATGTGGCTTCTGCACGCCGGGCTTCGTCATGTCGCTCTACGCGCTGTGGATGAAGTCTCCCGATCCGTCCAATGCCGAGATCGAGAAGGCGCTGCAGGGCAACCTCTGCCGCTGCACCGGCTACGAGGCCATTGTGCGCGCCGCGCGGGCCATTTCCAGTTACGGGAAGGCCGCGAAGGACCCGCTCAGCAAGGAGCGCAAGGCGATTACCGCGCGTCTGGAAAAGCTGCGCGACGGCCAGCGTGTCGAGATCGGCGCTGCCAAGCGGCGGTTGATCGTCCCCGCTGATGTCGATGATTTCGCCAGGGCGCTTGAAGCCGAACCCGGGGCTACGGTGGTCGCCGGCTCGACGGACGTCGGCCTGTGGGTGACCAAGCACATGCGCGACATTTCGCCGGTCGTCTTCATCGGCGGCCTCGATGGCCTGAAGACGATCACGGAGGACAAGGGCGCCAAGGATGGAAAAATCATCTCCATTGGCGCCGGCGTGACCTACACCGAGGCGTTTTCCACGCTGGCCAAACGCATACCGGCGCTGGCGCCGCTGTTCGACCGCATCGGCGGCGAGCAGGTCCGCAACATGGGCACGATCGGCGGCAACATCGCCAACGGATCGCCGATCGGCGACACGCCACCGCCGCTGATCGCGCTCGGCGCCATGCTGACGCTGCGCAAGGGCAAGGCGCGGCGCACCATCCCGCTGGAGGATTTCTTCATCGCCTATGGCAGGCAGGATCGCCAGCCGGGTGAATTCGTCGAGGCCGTGCATGTGCCGGTGCCGGTCAAGGGGACGAAATTCGCCGTCTACAAGGTCACCAAGCGCCCCGACGAGGACATCACCGCTGTGCTTGGCGCTTTCCATCTGACGCTGGCTAAGGACAGGACCGTCGCTGATATCTGCATCGCCTACGGCGGCATGGCGGCGACGCCGAAGCGCGCCTATGCGGTGGAAAAGGCTTTGATTGGCCAGCCCTGGAACGAGGCGGCAGTCACGGCGGCGATGGCGAAATACGCCGAGGATTTCGCGCCTTTGACCGATATGCGCGCCTCGGCCGAATACCGGGCGCTGGCGGCAAGGAACCTGCTGTTGCG
This sequence comes from uncultured Mesorhizobium sp., assembly GCA_965649745.1. Classification (GTDB taxonomy): domain Bacteria; phylum Pseudomonadota; class Alphaproteobacteria; order Rhizobiales; family Rhizobiaceae; genus Mesorhizobium. The sequence goes on along the minus strand of CBFGLW010000052.1, from coordinate 8,724 downwards.
CTTCCATGCCGAAACCAAGGGCATCAAGGCGCCGCTGCAGGTGGTCCGGAACGAGGCGGCATGATGGATCAGTCCTCTCGTAGATGCACCCCCACCCCTAACCCCTCCCCTCAAGGGGGAGGGGGATTCGCTGGCAGTTCCACCATGCAAAAATGGTCAACGGTCCTGCAGGGCATGTCGGTACCGAAGTCCCCCTCCCCCTTGAGGGGAGGGGTTAGGGGTGGGGGTATTTCTGCTCAAAACGGCGGAGGGCGGGGTCAGTGACCACCCACACGCCCGATCTCAAGGCTGCAAAAATCGCCGGCGGCGTCGCCGCCGACCAGCGCCACGATTCCGCTCACAAGCACGTCGCCGGAACCGCGCTCTACATCGACGACATGCCTGAGCCCGCCGGGACGTTGCACGGCTGCCTCGGTCTTTCCACCGTCACGCATGGCGACATCGTCGGCATGGATTTGTCCGCCGTGCGTACGGCACCCGGCGTCGTCGATGTGCTGACAGCCAAGGACATTCCCGGCGAAAACGACATCTCGCCGACCGGTCGCCATGACGAGCCGGTGTTGGCCGACGGCAAGGTACAGTTCCACGGCCAGCCGGTCTTCTGCGTGGTTGCCGAAACGCGCGAACAGGCGCGCCGCGCCACCCGGCTCGCAAAAGTCGAGTACCGGGAACTGCCCTTCGTCACGGATATCGGCCAACTCGACCCATTGAAGGACAAGCTCGTCACGCCGCCGCTCACCCTGAAGCGCGGCGACGCCGCCGCGGCCATCAGGAACGCGCCGCGCCGCGTGAAGGGAAAAATGCGCGTCGGCGGGCAGGAGCATTTCTATCTCGAGGGCCATATCGCCATGGCCGTGCCCGGCGAGGACGACGACGTCACCGTCTACTGCTCGACCCAGCATCCGACCGAGGTGCAGCACATGGTCGGCCATGCGCTGGGCGCGCCAAGCCACGCGGTGACCGTGGAGATACGCCGCATGGGCGGCGGCTTCGGCGGCAAGGAAACGCAGGGCAACCAGTTTGCGGCGCTCGCCGCCATCGCCGCCAAGAAGCTTGGCCGCGCCGTCAAGATCAGGCCCGACCGCGACGACGACATGACCGCCACCGGCAAACGGCACGATTTCCTCATCGACTACGAAGCCGGCTTCGACGACGACGGCAACATTCTCGGCGTCGAATACACCTACGCCGCCCGTTGCGGCTTCTCGTCGGACCTGTCGGGCCCGGTGACGGACCGGGCGCTGTTCCATTGCGACAATTCCTATTTCTACCCGGCGGTGAAGGCGGTGTCGGCGCCGCTCTATACCAACACCGTATCGAACACCGCCTTCCGCGGCTTCGGCGGCCCGCAGGGCATGGTCGGCGCCGAGCGCGTCATCGACGAGATCGCCTTTGCGCTGGGCAAGGATGCGCTCGAAATCCGCAAGCGCAATTTCTATGGGACCGATGATCGCAACGTCACGCCCTATCACCAGACCGTGGAGGATAACGTCATTCATCGGCTGGTGGAGGAGCTGGAGGCAAGCGCGGATTACGCCGGCCGCCGCCGCACCATCCAGGCTTTCAACGCCAACAGCCGTTTCATCAAGCGCGGCATGGCGCTGACGCCGGTCAAGTTCGGCATTTCCTTCACCGCCACCCATTACAACCAGGCCGGCGCGCTGGTGCACGTCTATACCGATGGGTCGGTGCATCTGAACCATGGCGGCACCGAGATGGGGCAGGGGCTCAACACCAAGGTTGCCCAGGTGGTCGCCCAGGAGTTCCAGGTCGATCTCGACCGCGTCAAGATCACCGCCACCACCACCGGCAAGGTGCCCAACACCTCCGCCACCGCCGCCTCGTCCGGCTCGGATTTGAACGGCATGGCGGCGCAGAATGGCGCGCGCCAGATCAAGGGCCGGCTGGTCGCCTTTGCCGCCGAGGAATACTCCGTGCCCGCCGATCAGGTCGAATTCCTGCCCAACCGCGTGCGCGTGGGCAATCAGGAAATCGGCTTCGCCGATCTGGTCAGGCAGGCCTACATGGCGCGCATCCAGCTCTCGGCGGCCGGATTCTACAAGACGCCGAAAATCCATTGGGACCGCGACAAGGGCGAGGGCCACCCCTTCTATTATTTCGCCTATGGCGCGGCCTGTTCGGAAGTGTCGATCGACACACTGACCGGCGAATATGTGGTCGAGCGCACCGACATTCTCCACGAGACCGGCCGTTCGCTGAACCCGGCCATCGATCTCGGCCAGATCGAGGGCGGCTTCGTCCAGGGCATGGGCTGGCTGACGACGGAGGAGCTGTGGTGGGACGACAAGGGGCGGCTGCGCACGCACGCCCCCTCGACCTACAAGATCCCGCTCGCCTCGGACCGGCCTAAAATCTTCAATGTCACGCTGGCCGATTGGGCCGAGAACGCCGAGCCGACGGTGCATCGCTCCAAGGCGGTTGGCGAGCCGCCCTTCATGCTCGGCATCTCGGTGCTTCATGCGTTGTCGGATGCGGTGGCGAGCGTGGCGGATCATAAAATCTGTCCGCGCCTTGACGCCCCGGCGACCCCCGAGCGCGTGCTGATGGCGGTGGAACGCCTCAAGGCGGAATCGGCGAAATAGCGCCGGAGCCGAGAGGGGCCTATATTTATGGGTATGACGAGCGAACGGCAGGCAGATCTCGCAGCTCGCATTATGCCGGTCGCCGTTGTGGAGAGACGATGATCTCGCACGCGAACAGACTGCGCCATTTTCTGGAATCGCGCCCCCCTCTCGCTTTGGTCGAGGTCGTGGCGGCCAGCGGCTCGACGCCGCGCGAGAAGGGCGCCTTCATGCTGGTGTCGCCATCGGCCACCTTCGGCACTATCGGCGGCGGCCAGCTCGAATACATGGCGATCGACAAGGCGCGGCAGATGCTGGACCCCAGGTTCTCCCCCCTTGAGGGGGAGATGGCCGCGAAGCGGCCAGAGGGGGTCGGCAGAGGCAACGCTGGGCCCAATAAAACGTTGAGCGCGAGGACCTCACCCGGCAGCTTCGCCGCTACTCTCCCCTCAAGGGAGAGGGAAACCAGGCTCACCGTCCCGCTCGGTCCGGAGATCGGCCAGTGCTGCGGCGGCAGGGTCAATCTGTCGATCCGGCCGGTTGACGAAATCCTGGCAGCGGACCTCATCCGCACAGCGGAAGCAGAAGACGCCGACCTCCCGTATCTCTATATTTTCGGCGGCGGCCATGTCGGGCGTGCGCTGGCGGCAGCCATGGCGCTGCTGCCGGTCAAGGTCGTCGTGGTGGAAACCCGCGCGGAAGAACTCAAGTCCATGCCGGACGCCGTCGAAACCCGGCTGACTTCGGTGCCGGAAGCGTTGGTTCGCGAAGCTCCTTCAGGCTCGGCTTTCGTTGTCCTGACGCACGACCACGCGCTGGATTTCCTCATCGTCGCCGAGGCTTTGAAGCGCGGAGACAGTGCCTATGTCGGCATGATCGGGTCGAAGACCAAGAAGGCGACGTTCAGGAACTGGTTCCTGAAGACGGCTTCCGGGACGGAGGCCGAATTTGCCCGCCTCGTGTCCCCAATCGGCGGAGACGCGGTGAAAGACAAGCGCCCGGAGGTCATCGCGGCGCTCGCCGCCGCCGAGATCATGACGGCGCTGGCTTTGCACGGGGTGGCCTCCACGGCGGAAACAGTCTGAACCCCTCAACTCCGGTCACCGCCCCGCCAGAATGTCCTTGATCAGCCGCTGGCAGCGCTCGGCCATGAAGTCGAGCAGCAGCCGCACCTTCGGGTCCTGCAGGTTCTTGTGCGGATAGACGGCGGCGAACTGCACCGGCGTCGGCGGCGTGTCGGGCAGGATGATTTTCAGCCGGCGGTCGCGGATGAACGGTTCCACCTCGAAGCGCGGCTTGTTGATGATGCCGCGTCCGGCCAGCGCCCAGCCGGTCAGCACGTCGCCGTCGTCGGAATCGAACGGGCCGTGCACCTCGAATTTCTGCGGACCGCCGGGCATCTGCAGCATCCAGAAGAATTCCCGGCTGCCGGGATAGCGCAGCATCAGGCAGTCGTGCTTGCGGCCGAGCAGATCGGACGGTGCGGCCGGTTCCCCGCGCGCCTCCAGATATTTGGGCGACGCGACCAGCACGCGCTCGCATTCCATGATGCCGCGCATCCTGAGCGAGGAATCCTCGATCTGGCCGAGCCGGAAGGCGACGTCGATGCCTTCCTTGAGGATATCGACATTGTGGTCCGAGAGCCTGAGACGTACCTCGATATCGGGATATTTGTCGTGGAAGTCCGGAATGCCCGATGCCACCAGCCGGCGTCCGAGCCCGAGCGGCGCGGTGACGCGGATGGTGCCGCGCGGCTGGCCTGACAGCGCCGATACGGAAGCTTCGGCTTCGGTGATGGCGTCCAGCACATGCTTTGCGCCGGTATAGAAGACTGTGCCGTGCTCGGTCGGCATCAACTGGCGGGTCGTGCGGTTGAAAAGCCGGACCCCGAGGTGCTTTTCCAGTTCCTTGATGCGGTTGGAAGCGACGGCGGGCGAAATGCGCATGTCGCGGCCGGCGGCCGACAGATTGCCGAGTTCGACGACGCGGACGAAAACGGCGATGTTGTCGAGATAGGCCATGCTGGGGAGCTTTCTAAGCCGGCAATGCGCAATCAGCCTATTATTTTCTATCTTTTTTTGAAAGTCATCGTCGTGCTTGCATCTTTCCGTTTGCGCGCCAGCCCGTAAAGTCCGGCAATCGGCAGGGAACGCTCGGCATGTTGGATTTCGCCATTTTCTGGGACTGGTTGAGCTTCGCGGTGCGCTGGCTCCACGTCATCACCGGCATCGCCTGGATCGGATCGTCCTTCTACTTCGTCGCGCTGGACCTTGGCCTGCGCCAGCGCCCCGGCCTGCCGGCGGGCGCCCATGGCGAGGAATGGCAGGTGCATGGCGGCGGCTTCTACCACATCCAGAAATATCTGGTGGCGCCGGCCGAGATGCCGGAGCACCTGACCTGGTTCAAATGGGAAAGCTACGCCACCTGGATGTCCGGCTTCGCCATGCTGGCGGTGGTCTATTATGCCGGCGCGGATCTGTTCCTGATCGACCGCAACGTGCTCGACATGTCGGTGCCGGTGGCGATCCTTTTGTCGATCGCCTGCCTCGTTGCCGGCTGGGTCGTCTATGATGTGCTGTGCCGTTTCCTCATCGGCAAGGCCGATACTGCGCTGATGCTGATCCTCTACGTGATCCTGGTGTTCATGGCCTGGGGGCTGACGCACCTGTTCAGCGGCCGCGCCGCCTTCCTGCATCTCGGCGCCATCACCGCCACGATCATGTCGGCCAACGTCTTCATGGTCATCATCCCGAACCAGAAGATCGTCGTCGCCGACCTGATCGCCGGCCGCAAGCCCGATCCCAAATACGGCAAGATCGCCAAGCAGCGCTCGCTGCACAACAACTATCTGACGCTGCCGGTCCTGTTCCTGATGCTGTCGAACCACTACCCGCTGGCGTTCGGCACGCGATACAGCTGGATCATCGCCTCGCTGGTCTTCATCATCGGCGTGCTGATCCGCCACTATTTCAACTCGCTGCATGCGCGAAAGGGCAACCCGACCTGGACCTGGCTGGCGGCCGGCATCCTCTTCATCGCCATCATCTGGCTGTCCACCGTGCCGAAGGTGCTGACAGGTGAACCCAAAGTATCCGCCGCTGCCGAAACCCTGATCGCGTCCAATCATTTCCCGGCGGTGCGCGACACCGTGCTCGGCCGCTGCTCGATGTGCCACGCGCAGGAGCCGTCCTACGAAGGCATCTACCATGCGCCGAAGGGCGTCATGCTCGACAACGATGCGGCGATCGCCGAACATGCGAAGGAAATCTACCTGCAGGCGGGCCGCAGCCACGCCATGCCGCCCGGCAATGTCACCCAGATCACCGACAAGGAGCGGGAATTGCTGACTGCCTGGTTTGAGGGGAAGTGAGGATGTCCGCCACCCTCCTGCGCGGCCGCACGCTGTCCTTCCTGCGCTGGCCCGAAACCGTCGACGACCATGCCGCCTATGCCTATGAGGAGGATGGCGGCATCCTGATCCGCGACGGAAAAATCGTTGCCGCGGGCGCGTATACCGATGTCGTGAAACAGGCTGGCCACGGCGCGAAAACCGTCGACCATCGCCCGCATCTGCTGCTGCCCGGCTTCATCGACGCGCATGTGCACTTCCCGCAGATGCAGGTCATCGCCAGCTATGGCGCCGAGCTGCTCGACTGGCTGAACACCTATACTTTTCCGGAGGAATCGAAATTCCAGAACGCCCAGCACGGCCGCCGCATCGCGCGCCTGTTCCTGGACGAGATGGTCCGCCACGGCACCACGACGGTCGCTGCCTACTGCTCGGTCCACAAGGAATCCGCCGAAGCCTTTTTCGCCGAAGCGTACGACCGCAATATGCTGACCGTCGCCGGCAAGGTGATGATGGACCGCAATGCGCCGGACGCCGTGCTGGATACGCCGCAATCGGGCTATGACGACACGAAGGCGCTGATCGGGAAATGGCACGGCAAGGGCCGCCAACACTATGCCATCACGCCGCGCTTCGCCATCACCTCCTCGCCCGAACAGCTGGAGATGTCCGGCGCGCTCTGCCGCGAATTCCCCCATCTGCATATGCAGACGCATCTTTCGGAAAACCACGCCGAGATCGCCTTCACCCAGGAGCTCTACCCGTGGTCGAAGGACTATACCGACGTTTACGAGCGTTATGGTTTGCTCGGCCGCAAAAGCCTGTTCGGCCACTGCATCCATCTTTCGGAACGCGAGGCCGACGCCCTGTCGGAGAGCGGCTCGGTGGCGGTGTTCTGTCCCACCTCGAACCTGTTCCTCGGCTCCGGCCTTTTCGACTACCAACGCTATCGCCGCCGCGAAAAGCCGCTGCGCATCGCCGCCGCGACCGATGTCGGCGGCGGCACCAACTATTCCATGCTGCGCACCATGGACGAGGGCTACAAGGTGATCGCGCTGAACGGCGAGAAGCTGAACCCGTTCCAGTCCTTCTGGCAGCTCACCCGGGGCAATGCCGAGGCGCTGTCGCTGGCCGACAAGGTGGGCACTCTGGAAGAGGGCACCGACGCCGACATCGTCGTGCTGGATGCCGGCGCCACGCCCGCCATGCGCCTGCGTATGGAAAATATCGAAACGCTGGCGGAGGAACTGTTCCTCCTGCAGACGCTGGGCGACGACCGCGCCGTGCGCGAGGTCTATGTCGCCGGGCGGGCTGCGAAGAGCGACATGGCGGCGGGTGAGAAGGGCGGCGTGGGTGCGGGTTAATTATGCGTCCTTCGAGGCTCGCTGCGCTCGCACCTCAGGATGAGGGAGCTTTGCACTCACCCCCCCTCATCCTGAGGAGCGAGCCCGTACAGCCTTGGAAAGGGGCGATGATTTTGAGGGCGAGCCTCGAAGGACGCACCGACAACTCAATTCCATGGCACCGCCGCCGGCTTGACCCCACCTAGGCGATGGGTCAAATCGGTGGCGGATCGAGAGGGAGAACGAAGATGGCCGCCGAAATCGACATCGAGATCGTCAAACGACAAGAGGCGACGCTCGTCTTCGAAACTTTTGACGAAGCGGTTGCTTTCGAAATCGGCAGCGCCATCCGCCAACGCGCGCTGCAAGAGAAGCTGCCGATCGTCGTCGACATCCGCACCTTCGACCGGCCGCTCTTCTATGCCGCGATGCCGGGCTCGAACGGCTCCAACCCCGAATGGGCGCGCCGCAAGTTCAACGTCGTCAAGCGCTTCCTCAGAAGCTCCTACCGCCTGACGCTGGAGGAGCAGCGGCCGGACCGCACGTTCAAACCGGGCTGGGGCATCGACAGCGCCGACTTCGTGCTGGCCGGCGGCGCGTTTCCCATCACGGTCAAGGGTGCCGGGGTCATCGGCGCGGTGACGGTTTCCGGCCTGTCCGAACAGGACGACCACGCGGTGGCCGTCGAGGCGCTGTGCTCCTATTTGGGAGTCGACCGCGCGAGCCTCGCATTGGCCGGCGGAAGGCAATGATCTTTACCGCATGACCCTCGACCCCAAACCTTTCCTCGCATCCATTTTCAACGCCGCCGTCGCCGCGGCCGATCCGAACCTCACCATTCGCAATCATCTGCCGGCAAAACCCAAGGGCCGAACGATCGTCGTCGGCGCCGGCAAGGGCGCGGCGCAGATGGCCGCGGCTTTCGAGAAGGCTTGGGACGGCCCGCTCGAAGGTCTGATCGTCACCCGTTACGGCTATGGCGCGAAGACCGCGCGGCTGGAGGTCATCGAGGCCGCACATCCGGTGCCCGACGAGGCCGGTCTCGCGGCCTCGCGCCGCCTGCTGGAAGCCGTCTCCGGCCTCACGAAGGACGATCTGGTGGTGGCGCTGGTCTGCGGCGGCGGTTCGGCGCTGCTGCCGTCGCCGGCAGCCGGACTGACGCTGGCAGACGAGATTGCGGTCAACGAGGCGCTGCTCGCCTCCGGCGCGCCGATCGCAGCCATGAACACGATCCGCAAGCATATCTCCGCCATCAAGGGCGGACGGCTTGCCGCCGCGGCCTGGCCGGCGAAGGTCGTGTCGCTGGTCGTGTCCGACATTCCCGGTGACAATCCGGCGATGGTGGCTTCGGGCCCGACCATTCCCGACGCCGGCAACCGTGAGGATGCGCTCGCTGCTATCGCCGCTTATGGCATGAAGCTTCCGGAAGCGGTGATCGCGCACATCAAAT
>CBFGLW010000051.1:0-20643 GCA_965649745.1 uncultured Mesorhizobium sp. | reverse complement strand
CGGAAGCCAACGCCGCCGCCATGGCCATGCGTCCGGTCGAGGAAGCCCGCCCGCAGAGCAAGCTGTTCCAGGCGCCCGCCGGCCAGCCGCAGATGCAGCAGCCGGCGCCGCAGCCTGTGCAGATGCGTGAGATGGCTCAGCCCGCCGCGCCGCAGCGCATGCCGCGCGTCGAAGACTTTCCGCCGGTCGTGAAGGCCGAGGTGGAAGCCAAGACCAACCCGATCGACCAGGACGACCGAGGCCCGATGGGCCTGCTGAAGCGTCTCACAACCGGCCTGACGCGCCGCGAGGAGGAGACCGCCCGTCTGCAGCCGGCGCAGCCGCGCGAGCCGAAGCTGCGCCAGGCCGCGCCGGAAGTGCGCCGCCTTGCCGGCCATGACGCCCAGCTCTATGCGCCGCGCCGCGGCCAGCTGGACGAGCACGGCCGTCTGGCGCCGCAGGCTCCGAGGACTCAGGAAGACGATCAGCTGGAGATTCCGGCATTCCTGCGCCGCCAGGCGAACTGACGCTTAAAACCGGAACACTTATCAACAGGCAAACGAGCGATCGTTTGCCTGTTGACGTTTTTAGGGAAGCGAAATCAAATACTTATTCATCGCGCGGGACATGCCGCTTTCGTAACATTGAGTAAGAAAGCGTGATTTGGCGTATATTCCGGCCGTCACTATCTTCCGGAAAACTAAGGTGGCATGCGGCGTTTGGGGAGTTCGCCGACAGGCCGTAACAACCAAGAGCCGCACATGCGGAATGACAAAGCGGACGCATGTGCTTCGGGCGTGGGGTTAATCTTGCACGATTATCAAACGACGGTCAGATCGCGCGTGACGCTGGAAGGCATCGGCGTCCATAGCGGCAAGCCCGTTTCCGTCCATTTCGTTCCTGCCGAAGCCGACACCGGCATTGTCTTTCATGTCCTGGAAAAAGACGGTTCCGTCGCCCGGGAGTTGCGCGCGCTCGTTTCCGAGGTTGGCGCCACGGACTTGTGCACCTTGCTCGGCGATCCGAATGGCTATCATGTCGCCACCGTCGAGCATTTGATGGCGGCGCTCTTCGGCATGGGTGTCGACAACCTCATCATAGAGATACAGGGCCGCGAGGTCCCGATCCTCGACGGCACGGCGATGGGGTTCGTCGAGGCTTTCGATCAGGCTGGCATAGAGACGTTGTCCGCGAAACGACGCTACATCCGGGTGGTCAAGCCGGTGCGCATCGAGAACGGCGCGTCCTGGGCCGAATTCCGCCCCTATGCCGGTACGCGGTTCGAGGTCGAAATCGATTTCGAGTCGCCGGCCATCGGCCGTCAGCAGTTTGCTTCCGATATGAACGCCGACATCTTCCGCCACGACATTGCACGGGCGCGGACGTTCGGTTTCATGAAAGATGTCGAGCGGCTTTGGGCTGCCGGTTATGCGCTCGGCTCCTCGCTGGAGAATTCTCTGGTGATCGGCGACGACCACAAGGTGATCAATATCGGCGGTCTGCGCCATCCCAACGAGTTCGTGCGACACAAGACGCTGGATGCGATGGGTGACCTCGCGCTCGCCGGTGCGCGGTTCATAGGTTGTTTCCGTTCGTATCGTGGCGGTCATCGACTGAACGCGGCGGCGTTGCGGCGTCTGCTTTCGGACAGTACCGCCTTCGAAGTGGTCGAGACGACGCGCCGCGACCGTGGTCGCACCGCCGAGATGATCCCGGTGAGCGCGCCCGTCCACGCACCCTGGCTGATCTGACCGGGCCGCAGCCGCGGAGCATTCCCGCACGGGCATGTGGCCCAAATGTCACGCGCGCCGGCTGAAATCCACCGTTCGCCGATGCGGTGGGGCGCGCCACAAAAATGTGCGATTGCCGGACGATAGCGTTGCCGCACAGGGCAGTTATAGTCTATGGCTGCTCGCCGAATGACCGAAACGGTGCCGAAAGAACGAACCGATCATGTTTTTCAGACGGGTTGATACAGCGAAAGCGCCGGCGAGCGCCGCTTTCATGGCAGCGGCGATTGCAGCGCCGCTCTTCCTCTCCGCCTGCATGTCGTCCGAAACCGACGTCGACCTGTCGACTTATGTCGACCAGACCGAACCGGCGGATGTGCTCTACAATCAGGGCCTGGCCAACCTCAATGCCGGCCGTCTCGGCGAGGCGGCGAAGAAGTTCTCCGCCGTCGACCGGCAGCATCCCTATTCCGAATATGCCCGCAAATCGATGGTGATGGGCGCCTTCACCAATTACCGGCAGGGCAATTACGACGACGCGATCAGCTCGGCCAAGCGCTACCTGACGCTCTATCCCTCCACCGACGACGCAGCCTATGCCGAATACATTATCGGCCTGAGCTATTACCGGCAGATCAAGGATGTGACGCAGGACCAGAAGGAAGCGCGCCAGACCATCCAGGCGATGCAGGATCTGGTCAACCGCTGGCCGGACTCCGAATATGCCGAGGACGCGCGCGCAAAAATCCGCTTCGCGCAGGACCAGCTCGCCGGCAAGGAAATGCAGGTCGGCCGCTACTATCTCGAGCGCCGCGAATACATCGCCGCCATCAAGCGCTTCCGCACGGTGGTGGAAACCTATTCCAACACGCGGCATGTCGAGGAGGCGCTGTCGCGCCTCACCGAAGCCTATTACGCGATGGGCCTGACCGACGAGGCGCAGACCTCCGCCGCGGTGCTCGGCCAGAACTTCCCCGACAGCCCGTGGTACAAGGATTCCTACAAGCTGTTGCAGACCAAGGGCCTGGAGCCGCGCGAGAACGGCGCTTCCTGGATATCCAAGGCCGGTAAGCTGATAACCGGCGCCTGACGCGGCTTTTGAAGCCGCATCACGGCAATGCTATAGGCTGCCGATGCTCGCCAGGTTGTCGATTCGCGATATCGTCCTGATTGAACGGCTGGACATCGATTTTGCGGCCGGCCTTTCCGTGCTGACCGGCGAGACCGGGGCCGGCAAATCCATCCTCCTCGATGCGCTTTCGCTGGCGCTCGGCGCGCGCGGCGATGCAGGTCTCGTGCGCCATGGAGCGGCGCAAGGCCAGGTGACGGCGGTGTTCGAGGTGCCGCGCAATCATCCGGTGCGGGCGTTGCTGGCCGAGAACGCCATCGACGACGACGGCGACGTGATCCTGCGGCGGCTGCAGACGGCGGACGGGCGCACGCGCGTCTTCGTCAACGACCAGCCGTCGAGCGTCGCGCTGATGCGCGATATAGGCCACGCACTGGTAGAAATCCACGGCCAGCACGATGAGCGCGCGCTGGTGGACGCCGCCTCGCACCGGGAATTGCTGGATGCGTTCGGCGGCCATATGGGCGCCGTCCGGTCGACCGGCGAAGCCTGGCGGCAGTGGCGCGCCTGCGAGCAGCAGCTTTCCCAGCATCGCGCCAGGGTCGAGGCCGCCGCCCGCGAGGCCGACTATCTGCGCGCCTCGGTGGCCGAGCTGTCCGGGCTCGATCCGCAGCCGGGCGAGGAAACCGATCTCGCCGAGTTGCGCGCCTCGATGATGCGGGCCGAGAAGATCGCATCCGAAATCCACGACGCGCAGGACGTGCTGTCCGGTCCGGCCTCGCCGCTGCCGCAACTGGCCAGCCTGTTGCGCCGCCTGCAGCGCAAGGCCGGCGAAGCGCCCGGATTGCTGGACGAGGTGGTGACTTCGCTCGACGAGGCCATGCTGTCGCTCGACGCCGCGCAATCGGGCGTCGAAGCGGCACTGCGGGCAACGGAATACGATCCGCAGAAGCTGGAAAAGGCGGAGGAGCGGCTTTTCGCGCTGCGCGCCGCTGCCCGCAAGCACAATGTCGCCGTCGACGATCTGGCGCAGCTGCGCGACACGATGGCGGCGGACCTCGCCGACCTCGATGCCGGCGAGGAGCGCCTGCATGGGCTGGAGAAGCAGGCGGTTGCCGCGCGGGAAACCTACGACGAAGCGGCCGCGCAGCTTTCGGCCTTACGCCATGCGGCGGCGGCGGGGCTTACCAAGGCGGTGATGGCGGAGTTGCCGGCGCTCAAGCTGGAGCGGGCCGAGTTCATCGTCGAGCTTTCCAGCGAGGCGGACAGCCGCCTGGAGGAGGGGATCGACCAGGTCGAATTCTGGGTACGTACCAATCCCGGCACGCGGTCGGGGCCGATGATGAAGGTCGCGTCGGGCGGCGAGCTGTCGCGTTTCCTGCTGGCACTGAAAGTGGCGCTGGCCGACCGCGGCTCGGCCCCGACGCTTGTCTTCGATGAGATCGACACCGGCGTCGGCGGCGCGGTGGCGGACGCCATCGGCCAGCGGCTGGCGCGGCTCTCCAAACGCGTGCAGGTGCTGTCCGTCACCCATGCGCCGCAGGTGGCGGCGCGGGCGGAGACGCATTTCCTCATCTCCAAGACAGGCGGCGCCGACCGCGTCGCCACCGGCATCGCCGAGATGGACCGGGCGGCCCGGCAGGAGGAGATCGCCCGTATGCTCGCCGGCGCCACCATCACCGACGAGGCGCGGGCGGCGGCGGAACGGCTGCTCAGGGAGAATGCGGCGGTTTGAGGGTCTCGTCCTGCCTTCTCCCCTTGTGGGAGAAGGTGGCCGAGCCAAGCGGAGCGAAGGCGAGGTCGGATGAGGGGTGACAGGCGGAGCGCCACGCTGGAACACCCCTCATCCGTCTCGGCTTCGCCTCGACACCTTCTCCCACAAGGGGAGAAGGCAAGAACTGCAGCTTCACTGTTCCTGGCAGGACATGGCAGGGATGGCACGCGGCCTCTTGAACGGCACCCCGCCCTGCGGCCATAGTCCGTCCGCGAACCAAGACGGAATCTGCCATGTCCCTGCCCGAGAAACCGGTTGAAACGCTGACGCAGGAGGAAGCTGCCGCCGAGCTGGAACGGCTTGCCGCCGAGATCGCCGAGCATGACCGGCGCTACCACGGCGAGGATGCGCCGACCATCACGGACGCGGAGTACGACGCCCTGCGCATCCGCAATGCCGCCATCGAAGCGCGCTTCCCCGACCTTGTCCGCGAGGATTCGCCATCCCTGAAAGTTGGCGCTCCGCCGGCGGAAGGGTTCGCCAAGGTGCGGCACGCCGTGCCGATGCTCAGCCTCGCAAAGGCCTATACCGACCAGGACGTGGTGGATTTCCTGGAGCGGGCGAAGCGCTTCTTCGAGCGCGACAAGGATTTCGACATCGCCTTCACCGCGGAGCCGAAGATCGACGGTCTGTCGGCGTCGCTGCGTTACGAGAACGGCTTGTTCGTGCAGGGCGCGACCCGCGGCGACGGCGCGGTGGGCGAGGATATCACCGCCAACCTCAAGACGATCGCTGACATTCCGCATCGGCTGAAAGGCTCCGGCTGGCCGGAGACGATCGAAATACGCGGCGAGGTCTATATGACCTATGCCGAGTTCCAGGCGCTGAAGGAGCGCTCGGCGGCGGTGGGCGGGCAGGACTACGTCAACCCGCGCAACACGGCGGCCGGCTCGCTGCGCCAGAAGGACGCCTCCGTCACCGCCAGCCGCAACCTCAAATTCTTCGCCTATGCCTGGGGGTACACCAGCGAAGACCCGGCGCCGACGCAGTACGAAGCGGTGCGGAAATTCGCCGACTGGGGGTTCAAAATCAGTCCGCTGATGGTGCGGGCGAGGTCGGTCGAGGACCTGATCGCGCAATACAGGATCATCGAGGCGCAGCGCTCGTCGCTGGGCTACGACATAGACGGCGTCGTCTACAAGGTCGACCAGCTCGAACTGCAGCGCCGCTGGGGTTTTGTCTCGAGCGAGCCGCGCTGGGCGGTCGCGCACAAATTCCCGGCCGAACGGGCGACCACGACACTGCGCGACATCGACATCCAGGTCGGCCGCACCGGCACGCTGGCGCCAGTCGGGCGGCTCGACCCGGTTACGGTCGGCGGCGTCACCGTCGTCAACGTCACGCTGCACAATGAGGACTATATCGCCGGCAGGGATTCGAACGGCCTGCCGATCCGCGACGGCAAGGACATCCGTATCGGCGATACGGTGGTGATCCAGCGGGCAGGGGACGTCATTCCGCAGATCGTCGACGTCCTCCTCGAAAAGCGGCCGTCCGACGCGAAGCCCTATGAGATGCCGCATACCTGCCCGGTCTGCGGCTCGCCGGCGACGCGCGAGATCAACGAGAAGACCGGCAAGGAGGATTCGCGCCGCCGCTGCACGGGCGAACTGATCTGCGCGGCGCAGGCGGTCGAGGCGTTGCGCCATTTCGTGTCGCGCGGCGCGATGGATATCGAGGGACTGGGCGCGGAGAACATCGACCTGTTCTTCAATGCCGGCCTGATCAGGACCGCCGCCGACATCTTCACCCTCAAGGATCGCCGCGCCGAGGTGCAGCAGGCGCTGTTCGAGCGGCGCGAGGCGCAGGCGCGGGAGCGCGAGGCCGCCAAGGGCACGGCGCGCAAGAAGGTGCTGTCGGCGGAGGAGCGCACCTATGAAGGCCTCGACAAGCTGTTCGCCGCCATCGATGCGCGCCGCGAGCCGGAACTCGACCGCTTCATCTTCGCGCTCGGCATCCGCCATATCGGCGACACGACGGCGGCGGTCCTGGCGCGGACCTTCTCCACCATCGAGGAACTGATCCGCGTCGGCAAGGAGACGGCCGCCGCCGAGGACCCGCACACGGTGTTCCCTTCCGTCAACGGCATCGGCGACACGGTGATCGGGGCGCTGCGCGACTTCTTCGGCAATGAGCGCAACGACGCGGTCATTGACGCGCTGCTCGAGCAGGTGCGTCCAAAACCCTATATTGTAACGGTTTCCGCCGACAGCGTCGTTGCCGGCAAGACCGTCGTCTTCACCGGCTCGCTGGAGAAGATGACGCGCTCGGAAGCCAAGGCGATGGCCGAGCGGCTCGGAGCCAAGGTTGCCGGCTCCGTGTCGGCCAAGACCGATCTTGTGGTGGCCGGGCCGGGCGCCGGCTCGAAGCTCAAGCAGGCGATCGATCTCGGCATCGAGGTGATCGACGAGGACGCCTGGCTGGCGCGGATCGGCCGGGGTTCGTGATGGGCGCACAGTTCACAGGCTTCGGCGACAAGGCCATCCCGTTCCTGAAGGCCCTGGATTTCCACCAGAACCGGGAATGGTTCCTGGAGAACCGCGATCTGTTCGAGCAGCATCTGAAGGAGCCGTTCGGCGATCTGGTCGATACGCTGACGGAGCGCTTCGCCGCGGAGGGCCTTGGCCTGAAGGGCGACCGCAGAAAGTCGCTGTTCCGCATCAACCGCGACGTGCGCTTCTCCAAGGACAAGCGACCTTACAACCGGCATCTGTCGGCCATCCTTTCGCCGGACGGGACGAAGATGGAGCAGGGCGTGTTCTTCGTGCATATCGGGCTGGAGCGCTGCTTCGCGGCCGTCGCCTGGTGGCAGCCGCGACCGGAATTGCTGCAGGCCATGCGGCAGTCCATCGTGGCGAACCCGCAGGATTTCCGCGCGCTGGCGGCCAAGCTGGCGAAAGGCGGTCTCGAAATCGCTGATCAGGAGCGCATGAAGCGGATGCCACGCGGTTTCGAGGCGGTGACGGAGCAGGATATCTCCGCCGCCATTCGCAACCGCCATTTCGTTGTGCGGCAGGATATCGATCCCGCTTCCATCCACGGCCCGGGACTGGTGGACGATCTCGTCGACTTCACGCAGCGCGCCAGGCCGCTGCTTGACTGGGGCAGGGCCATCGAGGGCGGGCTGCCGCATAACGGCTGAGCCGGGACTGCCTCGATCATTTCCGTTGATGTCTGGCTCAAGCGATTTGGTGTGACAGCAGCAGCGCCCCTTTCTAAACAGTCCCGTCTCTCAGGGAGTTGTCGATGACGTCGGAGGTTGTTTCCCGGCGCGCCGTGGCAGGCGAATTCTGGCGCGGCGTGCGGCTGGGTTTCCCGGTCGTCGTGGCGTCGGCGCCTTTCGGCCTGCTGTTCGGGGCGCTGTCGGTCGAGAACGGCTTCACCGTGTTCGAGGCCTTCCTGATGAGCGCGACGGTTTATGCCGGCGCCAGCCAGATGGTCGGCATCGGCCTGTTCGGCCAGAAGGTGGCGCCGTGGCTGATCGTACTGTCGATCCTGGCGGTGAATTTCCGCCATGTGCTCTATTCGGCGGCGGTCGGCCGCCACCTTTCCGGTTGGCCGTTGCTCCAGCAGGCGCTCGGCTATCACCTGCTGACCGATCCGCAATATGTGCTGACCGAGCGCGAGGCGGAGGATCGCGGCAAGGTCGGCTTTGCCTGGTATCTGGGCGCGGGGATCGTCGTCTATGTGTGCTGGGTGGCGGAAGGGGTTATAGGGGCCGTGTTCGGCGGCCTCATCCCCGACACCCACGCGCTCGGCATCGACTTCCTGCTGCCGATCTACTTCCTCGGGCTGGTGATGGGTTTTCGCAAGCGTCCGCTGTGGCTGCCGGTGGTGGCGGCGAGCGCGGTCGCGTCGGTCGTCGCCTACAAGACCGTGGGTTCGCCCTGGCACGTCACCATCGGCGCGGTCGCGGGCATCGTCTTCGCCGCCATCGTGCCGGCCAAACATGACGAGGAACCGCTGGCGTGAGCGTCAATATCTGGATCATTCTGGCCGCCGCCGTCGCCACATACCTGACGCGGGTCGGCGGCCATCTGGTCATATCGCGTTTCGAAAAGGTCCACCCACGCGTCGAGGCGGCGCTGAACGCGGTGCCGGCGGCGGTGCTCACCACGCTGGTGGCGCCGGAAATGGTCGACGCCGGACCGGCTGAATGGCTGGCGATCGTCGTCGCGGTCGCGGTGTCGCTGCGTTTCGGCCTGATGCCGATGTTCCTTGTCGGCGCGGCGGTTCTGATCGCCGCCCGGCATTTCATAGGATAGTGTTGGTTTAGTCCTTCAACGCTGCTGAAGACTTTGCAGACGTGGGTTCTCACCCCAAAAAAGGCGGGTAATCACCTATATCATTTACCCCCACCCCTAACCCCTCCCCGCAAGGGGGAGGGGAACTTGGCTGGCGGCAGCTCTCCCTCCCCCTTGCGGGGAGGGGTTAGGGGTGGGGGTACCAAGCCAAATCGACAGGCAGCAATTCCATAAGCGGTTGCCTGACTTTGGGCGGGGACCGGATCACGGAAGGTCGCGACCGCTAGGCCGTCTTCTCGTCGTGCGGCAGCGGTGCGCAGGCCTTCTCCAGCCAGGCCAGCGTCTCGCCGTCGAGCATGGGCCCGATCTCGGCCAGAACGCGGGCATGGTATTCGTCCAGCCAGTGCAGCTCCTCGCGGGTCATCAGCTCGGTGTTGAGCATGCGCTTGTCGAAGGGCGCGAGCGTCAGCGTTTCGAAGGCATGCATGTCGATGTCGCCGCCCTCGACCGCCTCGGCAGGCGAGACCAGGATGAGGTTCTCCAGCCGGATGCCGTAGGCGTTTTCCTTGTAGTAACCCGGCTCGTTGGAGATCATCATGCCCTCCAGCAGTTTTTCCGTACCGGTCTTGGCGATGCGCTGAGGGCCTTCATGAACGGCGAGATAGGAGCCGACGCCGTGGCCTGTGCCATGGGCGAAGTCGAGGCCGTGCCGCCACAGCGCCATGCGCGCCACCGCGTCGATGTCGCAGCCGCGCGTGCCACGCGGAAAGCGTAGCATCGAAATGCCGATCATGCCTTTCAGAACCAAGGTGTAGCGCTCGCGCATCTCGGCGGTCGGTTTTCCCATCGGCACCGTGCGGGTGATATCGGTGGTGCCATCCTGGTACTGTGCGCCGGAATCGAGCAGGAAAAGCTCGCCATCGCCGAGCACGCGGCTGGTGGCGCGCGAAACCCGGTAGTGCATGATGGCGCCGTTCGGCCCCGCGCCGGAGATCGTGTCGAAGGAGACGTCGCGCAGCGGCATCTGCGTCTCCTCGCCGGTCCGCCGGCGGCATTCCTCCAGCTTCGTCACCACCGCGATCTCGTCCAGCGATCCCGGCTTCTGCCAGTCCAGCCAGCACAGCAATTTAGCGACCGCCGCGCCGTCTCGGCGATGGGCGGCGCGGCTGCCGGCGATTTCCGCCTGGTTCTTGGTGGCGCGCGGGATGCGGGCGGGGTCGGGCGCTGCGACGACCGAGCCGCCATTGTCCTCGACCAGCATGCGCAGCTTTTCGGCGGCCAGCGCCGGGTCCAGCGCGATTTCCGCGCCATTTTCTGCGAGTTTCACCACGGCCGGTTCGAAGTCCGCCGGTTCGTGCAGCTCGGCCAGTTGCGTGAGGTAGGCCTTCACGGTGCGCGAGAATTTGCGGCTGTCCATGAAAAGCTGGTGATTGCCGTTGGCAGCCAGGATCGCGAAGCCGAGCGCCAGCGGCGTGTGCGGAACGTCGCCACCGCGGATGTTGAAGGCCCAGGCGATCGAGGACGGATCGGTCAGCACGGCATGCGTGGCGCCATCCTTGGCGATGGCGGCTGCCAGCCGCGCAAGCTTGTCCTTGGCGAGTTCCCCGGCAAAGGCGATGGGGTGAAGTTCCACCGGGGCCAGCGGCGGTTCGGGCTGATCCGGCCAGATGGCGTCGACCGGGTTGGTCTCCACCGGAACCAGGCTCACGCCGGCCTTGCCGGCGGCCGCGCTGAGCGCCTTCACCTCGCCGATGGTGTGAAGCCACGGGTCGAAACCAAGACGCGTCCCCTTGCGGAGGTTCTCCCCGATCCAGAGGCGCGGCGGATTTTCGACGAGGCTTTCGATGGCGAACACATCGAGATCGACTTCCTGTCGGACCTGCAATGTATAGCGTCCGTCGACGAAGACGAAGGCGCGGTCCTCCATGACGATGGCGACGCCCGCAGAACCCGAAAAGCCGGTCAGCCATTTCAGCCTGGAGGCGCGGGCCGGAACGTATTCCCCCTGATGTTCGTCCGCTCGGGGAACGATGAAGCCGTCGAGATCGTTGGATTTCAGCCACTTGCGCAGCTTGGCCACGCGCGGCTTGCCTACGGAAGGGTCGCCCGCCGGATCGAAAGTTTGAAACATCGTTGCCGCCATCTCCTCACTTGTGAGGGGACC
The DNA here is from genome assembly GCA_965649745.1 of uncultured Mesorhizobium sp. GTDB lineage: Bacteria > Pseudomonadota > Alphaproteobacteria > Rhizobiales > Rhizobiaceae > Mesorhizobium. The sequence goes on along the minus strand of CBFGLW010000051.1, from coordinate 9,683 downwards.
GTAGCCATACGCCGATTGGCTGGCAATGCACGGCGTGTGATCCAGCTTCCGAAGGTCCCGCATTGCTGCATGGGTTCCATGCTCAATCGGCTGTTCTCAAATCAGGTCAGCAATGCTTACCTATCTGCAGGAGGAATGAGTTGGACCTCTCTTGAACAGGAGAACGACCATGGCTACTTCGACCCGCGGTTTTTTCCGGAACGCTTTCGACGCCCTCATTACTGCCCGCCAACGCGAGGCTGCCCGTTATGTCAACGGCGCGCTGCTTGCCTATGACGACGAGACGCTCAAGGCGCTCGGCCACAATCGCGAAGAGCTGAAGAAGCGTTCGCGCTCGCTCTACATCTGAGCGATACGCCGCCCGTTCAGCGCTTCATGTGGATGGTCACCCATCCCTCGCGGCGCGTCGTGCGCACGTGGCGGAACATCTGGCCGACATAGGCCGATATGACGGCATCCCTTTGCCGATCCAGGATGCCTGACAGGACGAGCGAGCCGCCCGGCGCGATATGCCGGGCCATTGCAGGGGCCAGCCGCATCAGCGGCCTTGCCAGTATGTTGGCGACAATCAGGTCGAACGGCGCCCAGGCGGCGAAAACCGGGTGATGGAAACCCGGCGCGGTGACCGTCGCGACCAGAGCGGCGGCCCGGTTCAACCGGACATTGGCGGCGGCGACGCGAATGGCGACCGGGTCGATATCCGTCGCCAGCACCGGAGTATGGGCAAGTTTCGCCAGCGCGATTGCAAGCACGGCGCTGCCGGTGCCAAGATCGAGCGCATTTTTCGGGCGCTCGCGCAAAACGACCCGCTCCAGCATTTCCAGACAGCCGGCCGTGGTGCCGTGGTGGCCGGTGCCGAAAGCCAGCCCGGCCTCGATTTCGATCGCGAGATCGCCGTTGCGGCGCTTGTCGCGGTCATGGGCGCCATGGACGAGGAAGCGGCCGGCGCGGACCGGCTTCAGCCCTTCCAGCGATTGCGCAACCCAATCTATATCGGGCAGTGCCTCGCGCTCAACGGCGCGCGAGAGCGATAGGCTGGCAAGAATATCGCGGATGCGATTTTCGATGCCGTCGATGTCGTCTTCGGCGTAGAGGGAGACTTCGTGAAGGTCGCGCTCCTCGTCGAGTTCGAGCACGGCAAGCGGAAAGCCGTCGTCCTCGAATGCAAATTCGAGCGCCGCGAATATCCGGTCGGCTTCCGCCTTCGAGGCGGTCAAATGGAGTCGCGTCTGGCCCATCGGCGGCGATTTTCCGTGATCAGCCCTTGGCGGCCAGGTTCCTGAGCTTGGTCTTGGCGGTTTCCGCGCTTTCGCCATAGGCGATGGTGCCGGCGAAATCGCCCTTGCTATCGAGCAGCAGCACGGATGCGGTGTGGTCCATCGTGTAGTCGCCGCCTTCGGTCGGCACCTTCTTCCAGTAGATTCCGAACGATTTGGCCATGGCGTGGACCTTTTCCGGATCGCCGGTGATGCCGAGGATGCGGTCGGAGAAGTTGCTGATGTAGGTGTTCATGATCTCCGGCGTGTCGCGCTCGGGGTCGATCGAGACGAAATAGGCACGCAGGTTCTGGCCGTCGCTGCCGAGGTCCTTGAGCCAGCCCGCCATTTCGAACAGCGTCGTCGGGCAGACCTCGGGGCAATGGGTGAAGCCGAAGAACACGGCGCTCGGCTGTCCCCGGAAGGCGGCTTCGGTGATCGGCTGGTTCTTCTGGTCGACCAGCGAGAAGGCTGCCCCGAACGGCTCGCCGCCATAATGGCCGCGATACCAGTCGAAGGTCAGCCAGCCTATGCCGGCCGCCATGAGCACGAGAATGCCGATCAGTATCGAACGCATCATGAGACTATCCATCCGGTCGTCCCGCGCCGCGACGGCGGGACCGCCTGTTCGCGGCATTCAGGAGCAGAGCCTGATACGGCACCCAGGTTTCGCCGGCAAGCTTATCGCTGCGCCGGCGCGAGGCAAAGACGCCGCAATGCCGCAACCCCTATGTATGCCGGGCCGGCATTACCAAACCTTCATTTGACTTGCCCGGCCTTGGTCGCGCTAGCATCGTGGCGAGCAAGGAGCCCGCAAATGCCGCACGCAGCGCCTTCGGCCTATTCCCGTATCCAGATCGTCCTGCACTGGACCGTCGCGGTCCTCATCCTCGCGCAGTATCTGTTTTCCGAGGGCATCGAACGCGCCTGGCGGGCATTCGCGCGTGGGCAGGAAGCCTCCGCCTCCGACCTGCCGCTTGCCTATATGCATGCCACTTTCGGGGTAGCCGTTCTGGTGCTGGCGGCGGCGCGGCTGTGGCTGCGGGCGACGCATGGCGTGCCGCCGCTGCCTGCGGACGATCCCGCGCCGTTGAAACTGCTGGCCCATGTCACGCACGGGCTGATCTACCTGCTGATCTTCATCATCCCGTTCTCGGGCGCGGCTGCATGGTTTCTCGGTATCAAGGGCGCCATAGGAGTGCATCTGATCGGCAAGACGGTGCTGATGTTCGTCGTCGCGCTTCACATTGCCGGCGCGCTCGTCCAGCATTTCTTTTTCCGGACCAACGTCCTTCGCCGTATGACCCGATTGGGCAACGCGTGATCCGCTTGCAAAGCCGCAAAATCCTCCCCAATTGTTGCTGACCGTAACCAAGGCAGGAGTTTCATCGTGCGGCATGTTCTCGGCGGCTTTGCGGCCGCCATCGTTCTCGCCTGCGCCGGCACCGCCGCTGCGCAGGAGGTCGGCAAGGTCGGCGTCGACTGGCTCGGCAACGACATCGTCATCGAGGCGATCAAGGACCCGAAGGTCCAAGGCGTGACCTGCCACGTCTCCTATTTCGACCGCGGCGTGATCGACCGGTTGCAGAAGGGCAACTGGTTCGAGGACCCTTCCGATTCCTCGATCTCCTGCCGGCAGACCGGGCCGATCACTATTGGCGACATCGACCTTAGCGAAGAGGGCGAGGAAGTGTTCAAGCAGGGCATAAGCCTGATCTGGAAGAAGCAGGTGGTGAATCGGATCTACGACAAATCCACCGAGACGCTGATTTATCTCTCGCACTCCCGCCAGGTGCAGGACGGCTCGGCCAAGATGTCGCTCACCACGGTGCCGCTCTATGGGCAGAGCGTGGTGTGGGCCAAGGGCAAGCCGCAGTAGACTCAGGTGAGGGCGGCCTGCAAACGGTCTTTTCCTAAGCTTCCGATGCTCACGTACGAAATGTACGCTGCGCCTCGGTTCTCGAAAACAAAGTTTTCGGCACGCCCTGACCTGCATCCTGGCTGGCTCTTGCTTGCGACATCTGGCGCGGCGGCGTAAAGGCGCGGCATGGAGCGCCGAGAAGACCTCATTGCCAAAGATTCCGAGCCGCGCATTCACCCGACGGCGGAACTGAAGTCCTGCCGGTTGGGGCGCCATGTCTCCGTCGGCGAGCGGGTGGTGCTGCGGGAGGTTGAAGTCGGCGACTTTTCCTACTTCGAGCGGCATGCCGAGGCGATCTACACCAGCATCGGCAAGTTCTGCTCCATCGCCGCCAACAGCCGCATCAATGCGCTCGAACATCCCATGGAGCGGCTGACCACGCACAAGGTCAGCTACCGGCCGAACGAATATTTCCGTTGGCTCGGCGTTGATGCGGCGTTCCGCGAGCGCAGGCGGGAAAAGCATGTCGCTATCGGCCACGATGTCTGGATCGGTCACGGCGCGGTCATCATGCCGGACATCACGGTCGGCAACGGAGCGGTGATCGGCGCCAACGCCGTGGTGACGAAGGACGTGGAACCCTACACCATTATTGCCGGGATGCCGGCGCGTCCGTTGCGCCGGCGTTTCGAGGCGGATGTCGCCGCGCGGATCGAACGCATGGCCTGGTGGGACTGGCCGACGGAGAAACTGGCCAAAGCCATTCCCGACATGCAGGCGCTGGCGATCGCGGATTTCCTCGACCGCTGGGAAAACTGCGGGTCTTGAATTGCGCAGGTAACCACGTCGCTTAACGTAAAAGATTAAAGTTAAAAATTGGAAAACGGATTGTATTGATCGAAAGATGCAATCTTCGGTTGAAGTTGTTTTGCCGAAATGCAGTAGTGGACGTGGAGATACGTCGCAGGAAGCGGAAGGAAATCTCAGCAACAACAGGAGTGAGTCATGAAGAAGTATATGTTTGCATTGACCGCCGTTGCAGTTTCCTTTTCCGCCGTTGGCGCACAGGCCGGCGGTTTCGGCAAGGGAGGGCATTCGGGTTATTCGAGCGGACTCATCAACGTCTCGCCGTCCATCGGCATCGGCGATGTGAGCGTCCTCAACGGCATCGGCAACGGCAACGCCATCCTCAGCGGCAATGTCGTTTCCGGCGTCCTGAACGGTAACGACACCGGCGTGCTGAACGGCGTACTGAGCGGCATCGGCATCAATACCCTCAACAAGAGCTACAAGCTGAAGAAGCACTGAACGGGACGGTCGGGCGGACCGCCGCCCGGTCAGGGGCGGGAGGGTTCAGTGGAACCTTCCCGCTTTTTTGTGCCCGACTTGTGGTCGTGCGCTGCTCCGCACGGTCGAACAGCCGGCGAATGCGGCTCGATTCCTAGAGCCTCGACCGCATGGCGATGAAAACGTCGGTGGTTTGTTCGCGCGTATCGATGACCGTCTTGAAGGTTTTCGAAAAATCCACACGCGCCACGATGTCCAGCTTGCTGGTGGCCTTGTAGGTCGCCTCGGCAAAGAAGCCGCGGCTGCGCTCGTCGTTCTCGAAGAGAAGATTGCGTTTGTTCTGCCGGAAAACGCCGGCGGCGAGTACGATATCTTCGCGCAGCTTCAGGCTGGTTTCCACCTCGGCGCGCTGCAGCCACGACGCCAGCGGATCGTCGCTGTCGGCGGTCTCAAAGCGGCCGAACCAGGCGCCGCGGAGTTCGAGGCCGAACGGCAGCGGTTTGGCGGCGGTGACCTGCCATTCCGGCCGGACCTTGCTGTAGAGGCCGTCCACCGATGCGCGCAGCAGTTCGGCGCCCAGGGCCAAGCCGAGCGTCGAGCCGTCCTTACCGGTCATGACGGCCTCCGCCCGCAGCCCGTACTGTTCGAGCGAAAGCCCGACCGGTGGCGTGCCCAACTCTTCGACAGAGACAAAGAGAGCCGAGGCGGAACCGCCGAAAGCCAGCTTGCCGGTCGTGTGCGTCAGGCGCGCAGAGAAGCGGAACCGGTTGCGGTCGGGATCGAGTTGCGTCGCCGGCAAGATGTCGTCCTCGAAATGCGTGCGGCCGACCTTCTCGAAACTGTCGGAAGCGTCCAGGATCAGCGTCGTCGCATTGCCGAGGTTCAGGCCGAGCTGGAGCTGGCCGGTGACGATCTGCTTCGCCGTCTCGGTGCCAAGGGTTAGCGGGCCTATGGCGAGGTCGTCGCCCTCGCGCGAAACGCGGTAGCTCAGCGTGCCGCGGATTTCCGCGATGGCGCCCAGCCGCCGGAATGCGTCGGCCGCGATCAGCAGCGCCCTGTCGTCCTCGATCGAAACCGTATCGTAGCGCGTCGCCTGAACCTCGCCGGAGAGCGTGAGCCTGGCGTCTTCCTCGCCGAACTGGCGCTGCAGCGTGCCGCGCATCAGCGAGTACCAGTCGAAGATCGGCCTGTCGCTGTCGAGCGCGTTGGTGGTGAAGTGCCGCTCGATGCTGCCGGTGGACTGCCAGTCCGGAGCCGGTTCGCCGCTTGCCTGGCAGATGCCGGCCATGGCGAGAAGGAAAATCGCGGCAAGGCGGCGCATCGCCATCTCCACTCGACCGGGCATCCTGGGCCGCAATCTCGCGCAGCAACCTTGCCGAGAGACCCCTTCCGCCATGCGGGGTGGCGGCTGGCGGAAGGGGCCGGAGGTACCGCTTTGGGCGGAAGGAACAGGCTTCTTGCCTGCGTGGATACAATCTCACGGCAACTTTAAGGTGCTTTCTACCGCATAATCCCTCTCAGGTTGTTTCCGGTTGCAATGAGCCTCGATGCCGTCGCAACGGAACTTTGCATGGGGACGGATGTTTCTGGAAAGCAAAAAGGGATTCCCATGTTCGAACATGTTTTCACCAAGGTCGCCAACAAGGTCGCCCATATAACCGGCCTGCCGCTGACCTTCGCCATTTGCTGCCTGACGGTGGCCATATGGGCGATCAGCGGACCGATCTTCGGCTTTTCAGATACGTGGCAGCTGGTGATCAACACAGGCACGACCATCATCACGTTCCTGATGGTCTTCCTCATTCAGAACACCCAGAACCGCGACGGCGCCGCCATGCAGGCGAAGCTCGACGAGTTGATCCGGGTCGGCAAGGCGCACAATCATTTCATCGGCATCGAGCATCTGACCGAGAGCGAGGTCGAGGAAATCCGGCGCAAATGCGAGGCGGCGGTGGAGCGCCATGAACGGGCCCAGGAAAAACGTCATGACCGGCACGAGGAGAAAAAGGTCAAGCCGATCGCGCGCAAGACGGCCGAGGATGTCAGTGTCAAGAAATCTGGCTCGCGTCGAAGCGCCGCCTGAGCCGGCGGCGTTTCAGGGAGAGCTCTGGAGCGGTTGACCTCGCATCGCCCGCCGACCATGGTGCCGTCGATAAACGGAGAGCCGCGCGTGACCGACTGGCTGGAAATCCTCAGGCAACAGACCGAAACGGGCGACCGGATGAGCCGCGACGTGCCGTCGATACTCGACGATCCCCAGATCAGCGAAGCGCAGGTCAAGGCACTGTTCTCGGCGCTCGAGACACAGGCCGACTTCGTCGAGAAGCTGCGCATGGCGCTGGAAAAATTCGGCCACGATTTTCCCGTCATCGAGGCCGCGGAGCGTCTCGAAGATCGCTATGCGGACCTGGCTGCCTCCGCGGCGGAGAAGCTCAAGGACATGCGCGGCTGAAGCGTCCTCGTGGGCTTCCATTCTTCAAGGGTATGAGGGCCCGCATGATGGCGGATGCGGGCCCTCCGTTTTTTACTGCGACGCGTGGGTCTGGTTGGCCAGGCCCGGCAGCGTCACCTGGTAGACGAGGAACATGGTGTCGACGTCGGCGCCGTCCTCGGCCTTGTAGGCGGCGCCGACCTGATAGCCGTCCTGGGTCAGGAAATCATTGTCGTTGGCGACGAAGAGGAAGTAGTCGTCCGGCAGCTTGGGATCGAGCACGCTGGCGAGCGACATGGCCTCCCATTTTTCCGAAAGATTGTCCTTGTCGTTCGGCGCGCCGTTGTGCAGGCCGAAGCGGGCCAGTTCCGCTGCATCGTTCATTTCGATGAAAGGCGTGAGTGTCGCCGGCTTGATGGCCGCGTCGACAACGCCCTTCGGAGCTGCGGCCTTGTCCTTGTCGAAATCCGTGCCGGCAATGTCGGTCGCAGCCGAAATGTCGACGATGTCGATGGAACGGTAAAGCGAGGTGTCGCCCTTGAGGCCCTGGCCGTTGCCGCTGTCGCGCGACAGCATGAGGAAGGTCTTGTCGGTGAGCGCCACGATCTCGCTCTGGGCGGCGACCGTGGTCTTGCCCTTGGCGTCGGTGAAGACCGGCAGCGGCACGATGTACTCATGCGCCAGCTTGAGATGCGCAGGGTCGGTGGCGTCGTAAACCAGAGCGCGGGTGTTCTGGCGTGTCTTGGAATCGTCGCCGCCGTCCTGCCGCGCCGCCGATTGCAGCACAGCGATCAGGGTCTTGCCGTCCGGCGCCATCGCCATGCCCTCGAGGCCCTGATTGTTCTGCCGGCCGGTCTCCGGATTCTTCGGCTCGGGCGTGGCGCCACCGGGGCCGGGATTGTTCGACGAGAAGTTGGCCGTTCCCTTTCGCATCGGCACCACGGCGGCGGGCGGCTGGGCGGCCGACATCAGCCGGCCATCCGCCGAGAAGCGATAGATGTTGGGGCCATACTCGTCGGAAATGAACATCGTGCCATCCGGCAGGCGCACGATCGCCTCGTTGTCGAGCGCGATCTTGCCGTTCGCCTCCGGCAGGACCGGCATGTCGCCGGCAGCGGCGCGGACGCCGTCCAACGGGTCGAGGCCGGACGTGTCGGCGCCGGTATTGTCGGTGAGCAACAGGCTGTCGGTCAGCGTCGCCTTGACGCCGGTCTGTTCGCCGCCGGCCTGTGGCGCGGCCCCCGGTGCGACCGGCGTGAACTCGATCGACAGCGCGTTGAGGCGTGGCCGGTAGTCGACGGTGCCGACGGCGTTGTAGCCGCGGTCCGGCAGCAGCCATAGCGTGCCCTTGTAGCCGTTGGCGTCGCGCACCCAGCTTTGCTGGTCGATGGCCATGCCGGAACCGGAGCCGAACGTTTCCCCGAACTTGTCCTTCTGGTTCGACGGGATGCGGCCGACCCCGACCAGACCCTTGTTGACGAAAGTCGTGCCGCCGACGGTGGCGGACGTGTCGGCGAAGGCGACGGATGCGGTGAGAGCTGCCAGCGCCGCCACGAGTATGGCGCGCGCGGCCGGGATGTGGATATTTTTCATGGGATCCTCTCAAGGACGGATGGACAGCTGGAACCCGTCCCGACCGGAGCCGGAACGTTCGTTCATCTGTCTAGGCCGCCAACATGATAGGTGCGTGACAGCACCGTGACGGGCGAGGATTGCCCCATTCCCTGAAAGCCGGATCAGGCGTCGCTGCCGTTGCGGACCATGCGCGTGCCGGGCTGGCCGCGGCCGGGAACCACAACGAGATACTTGATCTTGCCTGCCTTGAAGGCCTTGAGGAATTTCGGGTAGTCCTTGAAGGCAACGCAGCCATGGGACTGCGCGGCGCCGCCACGCAGCAGGTAGCTATGCGCGAGCAGCCCGTCGCGACCATGCTTGGTCTTGCCGTCGACCGGCAGCAGGCGGATAGCCTCGACGCCATGGAAGCGGGTCTCCCGCATCACCATTCTGTAGGTGTCGGGCGGTGTCGGGCCAAAATTCTTCACGCCCACATAGGCGACATTGTCGGCCATGCGGCCGATGCCGGAATGCGCCTCAAGGCGCTGTCCGTCCGGCATGTAGACGGTCTGGGCGCTGATGTCGTAGATGGCGGTTCCGTTGCCGGGCCGGGGTGCCGAGAACAGCTTCTTGAAAATGCCGCCGCCCTCGGGATTGTCGGGACGGGCGAAGGCCAGCATTTCCTGTTTCGGCTTTTCGGCAGGCTTGCGCGCCGGCTTGGCTGCCTCGGCGATGCGGGGTTCGGCATCCGGCCGGGCGGCATTGGAAGGCGCGGCGTTGGAGCGCGCGGTTGCCGTAAGCTTAGGACGGCGCGTCGGCACCGGCGCGGCGTCTGGAATGGCGGCGAGTAGCACCGTGTCGCCCTCGGCCTCTATGGGATCGAGCGGCGATACGAACACGCCTTGCGGCACGCCCGATGCGATCGCGGCCGGGTAGGCAAGCGCGACCTCGACTTCGCCGGCGCCGGCGAGCGCCAGGGCAAGGCGCGACGAGCGCACGATTTCGGAGATGCCCGGACCGAAGCGGGAGGCCAGCGGCGCGTGGTGGACGGCTTCGGAGAAGCGTTCGCGGATGGGCGGCGCCGCTGGATCGGCGCTGGCGACGACGAGGTCGGAATCGGCAAAAGCGGCGGCGAGTTTCTGCGGCGAGAGCGCGGCCCCAGCCACCTTGCGCTCGAAGCGCTCGGCGGCGGATGCGGGATGCGCATGGAGCCTTGCTGCGCCAAGGCTGGCGAGGCGAGGGGTCTTGTCAGCCGCCATGCGGGGAGCGTCGCCGCGCAGGGCAGGAGCGCTGG
>CBFGLW010000050.1:0-22277 GCA_965649745.1 uncultured Mesorhizobium sp. | reverse complement strand
GGTCCGCAACACCTACATCTATCCGCCCGAGCCCTCGATGCGGATCGTCGCCGACATCATCGAATACACGGCGAGGGAGATGCCGAAATTCAACTCCATCTCGATCTCCGGCTACCACATGCAAGAGGCTGGGGCGACGCTGGTGCAGGAGCTTGGCTTTACGCTTGCCGACGGGCGCGAATATGTGCGCGCGGCGCTGAAGAAGGGCCTCGACGTCGATGCCTTCGCCGGACGGCTTTCCTTCTTCTTCGCCATCGGCATGAACTTCTTCATGGAAGCGGCGAAGCTACGGGCCGCCCGGCTCCTTTGGACCCGTATCATGGAGGAATTCCAGCCGAAGAAGGCTTCCTCGCTGATGCTGCGAACGCACTGCCAGACATCCGGCGTGTCGCTGCAGGAGCAGGACCCGTACAACAACATCGTGCGCACCGCCTATGAGGCGCTTGCCGCCGCACTTGGCGGCACGCAGTCGCTGCACACCAATTCCTTCGACGAGGCGATCGCGCTGCCGACGGAATTCTCCGCCCGCATTGCCCGCAACACGCAGCTCATCCTGCAGCACGAGACCGGCGTGACCAAGGTCGTCGATCCGCTGGCCGGCTCCTACTATGTCGAGTCGCTGACCGCCGAGCTTGCCGAAAAGGCATGGGCGCTCATCGAGGAGGTCGAATCCCTCGGCGGCATGACCAGGGCGGTCGAGAGCGGACTGCCGAAACGGCTGATCGAAGAAGCCGCGACGCGCCGGCAGGCTACCGTCGACAAGGGCGAAGACGTCATCGTCGGCGTCAACAAGTACCGGCTGGAGCAGGAAGACGCTATCGACATACTGGAAATCGACAACTCCGCCGTAAGGGAGGCGCAAGTTGCGCGCATCCGGCAGACCAAGGCCCGCCGCGACGCCGGCAAGGTGACGGCGACGCTTGCCGAACTGGAGAGGGTCGCCCGCGATGGAACCGGCAATATGCTGGAAGCAGCCGTAGAAGCGGCGCGCGCCCGCGCCACCGTCGGCGAAATATCCGATGCGTTGCGGCGCGCCTTTGGCGACCACGCCGCGACACCGCAGGTGGTGAAGGACGTCCACCGGGCTTCCTACGAGAACGAGCCCGAATATGAGACGCTGACGGAACGCCTCGATGCACTTTCACGTGTGCTTGGCGAAGCGCCAAAGATCATGGTGGCGAAGCTCGGCCAGGACGGTCACGACCGGGGCGCCAAGATCATCTCTTCCGCCTTCGGCGATCTCGGCTTCGAGGTTCTGGCCGGTCCGCTGTTCCAGACGCCGGACGAAGCGGCTGAAATGGCCGTCGTTTCCAAGGTGCGGGTTGTCGGGGTCTCGTCGCTCGCAGCCGGGCACAAGACGCTGCTGCCGCAACTGGTGGAAGCGCTGCAAGCGCGCGGCGGGGACAGGATCATCGTCGTCTGCGGCGGCGTGGTGCCACGGCAGGACTATCAATTCCTTCTCGACCGGGGCGTCGCCGCGGTCTTCGGACCCGGCACCAATGTGCTCGACGCCGCCCGCGCCGTCCTCGATCTCCTGGAAGGCAAGCGCCGCAACGCCTGAGCACACCGCTCGCCTGCCCTTCCTGTTGCCATAGACGGGGCGGAACGACTTCACCGTTGACACAGGCCGCAGGGTCGGCCAGTCTGAAACCTCACCAGGGGAGTCCCGGCAAGGGGCTGAGATACTGCTAGCGAGCGCAGTGACCCGTTGAACCTGATCCAGTTCACACTGGCGTAGGGACGGTGCGAGGTTTCGCGGGTCGATTTTTTCGGTCCGGCATTCGGCAAAGCGGCCGAATCCCTCGGCGAAGCGTCACTTCCTCCTCTCGGCAAGAACTGGGTCTCCGTTGCATCGAGCATGGAGGCTCACATGACCACGTCCAACCTGACCGTCACAACCGGTTCCCTACCGGCTTCACGCAAAGTGTTCAAACCCGGCGTGCTGCACCCACATCTGCGGGTGCCGATGCGCGAAATCGCCGTGCATCCCACAGCGGGCGAGCCGCCGGTAACCGTCTACGATTCGTCCGGCCCTTACACCGACGCCGGCGCGAAGATCGGCATCGAAAGGGGACTACCACGCCTGCGCGAAAACTGGATCGCCGCGCGCGGCGACGTCGAGCGCTACGATGGGCGGACCGTCCGTCCCGAAGACAACGGCAATGTCACGGCGGACCGGCTGACGCCGGAATTCCCCCTGCGCCACCAACCTTTCCGGGCAACGGACGGACGGGCCGTTACCCAGATGGCCTATGCGCGCGCCGGCATCGTCACGCCGGAGATGGAATTCGTCGCCATCCGCGAAAATCTAGGCCGCGAGAAGCTGCGCAACGCGCTCGAGCGCGACGGCGAGGATTTCGGCGCAGAGATACCGGACTTCGTCACGCCGGAATTCGTCCGCGACGAGATCGCCCGCGGCCGCGCCATCATCCCGGCCAACATCAATCACCCGGAGAGCGAGCCGATGATCATCGGCCGCAATTTCCTGGTGAAGATCAACGCCAATATCGGCAATTCCGCCGTCACCTCCTCGATGGCGGAAGAGGTCGAAAAGATGGTTTGGGCGATCCGCTGGGGCGCCGATACGGTGATGGACCTTTCCACCGGCCGCAACATCCACAACATCCGCGACTGGATCGTCCGCAATTCGCCGGTGCCGATCGGCACGGTGCCGATCTACCAGGCGCTTGAGAAGGTCGGCGGCGTGGCCGAGGCGCTGAACTGGGAAGTGTTCCGCGATACGCTGATCGAGCAGGCGGAGCAGGGCGTCGATTATTTCACCATCCATGCTGGCGTGCGGCTGGCCTACATTCCGCTGACCGTGAACCGTGTGACCGGCATCGTTTCGCGCGGCGGGTCGATCATGGCCAAGTGGTGCCTGCACTACCATAAGGAAAGCTTCCTCTACGAGCATTTCGACGAAATCTGCGACATCGCCCGCGCCTATGACGTGTCGTTCTCGCTTGGCGACGGCTTACGCCCCGGCTCCATCGCCGACGCCAATGACGCCGCGCAGTTCGCCGAACTCGAAACGCTGGGCGAACTGACGAAGATCGCCTGGGCCAAGGACTGCCAGGTGATGATCGAAGGGCCTGGCCATGTGCCGATGCACAAGATCAAGCACAATATGGACAAGCAGCTCGCCGTCTGCGGCGAAGCGCCCTTCTATACGCTCGGGCCACTCACCACCGACATCGCGCCGGGCTACGACCACATCACCTCGGGCATCGGCGCCGCCATGATCGGCTGGTTCGGCACGGCGATGCTCTGCTACGTCACGCCGAAGGAGCATCTCGGCCTGCCGGACCGCGACGACGTCAAGACCGGCGTCATCACCTACAAGATCGCGGCGCACGCCGCCGACCTCGCCAAGGGCCACCCGGCGGCCAAGGTCAGGGACGACGCGCTGTCGCGGGCACGTTTCGAGTTCCGCTGGGAAGACCAGTTCAACCTGTCGCTCGACCCGGAAACGGCGCGTGCCCTGCATGACGAGACGCTGCCCAAGGAAGCGCACAAGGTGGCGCATTTCTGCTCCATGTGCGGGCCGAAATTTTGCTCCATGCGCATCTCGCACGACATCCGCGCAGAAGCGCAAAAGGAAGGCATGACGGCCATGGCGGAGAAATACCGCCAAGGTGGCGACCTCTACATGCCTGTCGAAGACGTGGAGCCGGTCCTGCCGTGAATGTGCTGATCAACGGCGCCGGCGTTGCCGGGCTGACGCTGGCGCATGAGCTTACCTCGCGCGGCATCTCGGTAACGGTGCGCGAGAAGCGCGAAGCCATCGCCGGCAACGCGTCCTGGCAGGCGGGCGGCATGCTGGCGCCGTGGTGCGAGCGCGCCAGCGCCGAACCGCCGGTACTGGAACTCGGCAGGCAGGCAGCCGACTGGTGGGACGCCGCTCTGCCTGGCCATGTGCGGCGCAACGGCACGCTGGTTGTCGCGCCCAGGCGGGATATGAGTGAACTTGACCGCTTTTCCGGACGAACGACAGGTCATGTCCCGGTCGATGCGGCAGGCATCGAGACCCTGGAACCGGATTTGGCGGGCCGATTCCAGCGCGGCCTTTTCTTTGCCGGCGAAGCGCATCTCGATCCGAGACGCGCATTGCTGGCGCTAGCGGACAAGCTGGCAAGTGCAGGCGTGACTTTCGCGTATGGTGGCGACAACGGCCCGGACGACAAGAAGGCAGACGTCGAAGCCGATTGCACTGGCATGGCGGGCGGACAGCCGGGGCTGCGTGCCGTGCGCGGCGAGATGCTGATCCTGCAAACGCCGGAGGTGCGGCTGTCGCGGCCGGTACGGCTGTTGCATCCGCGTTTCCCGCTCTACATCGTGCCGCGCGACAACCATCATTTCATGGTCGGGGCGACGATGGTCGAAAGCGATACGATGGGCCCGATCACCGCGCGCTCGGCGATGGAACTGCTGAACGGCGCCTATGCCGTCCACCCGGCTTTTGGCGAGGCGGAGATCGTCGAGACCGGCGTCGGCCTGCGGCCGGCTTTCCCGGACAATCTTCCCCGCGCCGAATGGGTAGATGGGGTTCTCATGATCAACGGGCTGTACCGCCATGGCTTTCTGCTGGCGCCGGCGATGGCCCAAAAAGCCGCCGACCTGCTGCTCAGTTTGAACGAGAGGAGACGCAGCGCATGAAGTTCATCATTAACGGCGAAAGCCGTGAGGTCGCTGCCAACACGCTGGCGTCGCTGATGACCGTGTTGGACTACGAGGGAAGCTGGCTTGCCACAGCGGTAAACGGCGAGGTCGTCCCGGCGAAGGGGCGCGATAAATGCGCGCTTCAGGACGGCGACCGCATTGAGATACTTGCGCCGATGAAGGGAGGTTGAAATATGCCAAAGCTCTGTTCCCCCTCACCCGGCCTCCGGGTGAGGGGGCGAAATTCACGCCGGCCCAGATTTAAACCTTGGAGCAATCCATGCTGGAACTCTACGGACAACCTATCTCCTCCCGTCTCCTGCTCGGCACCTCGCAATATCCTTCGCCGGCTGTCATGGCGGAATCCATCAAGGCATCCGGCACGGAAATCGTCACCGTATCACTGCGGCGGGAAGCGGCTGGCGGCAATGCCGGCGGGCAGTTCTGGTCACTGATCCGCTCGCTCGGCGTCAGGGTGCTACCGAACACCGCCGGCTGCCATTCGGTGAAGGAAGCCGTCACTACCGCGCATATGGCGCGCGAGGTGTTCGGCACCGACTGGATCAAGCTGGAAGTGATCGGCAACCACGACACGCTGCAGCCCGATGTCTTCGGACTGGTCGAGGCCGCGCGCATTCTCAGCGGCGACGGGTTCAAGGTCTTTCCCTATACGACCGACGATCTGGTGGTCGCCGAGACGCTTCTCGATGCCGGCTGTCGGGGGCTGATGCCGTGGTGCGCGCCGATCGGCTCGGCGCGCGGGCCCCAGAACGTGGATGCGCTGCGCAGCCTGAGGGCGCATTTTCCCGACACTCCGCTGATCGTCGACGCCGGCATCGGCCGGCCTTCCCACGCGGCCAACGTGATGGAGCTGGGCTACGACGCCGTGCTCCTGAACACGGCGGTCGCGCAGGCCGGCGATCCTGTGGCGATGGCAACAGCCTTTGCCAGCGCAATCGACGCAGGCCGCCGTGCCCACCTCGCCGGCCTGCTGGAGCCGCGCGACATGGCCGTACCTTCGACGCCGGTGATCGGCCAGGCGGTGTTTCCGTGAAGCTCGACCCCTTCTACCTGATCGTCGACAGCGCCGCATGGATCGAACGGCTGGCGCCGCTCGGCGTGAAACTGGTGCAGCTGCGCATCAAGGACATGGACGAAGCAGGCCTGCGCCGCGAAATCCGCACGGCCAAGGATATCTGCGGGCGTCATGGCTGCCAGCTGGTCGTCAACGACTTCTGGCAACTGGCGATCAAGGAAGGCTGCGACTTCGTCCATCTCGGCCAGGAGGATCTCGCCGCCGCCGATCTCGCTGCCATCCGCGCCGCCGGCCTGAAGCTTGGCCTCAGCACGCATGACGATGCCGAACTGGACACAGCTCTCGCTTGCAAGCCGGACTATGTGGCGCTGGGACCGGTCTATCCGACCATCCTCAAGACAATGAAGTGGGAGCCGCAGGGTCTGGAGCGTATCGGCAGATGGAAGGCGCTGGCCGGCGCGACGCCGCTGGTCGCCATCGGAGGGCTGAACCCCGAGCGGCTGCCTGGCGTCTTCGCACAGGGCGCGGACAGCGCCGCCGTGGTCACGGACATCACCCGCAACGCCGATCCGGAGGGACGCACGCGCGAATGGATCGCGGCGACCGCGCCGTGGCGATGAGCACGCATGTGCTGATCGTCGCCGGTTCCGATTCCAGCGGCGGGGCGGGCATCGTGCGCGATGTCGAGACGGTTTCGGCTTTCGGCCTGCGCGCCTGCCTAGCCGTCACCGCCATCACCACGCAGACGCACCGCGAGGTCGAGCAGGCGGAGCCGGTGAGACCCGAAATGGTCGCCGCGCAGATGCGCGCGGCGCTCCGCGCAAATCAGGTCGGCGCAGTCAAGATCGGCATGCTCGGCACGGCGGCGATCGTCGAAGCCGTCACTGAGGTTCTCATCGAGCATCCCGCCATACCGGCCATGCTCGATCCCGTGCTTGCCGCGTCCTCCGGCCGCCCGCTGCTCGAAGAAAGCGGGCGTATTGCCCTGACCAACCGGTTGATGCGGCTTTGCCGGCTGATGACCCCGAACCTGCCGGAGCTTGCCCTTTTGACAGGAAACGCGTCGGCAAGAGACGAAGCCGAGGCCGTTCGGCAGACCCACTTGCTTCTGCGCCAAGGCGCGCAGGCGGTTCTGGTCAAAGGCGGCCACGGCGACGGCGATAGTTCCACCGACATTCTGATCGAGCCGGGCAGGCCGGCGGTCCGGTTCGACGCCCCGCGCATCGCTGCCGAATTGCGTGGAACCGGCTGCATGCTGGCCAGCGCCATCGCCGCGAACATGGCGCTGGGCATATCGCTTGAAGAGAGCGCGAGACGGGCGAAGGCCTATGTCTTCGACCGTCTCATGGAGCGGGTGTCTTAAAGCCTGTTGGACCACCAGCAATTCGTAAATTATCGGCACCGATGGCCCTGACAAAACGCGACGTGCCCTAATTGGCGAGCGCGGCCTTGACCGCCGCCGTCGCGTCGCCGCCGTCGAAGGTGGTGACGCCTGCGAGCCACGGCGTCACCGCGTCCGGGTTCGCCTTCAGCCATTCCTTGGCGACGTCGTTCGGATTGCCTCCCTTGATGACGGCGTCCATCATGACGTTCTCCATCGGCAGGGTGAACTTGACGTTCTTGATGAAGGCGCCGACGTTCGGGCATTCGCCGACATAGCCTTTGCGCGTGTTGGTGAACACCTTGGCCTCGCCGAAGCCGGAAGCCTCCATGCCGCTCAGATATTTGATCTTCATGGCGCCCATCACCGGATGCGGCGTCCAGCCGAGGAAGACGATCCACTCGTTCGCCTTCATGGTCTGCTCGGCCTCCGTCAGCATTCCGGCCTCCGAGGACTCCACCAGTTCGAAGCCTTCCAGCCCGTTCTTCGGATCGTCGATCAGGTTCTGGATATTCTTGTTGCCGGCGGAGCCCGCTTCGATGCCGTAGATTTTGGCATTGAACTTGTCCTTGAACTTGCCGACGTCCTTGATGTCCTTCACGCCTTCCGCCTGGACATAGTCCGGCACGACGAGGCCGAAGCCGGCGCCTTCCAGATTCTGGCCGACGACGTCGAAAGCGCCTTCGTCCGCATAAGGCTTGATCGCCTCGGTCTGCGACGGCATCCAGTTGCCGAGGAAGACGTCCATGTCCTTGTCCTTCAGCGCGGCGAAGGTCACCGGCACGGTCAGCTGCGTGATTTCCGGCTCATAGCCGAGCGCCTCCAGAACGGCGGCCGTCGTCGCGGTCGTGACCTGGATATCGGTCCAGCCGACATCGGACAGCCTGACCTTCCTGCAACTCTCGGCATCCGCCGCCATCGCCTGGCCGGCCGCCAGCGCCATGATCAATCCCAATCCCGCGGCACGCATTCCCATCCTGTTCATGTGACTGCTCCTGTTCCCTGTTGTCGTTCTTTCATTCGCCGCGCGGAAAGCGCTGGCTTTCCTCCAGCACGTTCAAATCCATGTGGTTGCGCATGTAACGTTCCGAAGCCCGCTGCAAAGGCTGGTAGTCCCACGGGTAGTAAGCGCCGTTGCGCAGCGCTGCGTAGACGATGCGGCGGCGGGCCTGGCTTTCGCGCACGGCGGCATCGTAGCGTGCGAGGTCCCAGCGGGCCGCGGCCTGCGCCTGAAGACCGGCAAGCACTTCGGCGCAGGCGGGTTCCGTCGCGAGGTTTGTAAGCTCGTGCGGGTCGACCTCGAGATCGAACAGCATTGGCGGGTCGCCGTCGCACAGCACCAGTTTGTGGCGGCCTTCGCGCAAGCACACCAGCGGCGCTTGCGACCCTTCGGCGGCGTACTCCATCGGTACGGGACCGCGCCGGCCCGTCCCATCCACCAGAGGAGCCAGGTTTTCGCCATCGATCCACAACGCCAGACTGCCGACATCGATGCCGGCGAGGCCTGCCAGGGTCGGCAGCACGTCGAGCGTCGAGACAGGAGCGTCGATCCGCTTCGGCGACCAGCCGGGCGCGGCGATCGTCAACGGCACGCGGGCGGAACCCTCGAAGAAGCTCATCTTGAACCACAGGCCGCGCTCGCCCAGCATGTCGCCATGGTCGGAGACGAACAGGACGATAGTGTCCTGCGCCATCCGGCAGCGCTCGAGCACGCCGAAAATCTCGCCGATCTTGTCGTCGATGTAGGAGATGCTGGCGAAGTAGCCGCGGCGGGCGCGGCGTACCTGCTCCGGCGTGATGGCGCAGGCGGTGTGATCGCAGGCATCGAGCAGGCGCTGCGAATGGGCGTCCTGGTCCGCGTAGGCGATGGGTCCGACCTCGGGATCGAGAGCTGGACAGTCCTCGTAGAGGTCCCAGTATTTGCGGCGGGCGACATAGGGGTCGTGCGGATGGGTGAAGCTGACGGTCAGGCACCACGGCCGTTCGTCACGGCCACGCGCGAGATCGTAAAGCTTGCGCGTCGCGTTGTAGGCAACCTCGTCGTCATATTCCATCTGGTTGGTGATCTCGGCGACGCCCGCGCCGGTCACCGATCCAAGATTGTGATACCACCAGTCGATGCGCTCGCCGGGCGCGGTGTAGTCCGGCGTCCAGCCGAAATCGGCCGGATAGATGTCGGTGGTCAGGCGCTCCTCGAAACCGTGCAGCTGGTCCGGCCCGACGAAATGCATTTTTCCGCAAAGCGTGGTTGCGTAGCCGGCGGCGCGCAGATGATGCGCGTAGGACGGAATGTCGGAAGCGAACTCTGCGGCGTTGTCGTAGACGCGGGTGCGCTGCGGCAGTTGACCGGACATGAAGGATGCCCGCGCCGGCGCACAGAGAGGGCTTGCCGTATAGGTATTGGCGAAGCGCACCGAACGCCCGGCGAGCGCCTTCAGATTGGGAGCATGCAGAAAATCCGCCGGCCCGTCGGGAAACAACGTTCCGTTGAATTGGTCCACCATCAGGATGAGGATGTTGGGTTGCGCCATTCCAAGCTCACTCGCCAGCACAGTTGCGGAAAACCGGACGTTCCGGCGCCGCAGGCGACGGGTCATTAAGAAATCTGGTCTTTGCCCTGTAAACCGGTTATTTTCCAATGGCCCCCATAAGGAGATTTTATACTAATGCGAAAACTGGATGCCGGATGGATGCGCATTCTCGCCGAGACGGTGCGGCGCGGCAGCTTCTCTTCGGCCGCGACGGCACTCGGCCTGTCGCAACCGGCGGTCAGCTATCAGATCAAGCGGCTGGAAGAACAGACGGGCTTCGCCGTGCTGGAACGCCACCGCCATGGCGTCGAACTCACGGCGAAAGGGCGGCGGCTTTATGAAATCGCCGAACGCGCGGTGGCGGAGACAGATGCGCTGATGCGCGAATATGGAGCGCTGGCAGAACGGCCGTCGCTGCGCCTGCACACCGACTATGCCTTTTCCTCTCTCTGGCTTATTCCAAGGATGCACGCCTTCCGCCTGCTTTATCCGGAGATCGACATCCAGATCGTCGCGACGCAAAGGCTGAGACGCGAAGATGTCGAGGACAGCGACATCGCCATTCCGTTCGGCGAGCAGGGCGACTTCGATCCCAGTGCTTCGATCCTTCTGCGGGAAGAGGTGGTGCCGGTTTGCACGCGGGATTATCTGGACCGCAGCAATCTTCTGGCCGATCCGGCCATGCTCGCCAGGGCACGGCTCATCCATCTCGACGCGCTGGCGCCGGCGCCATGGTTCGACTGGAGCCGTTATTTCGACGGTCTCGGATTGACGCGGGAGCCGGCGGATCACGATGGCGACATCAGCTTCAACACCTATTCGCTGGTCACCCAGGCGGCGAGCGAAGACCAGGGTATTGCACTGGGCTGGATGGGCCTGGTCGACGGTCTGCTGCGATCGCGCGTCCTGGTGACCGCCGGGCCTCCGCTGCAGGCGCCACACCGGGGATACTGGCTGGTGCCGCCGCGCTCGCCCGGCAAG
Organism: uncultured Mesorhizobium sp.; assembly: GCA_965649745.1. GTDB lineage: Bacteria > Pseudomonadota > Alphaproteobacteria > Rhizobiales > Rhizobiaceae > Mesorhizobium. Next base: position 11,689 of record CBFGLW010000050.1, on the reverse strand, counting down.
CAAAGCCAACGCCTCGTCTCCTGGCTGCTGAGCGAAGCCGGCAAAATCGCTGCCTGCTTCTCCAATACGGAGCCGTGCGCAATATGACCGAAGCAGGTCGGCACGTTCTTTCGTCAAATCGGGCGATTGACAAGGTTGAGCGAGTCTTCCTAGTTTGAACGTGGAACTGGTTCCGCTGAAAGGCGGATGAAAAGGGAACACGGTAAGGACAGACGATCGTCCGAAGCCGGGACTGCCCCCGCAACTGTAACCGTTGAGCCTCTTTCCAACATGCCACTGTCTGCCTTCGGGCGGCCGGGAAGGCGGAAAGGGGCGATGACACGGAAGTCAGGAGACCTGCCTGTTTCGGTCACCCATGCTTGATCACGGGGTGTGGTCAGGCGCGGTCGTCCGTTGCGGTGACACAACGAAGTGTTGCCGCATGCCGGAACGGCCGAGAGGTGAAGCGTGTCCAAACCTGATCCTGCCGAACGAATCCTGCTGCGGTTTTTGATAGACCGCGGGGCGAGATCCTTCGCCTTGCCCATTCCGTTTGGGGGCAGAGATGAAACGACTGACATTTTGCGCCGGCGCCCTGGCGTTGGCGTTGACGCACGCGGCCGATGCACAACAGGCGAACCGGGAAGAAGACACGACAGAGCTTGAACGAATCCTGATCACCGAAGGCCTGACCCCTGTCAAACAGGAGAAATCGGGGCGCGCCTTCACGGTCATAACCGGCGAGCAGTTGGAGAAAAACCAGGTCCGCTATGTCGCGGATGCCCTACGGCAGGTGCCCGGCTTTGCCGTTTCGCGAACCGGATCGTTCGGCGGCCTGACCCAGATTCGCGTCCGCGGCGCGGAAGCGAATCATCTGCTGGTGATGATCGACGGCGTCGAAGCCAGCGAAACGTCATCGGGCGAATTCGACTTCGGCAGCCTTCTCGTCGATGACATCGATCGCATTGAAATCCTGCGCGGCCCGCAAAGCGCGTTCTGGGGGTCGAATGCAACTGCCGGCGTCGTCAACATCATCACCAGGCGCGGCGAGCGCAGCGGCTGGCGCACGACTGCCCGCTCCGAAGGCGGCACCGACGGCACCTTCCTTGGCGGCGTTTCCCTTTCCGGCGGCGCGGCAAATTACGACGTGGCGCTCTCCGGCGCGTTGCGCCGCACGAGCGGCTTCAACGTTTCGGATTTCGGCGACGAAAAGGATAGCGACCGCAACGGCACACTGAACGGCAAGGTGACGCTCGACCTCAGCCCGAACCTGACTGTCGACGGCACGCTGCGTTACGTCAACCGCAAGAGCGAACTCGACCCACAGGATTTCACCAGCGGCGGTCCGCCCGACTATCTGCCCGGTCCGGACTATGGACTTGTCATCCACGGCCACGACTGGACATCGACGCGGGAGTTCTTCGGCTCTGTCAAGGCCACCCATGTATCGCTCGACGGCGCGCTGACACAGAAAGCCCGCTTCACCGGCAGCGATATCCATCGCAGGAATTTCAGCGATGGCGCGTTCTCCTCCAACGATGGCAATCGCTACAACGGCACCTATCAGGCAAGCTATCAGTTCCATACGCCCGGCTTCCTCGCCGCCCATCACCAGATCACCGGCGGCTACGAATGGGAACGGGAGACCTTCGCGCCATCGCATCTGACGGAAACTTTCAGCCGGCAAAGCAATTCGCTGATCGGCGAATATCGCGGCGAATATTTCGACCGGTTTTATCTGAACGTCGCGGCACGGCATGATTTCAACGACAAGTTCCGCGATGCATCGACCTATAGCGTCAGCGGCGCATGGCAGATTCCGAACCGGCAGACACGCCTGCATGCGTCGGTGGGAACCGGCGTCACCAACCCGACCTTCTTCGAGCAGTTCGGCTACATTCCATCGACCTTCGAGGGCAATCCCAATCTCTCTCCGGAGAAGAGCTTCGGTTGGGACATCGGCGTCGAACAGGGTTTCTTCAACCGTGGGCTGGTGATCGACGTCACCTACTTCAACCAGAACCTGACCGACGAGATCGTCACCGTATTCGGCGGCCCGCCTGATTTCGTGTCGCGGCCGATCAACCGCGACGGCGAAAGCAAGCGCCAGGGCGTGGAAATCGCCGCCACGCTGGACTTCTTCAACGGCTTCACTGCCAGCGCGAGCTACACTTATACCGACGCCACCGAGCAAACGGTTGCCGGCGGCCCGCGCCTGGAAGAAGTGCGCCGGCCACGGCATTCGGGCTCGATCAGCGCGGCGTACACCTTCTACGAAGACCGGGCGCGAGTGTTCGCGGAAGCCGTGTTCAACGGCAAGACAGAGGACGTGGCCTTCGTGCCGACACTGCCGCCGCGCGTCACGCTCGATCCATACACGGTGGTGAATATCGGCGGCAGCTACCGCATCAACGACAAGCTCGAGGCCTATGGGCGTATCGAGAATCTGTTCGACGAGGAGTATGAGGAGGTGTTCGGCTACAATGCGCAAGGCCGGACCGGCTTCTTCGGCGTCAGGGGGACTTTCTGATCGTGCGATGGTTTCTGGTCAGCGGCTTTCTGGGCTTGGCTGCGCTCTGGGCGGTTCCTTCGCATGCGGAACCGCCCCGGCGGATCGTTTCGATGAACGCCTGCACCGACCAGATGGCCATGCTGATCGCCGGCGCCGGGCAGCTTTATTCGGTATCCTATCTTGCCAGCGATCACGGCACCTCGGCGCTGGCGAAGGACGCCGAAGGCTATGTCGTCAATCACGGGCTTGCGGAGGAGGTCTTCCTCATGCAGCCCGACCTGGTGCTTGCCGGCACGTTTTCGACGCGCACCACCGTCGCCCTGCTGCGACGTCTTGGAATCCATGTCGAGGAGTTCGCGCCTGAGCAATCGCTGGACGATATCCGGACCAATCTCATCCGCATGGGCGCAATTCTTGGCCGCGAACAGCGGGCGGCGGAACTGGTGGCCGAATTCGACCGCAGGCTGGCATCCCTTGGAGGACAGAAATTTCCAGGGATCTCCGTCGCGACCTACTACGCCAACAGCTACACGTCGGGTTCGGATACGCTTGTCGATGCGATCGTCAAACTGTCCGGATTGAACAACATCGCCGCGAGCCTTGGTTTCGTCGGCACAGCCAGATTGCCGCTCGAGCTTCTGGTCCTCGCACGGCCCGACCTGCTGGCCGATAGCGGTCTCCGCCATGCCGCGCCGGCGCTGGCCACCGAAAACTTTCGCCATCCGGCCTATCGCGCGCTGGCCGCGCAGACGTCCTCCATTGCCGTGCCGACGGCCTACACAGTCTGCGGCACACCGTTCACGGCGGAAGCGGCGTCGATCCTGCAGGATGCGGCGCGTGACAGACGGGACAATCGCCCATGACCGACATTGGGCGATACCGGCTGGTGATGGCGGCACTCGCGCTCGCCGTGCTGCTTCTATTCCTGCTGTCCCTGACCGTGGGTCCCGCTGCGATTTCATTTGGCGACGGTATCAAGGCCCTGTTTTCGGACCAGCGCGACGCCATAGCGCTGATCATGCGGGAGGTCCGCCTGCCGCGCGCTATTCTTGGCCTGATGATCGGCGCGACGCTCGGCCTCTCGGGCGCGGCGTTGCAGGGTTATCTGCGCAATCCGCTGGCGGAGCCGGGTCTGATCGGCGTCAGCGCCTCGGCATCGCTCGGCGCGGTGCTGGCGATCTATACCGGCTTGACGGCGTTCTTCCCTCTCGCCCTGCCGCTGGCGGCGCTGGCGGGAGCGCTCCTGTCCGTGATCGTCGTCCAGGCACTGGCCGGCATCCGCGGCGGCGCGCTGACGATCATCCTGGCAGGCGTCGCGGTTTCGAGCTTCGCCGGCGCGATGACCTCGCTTGCGCTCAATCTGTCGCCGAACCCGTTCGCCGCGCTGGAGATCATGTTCTGGATGCTGGGTTCGCTGACGGACCGCTCAATGCTGCATGTCTGGCTCGCGGCCCCCTTCATCGTAGCAGGCTGGGCTTTGCTTGCCATGCTCGGGCGCGCTCTCGACGCGCTGACTCTCGGTCCGGACACCGCCGCCACCATGGGGTTCGACATGCGCCGCGTGCAGCTGTTGGCGGTTCTGGGCACCGCCGCCTCGGTCGGCGCGGCGACCGCGGTTGCCGGCGCCATCGGTTTTGTCGGCCTTGTGGTGCCGCATATCCTTCGTCCGCTGGTCGGCGCGCGGCCTTCCCGGCTGCTGGCCGCGAGCGCGCTCGGCGGCGCCTGTGTCGTCCTCGCCGCCGACATACTGGTGCGCATCATAGCGCCGGGCCGCGACCTCAAGCTTGGCGTGCTGACGGCGGTCGTCGGCGCGCCCTTCTTCCTCTGGCTTGTCTACCGGACACGGAGGAAACTGGCATGACCCGGCTCGACGTTTCAGGCCTGTCCGTTTCGCTGGCCGGCGCCAAGGTGCTGGACGACGTTTCGTTCGCCGTTCAGCCCGGTGAATTCGTCGGCCTGATCGGGCCGAACGGCGCCGGCAAATCGACCCTGCTCAAGGCTGTCCTGCAACTGGCGCCGGCGACCGGGTCGGTGCGCATAGACGGCAGGAACGCTGCTGCCATGAGGGCGAAAGAGCGCGCCCGGCTCGTCTCCTATCTGCCGCAGGAGCGTGACGTGGCCTGGGCTATGACGGTCGAGATGCTCGTCTCGCTCGGCCGCGCGCCACGCCAGCCGGCTTTCGCTCCGCAGGGCAATGCGGACCGCGCGGCGGTCCATGCCGCCATGCGCCGGATGGATGTGAGCCATCTCGGCAACAGGGCGGCGACCGAACTTTCCGGCGGCGAGCTGGCGCGTGTGCTGATCGCACGCGCGCTGGCGCAGGACACGCCGCTGCTGCTGGCCGACGAACCGGCGGCCGGCCTCGATCCCCTGCACCAGATCACCCTGATGCGGACCTTTGCATCGCTGGCCGGCGAGGGACGGGCCGTGATCGCTTCCCTTCACGATCTCGGACTGGCTGCCCGCTGGTGCACGCGCATCGTGCTTCTCCATCGGGGGAGAATCCTGAGCGACGGCGCGCCGGAGGCGGTGCTTTCGGAGCCGAACATCCGGACGGCATACGGCGTCACGATCCTTTTCCATCGCGTCGGCAATGACTGGATCGTGCAGCCGCTCGACCTTGCCGACACAAATCAAGGAGACCATGCATGACGGACCTGGGAGCCCTCCTGCGCAGGCATCTCTCCAACTGGCAATCGGGCTGGAGCATGGGGACCTTCGGCGCGATCGCCGAATTTCATCAAGACGAAGGCGAGCATGCGGTCATCGACATGCCCGACATATTCACCCGCGCGACAAAACGCGGGGCCATCCGGCTGGACGCAAGCACGTTTCCGCAGGTGGTGCCGGTAGCCTACGAGACCCTCAGCCCGAAACGGCATCGCTGGAGCCAAGCGCTGGCGCTTTGTTTTCCCAAGGCCAACGCGCGGCGAGCGGCGCGCGCTGTCCTGACCGAACTCGGCCCGGATGACGGTGCAATACGTGGAATCGACCGCACCGGCATCCTGTTCGACATGGGGCTGTCGCTACCGCAGTGCGATTTCTGTATCAGGACCAGCGATCCGAAGCTGCTTGGAATCTTGCGGGCGAATCTCGGGCGCTCGCTTTTCGAACACGGCAATGCCGCCATGTCCGCCATTCCAACGGCGCATCCGCACCGCGTCGCCCTCACCAATATCGGCCGGATCGAGGTCTACCAGAAGATCGGCGGTCCCGACACCGGCGGCGTTTCTCCGCCCGGACCGCATACGCATCTTCTGCCCAAGCTCCTGCAGACCGGGCGCACGCATTCGGCCAACACGCCAATTCCGCAAGGTCTGGTTCCGCTCGCTTCGCTGCATCCAGGCAATCCGGTAATCGGCCCCATGGGCGAGGAGCGCGCCTTCGATCGGAGCCTGCAGGACGATTTCCAGACCATGCTTGAATTGTATGGCGTCAACGACGTGTTCAACCTGAAGCGCCGCGTCCGCCTTGCGATAGACAATGGTGTCGACGCCTCGGCATTCGCATACACACCGGACCGGTTTTCCCGCGCCGCCATACGCCTTGCGCTACGGCAATCCGAACATGAGGCGAAAGCCGCGGACGACGCCGATCGGCTCGAGCGGATCAGGCGCTGGCAGGCCGCGCATGAAGGGCTGGACGAGATGGCCGAAGACGACGCGCCGGGACACTGACCTTCGGCCGCCTAGCCGGCCTGCTCCACGGAACCGCGGACCGCACTGTGGCGCGAGCGGTCAATATGCCGGCGCATTGCCTGTTCCGCCGCGACGCCGTCACCCTTTCTCAGGGCTGCGAGTATCTGCTCGCGGTCCTCGATCGTGCTCGCCGGGAAATCATGCAGCAGATTCGCTCTATGGCGCGCCAGCTGGATCTGCAGACCAAGACGATTGAGGCACTGGATAAGGGTTTCATTGCGTGAGATGGCGGCGATCCGCTGGTGAAATTCCTGATCGTATTTTTCGAACTGAACGAGATCGCCAGCATGAAGCGCGGCATGGCACTGACGCACGATACCCTCCAGCGCGTCGAAATCCGCCGCCGATCCATTCTCTGCGGCGCGCCGGACTGCAAGCGCCTCCATTTCGGTGCGGACATCGAACAGATTCTCGATCTGATGCGGGGTGAACGAGCGTACGACATTACCCTGATAAGGGCGCCGTTCGATGACCTCTTCATTGCCCAGCCTGACAATCGCTTCGCGAACGGGTGTACGGCTTATCCCCAGCCGTTCAGCAAGGACGCGTTCGTCCAGCCGGGTGCCCCAGGTAAGTTCGCCGGTGACGATCAGCTCGCGTATGCGTTCATACGCCCGCTGGTTCACGGTCTGGATTTCCAGTTTCAGATCATTCTTCATCGGCTTCTTTCACGATAGCCCGACGGGGAATCATCCGCCGCCGCAGCCCAAGTCCACGCATATGTCTCACAACAGGAGCAAAACCGCCATTGACGTTATTTGGTATTTGGTATACCAAATTTTGTATACAAAGCAAATTCCAGGTGCGACGATGTCTCAAGTTGTTCTGCTCGGCACGCTCGACACAAAAGGCGAGGAATACGCATTCCTGGCCGATGAACTCAGACGCCGCGGAATTACACCGCGGATTGTCGATGCCGGCTCCAGAGGACAGCCATCTTTCAGGCCCGACGTAAGCCGCGAAGAAGTCGCCAAGGCGGCCGGCTTCAAGCTTGCCTCGGCAACCGATCGCGGCACTGCCGTCGAGGCGATGTCGCGCGGCGCGGCGAGAGTGATCACCGGCCTTTACGAACAAGGCCGGCTTGACGGCATAATTGGCTTGGGAGGAACGGGCGGCACCACGCTTATCTCCGCCGCGATGCGCGAGCTTCCTGTTGGCGTGCCGAAGCTGATCGTGTCGACGGTGGCTTCGGGAGACACCCGCCCTTATGTCGGCGCTCTCGACATCACCATGATGTATTCGGTGGTCGACATCGCCGGAATAAACAAGCTTTCCCGCGCCGTTCTCGGCAATGCCGCCGGGGCCATCGCCGGAATGGTGGTGAACCGGCCGACCCCCGCGGTCGCAGAAAAGCCGCTGATCGGAGCAACCATGTTCGGCGTGACGACGCCTTGCGTACAGGCGGCCCGCCAGAGACTCGAGGACTTGGGCTATGAGGTGCTTGTCTTTCATGCGACAGGTACGGGAGGGCAGTCCATGGAAGCGCTGGTGCGGGCGGGAATGCTGGCCGGCGTGCTCGACGTGACGACGACCGAACTGGCCGACGAACTTGTGGGCGGCGTCTTCTCGGCCGGCCCGGACCGGCTGAAGGCCGCGGCGGCGACCGGCACGCCGCAGGTCGTCAGCCTGGGGGCTCTCGACATGGTCAATTTCGGCGCTTGGGAAACCGTGCCCGAAAGATTCCGGGAGCGCCGGCTATATAAGCACAACGCATCTGTCACCCTCATGCGCACCACCCCGGAGGAATGCGCCGAACTGGGGAAGCGGGTGGCCGAACGCCTGAACAAGACGACCGGCCCGATCAGCATTTTCGTTCCGCTGCGCGGCATCTCGATGATCGCGCGGGAAGACCAGCCGTTCCACGACCCGGAAGCCGACAAGGCCCTGATCGAGGCGCTGCGCAAAAATCTCGATCCACGGATCGATCTTCGCGAGGTCGATACCGAAATCAACGACCCCGATTTTGCCAATGCCATGGCCGACAGACTTGCAAAGCTGATCGAAGGATCGAGACCCCGCCGGAAAGAAGAGGTTCGCAAATGACGAGAGAAGAAGCGCTCAAGCGGCTTCGCGGCCAGATCGAGCAAGGGCGCACCATCGTCGGCGCTGGAGCGGGCACCGGGCTTTCTGCGAAATGCGCGGAGGCGGGCGGCGCGGATCTCATCATCATCTACAATTCAGGCCGCTACCGCATGGCCGGACGTGGCTCGCTCGCCGGCCTGTTGCCCTATGGCGACGCCAATGCGGTGGTCGTCGACATGGCGCGCGAGGTGTTGCCGATCGTTGCATCGACGCCGGTGTTAGCCGGCGTGTGCGGAACCGACCCGTTCCGTCGCATGCCGCTGTTCCTGCGCCAGCTTGCCGATATGGGTTTTACCGGCGTGCAGAATTTCCCGACCGTCGGCCTGTATGACGGGCTGTTCCGGCAGAACATCGAAGAGACCGGCATGGGCTTCCAGCTGGAGGTCGACATGATCGCAGCCGCCCATGAGCTCGACCTGCTCACCTCGCCCTATGTATTCGACGCCGACCAGGCCGCAGCGATGACGCTCGCCGGCGCCGACCTGATCGTCGCGCATGTGGGACTGACCAGTTCCGGCGCCATCGGCGCCCGCACGACGCTCAGCCTCGACGACGCCATCGTGCGCGTGCAGGAAATCCATGATGCCGCGCGCGCCGCGCGCGAGGACGTCATCGTCATCTGCCACGGCGGCCCGATCGCGACGGCCGAGGATGCGGCCAAGGTGCTCAGCCGCACCAGGGGCGTCGCCGGCTTCTTCGGCGCATCGAGCATGGAGCGCCTGCCTACCGAGACAGCGATGACCGAGAACATACGCAAGTTCAAGAACATCAGGATCGGTACGGCTTGAGTCCGATGCCGACCGCCGATCTCACAATCCTGAATTCCATGGGCGGCGGCGACCTCGACGCCCAGCTCGCCTACCACCGCGCCAAGAACCTGGTCTGGATGGATATCAAGAACCATATCTACGGCCACTGGACGGTGGATATCCCGCTCGATCTGGCTGCCAAGGCGCAGGCCGAAATCGAGCAGTCCGGCCAGAAGGTCTACTGTCTGTCGACCTCGATCTTTTTCGATTCCATCGACAAGGGCCTGGAAACCTTCGGCCGCGAACAGCTCGGCAAGATCGACCACGTCATCGCGCTGGCCAAGGTATTCAAGCCGACGCTGATCCGAATGACGGCGGCGCAGTTCCTCGGGCGCGACAGCGGCAATGCCGTCAAAAGCCTGCAGCAGAACCATGGCTGGGTGTTCGACGTCTATCGCGAGGCCGTCGACCGTTTCAACGAAGCCGGCTTCCGCCCAACCATCGAAAACGAAGTCCGGCAGTGCTTCCTGGCGCGCACGGACGAGTTCCTCGACTTCTTCGAGGCGCTGGACCGCGAGGGCAAGGTCGGGCTGACCTGGGACGTGCAGAACCAGTGGTCGACCGGCGAGTTCCCGACCGTCGCCGTCTACGAACGCCTGAAGCCGCTGATCGAATACTGTCATTTCAAGGGCGGCGCGGCGGAGCCGGGCAGCGATGCGCTGGCCTGGAATGTGGCGCTGGAAGAAGCCAGCTGGCCAGTGACCGAGATCGCGCGCCGGGTGGTGGCGGACGGCGTCTCGCCGGTCATCTGCCTCAACCCGCCGCAGCATGGCCAGCCGCGGCCCAACTACGACTATGAACAGGTAACCGGACGCGACATCGATTTCCTGCGCTCCGAAGTTGCGGGGATGAATTGATGGAATATCAGCGCGATGCGGCACATCGCATCCGGCTTGGCGTCATTGGAGTGGGATCGCACTCCTATCGCAACATCCTGCCGACCCTGACCTACCTTCCGGTCGAGCTGGTAGCGGTCGCCGATCCCGACGACGGGAAGTGCGCCCTGACCGCGAGGCAGTATGGCTGCAAAGCCTATCGCACCAGCACGGACATGCTGCGGGAGGAAACACTGGAGGCGGTGCTGATCTGCGTGTCGCCGCAGCTTCATCCGAAGCTGGCCTGCGAGGCATTCGCCGCCGGACTGCATGTGTGGGTGGAAAAGCCGGCCGCCATACGCGCCGCCGAAGTGGAACGGATGATCGCCGCGCGCGGCGACCTGGTTTCGGTCGTCGGCTACAAGAAGGCTTTCATGCCGGCTTTGCTCAAGGCCAAGGAACTGCTGGCCGAAGAAAAGGCCGTGCCGCTGCGCAGCATTCTCGGCGTCTACCCAATGTCGATACCGGCGAACGGGCGCGAGGTGCTCGACAAGGGCCTGCCCAGCGATTGGCTCGCCAATGGCTGTCATCCGCTATCGGCTTTGATCTGCCTGGGCGGGTCTGTGGCGACGGTGACGGTCTTCCGCGGTCCCGACGGTATGGGCGGAAGCTGTGTTCTCGAACACCGCAATGGCGTGGTGAGCAACCTGCACCTCGCCCAGGGCGGCCCGAAGTTCCAGCCTTTCGAGCGCTACCACATCTATGCCGGCGAACGGTGTATCGAGATCGAGAACGCGCGGCGGCTCGTCTACCAGCGCGGCATCCAGTTCCAGTATGCCACCGGCACGTCGTTCGCGCCGGCCGGCCTCGAAGGCGGGGCCATCGTCTGGGAAGCCCAGGACGGTCTCAACACGCTGGAGAACAAGGCCGTGTTCACGCAGGGCGTATGGGGCGAACTCGACCATTTCTGCAGCGCGATTCTCGACGGCGTTCCCGCCACCAACGGGACACTCGAAATGGCGCTGGAGGTGACGCGGGTCTACGAGGCCGCACTGCTTTCAAACGGTGAAAAAGTACGCATAGGAGAGCCTGATGGCGTCTGATCAGAACCCAATCGTCGCCCGCGTCGGCGAGCATGACGAAGTGCCGACAAGTTGGGGACGTCTCGTCTGGCATGTATCGGCCAGCCAGGGCAATTCGACCGAACTCACCACCGGCCTGTGCTTCATCGATCCCGGCCAGATGAACGACCGTCATCTTCATCCGGACTGCGAGGAGGTGCTGACCGTCATCCGCGGACGGATTGTCCATAGCTGGAACGATGTCGAAGTCGAGATGCAGGAAGGCGACGTCATCGTCATCCCGCCCAACGTCATCCACAACGCCCGCAACATCGGCAGCACCACCGCCGAACTCGCCATCACCTTCTCGAGCGCCTACCGCTCGACGCAAGTCATCGGAGACGGCGACAGCCGCCAAGCCTGAACACGAAACATTCTCAACGAAAACAAAGGGGAAATAGCATGAACCGGAGGCAGTTACTCGCAGTGGGCGGCGCGGCCGTCGCTTACACACTGACAATCCCAGGCATGTCCTGGGCCCAAAGCTCCTATCCGAGCCGGCCCGTCCAGTTCGTCGTCGGCTTCGCGCCGGGCGGCAATTCCGACGTCATCGCACGGCGCTTCGCCGACCTGTTGAGCAAGCAGCTGGGGCAGCCGGTGGTGGTCGACAACACGCCCGGCGCCGGCGGCGCGATCGCCAGCGGCGAGGTGGCGCGGGCACCAGCCGACGGCC
>CBFGLW010000049.1:0-22323 GCA_965649745.1 uncultured Mesorhizobium sp. | reverse complement strand
CGAACCAGTCCTCGGCCTGCGGCTGCGGTGAGTCTGTCGAGTTGAAGCCAGCCGACCTGAAGGCGTTGGCCGAGGCGCGCGCCAGCGCGGCTTGAGGCTACTCTTCCTTCTCCCCGTCTACGGGGAGAAGGTGTCACGAAGTGACGGATGAGGGGCAGTGCTATCGTCAGCTAGGTTCGCATCGCCCCTCATCTGCCTGCCGGCATCTTCTCCCCGTAAACGGGGAGAAGAAAGTCACTCCACCCACATACCCGAGCGCTTGTGCCAATCGGCAATCGATTCCTCCGGATAGACGTCGAACGTCTTGTCGCTTTCGGCAATGTCCGGCTCCACCCAGTTCGCCTTGTATTTCAGCATCAGATGCGTCCGCTCCTTCGGCACCGGCAAGTCCGTATCGACCGCCGAGGCGAACGGATGCACCAGATCCGGCCATGTCGGATCGTATAGCCACAGCGCCGTTCCGCATTTCGTGCAGAAATTGCGTTCTCCGGTCGAGACCTCGCAGGTCGGGTGCTCGTCATCCTCGATCTCGGCCCGGTAGACGCCGATATGGCTTTTGCCTTCGATCTTGAGCGTCGTGGCGTCCGCGCCGAGATTGATCGCATAACCGCCGCCGCCCTGCTGCTTGCGGCAGATCGAGCAGTAGCAAAGCTGATAAGGCGCCGGCGTGTGGCTTTCGACCTCGAAGCGGACGGCCCCGCACCGGCACGAACCTTTGAGCAGAAGCGGCATGAACATCTCCCTGCAGACGGCGGAACGTAGCACCTGATCCTGTCTTAACATGTCAGCAGCCGTTCGGTTTCAGTGCCTCCAGTCATGACAGCCGCGCCACGCCATGCCATCATCGCTGCATGGACGACGAACGCATCCGTGAACTGTTCGAAGGATTGGGCCCGGTCTCGATCCGCCGCATGTTCGGCGGCAAGGGCATTTACCGCAACGGCGTCATCTTCGCCGTCATCCTGCGCGATGAGCTTATGCTGAAGGGTGATGCCGAGATCGCCGCGGAATACGAGGCAGCGGGCGCGCGGCGCTGGGTCTATGTTGGCTCCCGTCACGGCAAGGAGGTCGCCATGCCTTACTGGACCGCGCCCGAAAGCGCGCTCGACGATCCCGATGAGATGGCAGGCTGGGCGCGTAAGGCCTACGAGGCTGGGCTGCGAAGCGGGAAGTGAGCTACCTCTTACCCTCCCCCTTGTGGGGAGGGTCGGCGAGTAGCCGGAGTGAAACGAAGGCTACGAGACGGGGTGGGGGTGCTGAACGCCCGCTGTCGCACCCCCACCCCGCATCAAAAACCTCGCAAGCTCGGTTTTCTCCGCGACCCTCCCACAGGGGGGAGGGTGACCGCAATATCTACAGCGCCTTGGCAATCCGCGCCGCCATGCGCGCATTATTCTCGACCAGCGCGATGTTGGTCTTGAGGCTGCGGCCGTCGGTCAACTCGAGAATTTTCGACAGCAGGAACGGCGTCACCGCCTTGCCGGACACCTTCTGAGCCTCGGCCGCCTTCTGCGCCGCCACGATATAGCCCGCCATCTCGGCGGCCGGGATTTCATGGTCTTCCGGCACCGGATTGGCCACCAGCATGCCGCCGGCCAGCCCCAGAGCCTGGCGCGTTTTGTAGAGCTTCGCCACCGCCGCCGGGTCCGGCAGCGTCAGCGGCGCCTGATAGGGCGATTGCCGCGACCAGAAGGCCGGCATGACCTCGCAGCCGAGACCGATCACCGGCACGCCACGCGTTTCCAGCACTTCCAGCGTCTTTTCGATGTCGAGTATGGCTTTGGCGCCTGCCGAAACGACGATGACGGAGGTGCGCGACAGCTCGTCGAGATCGGCCGAGATATCAAAACTCTTTTCCGCGCCCTTGTGCACGCCGCCGATGCCGCCGGTGGCGAAAACCTTGATGCCGGCGAGCTGCGCCGCGATCATCGTCGCCGCGACCGTGGTTCCGCCGGTGCGCCCCTGTGCGACCGCGAAGCCGAGATCGGCGCGCGACAGCTTCATGGAATCCCCGCGCAGGGCAAGCGATTCCCGCTCGCCGTCCGAAAGCCCGATCTTGATGCGGCCGTCGATCACCGCGATCGTCGCCGGCACCGCGCCTTCCCCGGCGACGATTTTCTCGACATTGGCCGCCATCGTGTTGTTGTCGGGGTAGGGCATGCCGTGGGTGATGATGGTGCTTTCCAGCGCCACGACCGGCCGGTGGGCGGCAAGCGCCTCGGCCACGGGCTCGTGCAGATCGATATAGGGGCGAGCGGTTTCGAATATCACGGTCATCTCCGGTCCGCGCTTTGAAGGCCGCGGCTGTCGAAGCCTGTCATGCCACTTCCTCCGGCTCCGGCACAAGGGCCAGCGCTGCGGCAAAGGATTGCGCGGTAAATCCGGGGAACACGTGCGGGCTTTCCACCGCCAGCTTTGCGGCTGCGGCGCCTTCGCGCACCGCTTGCCGCAGATCGAGCCCGGACAGGAGCGCGGCTACAGTCGCGCCGGCCAGCGCATCCCCGGCGCCGGTGACGTCGGCGACGCGATCCGGCGCCGGCGGCGCTATGGTGAAAGCACCATTCCTGTCGAAGCCGATGGTACGGTCCGGTCCCGAAGTCATCACGGCCCCGTTCAGTCCCAGCGCGCGCAAGGCATCGACAAACCGGCTTGCCGGTGCATCGTCGCCAAGTCCGGTCAGCGATTTCGCTTCGTTTCTGTTGAGGAAGGCGAGAGTGAGTTTGTCGAAGATGCCCCGCAGCCGCGACGCCTTCGCCGGCGATATGCCGATGGCGAAGAATGGCTTCCCGTCAGCCAGAAGCGCCAGCTTCTCCAGTGCCGCCGCCGGCAGGTTCGCGTCGCAGATTACCGCATCGGCTCCGGTCACGATCTCGCGCGCCTTCGAGCGCCGCAACTGCTTGGTGAAGGCGAGGTCATAGAGCGTCATGTCGGCAAAGCCGACGATCAGGTCGCCGTGGCGGTCGAGCAGCGCCAGATAGCTCGGGCTCGAACGGTCGAGGAAGACGGCTGAATGGTCTTCTATTCCCGCTTCGGCGATCGCCCGCGAAACCGCTTCCGCCGCCGCGTCGCCGCCGCGCAGCGAAAGCAGCGACACCGATGCGCTGCGCGACCGGGCGATTCTCAGCGCGTTGAAGGCGCCGCCGCCGACCTCCTCGCGCATCGTGCCGGGGTTGGACGCCGCCGGAACATAATCGCCGGTGACGTGACCGCGCCGGTCGATATGCGCGCCGCCGACACCGAGAATCGTGGGGCCGGTCATGGCGCAAACAACTGCGTGGCCGTGCCCGGATGGAAACGCCGGGAGCAATCGGCTCCGGCCATCCGGTCGAATCGGATGACGATGCCTTGTCTCCGATCGCGTTGGCACAGGATGTCGCCGCCATAGGCAAAACGCGCGGCACAAAAAAAGAACAAATCAGGATAAATGAGATATTTCATGATGTTAATCGCGCTTGCCAAAAAGGAACAAAAGCGGTACATATTCGCAGGGACCACCGGATTGTCCGGTCTTCATTGACGACCAAGGGGTGATGTATCATGGCTCAGAATAGCTTGCGGCTTGTAGAGGATAAATCCGTGGACAAATCAAAGGCTCTCGATGCCGCGCTGTCGCAGATTGAGCGCGCCTTCGGCAAGGGCTCCATCATGCGGCTTGGCGCCAATGAGCAGGTGGTCGAGATCGAGACGGTGCCGACCGGCTCGCTCGGTCTTGATATCGCGCTCGGCGTCGGCGGCCTGCCGCGCGGCCGCATCATCGAGATTTATGGGCCGGAAAGCTCGGGCAAGACGACGCTCGCCCTGCACACCGTGGCCGAGGCCCAGAAGAAGGGCGGCATCTGCGCCTTCGTCGATGCCGAGCATGCGCTCGATCCGGTTTATGCCCGCAAGCTCGGCGTCGATCTGGAGAACCTGCTGATCTCGCAGCCGGACACCGGTGAACAGGCGCTGGAGATTTGCGACACGCTGGTGCGCTCCGGCGCTATCGACGTGCTGGTGGTGGACTCGGTCGCGGCGCTGACGCCGCGCGCCGAGATCGAGGGCGAGATGGGCGATTCGTTGCCGGGCCTGCAGGCCCGCCTGATGAGCCAGGCGCTGCGCAAGCTGACCGCCTCCATCTCGCGCTCCAACACCATGGTCATCTTCATCAATCAGATCCGCATGAAGATCGGCGTCATGTTCGGTTCGCCCGAAACCACCACCGGCGGCAACGCGCTGAAGTTCTACGCGTCGGTCCGGCTCGACATCCGCCGCATCGGCTCGGTCAAGGACCGGGACGAGGTCGTCGGCAACCAGACGCGCGTGAAGGTGGTCAAGAACAAGCTGGCGCCGCCCTTCAAGGTGGTCGAGTTCGACATCATGTATGGCGAGGGCGTGTCCAAGATGGGCGAACTGGTCGACCTCGGCGTCAAGGCCGGCGTCATCGAGAAATCCGGCGCCTGGTTCTCCTACAATTCGCAGCGGCTCGGCCAGGGCCGCGAGAACGCTAAGCTGTTCCTGCGCGACAATCCCGACACCGCGCGTGAGGTCGAGCAGGCGCTGCGGCAGAATGCTGGCCTGATCGCCGAGAAATTCCTGGAAAATGGTGGCGAGAACGAGAACGATCTCGACGACGAGGCCGGCGCGATGTGATTTCCGTTCCGGCCCTGGTGCCGGGCAAGTATGCGTTCATGCGTTCTCAAGCCGCCGGCCTCGCGCCGGCGGCTTTGTGTTTCTGGACAGTGCAACGGGTGATCGCTAAAAGGCCATGTTCATTTCCGTCGGCGCTGCCGGCGGCTTCCGCGAAAAGGCATGAAAATGAGTGGCGTCAACGAGATACGGTCGACCTTTCTCGACTATTTCCGCAAGGAAGGGCACGAGGTCGTGGCCTCGAGCCCACTCGTGCCGCGCAACGACCCGACCCTGATGTTCACCAATGCGGGCATGGTGCAGTTCAAGAACGTCTTCACCGGGCTCGAGCAGCGGCCCTATTCGCGCGCCACGACCGCTCAGAAGTCCGTGCGTGCCGGCGGCAAGCACAACGACCTCGACAATGTCGGCTACACCGCGCGCCACCTCACCTTCTTCGAGATGCTCGGCAACTTCTCCTTCGGCGACTATTTCAAGGAGCGCGCGATCGAGCTTGCCTGGAACCTGATCACAAAGGAGTTCGGCCTGCCGAAGGACAAGCTGCTCGTCACCGTCTATCACACGGACGACGACGCGGCTTCGTTGTGGAAGAGGATCGCCGGCTTCTCCGACGACCGCATCGTCCGCATCCCGACTTCCGATAATTTCTGGGCAATGGGCGACACGGGTCCATGCGGACCGTGCTCGGAGATTTTCATCGACCGCGGCGAGCACATCTGGGGCGGTCCGCCAGGCAGCCCGGAGGAGGACGGCGACCGCTTCCTCGAATTCTGGAACCTCGTCTTCATGCAGTACGAGCAGGTGACGAAGGAAGAGCGCGTCGACCTGCCGCGCCCTTCGATCGACACCGGCATGGGCCTCGAGCGCATGGCCTCGATCCTGCAGGGCGTGGAGAGCGTTTTCGAGACGGATCTTTTCCGCCATCTGATCGACGCGGCGTCCTCGTCGCTCGGGCATGGTCCGGACGCAGACAACGTCGCTTCCTATCGCGTCATTGCCGATCATCTGCGCTCCTCGTGCTTCCTGATCGCCGACGGCGTCCTGCCTTCGAACGAGGGCAGAGGCTACGTGCTGCGCCGCATCATGCGTCGGGCCATGAGGCACGGGCAGCTGCTGGGGGCGAACGAGCCGCTTTTGTGGAAGCTGGTGCCGGCGCTGGTCCGCGAGATGGGCCAGGCCTATCCTGAGCTCGGCCGCGGCGAAGCTCTGATCGCCGAGACGCTGAAACTTGAGGAGACGCGCTTCCGCAAGACGCTCGCCCGTGGCCTCGGCCTGCTGGAAGACGCCACGGCGGGCTTCAAGGCCGGCGATATGCTGGACGGCGAGACGGCTTTCAAGCTTTACGACACCTACGGCTTCCCGCTCGACCTCACGCAGGACGCGCTGCGCCAGCGCGATATCTCGGTCAATGTCGATGGCTTCCAGGACGCCATGGAGCGCCAGAAGGCGGAGGCGCGCAAGAGCTGGGCCGGCTCCGGCGAAGCAGCCACGGAAACCATCTGGTTCTCCGTGCGCGAAAAGGCAGGCGCAACCGAATTCCTCGGTTACGACACCGAGCAGGCCCAGGGCATTATTCAAGCCATCGTCAGCTACGGGCGTGAGGTAGATAGCGCTAAAGTCGGGGAACCCGGCATTTCTGTCGTTTGCAATCAGACTCCTTTTTATGCGGAGTCTGGCGGGCAGCAAGGAGATGCCGGCACCATAAGCGGAGAGGGCTTCTCCTTCCGGGTGCTCGACACGCAAAAGAAGGCGGACGGCCTTTTTGTGCACTACGGAGTGGTCGAAGAAGGCGTAGTGACGACAGGCGTGGCCGTCGAGCTGAAGGTCGACCATGCGCGCCGGTCCCGGCTGCGGGCCAACCATTCGGCGACGCATCTCATCCACGAGGCGCTGCGTGAGGTTTTGGGCACGCATGTGGCGCAAAAGGGCTCACTGGTGGCGCCTGAGCGGCTGCGCTTCGACATCTCGCACAACAAGCCGATTTCGGCCGACGAGATGGAGGAGGTCGAGCGCATGGCCAACGAGATCGTGGTGCAGAACAGCCCGGTCACCACGCGGCTGATGTCGGTCGACGATGCCATTGCCGAAGGGGCGATGGCGCTGTTCGGCGAGAAATACGGCGACGAGGTCCGCGTCGTATCCATGGGAACAGGGTTGCACGGCGCCAAGGCCAACCGGCCGTACTCGGTCGAGCTCTGCGGCGGCACCCATGTCCGGTCCACCGGCGACATTGGGCTTGTGCGCATCGTGTCGGACAGTGCGGTGGCGGCGGGGGTTCGCCGCATCGAAGCCCTGACGGGCGAGGCGGCGCGCCGCCACCTCGACGAGCAGGATCGCCGGCTGAAGGCTGCCGCGGCGGTGCTCAAGATTTCCCCGGCCGATGTGCCGGCTCGTGTCGAGGCCCTGCTAGACGAGCGCAAGAAGCTGGAAAAGGAACTGGCTGATGCGCGCAAGAAGCTGGCGCTGGGCGGCGGTTCCGCCGCCGGTGCGTCCGGCGGCAACGAGACCGTTGCCGGTGTCGGTTTCCTCGGCAAGGCGGTTTCCGGCGTATCGCCGAAGGATCTGAAGCCGCTGGCCGACGAAGGCAAGAAATCGCTGGGCTCGGGCGTCGTCGTATTCGTTGGCGCCGGCGAGGACAACAAGGCCAGCGTCGTCGTCGCCGTGACGGAAGACCTGACTGGCCGTTTCAGCGCGGTCGACCTGGTGCGCGTCGCCTCGGCCGCGCTTGGCGGGCAGGGCGGGGGTGGCCGTCCGGACATGGCGCAGGCCGGGGGGCCGGATGCCTCGAAGGCTGCCGATGCGATCGCGGCGGTGAAAGCGGCGCTGGAAGCCGCGTGATGATCGCCCCATGAAAGTGCTGGTCCTCGGCGGCTATGGGCTCATCGGCTCGGCTGTCGTCGACCGGCTTTTAGCGGACGGTCATGATGTTTCAGCGCTCGGACGCACTGTCGGGGAAGCCGCCGGTAAGCGTCCGGCGGTACGATGGTTTGCGGCAGACATGGCGCGCCTGTCGAGGCGGGATGATTGGTTGCCGCTTCTGATCGATGTCGAAGCGGTCGTGAATGCGGCCGGTGCGCTTCAGGATGGGCCGCGCGATTGTCTCGAGGCCGTTCACCGGGATTCCGTCGTGGCGCTGGTGGCTGCCTGCGAACAGTTGGGCGTAAGACGCTTCGTGCAGATTTCTGCGGTCGGAGTGCTGTCCGCATCAAATGCTGCCTTCTTTCGAACCAAAGCCGAAGGGGACGCCGCGGTATCCTCCTCCTCGCTCGCATGGACGATTTTGCGGCCGGGCCTGGTGATCGCTCAAAACGCTTATGGCGGCACGGCGCTGTTGCGCGCTCTTTCGGCATTTCCTGTTTTCATACCCGCGGTGATGGCCGAGGCGCCGCTGCAGACGGTTGCGGCGAAAGATGTGGCGCGAGCGGTTTCGCTTGCGCTTGCAGGGTCCTTGCCGCCGCATCTGACGGCTGATCTCGTTGAGGAGAAATCTCGATCGCTTGCAGATATTCTCCAGGCTTTTCGCAACTGGCTCGGCTTGCCCAAGGCGAAGGTCGTTCCAATGCCTGTCTTCGTCGGCAGGCTTATGTCTTTGGCTGCCGATGCGCTGGGGTTTATGGGATGGCGTTCGCCGCTGCGCAGCACCGCTTTTTCCTCGCTGGCAGGCGGGGTGATTGGCGATCCCGGGCCGTGGCGAACCGCATCAGGATTATCGCCGCAGCCGCTTGAAATCACACTGGCGCAGATGCCGGCGACGGTTCAGGAGCGGTGGTTTGCCCGTTTGTGGCTGCTGAAACCGGTCATTCTGGGCTGTCTTTCCCTGTTTTGGATTTTCTCTGGGATAGTCGGACTTTGGAAAAGCGATGAGGCGGGGCAAATCCTCGTTTCACACGGTGTTGCCGATGGCTTTGCAAACGTGACGGTGCTTGCAGGCGGCATTGCCGATATTATGGCGGGCGCGGCGGTATTGGTGCGCTCGACGGCACGGATGGGGCTGCTTGCCATGGCTGCCATCATGTGTGTTTACCTCGCGGGATCTGCGGTGCTGACCCCGGACCTTTGGCTCGATCCGCTCGGACCGCTGGTCAAAACCCTTCCGGCGCTATGTCTGGTCTTTGTTGCCCTTGCCATTCTGGATGAACGATGAGCCTCTTTGGGGAAATCCTGCGGTGGCTTCACATCGTCGGCGCGACCGTGCTGCTCGGGACTGGGGCAGGCATTGCGTTCTTTATGCTGATGGCCCAGCGTACCGGCCGCGCCGAGCTTGTAGCTCATGTTGCAGGAACCGTCGTCATTGCCGATGCGCTGTTCACGGCCACAGCCGTCCTAGTGCAGCCTATTACCGGCTTTTTGCTGGCGCGCGAGATCGGCTGGCCTTTATCCCAGGGATGGATTTTGCTGTCCTTGCTGCTCTATGTGGTGACGGGCTTGTTCTGGTTGCCCGTAGTTTGGATTCAGTTGCGCATACGAGACCTTGCGCGTCTGGCGGAAAGAGAAAGCGCTCCACTTCCGGATGAGGAAAAGCGTCTTTTCCGCATCTGGTTTTTCTGCGGATTTCCTGCCTTCGCGTCCGTGCTGGCTATTGTCTGGCTGATGGTGACGCGTCCTGACTTGCCGTTCTGATGGCTGTTGCGCTTGCAGGACCAGCCCTGAATGTAGATGTAAGAGATGCCGCCAATGCCGGCATCTGTACCGATCTGCGAAATTAGAAAAGGGCGGCCGAAGCCGCCCTTTCTGTTTGTTTCGGGACTATTCCGCCGGTACGGCCCCGGCCGGTTGTATCTTATCCTCGAACAACGATTTCCAGATGACGGCGCCGACAATGGCTCCGACGATCGGCGCCAGCCAGAACAGCCAGAGCTGGCCGATCGCGCCCGTCTGCGCGAACAGCGCCGCACCGGTCGAGCGCGCCGGGTTGACCGAGGTATTGGTGACGGGGATCGAGACGAGGTGGATCAATGTCAGCGTAAGCCCGATGGCCAGCGGCGCGAAGCCGGGAGCGGCGCGCGGACTTGTGGTCGCCAGGATGATGAAGATGAAGAAGGCGGTCATCACCACTTCGATCAGCAGACCGGCGACGAGCGAGTATTTGCCGGGGGACAGGTCGCCATATCCGTTGCTGGCGAAACCGCCGGCGACGAAATCCGGTTTGCCGGAGGCGATCAGGTAGAGCACGGCGGCAGCGACGACGCCGCCGACGACCTGGGCGATGACGTAGCCGATCAGATCGCCGCCCGGCATGCGTCCGCCGACCACCATGCCGACCGAAACCGCGGGATTGAAATGACCGCCGGAAATTCCCCCGACCGCATAGGCCATGGTGACGACCGTCAGGCCGAAGGCCAGGGATACGCCGAGCAGGCCGATGCCTACATCGGGAAAGGCAGCTGCAAGAACGGCGCTGCCGCAGCCGCAGAATACGAGCCAGAACGTGCCGAAGAATTCGGCTGCGAGCTTTCTATGCATGGGTCCCTCCGTAACGAAAGTTACGCTGGATAATTTACTGTGAGTCGGGACGGACAGGAAGCGACCGTTGGCAAGCCGATTCCGCCGCCCCGCGATCTTTCTCGATGCGGGCACCCTGCACCGTCTGCGCGCTAGGCAGTTTCGATCGGCAGGCGGGTTCCGGTTTCCGGCCCGATGCTGGAAATAGCCGCTTGACGCTTCGGCATGTTGGTGCAAATCTAGTCCGTAACTAAGATATAGATTACACAACTATAGAATAAGAGAGGGAACCGGAATGAAGCGTTTACTTCAGATGGCCGCTGTGATTGCGGCGCTGCTGCCGGCTTTTGCATCCGCGGAACCGCAGAAGGGAGGCGTGATCGATGTGGCCACTGTTGGCGAGCCGCCGACGCTCGACCCGATGGCCTCGACCGCCGATCTTGTCGGCATCGTCACCCAGCACATTTTCGAGACACTCTACACCTTCGGCAAGGACTGGGCGATTACGCCGCTTCTCGCCGCCGCGCTGCCACAAATCTCGGCCGACGGGCTGACCTACACGATCCCGCTCAGGACCGGCGTCAAGTTCCATGACGGATCGGACATGGATTCGGCCGATGTGGTCGCATCGCTGCAGCGCTGGATGAAGGTCGCGACGCGCGGCAAGCAGGCCTCCGAGGTCATCGCCACTATCGAGGCGCCCGACGCAAACAGTGTCAAGATCACCCTGAAGACCCCTTATGCGCCGTTGCAATCGCTGCTGGCGTTCAACAACGCGGCAGCGATCATCATCCCTTCGGAAAATGCCGGCGAGGACCCGATGACCAAGTTCATCGGCACCGGACCCTACATGCTGAAGGACCGCAAGCCCGACCAGTTCATCCAGCTCGTCCGCTATGACGGCTACAAGCCGGCCGACGGCGAACCGAACTTCTATGGCGGCGGCAGGAAGCAGTATCTCGACGAGATACGCTTCGTGCCGGTGCCTGATCCCAACACCCGTGTCGAGGGCGCCGTTGCCGGCCAGTTCGCCTACGCCGATGCGCTGCCCGTCGAATCCTACGACAAGATTTCCGGCGGCAAGACCAAGCCGGTGATCCTCAAGCCCTTCGGCTGGCCGGTTTTCGTCATGAACACCAAGGAAGGCCTGAATTCGGACATCCGCATCCGCAAGGCGATCCAGGCCGCGCTGGCGCCGAGCGACATGCTGACTGCCGCTTTCGGCTCCCAGGATTTCTTCGCCGTGGACGCTTCCATGTATCCGGAAGGCTTCGCCTGGCATAATGCCGCCGGCACCGATGCCTACAAGCCTGACGGCGACACCGAAGCCGCCGCGGCGCTGGTCAAGGAGGCGGGCTATGATGGCTCCAAGCCGCTGCGCATCCTCACCAGCCGCCAGTATGAGTTCCACTACAAGATGGCGCAGGTGGCTCAGGCCTATCTCGAGCAGGCCGGCTTCAAGGTCCAGCTCGACGTGGTCGAGTGGGCGACGCTGACCAAGAACCGCACCGACCCGAAGCTGTGGGACATCTACATCACCCACAGCCCGTTCCTGCCCGAGCCGTCGCTCAACGGCTTCATGTCGGACACGACCCCCGGCTGGTGGTCGACCGATGCCAAGCACAAGGCGGTCGAGGCCTTCAACAAGGAGTCCGACCCGGCCAAGCGCGCCAAGCTCTACGAGGCGGTTCAGCAGGCGATCTACGACGAGGCCCCGATCTTCAAGGTCGGCGACTTCAACGCGCTCGCTGCCCAGTCGCCGGAGTTGAAGGGCATGACGCCGGCGCCATGGCCTTTCTTCTGGAACGCTTATCTGGAGAAATAAGCCGCGACGGATGTCGAACCGCTCCCTCCGCCGCGCCGCGCGCGACACCTCCCCGGGACAGGGGAAGAAAGTGGCGCACGGGTTTTTCCTCCCCCCGGGACGGGGGAGGTGGCCCAAAGGGCCGGAGGGGGCATTCAGCCGTCCGTTCCCGTGCAGCGCTGCTCATGCAATGCTGCGGACCTGATTGAAGCGAGAAGGCGATGCTGCGCTCGATCCTGAACAGACTTCTCGGCATGATCGTGGTGATGGCGCTGGTCGTCACCATCGTCTTCGTCATCGTGCGTGTGACGCCGGGCGATCCGGCCGCCGTCATGCTCGGCCCGGACGCTACGGCCGCCGACATCGCTTCGCTGCGCACGCGGCTCGGCCTCGACGCACCGCTGCCGGTACAGTTTGGCCGCTATATACTCGGCGTCGTGCAGGGCGATTTCGGCCAGTCCATCTTCCTCAACCAGCCGGTGACCACCGCGCTCGCCCAGCGCGCCGAACCGACCTTCTTCCTGACGATTTTCTCGCTGCTCATCGCGACCCTGATCGCGTTGCCGGTCGGCATCCTGTCGGCCTACTGGCGCGGCTCGCTGTTCGACCAGGCCGCTACCACGCTCGCCATGTTCGCGGCCAGCGTGCCGAGCTTCTGGCTCGGCCTGCTCTTCATCCAGTTTTTCGCCGTCAGGCTCGGCTGGTTCGACACGTCCGGCTATGGCGGTCCGGGCGCATCATTCGCCGAGCGGCTGAACCATCTTGTCCTGCCGGCGCTGGCGCTCGGCCTGGTGTCGTCCGCGCTGATCACCCGCTTTACCCGCGCCTCGATGCTCGACGTGCTCAATGACGATTACGTCCGCACCGCCCGCTCGAAAGGCATGAGCGAGCGGCGGGTCGTCATGAAGCACGCCTTCAAGAACGCGCTGATCCCGATCCTCACCGTCATCGGCCTAACCGCCGCTTTGCTGATTTCCGGCGCGGTGGTGACGGAGACGGTCTTCGGGTTGCCGGGCGTTGGCAGCCTTGTCGTCTCGGCGGTGCTGAGGCGCGACTATCCAGTCATCCAGGGCGCGCTGCTGGTCATCGCCGGGCTCTACGTGCTGGTGAATTTCGCCATCGACATGCTCTATCTGGCCGTCGACCCGAGAGTACGCTACTGATGGCCGCGATCTCCGTCCCTGTCCATCAGGAGCCGAACATCTTCTCCCGGCTGCTCGGCCGGCCCACGTCGGCCATCGGCCTGGCGATCCTCGTGCTGATCTCGCTGGCGGCGATCCTCGCGCCGGTGATCGCGCCCTATGCGCCCGCCAAGCTTTCCATCGCCAGCCGGCTCGATGCGCCGAGCATGACGCACCTGTTCGGCACCGACGATCTCGGCCGCGATGTCTTCTCCCGCATGCTCTATGCGGCGCGCACCTCGCTGGCGGTCGGGCTGGCCGTGGTCGTCTTCGCTTCCATTATCGGCATCGTGCTCGGGCTGCTGGCCGGCTTCTTCCGCAAGCTCGACGCGCCGGTTTCGCGGCTGATCGACGCCATGATGGCGTTTCCGGATATCCTGCTCGCCATCGCCCTTGTCGCGGCCCTCGGCGCCACGGCGGTGAACGTCGTCATCGCGCTCGGCATCGTCTATGCGCCCCGGCTGGCGCGCGTGGTCCGGGCCTCGACGCTGGTGATCCGGGAACTGCCCTATGTCGAGGCGGCGCGGGCATTGGGCGTCCCGACCCCTGTCATCCTGATCCGCCATGTGCTGCGCAACGTCACTTCGCCGATCCTGGTGCAGGGCACATTCATCTTCGCCAACGCGATCCTGGCGGAGGCCGGGCTGTCCTTCCTCGGCGTCGGCATCTCGCCGTCGATCCCAACCTGGGGCACGATGATCGCCGTCGGCCGCCAGTACATGGACCAGGCCGGATGGATGATGATGTTCCCGGGCGCTGCCATCGTCATTACCGTGCTCGCGCTGCAACTCGTCGGCGATGGGTTGCGCGACCTTCTCGACCCCAGACTTGCGAAAGACATCTGATGTTTGCAAACCGCTTCCCCGCCGCCGAACGCCCGCTGCTGATCCGCGGCGCCAGGCCGGTCGGCTTCGGCGCCGGCAATGGCGATGCGCTGGACGTGATGGTCGGGAAGGACGGCCGCATCGCCGATATCGGTTCGACGATCGCCGCCGGCGATGACGTGCAGATTGTCGAGGCGAAGGGCGCGTTCCTGTCGCCCGGTTGGACGGACCTTCATGTGCATGTCTGGTATGGCGGCACCGATATTTCCCTGCGGCCGCGGCAGTGCGGCGCGGCGCGCGGCGTCACCACCATGGTCGATGCGGGTTCAGCCGGCGAAGCCAATTTCCATGGCTTCCGCGAATACGTCATCGAGCCGGCGCAGGAGAACATCTACGCCTTCTTGAATATCGGCTCGATCGGTCTGGTTGCCTGCAACCGCGTCAGCGAACTCATCGACATGCGCTCGATCGACATCGACCGCACCATCGCCACCGTCGAGGCCAACCGCGATGTCATCGTCGGGCTGAAGGTGCGCGCCAGCCACGTCATCACCGGCGGCTGGGACCTGACCCCGGTGCGGCTGGCGAAGAAGTTCAGCCGCATCCTGAAGCTGCCGATCATGGTGCATGTCGGCGAGCCGCCGCCGCTCTACGATGATATCCTGCCGCTGCTGACCGAGGGCGACATCGTCACCCACTGCTTCAACGGCAAGGCGGGCGGCTCGATCCTCGAGGACGAAGACCTCTACAGGCTGGCCGAGGACGCCGCCGCGCGCGGCATCGTTCTGGACGTCGGCCATGGCGGCGCATCCTTCTCCTTCGACGTGGCTAAGGCTGCGCTGGAGCACGGGCTGCCGCCGAAGACGATCTCGACCGATCTCCACAACCGCTCGCTGGACGGTTCGGTGTGGGACATGGCGACGACCATGTCGAAGCTCCTGTCCCTCGGCATGAAGTTCGAGGACGTGGTGGCCGCTTCGACGACAGCGCCGCGCCGCGCCATCGGACTGGCCGCGGACGGTCTGCTGGAGAAAGGCAAGCCGGCGGAGTTCACGCTGTTCGACCTGGTCGATGCCGACATCACCGTGCGGGATTCGCAGGGGTCGGCCAGTACGCTGCACCGCATCTTCGAGCCGCGCCACGCGATCCTTGGCGCCGAAGCGGTCAAGGCGCACCGCCATGTTCCCACCGAAGGCGCGGCGGGCGATGGCCATGTCTGTCCGCATTGTGGATGGAAGACATGACCGCTACGCTGGCGCCCGACACCATCCTTTCAGTTCGCGACCTGCGGACCTGGTTCGCCGGCCGCCGCGTGACGGCCAAGGCTGTCGATGGCGTCACCTTCGACCTCAAGCGCGGCAAAACCCTCGCCGTCGTCGGCGAGTCCGGTTCCGGCAAATCGGTCACCAGCCTCTCCATCATGGGGTTGCTGTCGCGTCCCGGCAGGATCGCCGGCGGCTCGATCCTGTTCCGTGACCGCGCCGGCGCGGTGCATGATCTGGCGAAATTCGCGCCGCGTGACTTCCGCAAAATCCGCGGCCGCGAAATGGCGATGATCTTCCAGGAGCCGATGACGTCGCTCAATCCGCTCTACACGGTAGGCGACCAGATCGGCGAGATGATCGCCCTGCACGAACCGCTCGGCCGTGACGAGATACGCAAGCGCGCTCTGGCGATGCTGAAGCATGTCGAAATTCCCGACGCGGCGTCGCGCCTCGACGACTATCCGCACCAGATGTCGGGCGGCATGCGCCAGCGCGTCATGATCGCCATGGCGCTGGCCTGCAATCCGTCGCTGCTGATCGCCGACGAGCCCACCACGGCGCTCGACGTCACCATCCAGGCGCAGATCCTCGACCTTCTGCGCCGGCTGCAGGCCGAGTTCGGCATGTCGATCCTGTTCATCACCCACAATCTCGGCGTGGTAGCGGAAATCGCGCACGATGTCGTCGTCATGTATGCCGGCCGCGTCGCCGAGCAGGCGCCGGTCAACGATTTGTTCGCCCACCAGCGCCATCCCTATACGCGCGGCCTTCTTGCCTGCACGCCGAACGCGGAGCGCGACATCGACGCGGCCGGCGAACGCCATTCGCTTTATTCCATTCCTGGCAGCGTGCCGCCGATCACCGCGCTGCCGCCGGGCTGCGCGTTCGAGCCGCGCTGCGATTTCGCCATTCCGCCCTGCCGCGCCGCGCCCCCGCCGCTGATGCCGGCCGGGCAGGCCGGCTTTTCGCGCTGCATAAGGAGCGCCGAGCTATGAGCGCCGTAGCCGCAACGTCCACGCCTGCGTCGGTCGAGGCTGCCGCGCCGCTGCTGAGCGTCCAGGGCCTGACCAAGCATTTTCCGGCACGAAACGGCCGCATCGTCCATGCCGTCGAGGATGTGAGCTTCGAGGTGAGGCGTGGGTCGACCGTCGGCCTCGTCGGCGAATCCGGTTCGGGTAAGACGACCGCGGGACGTGCCATCCTGCGGCTGGTCGAGCCGACCGGCGGCAAGGCTATTTTCGACGGCGTCGATCTGTTCTCGCTTTCGCCCAGCGACATGCGCGCCTATCGCCGGCAGTTGCAGATCGTCTTCCAGGACCCGTTCTCGAGCCTCAATCCCCGCATGCGGGTCGCCGCCATTCTCAACGAAGCGCTCGATGCGCGCGGTTTTCCCCGCGGGCAGGCGCGGCGCGACCGGATCGCCGAACTTCTCACCCTGGTGGGTCTTTCCCCGGACCATGCCTCGCGTTATCCGCACGAGTTTTCCGGCGGCCAGCGCCAGCGCATCGGCATTGCCCGCGCGCTCGCCGTCGAGCCGCAATTCATCGTCGCCGACGAGCCGGTCTCGGCGCTCGATGTCTCGGTTCAGGCGCAAATCCTCAACCTGCTCGGGGACCTGCAGAAGCGGCTCGGCCTGACGCTGCTGTTCATCGCGCACGATCTCTCGGTGGTGGAATATCTGTGCGACGAGGTCGTCGTCATGTATCTCGGCCGCGTCATGGAGCGCGGTCCGAGCCGACTGGTCTATGCTGCGCCGCGCCACCCTTATACCAAGGCCCTGCTTGCCACGGCTCCGGTGCCCGATCCGACCCGCCCGCGCACGCATGTGCCCTTGCAGGGCGATATACCGAGCCCGATCGATCCGCCATCGGGATGCGTCTTCCGCACGCGATGCCCGGAAGCGATCGATGCTTGCGCCAAGGTCATTCCTCCGGTCGACCCTGTCGGCGGCGGACATCACGTGGCCTGCATCCGCCACAATCAACCATTTGCCTGACTGGAGTTTTGCATGACCCTTTCCGAGCCCCGCCGGCCTCCGGAAACCACACCCTACGCTCGCCTGGCGGCGCTCGGCATCACCTTGCCGGCCGCGCCGCCGCCGGTCGCGAATTTCGTCACCCATGTGCAGGAGGGCAAGTTGATCTTCCTTTCGGGGCAGGGGCCGACCGAGGAAGATGGAACGGTGCACAGGGGCAAGGTGGGAGATGACATAAGCGTCGAGCAGGCCTATGCCCATGCCCGGCTGACCGGCATAAACCTGATCGCGGTGATGCATGATGCGCTCGGCGATCTCGGCCGCGTGCGGCGCATCGTGAAGCTTCTCGGCATGGTCAATGCGACGGCGGATTTCGAGGACCACCCGGCCGTCATCAACGGCTGCTCTGACCTGTTCATCGAAGTGTTCGGCGATGCCGGAATCCATGCCCGCTCGGCGGTCGGCCACGGCTCGCTGCCGAACCGCATCACCGTCGAGATCGAAGCGATCGTCGCCATAGACTGAGGACTGACATGACAATCCAGAACCAGGGCGCCGGGAAGGCTGCCGATATCCGCAAGCAGTTGAACCTGCGCCCGGTCATCAATGTGTCGGGCACGATGACGGCGCTGGGCGCCTCGATCGTCGTGCCGGAAGCGGTGGAGGCCGTTTCGGCGATCCTGACAGAATTCGTCGAGATGGGTGACCTGCACCGCCGCGCCAGCGCCATGATCGCCGAGCTTACCGAGGCCGAGGCCGGTTTCGTCACCGCGTCCTGCTCCGCGGGCATCACGCTGGCGGTGGCCGCCGCCATGACGGGGCCTGACCTGGCCGCCATCGAGCGGCTGCCGGACACGACCGGGCTCAAGGATGAAGTGCTGATCCAGTCGGGCCATATGGTCAGCTACGGTGCGCCGGTCGAGCAGGCGATCCGGCTGGCCGGCGCCAAAGTCGTGCCGGTCGGCCAGGCGACCAGCGCCCATGCTTATCAGCTGGCAGGCGCCATCACCGAGCGCACCGCCGCGGCGCTCTACGTGGTGTCGCACCACGTCGTCGACTACGCCCAGATTCCGTTGAAGGTCTTTGCCGATGTCGCTCATGCGCGCGGCGTGCCGGTGATCGTCGATGCGGCATCCGAATACGACCTCAAGGGCTTCCTTGCCGACGGGGCCGACATCGTCCTCTACTCCGGCCACAAATTCCTAGGTGGCCCGACGTCGGGCATCGTCGCCGGCGCAAAGGCGCAGGTGCGCGACGTCTATCTGCAGAACCGGGGCATCGGCCGCGGCATGAAGGTCGGCAAGGAGGGCATTGTCGGTACGCTTGCCGCGCTGCAGGCGTGGAAGACGCGCGATCATGACGGTATTCGCGCCCGCGAACGCCGCGCGCTGGAATGCTGGATGCAGGCGCTCGATGGCCGGCCCGGCATCCGCGCCGAGATCGTGCCGGACCCGACAGACAATCCGCTCGACCGCATGAAGGTCAGCGTCGATCCGGAGGTCGCGCGCATTACCGCGTGGGACCTTGCCGACCGCCTGGCCTCCGGCGAGCGCCCGGTGATCGTGCGCGACCACGAGGTCGAGCACGGCCATTTCTTCCTCGATCCCTGCAACCTGCATCCGGATGAGGAATTCATCGTTGCCGAAAGATTTGCCGAGGAGCTTGACCGCGCCCGCGTCTCGAACGAAACGATCGCCACGCCGTTCGAAAGCCGGCTGCTTGCGCGCGAAGCGGCGATCCTGAAATGGCCCGATTGAAGGACTGTCGCGATTGGCTATTGCCGCTACAATGACGCACGAACAGGAACCGGATACCGCAATGCCGATCATCGCACCCGAACGCGACGCCCCAGCGGCCGATGCGCCCGCCTCGCGTCGTTCACGAACCAGCGGCATCGATCGCGCGCTGCAGATTCTGGACTATCTGCAGAGGCACGAACGGCCGGCGACCGCTTACGAGATTGCCCGCGACATCGGCGCACCGCTGTCGACCATCTATGTCATCGTCGACGATCTGGTGGAGAAGGAAATGCTCGACCGGCAGGACGGCGGCCTGCTGTGGCTGGGCCCGCGCCTCTACCATTACGGGCTGACCTATGCGCGCACGCTCGACCTGCTCACCGTGGCCACGCAGGTGATGCATGAACTGGCCGAAAGTTCGCGCGAGACCATCCAGGTCTGCGGCCGCGATGGCGACCACATGGTCGTACTCGCCATGGAAGAGGGGAAAGACCATTTCCAGGTCACCTCGCGCGTCGGTACGCGCAGCCCGCTGAACTGGACGGCGTCGGGGCGGTTGCTCGTCGGCCACCTGCCCGAGGAGGAGCGGCGGGCGCTCTTTGCGCGCTCGGCAAGGCCGTCGCCGACAGGACGCGCGGAAACCGACAAGGACGCCCTGTCGCAATCTGCCGCCGCTGCGCTTGCGGCGGGACTGTCGATCCAGGCCGGCGAATCCGATTTCTCGGTCGCCTGCATCGCGGCGCCCGTCTGCGACAGCCATGGCGTCTGCCGCGCGACGATTTCGATTGTCGTTCCCGATGTGAAGCTGAAGCAGAAAGACCCGGACCTCGTCGCGCTGGTGAAGGAAAGCGCGCGCCGCATTGAATCCCGCCTCGGATGGTCCGGCCGGGGAAGATAGCCCTTGGTCCACAACCCCGGTCTACCGGTGTCGGCCGGTGGAGCAGTCGCAATTGACGGTTATGGAGATCCCTTCAGCCTGCGGACTTGGGCAAGACCGCGCCGAAGTGTGGTGAAAGCCGCTCCCAGCACCACGATCCAGAGCGCCAGCGTCAGGATTTCGCCGCCGCCGTTCCAGAGAAATTCGAGCGCCGAGACGAGCGCAGCAAGGGTGACCACGGCTATGCGATGTTGCTTTGCCATCGGGCCGGTAAAATCGCTGCCGGCGCCATTGGCCCGGCCGAGTTCGCGCACATAGGCGGTCATGACGGCCATCGCTGCGGCGGCCCAGCCGAGGCTGGGCGAGGCGACGGCATAGCCGATCCCAACAAGGATCAGCATGTCGGCGACGCGGTCTGGAAACTCGTTCCAGAACGGGCCGTCGGCGGCGGCCTTGCCGCCTTCGACGGCGACCATGCCGTCGAACAGGTTGCAGAGCAGGCGTAGCTGGCAAAACAGCGCCGCCGCCACCAGCAATACGCCTTTCATGACGGGTGAGTTATCACCCGCCAGCCAGAAGCAGCCCCCGGCCAACGCCGCCATCGCCATGCTCGCCTGCGAGATCATGTTCGGCGTCACCGACATCGTCGCTAGGCGGCCGGCAATGGTCTTTGCCAACCTGGTATCGCGGCTGGCGAGCGGGCGGCGGCTGTCCGTGGTCATGGCGTCCTCCGGCGGAAGATCGAATAGCTGTAGATCGCGCTGTACGTTGCCGAGACGGCCACCGGCACCGCGATGGTGCGCAAAATCTCCGGCGTGCCGCTCGCGGTGTGGACGGCGACAAGCATGGCCGTCGACCCGGCGCAGGCGATAGCCGGCGGTGCCCAGAACCGGTTGACCCCCGCAAAGCGGCGCGCCAGCGCATCGATTGCCGTCTTGAGATAAAGGGTCAGGACAGCGGACATCGCGCCCTGAACCAGTCCTGCCAGAAGTGGGCGCGGCATGGCATGCGCGCGATTGGCGAAGACGGCCCATCCGCCCATCGCCAGGAAAGCGAAGGCGACATGGACGAAACCGCTCCCGGCAAGCGCGCGCAGCCGTTCCGGCATCACACCGTCCACCAGTAGCGGGTTAGGTGGAAGAAGATCGGCGCCGAAAACACCACGGAATCCAGCCTGTCGATGAGTCCGCCGTGACCCTCGATCAGATGGCCCCAATCCTTGACGCCGCGGTCGCGCTTGATCGCCGACATGACGAGGCCGCCGAAAAAGCCCATCAGGGTGATGACCAGCGCCATCGCGCCGGCTTGAAGAGGCGTGAAGGGGGTGATCCACCACAGCCCGGCGCCGATCAATGTCGCGCTGGCAACCCCGCCGACGAAACCTTCCACGGTCTTGGAGGGCGAAAGTTTCGGCGCGATCCTGGTACGCCCGAACAGCTTGCCCCAGACATATTGCAGCACATCGCTCATCTGCACGACGATGATGAGAAAGGCGATCAGCAGGACGTTGCGGCCTTCGTAGCCCGGAATGTTCAGCGTCAGCAGGGCAGGGACATGCGAGGCGCAATAGACGCAGATCATCAGCGCCCATTGCACCTCGGCGACCCGGATCAGGAAGCGCTCCGTGTCGCCCCGCAGCACCGCGATGATCGGCAGGAGGAGAAAGGTGTAAACGGGAATGAAGACCGAGAAGATGCCGTAATCTTCATTCCAGAGCAGAAAATACTGCAGCGGCAGTACGACGAAGAACGCGGCCGCCAGCGCCCAGTGGTCGGCGCGCCGCGTGTTGATGAGGGTGACGAATTCACGCAGCGCCGCGAACGAGCAGAAGGCGAAAAGGAGGATGACGCCGATGCGGCCGGCGACGAAGGCGATGGCGATCAGGATCGCCATGATCCACCACGCATTGATGCGTGCGTTCAGGTTCTCGATGGCGGCGTTGGAGCCGTCGGGCGACAGCCAACGCCGCAGGGCGTAGCTCACAAGCGAGGCGAGCAGCAGGACCCCGCCGATGCCGGAAATGAGCAGCAGCATGTCGGCGCGCGTGTCGTTCATCGCCCTGCCTCTCCGTTGGCCGGCGCCAGGGCCAGCAGAGCATTGCGCGCCCGCTCGATGAAAGCGTCCTTTTCCTCGCCTTCGCCGATACGCAGCGGCGCGCCGAACGTCACCGTGCAGATCAGCGGAATCGGCACGAATTCCCCTTTCGGCATGACCCGGTTGAGATTGGCGATCCACACGGGCACGAGATCGACATGCGGGCGGGCGGAAGCGAGATGGAACAGGCCGCTCTTGAAGGGCTGCAGCGGCACGTCCGTCAGGTTGCGTGTTCCTTCAGGGAAGAAGATCAGCGACGAGCCGTCGTCGAGCGTCTCGGCCATGACGGTGACGGGATCGGCGTCGCGTTCCTCGCGGACGCGCTGGATCAACACAGCATTGAAGACGTCGCGTCCGATGAAGGCGTTGATTTTGGATTTGAGCCAGTAATCCGCCCCGGCGACCGGGCGGACAGCCTCCCGGACACGGGGAGGCAATACAGTCCAGATCAGGATGAAATCGCCATGGCTGCTGTGATTGGCGAAATAGACGCATT
>CBFGLW010000048.1:0-22548 GCA_965649745.1 uncultured Mesorhizobium sp. | reverse complement strand
TCGGCTGGCTTCAACTCGACAGACTCACCGCAGCCGCAGGCCGAGGACTGGTTCGGGTTGCTGAAGGTGAAGCCGGTGCGCAGCGTCGTCTGCTCGAAATCCATCTCGGTGCCGAGCAGGAAAAGCGCTGCTTCTGGCGCGACCCAGACATTTGCGCCATCGCGCTCGATATGGTCGTCGCCGGCCTTGGGCTCGGTCACCAGATCGACCGTGTACTCCATGCCGGCGCAGCCGCCCTTCTTGATGCCGAGGCGAACGCCCTTGGCATTCTCGCGGGTGGCCATGATCTCGCGAACCCGTTCGGCGGCCCGGTCGGTCATTGAGATGACGGCAAAGCGTCCCATTCTTCATGCTCCATTCCGCGCAGGTTCAAGGCCTGCAGGATGATTCATACCTAAAATGGTAAAGTTTTCGACCAGACGCAAGGCGGCAGGCCGAATTCAATACCACCCGACCGCCACCTGCGCCTCTTCCGACATGCGGTCGGGCGTCCAGGGCGGATCGAACACCATCTTGACGTCGACGCCGGAAACGCCCTCCACGGCCCCGACGGCGTTTTCGACCCAGCCCGGCATCTCGCCCGCCACGGGGCAGCCCGGCGCGGTCAGCGTCATGTCGATCTTGACCGAGCGGTCATCCTCGATGTCGATCTTGTAGACAAGGCCGAGCTCATAGATATCGGCTGGAATTTCGGGGTCGTACACCGTTTTCAGCGCCGAGACGATATCGTCGGTCAGCCGCGCCAACTCGTCGGCGGGAATGGCCGAAATGGCCGCGGTGACCGCGGGTTCGTTCGCGGCAACGGCATCGGCGGGCGCGTCAACCGTCTCGTTCCCTGAAACCTTGTTCTCTTCCATCACCGTCACCCGAAGAACTTTCGCGCCTTCTCCAGCGCATCGGCCAAGGCGTCGACCTCGGCGCGCGTATTATACATGCCGAACGACGCCCTGCATGTGGAGGTGACGCCGAAGCGTTTCAACAACGGCTGAGCGCAATGGGTTCCTGCGCGCACGGCGACGCCCTGCCGGTCGATGACCATCGACACGTCATGCGCATGGATGCCCTGCAACTCGAAGGAGACGATGGCGCCTTTGCCCGGCGCATCGCCGAAGATGCGCAGCGAATTGATCGAGCGCAGCCGTTCGTGTGCGTAATTCTTCAGATCGGCCTCATGCGCGGCGATCCGCTCACGACCGATCTTTTCCATGTATTCGAGCGCCGCGCCCAGTCCAATCGCCTGGACGATGGGCGGCGTGCCTGCCTCGAAGCGGTGCGGCGGCTCGTTGTAGGTGACGATGTCCTCCGTCACCTCCTCGATCATCTCGCCGCCGCCCATGAAGGGGCGCATGGCTTCCAGCCGCTCCTTCTTGCCATAGAGAACGCCGATGCCCGAGGGTCCATAGACCTTGTGACCGGTGAAGACAAACCAGTCGCAATCCAGGTCCTGCACGTCGATCGGCATATGGACGGCGGACTGCGAGCCATCGACCAGAACCGGAATGCCGCGCGAATGGGCAATGCGGACGATCTCCTTGATCGGCGTCACCGTGCCCAGCGCGTTCGACATCTGCGTGATAGCGATCAGCCTGGTGCGGGCGGTCAGGCACTTCTCGAACTCCTCGATGTGGAACACGCCCTGATCGTCCACCGGCGCCCAGACCAGCTTCGCGCCCTGCCGCTCACGGATGAAATGCCAAGGCACGATGTTGGAGTGATGCTCCATGATCGACAGCACGATCTCGTCGCCCTCGCCGATGTTGGGCATCCCCCAGCCATAGGCCACCGTGTTGATGGCCGCCGTGGTGTTGGAGGTGAAGACGACATTGTCCGTGCTTTCGGCGTTCAGGAAGCGGCGGACCGTCTCGCGCGCCTTTTCATAGGCGTCTGTCGCAGCGTTGGATAGGAAATGCAGGCCGCGGTGGACGTTGGCGTATTCCTGGGAATAGGCGTGCTGGACGGCGTCGAGCACGGCCTGCGGCTTCTGCGCGGACGCGCCGTTGTCCAGATACACTAACGGCTTGCCGTGGACCTGACGCGACAGGATCGGGAAGTCGCGGCGGATCGCCTCGACTTCGTAAGGGATAGTGTGTGCGGGTCGATCCATCTATACAATGCGGCAGTTGGCAGTCGGCAGTTGGCAATCGATAAACCCGACTGCCGACTGCCAATTGACGATTGCCGTCCTCTTACCCATGCGCTGCGAACCAAGCGTCGAGCCTGGCTTCGAGCGCTTCGACGATCGCCTCGTCGTCCAGTTCCTCGATCACCTCGGCCACGAACGCCTTGACCAGCAGGCCACGTGCCGTCTTCTCGTCGATGCCGCGCGCCATCAGATAGAACAGATGACCATGATCAATCTCGGTGACGGTGGCTCCGTGGCCGCACTGCACGTCGTCGGCGAAGATTTCCAGCTCCGGCTTGGTCGAGAACTCGCCATCGTCGGAGAGCAGCAGCGTGTTGCAGGCCATCCTGGCGTCGGTCTTCTGGGCGTACTGATGCACGTTGATGCGGCCCTGGAAGACGCCGTGCGCCTTGCCGGTCACGACATTGCGGATCACTTCGGTCGAGGCCGTATGCGGCACCGCATGGTCCAGCACCATGGTGACATCGGTATGCGTGTCACCTGCGAGCAGGTTGACGCCCCGCAGGGTGAATTCAGCCCCCTCGCCTTTTGCAGCGACGACAACTTCCTGGCGGACCAGTTTGCCGCCGGCGTTCATCACGAAAAGCGTCAGCTTGGCGTTCTTGCCGAGATGCGCCTTGAACTGAGCAAGGTGGCTGGCCGTCTCTGGCTGCTCCTGGACGATCAGCCAGGTGACCTCGGCTCCATCCCCCAGCAGAAGTTGGCTGACGGAACTGGCAAGCACCGCGCCCTCGCCGGTCTGGCGCTCGACGATGATGGCCTTGACGCCGCTGCCGACACGAACCGGCAAACGCACATGCGTCTGGCCGCCGGCATGGAGGTTCTGCAATTCGAGTGGCTTTTCCAGTTCCGCGCCGTCGGCAATGTCGACAAACCAGCCGTCGGCGACAAAGGCGGTGTTGAGCGCGCCGATGGCATCGTCGCTGCCGTAGCGCTCCAGGCCGGGCGCAAAGCTGCCGTCCGTCAGCTTTTCCGAAAGGCGCTGGATCGTCACGCCCTCGATCGCCGGAGCCTTTGCACTCGCCACGCCGTTCAGCAGCGGCAGCACGGAGGAGCCTTCGATGATCGGCGCAACGGCCTTCGCATCTGCAGTCGGATCGAAGGCCGGGACCACGGCGAGCAGCCGGCGTAGGTCCGTATAGTGCCAGGATTCGACGCGCCGCGTCGGCAGGCCCGCTTTCAGAGCCTCTATGGCGTCGTCGCGGCGTACCATGACGTCGCCGTCGCCCGGCAGCAGCGAAAGCCGTTCGCCGAACGCGTCGATCAGCGTCGCTTCGGCCGGCGTGTGCTGGAATGTCGTCTGCATATTCATGACCTATTCCTCAGGCGGCCTCGCCGATCACGCCGGCATAGCCGTTCGCCTCGAGGTCGAGCGCCAGCGACTTGTCGCCGGACTTGATGACCTGGCCCTTGTAGAGCACATGCACGGAATCCGGCACGATGTGTTCGAGCAGCCGCTGATAGTGGGTGATGACGACGATGGAACGGTCGGGCGAACGCAGCGCGTTGACGCCGTCGGACACGATCTTCAGCGCGTCGATGTCGAGACCGGAATCGGTCTCGTCCAGCACACAGAGCTTCGGCTCCAGCAGCTTCATCTGCAGGATCTCGGCGCGCTTCTTCTCGCCGCCCGAAAAGCCGACATTGAGCGGGCGCTTGAGCATGGCCATGTCCATGTTGAGCGTGCCGGCGGCGTCCTTCACCCTCTTGAGGAAATCCGGAACCTTCAGCGGCTCCTCGCCCCGCGCCTTGCGCTGCGCGTTGAGTGCGACTTTCAGGAACTCCATCGTCGCCACGCCCGGTATCTCCATGGGATACTGGAAGGCAAGGAAGATGCCGGCGGCGGCGCGCTCGGCTGGGTCCATCTCGAGGATCGACTCGCCGTTGTAGAGAATGTCGCCTTCGGTGACTTCATAGTCCTCGCGGCCGGCGAGAATGTAGGACAAGGTCGACTTGCCGGAACCGTTCGGCCCCATGATGGCGGCGACCTCGCCATCCTTTACGGTCAAATTGAGCCCGCGGATGATTTCCGTGCCGTCTTCGACGATGCGGGCATGAAGGTTTTTGATCTCAAGCATTTTTATTCTTTCACGTAGTCGATAGAGCGTTCGCAGTCAGTCGGACAAATCCAGTCAGGCCAGCAGGCCGCGGATGTAGGGCAGGATCACCGAGGCGATGACGCCGGTTACCGCCCCGGCAACGATGCGTCCGATCCGCGATTGGATGGTCGGCACCGAAGCGGCGACCCCGCCACAGACCAGCGCGTAGAAGATAGCGGCAACGGTATCCATCAGCCCACGCTCCCCTCAAGCGATATCCCGATCAGCTTCTGCGCCTCGACGGCGAACTCCATCGGCAGTTCCTGGATGACGTCCTTGACGAAGCCGTTGACGATGAGCGCGATGGCCTCTTCCTCCGGAATGCCGCGCTGCATGACGTAGAATTTCTGGTCTTCGGAAATCTTCGACGTCGTCGCCTCGTGCTCGAACTTGGCGGTGGCGTTCTTGGCTTCCATGTAGGGCACGGTATGCGCGCCGCACTGGTCGCCGATCAGCAACGAGTCGCAATTGGTGAAATTGCGTGCATTCGTCGCCTTGCGATGGGCCGATACCTGGCCGCGGTAGGTGTTCTGGCTGAACCCGGCGGCGATGCCCTTGGAGATGATGCGGCTGCGGGTGTTCTTGCCGAGATGGATCATCTTGGTGCCGCTGTCGACCTGCTGATAGCCGTTCGACACGGCGATCGAGTAGAACTCGCCCTGGCTGTCGTCGCCGCGCAGGATGCAGGACGGGTACTTCCAAGTGATGGCCGAGCCGGTCTCGACCTGCGTCCACGAGATTTTTGAGCGGTCGCCACGGCAGTCGCCGCGCTTGGTGACGAAATTGTAGATGCCGCCCTTGCCCTGCGCGTCGCCCGGATACCAGTTCTGCACCGTGGAATATTTGATCTCGGCGTCGTCCAGCGCCACCAGTTCGACCACGGCGGCATGGAGCTGGTTTTCGTCGCGCTGCGGCGCGGTGCAGCCTTCGAGGTAGGAGACGTAAGCTCCCTCCTCGGCGATGATCAGCGTGCGCTCGAACTGGCCGGTGTTCTTCTCGTTGATACGGAAATAGGTGGAAAGCTCCATCGGGCAGCGCACGCCCTTGGGCACGAACACGAACGATCCGTCGGTGAAGACCGCCGAGTTCAGCGTGGCGTAATAGTTGTCGGAGGTCGGCACGACCGAACCGAGATATTTCTTCACCAGGTCCGGATGCTCGCGGATGGCCTCCGAAATGGAGCAGAAGATGACGCCGGCCTTGGCCAATTCCTCCTTGAAAGTGGTGACGACGGACACCGAGTCGAACACAGCATCGACCGCAACGCGGCCGGACTTGTAGACATTGTCGTTGGCTTCTTCGAGACCGTCGGCATCGGCAGCGGGCTTCTGCACCCCGGCCAGGATTTCCTGCTCTTTCAGCGGAATGCCGAGCTTCTCGTAGACCTTGAGCAATTCCGGATCGACCTCGTCCAGCGAACGCGGTCCGGACTGGTTCTTCGGCGCGGCGTAGTAATAGATATCCTGGAAATCGATCTTCGGGTAGTCGACGCGCGCCCAGGTCGGCTCTTCCAGCGTCAGCCAGCGGCGATACGCCTCCAGACGCCATTCCAGCATCCAGGCAGGTTCGTCCTTCTTGGCCGAAATGAAACGGATGATGTCTTCGCTAAGGCCCTTGGGGGCCTTATCGACTGCAATCTCGGTTTCGAATCCGTATTTATACTGATCGACGTCGATCTTCCTGACCCGGTCGATCGTCTCCTGCACAGCAGGCATAAGCGTTCTCCATCCATGCCGGGTTCAAGGCCCGGCCGTTTTCAAACTATGGCACCGCGGCAGAAGCCGGCGGAGTAAGTCTGATATAGTGCGCCGCAACCGGTTTTTCACCCGGCCAACCCCAACGCACGGCTCTACCAGGCCGAAGCCCGGCTTATTTCACGTTTCGACCCTTCTGGCCGTCTTTCCGCCAATGAGTCAGGCGGCTTTTTCCCTATCCGGCCGGCGCGCGGCGATTGCCGCGAGCGCCTTCCGGAACAACTCCAAATCTTCAGCGGTCGTGGCGTGGCCAACCGAGACGCGCAGCGCCCCAGGCGCATCCCCACGGCCCATGGCTTTCAGCACATGGCTCGGACCGACCTTGCCGGACGAACATGCCGATCCAGCCGAAAGCGCAACGCCGGCAAGATCGAATGCAATCTGGGCCGTTTCAGCCTTGAGGCCCGGGATAGCGAAGAATGTCGTGTTGGCAAGACGCTCAGTGCCCGTTCCAAAGATTTCCGCATCCGGCACGAGCGATTTCACCGCAGCCTCGACTTCGTCGCGCAATGCGCGGATGCGGGCCATGCCGTCGAGAGCCAGGCGGGCTTCCCGCGCGGCCGCGCCAAAACCGGCAATGGCCGCCAGGTTCTCGGTTCCGGCGCGATGGCCCTTCTCCTGCCCGCCGCCGGTGACGAGCGGCCTCGGCATCATCAGATCGGAAGCAGCGACCATGGCGCCGATGCCCTTCGGACCGCCGATCTTGTGCGAGGAAAGAATCAGATAATCGGCGTAACCCGCTGACACATCGAGCGGAATGCGCCCGGCGGCCTGTACGGCATCGAGCACCAGTATGCCACCTGCCGCCTTGACGACCTGGCCAAGCCGCTCCAGCGGCTGGATAACGCCCGTCTCGTTGTTGGCAGCGTGGATTGCCAC
Source organism: uncultured Mesorhizobium sp. (assembly GCA_965649745.1). Lineage (GTDB taxonomy): Bacteria > Pseudomonadota > Alphaproteobacteria > Rhizobiales > Rhizobiaceae > Mesorhizobium. Next base: position 15,673 of record CBFGLW010000048.1, on the reverse strand, counting down.
CAGAGGCAGTCCTTCGGCCTTGTCGTGCGCGACCAGCGCCCCTTCAAGTTCCGCCAGATCGACGATGCCCTCGCGGTCGACGCCGATGCGCGTCACACGATCGGCGGGAAACCGGCCGCCATTGAGCAGGCAGGGGTGATCCGCCTCGCAGACATAAAGCCTGCCCATGCGCAAAGCGCCGCGCCCCATCTGCCAATCCGGCGTGAGCAGCATCGCGGCCGCTTCCGTGGCTCCGGAGGTAAAGACCACATGCTCCGGCCGGGCATTGATCAGGGCGGCAACGTCGCGGCGCGCGTCCTCGATCAGCCGCCGCGCAGCGCGTCCCTCCGTATGCACTGACGAGGGATTGGCCGACATTTCGAGCGCATCCAACATCGCCATACGCGCGGCTGCGGTCAGCGGAGCGCTGGCGTTATAGTCGAGATAGGCGCGCTCTGCGGCCATCGCCGGGGCATTCCTTCCAAAAACCATTCCGTCAGGGCAGCGCGTTATTTCCTTGAAATTCCAACGCAAGCCGTCCTATTTACGCGTTTTGCGGCACGGGTGGCCAAAACCACCAGTTTTGAACAATTCTAAACTAGCTTCTATGAAGACGCCTGCCCTGCGTCAAGGCCGGAGCTGGAAGTTGTTCAGGCTGAGCTGCGTGTTGGTACCTAAGTGGAGTTATTGATGCCAGAGGTCATTTTCACCGGTCCCGCCGGACGTCTTGAAGGGCGCTACCAGCCTTCGAAGGAAAAGAGCGCGCCGATCGCCATCGTGCTGCATCCGCACCCGCAGTTCGGCGGCACGATGAACAACAAGATCGTCTATGACCTCTTCTATATGTTCCAGAAGCGGAACTTCACCACACTGCGCTTCAATTTCCGCGGCATCGGGCGCAGCCAGGGCGAGTTCGACCACGGCACGGGCGAACTTTCGGACGCAGCGGCGGCGCTGGACTGGGTGCAGTCGCTGCATCCGGATTCGAAGAGCTGCTGGGTGGCTGGCTATTCGTTCGGCTCATGGATCGGCATGCAGCTCCTGATGCGCAGGCCGGAGATCGAGGGCTTCATCTCGATCTCGCCGCAGCCCAACACCTATGACTTCTCGTTCCTGGCGCCCTGCCCGTCGTCCGGGCTCATCATCCATGGCGACGCCGACAAGGTGGCGCCGGCCAAGGACGTGCAAGGCCTGGTGGACAAGCTCCACACCCAGAAGGGCATCACCATCACGCAGAAGATCATTCCCGGCGCGAACCACTTCTTCGCCAACGACGCCGAACTGCTGCTCGAGGAATGCGCCGACTATCTGGACCGCCGCCTGGCCGGCGAGCTGTCCGATCCGCGCCCGAAGCGCCTGAGGTAAACCCGCTCCCGTCAGCTACTGCTGAGAGGCCGCGCGGTAGAGCCCTAGGGAAAGCGTATCTCCCGACGAGAAGTTGTACCCGTCGATGACCGCGACCCGCTGAACTGCCAAGCCCCGCTGAGACAATTGGCCTGCGAACTCGTTTCCTTGACGGACCGGAACCAGAGCCAGAGCGCAGGCGGGGTCTGCGGAGACATGGTCCTCCGCCCCTTTCAGATTTGTCAGAAGCGTCTTTGTGCCGAGCATGAAGACGAGGCTCGGCTCGCGATATTCTGAAGACGCCAGAACCGAGTTCCCGCACGGCTGCGCTGCCTGCACCGCGGCCACGATTCTCGGCGTCATCCAGATCGGCGTCAGGGATGGGATAACGATGCCGAAAAGGATCGCCGCGGACACACCCGCGAAAACCGATGCCATGGCTATACGGCGGAGCGAGACCGCACCATTCCGGGAAACGGCGAAATAGCCCGTCGCCAGCACGGTTAGGGCGGCGAAGAGCCCCCACGGGGAAACCTGTCCGGTGAGATACACCGGCGCGCCGATCGAAACGACAGCGATCGCCGCGGTCACCAAGCCAAAACCCAGAGCCCCGGCCCACCAGCACCAGTTCTGCCACTTTTTCAGAGACGCGGTGCGTTCTTCCGGCCCCAAGGTCAAAAGCCAGCCTATCAGCAGGATCAATCCGGGATAGGCCGGCATGACGTAGTGCGGGAGCTTGGTTGGAACCAGCTCGAACAGAAGCCAGAAGGGAACATACCAGGCGAGGCAGAACCTCAGCCTATAATCCGTCCACACGCGATTGATCGCCAGCATTTCTGCGCCGAGCGCAATCAGACCGAACGGCCACATGAACAGCGAATAGGTCAGAACATAATAGCCGGGCGGCGCCCAGTGCGGCGCGCCGCCGGGAACAGCCTTTTCCAGAAAATCGTTCTCCACCGATCCCTGCCAGAAGGACACGCCGGATTTCAGCGTGATCAACACCACCCAAGGCAAGACGATCAGAGCCATAATCAGCAGGCCGCGCCATGGCTTGAGGCGCGCCAGCCACCGCCCGTCGCGTTCGAAAACAAGGAGGGCGATTACCGTCAGCGCAGAAAGTAGCGGCGCCAGCGGCCCCTTGATCAAGAGACCAAAACCCTGCGCGATCCAGAAAATCCACGGCAAATGCGCCGCAACGGCCTCATTGCGGCGCGATGCCATATAAATCTGGGCCAGGGCGCCCTGAGCAAAGACGCAACAAGCCAGAAGAGCGGCATCCGTCTTTGCATCCCGCCCTTCGAAGGCGGTAGCGAAAATCGCCGTCAGCACCAATCCCGCCGCAATCCCCGCATTGGCGCCGAACAAGTTCGTCCCCGTCCAGGCGATTGCAACGACAGCGGCGGCGATGGCCAGCGCCGAAACCAGCCGGTAAATCCAGATCGGCGCCTGCGCGCCCTGCCCGCTCAGCGTGACGGCGGCGGCCTGCAGCCAGTAGATGCCGATAGGCTTCTGATAGCGGGGCATGTCCTGAAAGCGGATGTCCACATAGTCGCCGCTTTCGACCATCTGCTTTGTGGCCTGGACAAAACGCGGCTCGTCGCGGTCCAGCGGCGGCAAGGTGGCAAGCCCGGAAGCCGTCATCAGCAAGCTGAACAGGAAAAGTAACGCGTAGCGGAGCTTCATCACAGCATTCGTCTCGCGCAAGCGAGCGGATTTGAGGCGGCTCAGTCCACCTTGGTCATCGACGATTTCCGCTCGTTGGCGATAAGCCACAAATTGCGGATATAGATGATCAGGCCGAGGCCCTGCCCGGCGATGAAAACGGGATCCTCGCGCTGGACGGCGTAAACGAAGAGCAGGCCGCCACCGAAGAGAGAGAAGAACCAGAACGCGATCGGTACGACGCTGCGCTTGGCTTTTTCCGAAGCGATCCACTGCACGAGAAAGCGCATGGTGAAAAAGAACTGGGCGACGAAGCCGAGCAGTATCCAGCCGTCGAACTGAAGCACGAACACCTGGTGGAGCCAGGTAGACAATTCCTGAAAGACATTACCCATGCGTGATTTCCCTTGCCTTCGGCATCCGCCGGCGACGCCTTCTCAGCCACCAGACGCCAGCCAGGTCGAGTGCGCCCTGGAGGCCCCGGTCGAAGATGCCGTAATTCGACTTTCCATGCCGCCGTGAGCGGTCGACCACATCGCGATGCACGACGTCGAAGCCTTCCTGGATCACCAGCGCCGGCACGAAGCGGTGCGTGCCGTCAAAGAAGGGTAGCTTGCGAAGGATTTCGGTGTGGATGGCCTTAAGGCCGCAACCCGTGTCGCGCGTGTTGTCATGAAGGATCGCATTACGGAGCCAGTTGGCGAAGCGGGATGCGAGTTGCTTGAGTTTGCTGTCGCGGCGCTTCAGGCGCTGGCCTTGCGCCGCGCCCGCTTGAGGACCGGCGGCAAGCAGGGCGTCGATCAGGACCGGAATGTACTGAGGATCGTTCTGGCCGTCGCCGTCGATGGTGGCAACGATGCTGCCGCGCGCCGCCCAGGCGCCGGAGCGGACTGCAAGGCTCTGGCCCGAGGATTTCTCATGCCTCAGATGGCGGAGCGGAAAGGAGCGCATGGCGGCCTGTCCGGCAAGCACCCGCGGCGTGTCGTCGGTCGATCCATCGTCCACGACGATCACCTCGAAATCCCGACCCGCCATGGCAGCCTCGATCTCATCGAGCAGGAGCGGCAAGTTCTGCGCCTCGTTCCGGCACGGAATGACGATGGATATCGATTTGTCCGCCATGAAGGATCAGGCTCTTTTCTCGCGGCATCCGTAATGCAATCAGGCGGGCACTCATGTGGGCCGCGGAGCCGGGTGGCGCGCTCATTACGCCAGCCGCAACCGCTAGGCAAGAGCCGGGTCGGCCCCTTCCTTCACGGCTGCGCGATCACACCACCGCTGACGGCTTCACGGCAACCGGTCGTGGCCGGAAAGGTCAGCGGCAACCCCTTCTGCGCCCGCACGCCAAGATAAGCCCAGGCCTCGGCTTCGGTGGCATCCCCGTCCAGCCCGGCATCCTCGGCGAGGATCACCTCGGCACCCTGCGCTCGTGCGCCGTTGCGCAGATCGCCGACGATATGCGGGTTCTTCCTGCCGCCGCCGCAAACGATCCAGAGCTTCGGCGTATCCGGCAGATACCGTACGCTTGCCAGGATCGCCTCGGCGGAAACCGTCGCCAGCGTACGTGCGCCATCCGCCAGTTCGAGCCCCGCGGCCTCGGCGAGTGTGAAATCGTTGCGGTCGAGCGACTTCGGACCGGACCGGGAGAAAAATGGCTTGTCCAGATAGGCGTCGACGACGGCGCGCGCGATGCCGCCCTCGCTGGCAATCGCCCCGTCGGCGTCGAACGGGATTCCGCCTTCGCGCGCTACCCACTGGTCGATCAGCGCGTTGCCCGGACCGGTATCGAACGCTACCGGATCGCCAATCACGGGCACGTAGGTGATGTTGGAAATGCCACCGATATTGACGAAGACGACAGGAAAGCTTGCCGCATAAGGCTGCGGCAGCGAACGGGCGAGCGCCGTATGATAGGCGGGCACCAGCGGAGCCCCCTGCCCGCCATGAACCATGTCGTTGGCGCGCATGTCATAAACCACCGGCAAGCCGGTCCGCTCCGCCAGCAGGCCACCGTCGCCCAGCTGAACCGTCAGTCCGATTTCAGGGCGGTGGAGGACGGTCTGACCATGAAATCCGACCAGAGCCGGTTTTCCCCAGGAGCCGGCACCTGTTTTCAGAAACGCTTCAATGGCCTCGGCATGGCGCAAGGTGATGTCGCGTTCGAGGGCCTCCAGGTTGCCCGGCCTCTCTTCGCGACGGCGGATCTGCCGTGCCGTTTCAAGCGCAGCCTCGATACGGGCGCGGAACGAAGCCGCAAAAGGCACAAAAAAGGCCGGGCCGCATTCCACGGCGTTCTCGCCATCCGTACGCAGCATGGCGAGGTCGATGCCGTCCATCGACGTGCCGCTCATCAGTCCGATCGCGCAGATTGCAGTCATTTGCCGGCCGTTCTTGTGATTCCCACGGGGAGGATGCTAAACGCCCGCCATGATAGATGCCACGGCCGCTTGCGTCCGGGCTGTTTCCGGAAAGAACGAGATGTCCGCCTTCAAATCCGATTTCCTGCGCACGATGAGCGAGCGCGGCTTCATCCACCAGACATCGGACGATGCCGGCCTCGACCAGCTCTTCGCCAGGGAAACGGTAACCGCCTATATCGGTTTCGACGCCACAGCAAAGAGCCTCCACGCCGGCTCGCTGATCCAGATCATGATGCTGCACTGGCTGCAGCAAACCGGCCATCGGCCCATCGCGCTGATGGGCGGCGGCACTTCGATGATCGGCGATCCATCCTTCAAGGACGAAGCGCGCAAGCTGCTGACGCCGCAGGACATCGAAGCGAACCTCGCCGGCATCCGCAGGAACTTCGCACCCTATCTGAATTTCGGGGACGGCGGCGCCGGCGATGCGCTGATGGTCAACAATGCCGACTGGTTGATGGGCATCAACTACGTGAACTTCCTGCGCGACGTCGGCAGGCACTTTTCGGTCAACCGGATGCTGGCTTTCGATTCGGTGAAGCTGAGGCTCGATCGCGAGCAGTCGCTGTCCTTCCTCGAATTCAACTACATGATCCTGCAGGCCTATGACTTCGTGGAGCTCTACAAGCGCTTCGGCTGCCGCCTGCAAATGGGCGGGTCCGACCAATGGGGCAACATCGTCAACGGCATCGATCTCGGCCATCGTATGGAGAACGCGCAGCTTTACGCGCTGACGACGCCGCTGCTCACAACTTCGTCCGGCGCGAAGATGGGCAAGACGGCGTCCGGCGCGGTCTGGCTCGATCCGGAAATGCTGTCGCCCTACGACTTCTGGCAATACTGGCGCAATACCGAGGACGCCGATGTCGGCCGCTTCCTGAAGCTCTATACGACGCTGCCGATGGCGGAGGTGGCGCGGCTGGAAGCGCTTGGCGGCGCCGAGATCAACGAGGCCAAGAAGGTGCTAGCGACGGAAATCACCGCCTTGCTGCATGGCAGGGCTGCTGCGGAGCAGGCCGGCGAAACCGCGCGCAAGACCTTCGAGGAAGGCGTGACCGCCGACAGCCTGCCTTCCATCGACGTGCCCCAGACGCAACTCGAAGCGGGCATCGGTATCTTGGCGCTCTTCGTCTCGGCAGGGTTGGCAGCGTCCAATGGCGAGGCCCGTCGGCATATCCAGGGCGGCGGCGTGCGCCTCAACGACCAACCGGTCAGCGATGACAAGCGGGTGGTCACGCTTCAGGATTTGAGTCCGGAAAAGGCGGTAAAGCTGTCGCTGGGCAAGAAAAAACACATTCTGGTGCGGCCGGTCTGATACCCGGCGCTTAGCGGAATTCGAATATCGAGCGGAAAATACCGGGCGCAATCACCGAGAGCGGGTTGATCGTCAATTCCGGTTTGCTGGCCTTGCCCCTGAGCCGGAATGTCACACCGATAAGCCCTCCATCCCGGCCGTTGCCGAGCAACGCGCCGAAAATCGGGATTTCGCCGAAGATGCGGTTGAGACCGTAGGCGGGCATGAAGGTGCCGGTCAGGTCCATATTGTCGTTCTGGTCGTAAAGAAGTCCCTGATAGGAAGCACCTATGGAGGTTCCACGCAGGATGCCGTTTGCGAGTTTCAAGTAGCCGCTGCCTTTCTCGATTTCGGCATAGCCCCGTTCAAACGCCACCTTGGATGTATCGATGTCGGCCCTGACCGCCTGGTTAAGGCTTTTGTTGTCGCCCGGAGGCGGGGTCGAGACGATGGAAGCGAGCTTCGGCTCGTTGACGATCAGAAAGTCGCGCGCATCGATCCTGCCGCGCAGCGGCCCAGCGGCAGGTCCCGAAAGCGACAGCGCGATTGTACCGCCCTGCATGTGATCGTAGGTATCGAGAAAACGCAGAATGGCACCGGCATCGCCTGATTTCAACGTCAGGTTGCGTGTATCGCCGCCGCCATCGGTGACAGTAATGGCGGCGTTGGAACTCGTCTGCGCGCTCGCCTGAAGGACCGTTATTCTTGAGCCGATGGCGCCGTAGTCGAGCTTGAAGCCGGACAGCTTCTCGTCGTTGAAACCGGCGAGCGACTTGATATCGGCCTCGACAGAGACCGATTGCGATCCGGCCCCCTTCGTCGGCGCGCCGGCGTCGGAAGTGAGCTGCTTGATGAGCGAGCGCGCATCAAGCGCATCGCCCCGCACATCGATCGAATAGCCTTTTGACGTGCGCTTGAGCGACAGCGAAATGTCGTCGCCGCGGTTCAGCCTGACGCTATCGAAATCCGCGGACGACAGATTTCCATCAGCCAACACCAAGGAACCCTGAACGGCGAAGGTCGCGCCGCTGAGATCGAAATCCGACAGGTGCGCCGAACGGCCCGACGTCTGCATGGTGAATTTCACCTTTGCCGGCACGCCGGCGCCCTTGGTCCAGCCCGCCCAAGGCAAGCTCAGCTTGACCGCCGCCAGATCGGCCGAGACGGCCTGGCTGCCGTCGCCATTCTTGTCGAGCGCGACCCTCACAGTGCCCGACAGGATGGACGAGAGGCCCGGCATGAACGCCGCGCGCGTCTTCTCATCCAGCACCATGGTGACATTCCGGCTGCGCGGCGGCCCCTCCTGCCTCAACGGCTCGACGAGATCCACTTCGGCCGGTATGCCGCTGAGCAACGCCTTTGCGTCGATCACGGCCTTGTTCGGATCGACGACAATGGTGCCTATCGCTTCGGTCACCATCTGCCCATCGACCGGTTTTGCCAGAGCCAAATCCTTGTAGTCGAGCGCCACGAGCCAATTCAGCTTGCTCGCATCCATGCCCGCCTGCAGGGGGATGTCGGCCTTGACGTTGCCGGTCACCGTCCCGGACAGTTCAGCCGGCAGGATGCCGACATGGCGCATGGCGTTGATCGGTTCGTAGGAGGCCAGCTCGGCAATCGCCGGCGCTTCGCCGGCGACATCGATATCGAGCGCGCCGATGACCGGCGGCCGGTTGGCGTTCTTGACCCTGAGCGTGCCGCCGCTCGCAGCGACGGTTCGTCCGCTGGGCAGATAGACAGTGCCTGAAGACAGCGAGATATCCACATCGTTACCGCGGAACGCCACCTCGCCGATTGCGTCACGGACAGGAGGGATGCGGCCGGCGGTGTCGAAGCGCGCGCCTTCGATGCGGAAACGGCCGAAGACTTCGTTTGCGCTCAGCGGTACGCCATCGCCGATGCGGCCCGGCTGCACCTGATACTGCAGGTTGGCGTCCACGACGCGGCCGCCAAAGAGACTACGCAGAACCCAACGTCTGGCGCCATCGGCCGAGAACCAGGGCCACAGCTGCTTGACGTGGGAGACCGGCATATTGTGGACGTTGAGCCCAAGCGAGATGCCGGGTGTCTTGCCTTGTGCGAATTGCATCGATGCCGTGCCAAGCACCTCGCCCTCGGCATCGGATTTGAGCGCAATGGTATCGGCAACGAGGGTGGCGCTGCGGACCCGATAGACACCGGCGGCGCGAGCGATGAACCGGAGCGCCGGTTCGGGCGATTCCACCGGAGCCAAACCGGACCCGTCGCTTACCAGGTCATAGCGATAGGACGGCTCTTCATTCGGGGCATCTTTCGGCTTGGGACCAAAGGAGCCTTGGAAGTTCAACAACGAACGTCCTGTGGCGACCTGCAGCCTGCCGAGATCCAGCTTGTTGCTGCCGCGCAGCAAAGTGGCGTCGGCATTGACGTTTGCCACCAGGCGGCCCTTCCGGTCGAGGTCCAGGGCGGCGCCAGTCAGAGAGAGGCTGGCTTTCAGAACCGGCGCAGTTTCCGCTGTGCCCTCGTTGCCCGTCAGCTGCAAGCCGATGGCGCCCAACGTGCTGCCTTCGGCATTTTCCGCCGGTGGGCCCTCCTCGTTCGCGGCGATCTTCACGTCGGCCTTCAGGGACGTGATAAACTGCGAGATCGGGTCACGGCTTGCAGAGCCGGCGACGGTCATCGCCTTGCCGTCCATTTCACTGCTGGATGAAAATTCCATCTGCCCCGGTCCGGTCTGGCGCACAGACGCCTGGGCAATCTTGACCAGCTTTACGGTCCCCGCCTGGGGCAGGACAATTTCCACATTATCCAGATCGATCTCGCGCACCGAGTTCAGCCGAACTGCGTCGAGCACCTGATTGGCCAGTCCAAACACCGCATCGCTGATCTTGTCCGGATCGAGGAGGCCGTCCGGGCTGCGCAGGGCCGCCGTCCAGTCGTTGCCGCCAGAGGGCAGCGCGGAGGCAATCAGGCGCGCATTTGAAATACTGGCACTCGTCAGCCTCACTTCGCCTGACAGCAACGGCATCAGCCGCAATCCGAAGCGCATCCGGCCTACAGTGGCGACGGATTCGCCGGAAACTGTGCGCATGCTCACGTCGCGCACCTGCAGAGCGAGGAATGCCGAACCGTCGAGCGTAAGGCTTGCAGGGCCGGTCGCCACCTCGACATCGACGCCGGCCATGTCCGCGATGGCTTTTTCGGCTGCCTCGCGCATGCGCGCTGCGCCGATGCCCGACGCATCGAAGGCATGGACAGCGATCACTGCCACAGCAACCAGCGTCACCAGGACCAGAAATGTACGGGCAAGGATGCGAGTGCCCCGGCCGATCGCCGCCTGCCCGAGTGGAGGCTCGCCGCAGGCCGACGGCATCTTGCCCAGGTCGGTGATCTCCTCCCGCCTGAACTTGATCTTTTCGTGCCGTGGCAGCTCCTGATCCACGTGATCTTCCGTGTCGCCGATTGAGCGTGGACGAATCCCTGCAAGACCTTATATGCCTGCAACCGCGCGCGTAACCATAAACAAGGGCAACGGTATGGCTGATCTCAAGGTGGGCGATCCGGCTCCGCTTTTCGACCTTCCCCGCGATGGCGGCGGTTCGTTGCGGCTGGCCGATTTCGCCGGGCGGCCGGTAGTGCTCTACTTCTATCCACAGGACGATACGCCGAGTTGCACCAACGAGGCCATCGGCTTCTCGCAACTCAAGCCGGAGTTCGAAAAAGCCGGTGCGACGGTGATCGGCCTGTCGCCGGACAGTCCGAAGAAGCACGAAAAGTTCAAGGCCAAGCATGGCCTGACACTCGACCTCGCGGCCGATGAGGACCGCAAGATCATCGAGGCATACCATCTGTGGGTCGAGAAACAGATGTACGGCCGCAGCTATATGGGCGTCGAGCGCGCGACATTCCTGATCGGCCCAGATGGCCGCATCGTCCAGATATGGCGCAAGGTTCGTGTCAAGGGCCACGCGGAAGCCGTGCTGGAGGCGGTGCGCGCACTTACCTGACTGCGGCCGCAGCCTATTTGTTAACCGGACCGCCGATCCGCAAAGCTTTGTTAACCCTAACGATGTGTAATCGCACATATCTTCGGGTGGCAACGAAAGCTTGGTGCTGTGAACGTAACCGGTCAGTCCGCTGTTTTCGGCAAACGCAAGGAACCTCATACCGTCATCATCGCCCGCGGCGACGAGATCCGGCATTTCACCGTCAGGCCGTGGCTTGCGGCCTTAGCCGGTTCGGCGTTGGCTGCAGTCGCGGTGGGCTACCTGCTGGCAACATCGTATCTTGTGTTGCGCGACGACCTGATCGGCGCGACGACAGCGCGCCAGGCGCGCATGCAGCAGGCTTACGAGGACAGGATTTCGGCATTGCGCGCGCAGGTCGACCGGATAACCAGCCGGCAATTGCTCGACCAGCAGCTAATGGAAACCAAGGTCGGCGAACTTCTGGAGCGACAGACGCAGCTCAGCCAGCGGCATGGCCGCCTCGGGCTTATGGAAAGCGCCGGCAACGACGCTGGAGCGCCGCTCCCCGCGAATGGCCCCGTGCCTGCGCTGAAGCCTGACAACCGCGCGGATACCGGCGTCGGCGAGCCCGCATCCAGCCCTGCCCTGGCATTGGCCAGCGCAGGCAGCCAGAAGTCTTTGCCCTTCTCGTTCTGGACGACCCGCAAGGGCGAGGACCATGAATCCTCCGCGGACCGGTCCGACAAGCTTTTCGTCGCCATCAACCAGTCGCTCCGCACCATCGAAAGCGAACAACTGTCTCGCATCACCAGACTCGCCGACACGGCATACGAAAATGCCGACACCATTTCCGAGGCGTTGCGCGCGGCAGGCCTGACGGTCGACAGCGACTTTGGCAAGGATGACGAAACCGATGTCGGCGGTCCGCTGATACCGCTCGACAGCACGACCATCTTCGAGACCAAGGTCAAGGAACTGGACGAGGCCCTCAATGCGCTCGACCAGCTCAAGAGCGAGGCCCGCCGGCTGCCGCTTTCCAACCCGGCCCCCGGCCACACCGTCACCAGCCCGTTCGGTGTGCGGACCGACCCCCTGCTCGGCACCGCGGCGCTCCATTCCGGTATGGATTTCCGCGCTCCGCTGGGGATGCCGGCAAAAGTCACCGCCGCCGGCGTCGTGGTGCGTGCGGGCTGGGCTGGCGGTTACGGGCGTATGATCGAGGTCGACCACGGCCAGGGCTTCTCCACCCGTTATGGGCACCTCAGCAAGATTTCGGTCGTCGTCGGCCAGAAACTGAAAGCGGGCGATGTCATCGGCCTGACCGGCAGCAGCGGACGCTCGACCGGCCCGCATCTGCACTACGAAGTCCGCCGCAACGGCGAGGCGCTGGACCCGCTGCGGTTTATCGCGGCGGGAAAGAAGGTCGCACAGCTTCTCTGACGATCGGACGGACCAAGAGGACGCTCACCCGGCCGGGAGCGGATTTCCGTCCACCGGCGATTTGTAGCGCCAAAGGCTTGTCGGCACCAAGGCTGCGAAAACGATAAGGTTCAGCAGCGCCGCAAACAGCAGACAATAAACCACGCCATACTGTGTGGAGACGAGCCCGCCCAGGATGATGAGCGGCGGCATGCCGATCTTGAAAATCGCCCCCGAAATTCCTGCCACGCGCCCGATATAGCGGGGCTCGACCGTTTCCTGACGGAACGTCCACAGCGACACCACGAAGATCGTGGAGATGAGCCCCTCCAAGAACCCGAGCGCTGCGACGACCGCAACGTTGGGAGCGAAAGCTGTAGCCACATAGACACAGGCGACAAGAAGGATCGGCATGGCAAAAGTCTTTGCGATCCCAAACGCACGTCGTCCGTAGGGCGTTAGCCAGGCGCCACAAACGGCGCCGAGACCGGTCAGGCCCAGGACGACGCCGACTTCGAAATCGCCCACGCCGAGGTTCGATTTGAGCAGCACGATAAGCATGGTCGCATAAATGCCCTCGGCGCCGTTCACGATCATCACGACGAGCGACATGGTGACGAGTTCGCGGTTGTTGGCGAACGCCTTCAGCCCATCCGTTATGTCCTGAAGAAAGTTTCCCTTCGGTTTTGGCTTGTCCTCAAGCCTGATCAAGAGAGAAAAGGCCGTGGCAGCGAAAAGCGCAGCGGAACACGCGACTATGGCGCCCGGACCACCGATGAGAACCAGCAGGGCGCCGGCAGCCATCGGCGCGAACACCGATATCGTGGAGTTGAACCCGCTAAGCAAAGAGTTCGCGGTAACCAGATCGCCAACCGGCACCGCCTGCTGGATCAATCCGGTCTGCACATTGCCCGAGGCATAGAAGAACGCCATCAGGAAAAACACCAGCGTCAGCACCAGCCATAGCCCTCCATCAAGGTCCCTGAGCGCAAAAGCCGTGCAAAGAAGAACTGCCGCCTGGACGATCAGATAAAAACGAAGCGCGGGGACCCTTCTGACCCGATCGTTGATTGTGCCGATGAAGACGGCCAGCAATATGTTGGGCAGGAAGACGACGCCCCTCAGAACCGACAGTTCCATCTCTGAGCGCTGAATTTCATAGACGATCAGCGGCAAGGCCAGCCGCGCCATCTCGACGCCCAGGACACTGAGCAACGACACCATGAAAACCAGGGAGAACTGGCGGTTCTGAAGGAGAATTTGCATAGCAACCATACCACCCGGAAATCGCCAGCCTGGAATCCTAGCTTACCAGTTTCAGTTGTTCGCCGGCCCCGCTTTGCACCTCATACATTTTCTGTTTCCAGGCCAAATCCGCTACAAGCGGCAACGACCTTTGCCGGCATGCTTCGGCGAATTCCGGACTGATCTCGGCAAGTCCGTCGAGGACTGCGTAGACCTCCCGCTCGAACCCGCTTTTCTCGACAAGGCGCCGCAAACGGTCGGTTTGGAAACCGGTCTGTCCGGCCCTCAATAAATGGCCTATTTCCAGCAGTGAGCGCATCCTCGGATCGCCAACCAGCGTACCCTTGTAGAAGCGAACCGCGGCAAAGAGGATGTAAGCTTCGTCATTTGGGATCGGAAGGCCGTCCAGAACGACCTGGTTGTTCTTATCGAGCAGAATTTCCAGGTCGTGAGGACCGCCGAAGGATAATGTCCGCTCGAAAATCACGAACAGGACCAGATCCTTGCCGACGCGCCGCAACGGACCCAGCGCCTCTCCGATTTCCAGACCTCCCAGATCGGGAAGGCGAAACGGCAACGCGACGCCGTAGGGAATATTCTTCGGATAGGCGTACACTGCGGATTTTTCTATTTCGGCAACCTCTTCGTCCGGCAAGGTAACCAGTTCGCCATCGACGAGGAAGGTCTGCCTTAAGCCGAGGGCCTTAAAAACCTTCAAAAGGGCGAGATTTTCCTCGTCGGAAATCACATAGTCCAAATCGTTACGCTGGCTGGCCGGAAGTGCCGGGCCGAAATGTCTGTTCCTGGGGAAGCCCTGGATAAATGTCAGGGTATCGAAATGGCTTAAATGGGCGTAGTTGCGCTTCAGCCAGCCCATCTGCTCGCCATATATCTGATCGTGAAGCGTTATTGTCGGCGCCAGTGCCGGGACGACCGTGGCCAGCGACGTTTCCAGCTTATGGTCCACAGCCAGCGTTACAAGCTCGACCAGTTCAGGCTCGGGCGGTGGCTCGAACTCGATTTTCTGCTGCAGCACGGCAGCTCTGGCGCCAGATTGCAGAAACCGCCGCCAGACACTCATTCGCGGCCGCGCCTTCTGGAAATCACGCGGTAGGAGCCGGCCTTTTCGGAATTGCGCCGATTTGCCGTTTCCTTGAGGCCTTCCCAGAAGGAAGGCGGAAAATCGGCCATGTCCTCGATGATATCGAGAGGAGGACGTGGCCCGGATCCATGAAGCGCACGCGGCACTTCAAAGACCTGAAACCAGGGACGAGACTTCGAAAACTGGATCGGCTCATCGGTTCGCACCAGCTGGATGTTGGTGAACAGAAGTCCGGTCCACCAATCGGTCTCGATGATGCCCTCGACCACCTTGTAGGCCGTGCTGTCGTTGCGGTTCACCGGCGCCCGCACCCATGTGCTGACATTTTCGTCCGTCTTGACGAAGAAACCGGTCCAGACCTGGAGAACGCCCCTTTCCGGAAACAACTCCAGGAACGGCGGCATCGCATCCACGAGATCATGACTAGTGTTGTCGATCCAGAAATCGGCGAACCCCGGAAGAAACACCCGGTCCAGCTTGATGACCTCTTCGATGGTCTCGAACTGAACGAATACGTCTACCCCATTCCATTGAATGCTGAAGTCGACAGGAGGATAGAGCAGCCAGCCAACGCGATTGGCGGCGAGAAAGGGTTCACAATGCTGGTAGGCTCGTAACGGAATCTCTCCTGACAGGCGATCTTCGCCCGGCTGAGGATCGGGAACGCCAGGGTATCCCTTGAAGAATTTCATTCGTTACGGGTACCGATACAAAATCCTAAATATAAAATCGGCGCGCATGCCAAAAAAGCATGCGCGCCTTTCATTTCAAATCGGTATTACTTAGCGCCGCCGCCGCCGTGATTCTTCACGACAACGCCTTTGCTCGACACTTCGCGAAGTTTGCTCGCAAGAACGATTTTCATTTCTCATTCTCCCTTAGTAGCAACAGCTAGTGTGCAATATGCTCACCAACCCAAGGTAGCATATAGTCGGCTTCGGTCAACGGCCATGGATCAAAATTGACACAATGTCTCAATTTGCCTCCGAAGGCATATCCAGGCGAATAAGACGGGCGGGCTCTGTCTCCCGCCGATGCCAAAGCGGCCAACCGTGGGACTTGCCTCAAGCGGAACCGATTCCTCCTTAAGGATCAAACTCATAGGTTGTGGCTTGAGACGTCGGGCGATTTGGACGCTGAAGGCCCGTTGCGGCATATGCCACACGGACATCGTGCAGATTGACCCTACTGGCCTGTGGAAAAGAAATGGCGCGAGTGACGGGGCTCGAACCCGCGACCTCCGGCGTGACAGGCCGGC
>CBFGLW010000047.1:0-22662 GCA_965649745.1 uncultured Mesorhizobium sp. | reverse complement strand
TCGCCGATATCGTCCAGTTCGCGCAGCGGCGCCAGCCAGGTGTCGAGCAGGCGCTGGATCAGCGTTTCGTGGATGTCTTCCTTGCGGCGGAAATAATAGAGCAGGTTCGGCTTCGACATGCCGGCCGCCTCGGCGATCTGGTCGATGGTCGCGCCGCGAAAACCGTTGGCCGAAAACACTTCCAGCGCCGCTTCGAGGATGAGTTCGCGCTTTTCCGTCTGGATGCGGGTGCGGCGGGGGGAGGGCGCCTTGACGGCCGCGGTCATCGACGGGCGCTCCGGTTTCGGCAAGGCATCTGGACCAATGTTCTGGACCAGTTTTTGGCAGCCTGTGGAACGCTCTGACGTCGCCGCATTTCCGCTAGTAATCCCTTGACCGCCACTATGGCGGTGCTAACGTTTGTCCATCCGGTCAAAAATTTGCGTAGCACGAAAACGCGCCGAAGACCAAGCGTTGGCAACAGCGAAACAGATACCGAAAAGGGAAGCTTGGTCATGTCAAACCGGCTCAAGGTCACGCCGAACGATCTCAGCGCATTCTGGATGCCGTTCACGGCAAACCGGCAGTTCAAGCAGGCGCCGCGCATGCTGGTCGCCGCCAAGGACATGCACTACACCGCCAGCGACGGCCGCAAGATCCTCGACGGCACCGCCGGCCTGTGGTGCGTGAATGCCGGCCATTGCCGGCCGAAGATCACCGAGGCGATCCAGCAGCAGGCGGCCGAGCTCGATTATGCGCCGGCGTTCCAGATGGGCCATCCGATCGTCTTCGAGCTGGCAAACCGGCTGGTCGATATCGCGCCCAAGGGCATGGACCATGTCTTCTTCACCAACTCCGGCTCGGAATCGGTGGATACGGCGCTCAAGATGGCGCTCGCCTACCACAAGGCGCGCGGCGAAGGTTCCCGCACCCGGCTGATCGGGCGCGAGCGCGGCTATCACGGCGTCAATTTCGGCGGCATCTCGGTCGGCGGCATCGTCACCAACCGCAAGATGTTCGGCACGCTGCTGGCCGGCGTCGATCATCTGCCGCACACGCACCTGCCGGCCAAGAACGCCTTCACGCGCGGCGTGCCGGAGCATGGCGCCGAGCTGGCGGACGAACTGGAGCGCATCGTCGCGCTGCACGATGCCTCGACCATCGCCGCTGTCATCGTCGAGCCGGTAGCGGGATCGACGGGCGTCATCCTGCCGCCGAAGGGTTATCTCAAGCGGCTGCGCGATATCTGCACGAAGCACGGCATCCTGCTGATCTTCGACGAGGTGATCACCGGTTTCGGCCGTCTCGGCGCGCCGTTCGCCGCCGACTATTTCGGCGTCACGCCCGACATCATCACCACTGCCAAGGGCGTGTCCAACGGCGTCATTCCGATGGGCGCGGTGTTCGTCACCAAGGACATCCACGACACGTTCATGAACGGCCCCGAGCACATGATCGAGTTCTTCCACGGCTATACGTATTCGGGCAACCCGATCGCCAGCGCGGCGGCGCTCGCCACGCTCGACACCTACAAGGAAGAGGGGCTGCTGACGCGCGGCGAGGAGCTTGCGCCCTACTGGGAAGACGCGCTGCATTCGCTCAAGGGCGAGCCCAACGTGATCGACATCCGCAACATCGGCCTGATCGGCGCCATCGAGCTGCAGCCGATCGCCGGACAGCCGACCAAGCGGGCCTTTTCGGCCTTCGTGAAGGCGTTCGAGCGCGGCGCGTTGATCCGCACCACCGGCGACATCATCGCGCTGTCGCCGCCGCTCATCATCACCAAGGGGCAGATCAACGAACTGATCGATCATGTCCGCGAGGTTTTGAGGGCCGTGGAGTGATAGGGGAGACGCAGAGGTCCCTCCCGCTTGAGGGGAGGGTGGCCGCGAAGCAGCTGGGTGGGGTCCTCCGGGATAGGCTCGCCCGATGAGCGCTACGCAGATCAAACCGGAGATGCGCCAAAAAGCGCGTTCGCTGCGCAAAGCTCTCACAAAGGGCGAGGTGCTGCTCTGGCTTGAACTGCGAAACCTAAAATCTGCTGGCCTGCATTTCCGCAAGCAGGCGGCAATCGGCGTTTACGTCGTGGATTTCGTCTGCCATTCGGCCAAAATCATCGTCGAGGTTGACGGCGACCTGCACGAGACTGCCGCCGGCAAGCGTCATGATGGAAATCGCGACGCTTATCTGAACTCGCTTGGCTACCGGATAATTCGGCTCGACTATCCCGACGTTCTTGCAAATCCCTGGCATTGCGCTCAACTGGTGAAAGAGCTGGCCGCATTCGGCGGAGACGACCCCACCCGGCCGCTTCGCGGCCACCCTCCCGTCGAGGGGGAGGGAGCCTCGCGCCGCACGGCGCTCTCAGCGGAAAGGTAAGGCATGGCGGCACCAGGCGAAAATCTTCGAATCAATCCAGACCGTTTGTGGGATTCCCTCATGGAGATGGCGAAGATTGGTCCTGGCGTCGCCGGCGGCAACAACCGCCAGACGCTGACCGACGAGGACAGCGAAGGCCGCCACCTGTTCAAGCGCTGGTGCGAAAAGGCGGGCCTCACGATGGGCCTCGACCAGATGGGCACCATGTTCGCGCGCCGCGAAGGCACCGATCCGCAAGCGCTGCCGGTCTATGTCGGCAGCCATCTCGACACGCAGCCGACCGGCGGCAAGTATGACGGGGTGCTCGGCGTGCTTGGAGGGTTGGAAGTGATCCGCACGCTGGACGATCTCGGCATCCGCACGAAGCATCCCATCGTCGTGGTCAACTGGACGAACGAGGAGGGCACGCGCTTCGCGCCGGCGATGCTGGCGTCCGGCGTCTTCGCCGGCGTGCACGAGCAGCAATGGGCGTACGACCGCACCGACGCCAAGGGCAAGCGCTTCGGCGACGAGCTGGAGCGCATCGGCTGGCGGGGCGAGGAAAAGGTCGGCGCGCGCAAGATGCACGCCTATTTCGAGTTGCACATCGAGCAGGGGCCTATCCTCGAGGACGAAGACATCGATATCGGCGTCGTCACCCACGGCCAGGGCCTCAAATGGCTGCAGGTGACGCTGACCGGCAAGGAAAGCCACACCGGCTCGACGCCGATGCCGAAGCGGCGCAATGCCGGGCTCGGTCTGGCGCGGGTGACCGAGCTGGTGCACGAAGTGGCGATGGACTACCAGCCGGACGCCGTCGGCGCCATCGGCCATATCGAAGTCTATCCCAATTCCCGCAACATCATCGCCGGCCGCACCGTCTTCACCATCGATATCCGCTCGCCCAACAAGGAAGTGCTGGACGAGATGGACGAGCGCATCCGCTCCGGCATCGCGCTGATCTGCGAGGCGCTGGATATCAAGTTCGAAGTCGAGCAGGTCGGCCATTTCGACCCGGTGACGTTCGACGAGAACTGCGTGCGCGCCGTGCGCGAAGCAGCCGAGCGGCTCGGCTACACGCATCGCAACATCGTCTCCGGGGCGGGCCACGACGCCTGCTGGGTCAACCGCGTCGCGCCGGCGGCGATGGTGATGTGCCCTTGCGTCGACGGGCTCTCGCACAACGAGGCGGAGGAGATTTCCAAGGAATGGGCTGCCGCCGGCACGGATGTGCTGTTCCATGCGGTGGTCGAGACGGCGGAGATCGTGGGGTGATGAGGGACGACTTCTGCACAGGGAGATTCGACCGGACCCCCACCCCTAACCCCTCCCCTCAAGGGGGAGGGGAAGCTGCCGCATGCCAAGTTCCCCTCCCCCTTGAGGGGAGGGGTTAGGGGTGGGGGTAGATTTCATGCCAACCCGCGTGCCATCCGAAGCGATCAAGCGTGCACGTCAGCTGCGGCGGGCGATGACGGACGGCGAAAAGAAGCTTTGGTCCGAGCTCAAAAAATTTCGGGGGCTATACGGCATCCACGTTCGCAAACAGACGCCGATCGGCGCTTATTTCCCGGATTTTGTGATCCATGAGCATCGATTGATCATCGAAGTTGATGGCGAGCATCATTTTACGCCTGAAGCACTTGCCCGCGATGCCAAGAGGGATGCCTGGCTGCGGGGCGTGGGCTACCGCGTTATCCGTTTCAACACGGGTGAGTTGTCCGAGAATTTTGATGGGTGTGTTGAGGAAATACTCGCCGCTCTGGGCCTAATGTCGGCAACGCTGGAGCCTGTCATCGCACCCCCGCCCCTAACCCCTCCCCTCAAGGGGGAGGGGGGCATTGACGTCTCAGAATCCCCCTCCCCCTTGAGGGGAGGGGTTAGGGGTGGGGGTAACTCCAGCCAAGACGTTTCTGCGGGTGGATCTCGCTAATGGATGTCGAAGCGCTCCTCCAGGGGGTCATCCGGTTCTCGAACTTCATGACGTCGCGCCTTCTGGTGGCGGGGGTGGTGTTCTACGTCATTTCGGGATTCGTTCCGATGGGAAACGCCACGGACGGCTTCCTGCCCAGCGTCGATCTTTTGAACGGCGTGGTGCAGAACTACCAGAACATATTCGACACGCTCGGCGTCTCCGATTTCGCCATCCTGCTCATCCTGTTCATCTTCCTGACCACCATCCATCTCACCTACGTGCTGTTCGAATCCGTCGGCTACTACCTGCCGCCGGCCATCGTGCCGCTGGCCGGCTGGACGGCCATCGACGACATCACCCACAAGGCCTTCGAGACGCTGCGCGTGGCCCGCGGCGAGGAACACACGGAGGAAGAAAACCAGCGCCTCTACGAGTTCTCGAAGAAGCTGCGCGGCATCGAGGTGGAGAGCGACGAGCGTACGAAGGCCGAAGTGCAGGGCCCGCTCGCGGCGTTCCGCATTTCCAAGGCATTCGTGGTTTTCTCGCTGGGGGTGTGGCTCTATGCGATGTGGAGCAGGCATTATGCCGGCAACACCACGTATCTCTTGATGATCCTGCTGATTTCGCTGGTCACGGTGGCCTTTTCGGCGCTGTCGATCTTCCGCATGAACCATGTGCGCATCAACAATCTGCGCGAGGATGTCTGCGCCGAGATCCTCGAATTCTCGCGCATCTGGGTGGACGAGGAGCACCAGCGCAGGATCGCGCTCGACTGCGTGCCCACCAACAAACTGAGGCCGGCGTCGTGGACCGTGGTGGTGCCGGTGTTCGGCACGCTGGACGGACTGATGAAGGATTTGCGGCGCTGGCGTTCGCGGCGGATCGACAGCTGAGCGCCGGCGCACGGTAAGAAAGGAAAGGCTATGTCCAAGGTCATCAAGAACGGCACGATCGTCACCGCCGACCGCAGCTACAAGGCGGACGTCAGGATCGAGGGCGGCAGGATCGTTCAGATCGGCCAGAACCTGTCGGGCGACGAGAGCTTCGACGCCAGCGGCTGCTATGTGATGCCGGGCGGCATCGACCCGCACACGCATCTCGAAATGCCGTTCATGGGCACCTATTCGGCCGACGATTTCGAAAGCGGCACGCGCGCCGCGCTCGCCGGCGGCACGACGATGGTGGTTGATTTCTGTCTGCCGGCGCCGCAGCAATCGCTGCTCGAAGCGCTACAGATGTGGGACAACAAGACCTCCAAGGCCGCTTGCGACTACTCCTTCCATATGGCGGTCACCTGGTGGGACAAGCAGGTCTTCGACGAGATGAAGACGGTGGTCGACAAGGGCATCACCTCGTTCAAGCACTTCATGGCCTACAAGGGCTCGCTGATGGTCAATGACGACGAGATGCTGGCTTCCTTCCAGCGCTGCGCGGAGCTGGGCGCGCTGCCGCTCGTCCATGCCGAGAACGGCGACGTGGTCGCGGCGCTGTCGCAGAAGCTGCTCGCCGAAGGCAATAACGGCCCGGAAGGCCACGCTTATTCGCGGCCGCCGGAGGTGGAGGGCGAGGCGACCAACCGCGCCATCATGATCGCCGACATGGCAGGCGTGCCGCTCTATGTCGTGCACACATCCTGCGAGCAGAGCCACGAGGCGATCCGCCGGGCGCGGCAGAAGGGCATGCGCGTCTATGGCGAGCCGCTGATCCAGCACCTGACACTGGACGAGACGGAATATTTCAACAAGGACTGGGACCACGCCGCCCGCCGGGTGATGAGCCCGCCTTTCCGCAGCAAGCAGCATCAGGATTCGCTGTGGGCGGGATTGTCCGCCGGCTCGCTGCAGGTGGTGGCGACCGACCATTGTGCCTTCACCACAAAACAGAAGCGCACCGGCGTCGGCGATTTCACCAAGATACCCAACGGCACCGGCGGGCTGGAAGACCGGCTGCCCGTTCTGTGGACAGCCGGCGTCAACACCGGCCGGCTGACCAAGGAGGAGTTCGTCGCGGTGACCTCCACCAACATCGCCAAGATCCTCAACATGTATCCGAAGAAGGGCGCGGTGGTCGAAGGCGCGGATGCGGACCTGATCGTGTGGGACCCGAAGCGCAAGAAGACGATTTCGGCCAAGGGACAGCAGTCGGTGATCGACTACAACGTGTTCGAGGGCTTCGAGGTGACCGGCCTGCCGCGCTTCGTGTTCACGCGCGGCGAACTGGCGATCCAGGAGAGCGAGGTGAAGACGAAGCCCGGCCATGGCGAATTCGTCGCCCGCGAGCCCCACCAGGCGGTCAATCGGGCGCTGTCGACCTGGAAGGAACTGGTGGCGCCGCGCAAGATCGAGCGCAGCGGCATTCCGGCGAGCGGGGTTTGATCGACAGTCTATGATTGAAGGCGCGCCGCTTCATGTTACGCCCCTCTCGCCTGTCGGCGATCTGCCGTCTTGCGGCAGGATAGTGGGGCGTGAATTTACCCCCACCCCTAACCCCTCCCTTCAAGGGGGAGGGGAAGCTGCCGCGCGCCAGTCCCCCTCCCCCTTGAAGGGAGGGGTTAGGGGTGGGGGTACCGAGCTTGCTATGGACATTTCACCTTCTTTAAACAGGCACCGCCGCATCCAGGTCCGGCAGCAGCACGACGCTTTCCTGCTCGTTGGGATCGGTGCGGGCGATGACCGCCGAGGCCGGCTCGTCGCCGAGATTGGCGGGCAGATGCGGGACGCCGGCGGGAATATAGAAAAGATCGCCGGCCTTGACGACGACATGATGCTCGAGCTGCTCTCCGTACCAGGTGTCGACCGCGCCGGAGAGACAGTAGATCGCGGTTTCGTGGTTTTCATGCATATGGGCCTTGGCGCGGGCACCGGGCGGCATGGTAAGCAGGTGCATGCAGATGCCGCGGGAGCCGACGGTTTCGGCGGCGATGCCGGCGAAATAGCTCAATCCCTGCTTGCCCTTGTAGGTGGCGTCAGGGCGGACGAGATGGCAGGTCGGCGCGGCGGACATGGGCGTATCCTCGGCGAAGGAGCGAAGAGCAATGGGGCAGGGCGAGTGAAATTCAGCGGACGGACAAAATCAACCGGAATCGGCGCGCCACGCAGTCTGCCGGACGGAGCGCGCGGCGGCCTATGACGACAGCATCGCCAGCCGTGGTTGCGGCAAGCAAGCTCGGCCTCACCTTCCAGACCAATGACGGCCCCGTGCAGGCGCTGTCGAATGTCGATCTCACCATCGGCAAGGGCGAGTTCGTCTCCTTCATCGGCCCTTCCGGCTGCGGCAAGACCACCTTGCTGCGCGTCATCGCCGATCTTGAGAAGCCGACATCGGGCACGATCTCGGTCAACGGCATAACGCCTGAACAGGCGCGCGAGGCGCGGGCTTATGGCTATGTGTTCCAGGCGGCGGCGCTTTTCCCCTGGCGCACCATCGACGACAATGTCGCGCTGCCGCTGGAGATCATGGGCCTGCCCAGGGCCGAGCAGAAGGAGCGCATCCGCCGCACGCTGGAGCTGGTCAACCTTTCCGGCTTCGAGAAGAAATATCCCTGGCAGCTTTCCGGCGGCATGCAGCAGCGCGCCTCGATTGCCCGCGCTCTCGCCTTCGACGCCGACCTTTTGCTGATGGACGAGCCGTTCGGCGCGCTGGACGAGATCGTGCGCGACCACCTCAACGAACAGCTGCTGGAACTATGGGCGCGCACAAACAAGACGATCTGCTTCGTCACCCACTCCATCCCCGAGGCCGTCTATCTCTCGACCCGCATCGTGGTGATGTCGCCGCGCCCCGGGCGGGTGACCGACATCATCGAATCGACGCTGCCGCGGGAGCGGCCGCTCGACATCCGCGAGACGCCGGAATTTTTGGCCATCGCCGCAAGGGTGCGCGAGGGTCTGAGGGCAGGGCACAGCTATGAGGATTGAAAAACGACCGATGTCCTTCGGAAGTCAGCGTACCCCCACCCCTAACCCCTCCCCACTAGGGGGAGGGGGACTTGGCGTGCGGCAGCTTCCCCTCCCCCCTAGTGGGGAGGGGTTAGGGGTGGGGGTGCTCGGCGTGTCAACGGCTATCGACCCGAAGGTCATCCCACGCGCCCGCAGATTGCGGCGCAACATGACGGATGGCGAACGAAAGCTGTGGGCCGAACTTAGCCAGTTTCGGCGGTGGTACGGGATTCATATCCGCAGGCAGGCGCCAATCGGATCTTATGTCGTCGACTTTGTCATCCACGAACACCGGCTGGTCATGGAGGTGGATGGCGAGCACCATTTTACGCCGGAAGGCCAGAGGCGGGATCGCGAACGCGACGAGTGGCTCGCAGGTGAGGGCTATACAGTCCTGCGTTTCAACACAGGCGAGTTGTCAGATAACTTCAGTGGCTGCATCGAAGAGATTTTGGGCGTTCTCGGCTTGATGGATGGCCGCAGGCGCACCCCCACCCCTAACCCCTCCCCACAAGGGGGAGGGGAACAAGGCTAGCGCGATGGACTCCCTCCGCTCGAAAATCGTCCCCGTGACCGCGATCCTCGCGGGCATCCTGGTCATCTGGTATGTCGGCGCGGTCTTTCTCAACGCGCCGTTCCAGCGCGATCTGGACCGGCGCACCGGCGCGCCGTCCACCAGCGTCATCGACTTCGTCGAAAAGACGCTGTCGCAACCGAAGCCGACGCTGCCGGCGCCGCATCAGGTGGCGCAGAACTTTTTCGAGAACACCTTCCTGCGCAAGGTCACCTCGAACCGCAGCCTCGTCTACCACGCCTGGGTGACGCTCTCCTCGACGCTGCTCGGCTTTGCGCTCGGTACGCTGCTCGGCATCGTCATCGCGGTCGGTATCGTGCATGTGACGACGCTGGACCGCAGCCTGATGCCATGGATCATCGCCTCGCAGACGATCCCGATCCTCGCCGTCGCGCCGATGATCATCGTCGTGCTGGCGGCGGTCGGCATCACCGGGCTGATCCCCAAGGCGCTGATCTCGACCTATCTGTCGTTCTTCCCGGTGGCGGTCGGCATGGTCAAGGGCCTGCGTTCGCCCGAACTGATGCATCTCGACCTGATGCACACGTACAACGCCAGCCGGGCGCAGACGTTCTGGAAACTGAGGGCGCCGGCGTCGGTGCCGTTCCTGTTCGCTTCGATGAAGGTGGCTGTGGCGGCAAGTCTGGTCGGCGCCATCGTCGGCGAACTGCCGACGGGCGCCGTCGCCGGCATCGGCGCGAAGTTGCTCGCCGGCGCCTATTACAGCCAGACCATCGACATCTGGTCGGCGCTGGTGGCCGGCTCGGTGGTCGCGGCGCTGCTGGTCGCCGTAGTCGGGCTGGCGGGGCGGATCGTCGACCGCGCCATGGGCGGGAGGCCGGCGTGATGGTATTTTTTGGGCTGCCCCCGCTGAAGATCGACCCCCACTCCGGTTTGCTTCGCAAACCACCTCTCCCCCGCTCGACGGGGGAGAGGAAGGGAGCCAGGTTTGCGGCCGGCATCTCCTCTCCCCCGGGCAGGGGGAGAGGTGGCGCGCGAAGCGCGACGGAGTGGGGGTGGTTTGTGCCCCATGCGATAACCTTACTCCCGAGGAGTAGGGCTATAAAACCAGCTATCGGGAGGCCGGCATGGGCCGACTGAAACCGTCTTGGCAGGCCCTGCTAGCCCTGGTTCTGGTCGTTGCCGCGGTTGCTTTCGGCGCCATGACCGCACCGGAAGCCGAGGCGCTGGCCAACCCGACGGCGACCGTCGCCTATCCCTATCTGGGCACAAAAAGCCTGATCTTCGCGCTGGTCGCGGTCGCAGCGCTCATATCGATGCTGCGCCTTCCGGCCCTCATCGAAGCGCTTACCCTGTTCGTCGGCGCGCATCTCGCCGCCTGGCTGCTGATCCACGGCATAGGCGGGTTCGAGGGCACGGCGAAAGCGCCGTATTTCCTCATTCTTGCGGCCGCCTGGCTGCTCGGCTGGCGCTGCGTCGCCGTGCTGTCGAATTTGCGTCCGGCCTCGCCGTGGCTGGCGCGTTTGCTGCGTCTCGTCATCCCGGCGATCTTCGGCGCGTGGATACTCATCCTGTGGGAAGCGATCACGCGCAGTGCCGGCATCCCCTTCATCCTTTTGCCGCCGCCCAGCGCCATTGGCGCGCGCCTCGTCAACTCGCTGCCGGTGCTGGCGGCGGACGTGAACCAGACCATCTTCAAGGCGGTGCTCGTCGGCTATGTGCTGGGCTGCGCCGCCGGCTTCGTCGTCGCCATCCTTGCCGACCGCTTCCTGTTCCTGCGGCGCGGGCTGATCCCGATCGGCAACATGGTGTCGGCGCTGCCGATCATCGGCGTCGCACCCATTATGGTCATGTGGTTCGGCTTCGACTGGCAGTCCAAGGCGGCCGTGGTCGTCATCATGACCTTCTTCCCGATGCTGGTGAACACGATCGCGGGCCTTGCCGCGTCCGGCCATATGGAGCGCGACCTGATGCGCACCTATGCCTCGAGCTACTGGCAGACGCTGTGGAAGCTGAGGCTGCCGGCGGCGGCGCCTTTCATCTTCAACGCGCTGAAAATCAATTCGACGCTGGCGCTGATCGGCGCCATCGTCGCCGAATTCTTCGGCACCCCGGTGGTCGGCATGGGGTTCCGCATCTCCACCGAGGTCGGGCGCATGAACATCGACATGGTATGGGCGGAAATCGCTGTTGCGGCGTTCGCGGGTTCGGTCTTCTATGGCGTGGTCGCGCTCTGCGAAAGGGCAGCCACGTTCTGGCATCCATCTGTCCGTGGCGGATAGATGCGGATAGTGTGATGGCATCAGGGTTCAACTCAGAGGGTAACAAATGAAAAAGATGATCATTCCGGTTCTGGCAGGCGCGATGTCGCTGGCCGCTTTCCAGGCCATGGCCGCCGACAAGGTGACGCTGCAGCTCAAATGGGTCACGCAAGCGCAGTTCGCCGGCTACTACGTGGCCAAGGACAAGGGTTTCTACGAGGAGGAAGGTCTCGACGTCGAGATCAAGCCGGGCGGTCCGGACATTGCGCCGGAACAGGTGATCGCCGGCGGCGGCGCCGACGTCATCGTCGACTGGATGGGCGGCGCGCTGGCGGCGCGCGAGAAGGGCGTGCCGCTG
Source organism: uncultured Mesorhizobium sp. (assembly GCA_965649745.1). Lineage (GTDB taxonomy): Bacteria > Pseudomonadota > Alphaproteobacteria > Rhizobiales > Rhizobiaceae > Mesorhizobium. The sequence goes on along the minus strand of CBFGLW010000047.1, from coordinate 11,321 downwards.
GTCAATATCGCCCAGCCGTTCAAGAAGGCCGGCATGGAACTGGTCTGCCCGAAGGACGGGCCGATCAAGACCGAAGCCGACTTCAAGGGCCATACGCTCGGCGTCTGGTTCTTCGGTAACGAATATCCGTTCTACGCCTGGATGAACAAGCTCGGCCTGTCCACCGAGGGCGGCCCGGACGGCGTCACGGTGCTGAAGCAGAGCTTCGACGTGCAGCCGCTGATCCAGAAGCAGGCGGACTGCATCTCGGTCATGACCTACAACGAGTACTGGCAGCTCATGGACGCGGGCTACAAGCCGGAAGACCTGATCGTCTTCAACTACACGGCGATGGGCAACGACCTGCTCGAGGACGGCCTCTATGCGCTCGAGGACAAGCTCAAGGACCCGGCCTTCGAGGAGAAGATGGTGAAGTTCGTCCGCGCTTCGATGAAGGGCTGGAAATACGCCACCGAGAACTCCGACGAGGCGGCCGAGATCGTCATGGACAATGGCGGCCAGGACGAGAACCACCAGAAGCGCATGATGGGCGAGGTGGCCAAGCTGATCGACAACGCCGATGGCAAGCTGATCCCGGAAGCCTACGAGCGCACCGCAAAGGCGCTGCTCGACCAGAAGATCATCACCAAGCAGCCGGAAGGCGCCTACACGACCGCGATCACCGACAAGGCGATCCAGTAGTCGCGGACTTTAGTCCGCCGTCAAGCGAAAGGGGCGGGAAACCGCCCCTTTTCATTCCAGCAGATTGTTCGCGTTACGCTTCGCGCAGCTCGTTTTTCTGGCCGGTCAGGTAAGGCAGAACGAACATATAGAGGCCGCTGAACAAAAGCAGGAAAAGCGGCGGCAGGGGCGAATAGACGATCAAGGCCGGGGGCTGGCCGACAAGCGCCATGGCGACGAAATTGCCGGCGACGGTCGCGGTGAAGACGATGGACATCCACCGGTGGAATTGCCGGATCCATTTGTTCCAGTTCACGAGAGTTTCTCCTAAGATCGATCGGCGTTGACGATGTCGGATGACCGGGCGTCACTCCGGGCGTGTGATCACCTGCTCCAGCTTTTCCAGCATCTGCCGCCATCCGGCCATTGCGCCGCCATAGGCCTGCTTCTGCTCCGGGCGGAAGCCCGCCTGCTCGACGCGCAGGCGCGTGCCGTTCGCGGTCGGTACCAGGGTGAACGTCACCACGCTCTCAAGATTGAAAGCCGGGTCTTCATGGGCGAAATCCCACCTGTAGGACAGGCTCCGGTTCGGCTCCAGAGTAAGAACCTCGCAGTCCAGCACGCCGCCCCATTCGCCGCGCAGGTTGAAGCGGTGCCCGACAGCGGGTTTGAAATCGTTCTTCATCAGCCATTCCTCCATCAGGTGCGGCTGGGTCAGCGCGCGCCAGAGTTTTTCGGGCGGATGCGGGAAGTCCCGCTCGACGGTGACGGAGCGCGTTTCGGGCGGGGTCTGGTTCATTGATCCATCCTTTTCAGCAGGTTTTCGAGCGCGTCGAAGCGGCTTTCCCAGAATCCGGCCATCTGGCTGGTCCAGTCGAGCAGCGGGGCGAGCGCGCCGGGCCTGGGGCTGTAATGCGTCTGCCGGCCTTCGTGGCGGTCGTGGACGAGGCCGGCCCGTTTCAACATCGCCAGATGCTTCGACACCGCCGGCTGCGAGATGCCTGCCTGTGCGGTCAGGGCCGCGACGGTCTGTTCGCCATGCTGGCACAGGCGCTCGAAAATTGCGCGGCGGCTGGGGTCGGCAAGCGTCCGGAAAAGCGCGTCTGGGGTGTTCACGGCCACGATCCATAACTATCTGGTTATCGATTTCATATAACCAGTCAGTTATGAATGTCAAGCGCTGGAAAACCGCCGCATGCTAGCGGCGCGGGCAGCCGTCCGCAGGCCGGCGGAGTGCGGCGCCAGCCTTTGAAGCTCCTGGGTTGAGTCCTACTTTACCTGCCTGATCTGTGTCAGGGTCCGCGTCGGCGTGATCGCTTCCGGGTCGAGCCGGACCTCGATGAGCGCCGGCTTGCCGCCGCCAACCGCACTGTCACGCAGCCCTGGGATCGATCGAGCGGATTTCCTCGTCGGCGACAGAAGCGAGATCGAAATTCGATTGCAGGTTCATCCAGAATTGCGGTGTCGTGCCGAAATAGCGGGCCAGACGCATCGCGGTGTCAGCCGTCACCGCACGCTTTTCCCGGACGATCTTCTCGATCCGGTCACGTGGCACATGGAGTGCCTCGGCCAGCGAACCGGCCGTCAGGGCATAGTCCGGCAGAAAGTCTTCGCGGAGGATTTCGCCGGGGTGGATGGGGCGGGGCGTGCTCATCATCAGCCTCAATGGTAATCCACAATTTCCACGTCGAAGGCGTCACCGTCTCTCCAGACGAAACATAGCCGCCACTGCTGATTGATGCGAACGGAATACTGCCCGCTTCGATCGCCTTTGAGGGCTTCAAGCTGGTTGGACGGAGGCACTTTCAAATCCGAAAGCGCTGTCGCCGCATCGAGCTGCGCCAGACGACGCTGCGCTCTGCCAATCAGGTCTGACGGAAAACCTTTCGTTTTATCGCCTGAGCGAATGCCAGCTATCCGCTTGTCCCTGACCGTCCGGATCATGCAGCAATGTATCTTATTAAGATACAGATTTCAAGCTACCGTTTTTCCCTGATCTGTGTCAGCGTGCGCGTCGGCGTGATCGCTTCGGGGTCGAGCCGGACCTCGATGAGCGCCGGCTTGCCGCTGGCGAGGGCGCGTTCGAAGGCGGGTGCGAAATCGGCGGTCTTCTCCACCGTCTCGCCATGCCCGCCATAGGCGCGGGCGAGCGCGGCGAAATCGGGATTGACGAGGTCGGTGCCGGAGACGCGGCCCGGATATTCCCGCTCCTGATGCATGCGGATCGTGCCGTAGATGCCGTTGTTGACGACGATGACGACGATCGGCCACCCGTACTGCACGGCGGTGGCGAATTCCTGCCCGTTCATCAGGAAGCAGCCATCGCCAGCGAAGGCGATGACTTGGCGGTCGGGGAACAGCGCCTTGGCGGCCACCGCGGCGGGCGTGCCGTAGCCCATCGAACCGGAGGTCGGGGCGGCCTGCGTGGCGAATCGGCGGAAGCGATGAAAACGATGCAGCCAGGTGGCGTAGTTGCCGGCGCCGTTGGTCAGGATCGCATCGTCGGGCAGCGCCTGTTCCAGCCATTCCATGATCGGCCCCATCTGCACCGCGCCCGGCCCGGTCTTCGGTGGCGTCGACCAGTCGAGATAGGCGGCGTGCAGGTTTGCCGTCTCTGCATCCCAAACGGGCGGCGCCTTGGGCGAATGGCCGGCGAACGCCTTCACGAACGCGGACGGCGAGGCGTTGATGGCGACCTCCGGCCGATAGACGCGGCCGAGTTCGTTGGCGTCGGCATGGACATGGATCAGCGTCTGGTCCGGGTAGGGGCTTTTCAGCACCGTATAGTCGGAGGACGGCATCTCGCCGAACCGGCCGCCGATCAGAAGCACGAGGTCAGACTGCTTGATATAGGCCGCGAGCTTGGGGTTGGGGCCGATGCCGATATCGCCCGCGTAACAGGGATGCAGATGGTCGAACAGCATCTGCCTTCGGAATGAGCAGGCAATGGGGAGCGCCCATTCCTCCGCCGCCTTCTCGAAGGCGGACTTGGCATCTGCCGTCCAGCGTGTGCCGCCGAGGATAGCGATGGGCCGCTCGGCGTTTTCCAGCCGCTCGAACAGCGCACGCATCTCGGCTTCGCCGGGCGAGGTCTCGACCGGCGTGAAGGGCAGGGCGGCGGGTGCTTCCGCCTGGCTCGTCAGCATGTCCTCCGGCAGCGAGACGATGACCGGCCCCGGCCTGCCGGAGGTGGCGACGGCGAAGGCGCGGGTGACGAGTTCGGGAATGCGGGCGGCGTCCTCGATCTCGACCACCCATTTGGCGATGCCGCCGAAGAAGGCTTGATAGTCCACCTCCTGGAAGGCTTCGCGGTATTTGGCGTGCGAGCCGATCTGGCCGATGAACAGGATCATCGGCACCGAATCCTGCATGGCGATATGGACGCCGGCCGACGCATTGGTGGCGCCGGGGCCGCGGGTGACGAAGCAGACGCCGGGCCGGCCGGTCAGCCGCCCCTCGCAGTCGGCCATCATCGCAGCGCCGCCCTCCTGCCGGCAGACGACGGTCTTGATGGCGGAATCGTGCAGGGCGTCGAGAACTGCCAGATAGGATTCGCCCGGCACGCAGAAGATGCGCTCGACCTTGTTGGCTTCCAGAGCCTCGACGATCAGTTGTCCGCCGGTTCTTGTCACGAGATGATTTTCCACTTCGATGTAAGCGCACCCCCACCCCTAACCCCTCCCCACAAGGGGGAGGGGAACGAGCCAGCGCGAAATCCCCCTCCCCCTTGGGGGGAGGGGTTAGGGGTGGGGGTGCTCGACACGTCCATCATGCCTTGTCCACCAACTCCGCCAGAATCTCCGCCGTATGCTCGCCCAGCCTCGGCGAAGGGCGTTCGTAAGCGAGCGGCGTGGCGCTCATCACAATCGGCGCGCGGACGGACGGCAGCATGTTGCCATGGCCGTCGTCGAGATCGAGGCGCAGGCCGCGCGCCTTCACCTGCGGATCGTCGAACATCTGGGCGATGGTGTTGATCGGGCTTGCCGGCACGCCAGCCGCCTCCAGCCGCGCCAGCAGATCGTCGCGCGCGAAGGCGGCGAGCGCCGGCAGCATGTGGCCGCGCAGCGCCTCACGGTTGGCGACGCGCGCGGCGTTGGTGGCAAAGGCCGCGTCCGCCGCCAGTCCACCCAAGCCGACCACGGCGCAGAATTTGGCGAACTGGCCGTCATTGCCGACGGCGAGGATGAAATGGCCGTCACTGGCCGGCAGCACCTCGTAAGGCGCGATATTGGGGTGGGCATTGCCCATGCGCGCCGGCGCGACGCCCGAAACCAGATAGTTCAGATTCTGGTTGGCGAGCACGGAAACCTGCGAGTCCAGCAGCGCCATGTCGATATGCTGGCCCTCGCCGGTTGCCTCGGCGTGGCGGAGCGCCGCCTGGATGGCGATGACCGAGTAAAGCCCGGTGAAGATGTCGGTGACGGCGACGCCGACCTTCTGCGGTTCGCCGTCCGCCGCGCCGGTGATCGACATCAGGCCCGACATGCCCTGCACGATGAAGTCGTAGCCGGCGCGCGCGGCATAGGGTCCGTCCTGGCCGAAGCCGGTGATCGAGCAGTAGACCAGCTTCGGATTGATCGCCTTCAGGCTCTCATAGTCGAGGCCGTATTTCCTCAAGCCCCCCAGCTTGAAGTTTTCGATCAGCACATCGGCGGAAGCCGCGAGCTTGCGAATCTTTTCTGCGCCATCGGGCGTCGAGAAATCGATGGCGACCGAGCGCTTGCCGCGGTTGCAGGCGTGGTAGTAGGCAGCCGAAAGGTTCTCGCCGTCATGGCCGGCGACGAAGGGCGGCCCCCACTTGCGGGTGTCGTCGCCGCCATCCGGGTTTTCCACCTTGATGACGTCCGCGCCGAGATCGGCGAGCATCTGTCCCGCCCACGGACCGGCGAGGATGCGGGCGAGTTCGATGACGCGGACGCCGTGAAGGGGAGGAGGTTGGGCCATGAGGCTACCCGTTGCTCGGACGCTTGGCTGTAGCAAGCGTCGCCAACTCTGTCACGGCACTTGCGCTGGGCCAGTTCCTTGCGCGGCGTTTCGCCCCCTCTCCGTCTCCCCCACTTCGTAGGGGAGGGGATAAGCGCCAACGTTTCCGAGATCCTCTCCCCCTGGCAGGGGGAGAGGATCCGACCCCGGACTTGATCCGGGGGAGGCGGAGAGGGGGTGGAAGGGCCTGCAATTGTTCAGGAATGCTTCAACACGCCATCCAGCCACGCCGCGAAATCTTCCATGACGGCCTGCCGGTTCACCTCGTTCAGGCTTTCGTGCCGGGTTTCGGCGTAAATCCTTGAAACCAGATTCGAAAAGCCCATCCGTTTCATCCGGTCGTGCAGATGGCGTACGGCCTTGCCGTTTCCGGTCGAGGGGTCCTTTTCACCGCCGACGAGAAGCACGGGCAGCTCGCGGCGCACCTTTGCGAAATTGGCGTCGTCGGCGTCGGCGAAGATGAAGCCGAACACGTCGCGCCACATCGAGACGGACGGGTCCCAGCCGCAGAGCGGGTCGGCGATGTACTTGTCCACTTCCGCCGGGTCGCACGACAGCCAGTCGAACGGGGTGCGTTGGCCGGACACCGCCTTGCCCCATGCCGCGAAGGTGAGCTTCGGCAGCAGGCGCGACGGCACGTCCGAGCCCAACCGGAACGCCTCCCAGGCGAGCACGGCCTGCGCGCCGCGGCCGGGCAGGCCGGCGGTCAGCGTCGCGTTGAAGATGGCGGCGGCATGGATGCGGGACGAATGCTGCTGCATGACCCTGAGGGCGATCAGCGCGCCCATCGAATGGCCGAACAGGATGACCGGCAGGCCGGGACTTTCGCCGGCGATCAGGTCGTGCACGGCCATGACATCCGCGACAACCTTGTCCTGCCCATCCTCCCCGGCGAAGCGGCCGGGCGGCGCGTCCGGCGCTTTGGTGAGGCCGTGGCCGCGATGGTCGTGCGCATAGACATGGACGCCGCGCGCACCGAGGAAATCGGCGAAGCGCGCGTAGCGGCCGGCATGTTCGGCCAGCCCGTGATTGATCTGCACCACCGCGCGAGCCGGCCCCTCCGCCTTGCGGACATAGAGGTTGAGCGCGGCGCCGGTGGGGGAAGTGCAGATACGCTGGTCGGTGAAGGGCATGGCGGGGCTTTCGGCGGGTGGTGGTGGCCAGGTTACCTGAAGCGAATGACAAAAGTACAGGATAATAGTCCTATTTAACCGTTCGCGCGATAGGCAAGTGCCGATCGTGTTCCGGGATCGTGTTGGACTGGATCCAGTGGTGCAAATTCAGCTGCTACGATTCCGGAGCGCTCGACCCGCCTTGTAGGCGGGGTATAAGCGCTGATGCCAATGATCTCCCGGGATTGTGGGCCAGCATTTTATAGCGCGTCCGTATTCGAGATTGTCATGGTGAAAACAAGGATGGAGTTCGGCAAGATACCGCGGCTCGGTGGTGCCATAACGCGAAAGTTCCAAGGTCTTGCCAATCGAACTGGCGATGCAATCTGCCATTTGCAGACCGCGCCAGTCTTTGTTCGGGTAAGTGGCGATGTGCGCGCGGGACAAGTACTCCCATTGCATCTTATCCTGCTTCACAAACGGACTTGTTAGGACGCGATCCAGATAGGCATTTAGATTTTCGGCCGTCAGACCCTTGCGGTTAGAAAGATGGACCCCAAGAGGCTCCTTACAATGGTCCCTGCAATAGGTGGTGACACGTTCGAGCAGGAACCGAAGTCCGTAGAAATAAAGGAAGTACTTTTTTGTGAAGTTCTCGTGGCGCAGGATTGAGGGCTTGTGTATCGCAATCGCGAATGCGCGAAGACCGGTGTCACGCATTGCCGCGATGAATCCGAGTCGTTGATCGTGTGAGCAGGTTTGGAAGTGGAAATACCAGTTCGACTGGCAATGCTCAGTCTTGAACTTCTCGTAAGCCTCGATCATCGTTTCTAGAGCGGTTGAGGGCTGTAGTGCGCCGCCCAAGATCAGCCATTCGCAACTACTGGGCGAAAATCCTTCCTCGCCACATTCATCAACGTAGAGAACCGCCATGCAGCAAGCCCCAAAAAGATAATGACAAAAAAGGGCGACGAGGTTCTGCGCCGCGTTGTGAAAACTCTCCCGATCCTAAGAGCGGGAGAGTAGAGGAGGACCGTAGGAAGGTCTCTGAACCTAAGGATTCGAATGGTCCTAAGAGTAGCGTCGGCGTTTAGAGTCTTTATTGAAGGGCATCAGGTCATCTTTGCGAAAGGAACGAGTTCGAAGACATCGGTGTCCTGATTGTCGCCAACAATTCGGCAAGCCTTGATATTAGACATTCCGATAATGGCTAAATCTTTGGAAGGGTCGATGGCATCGCGTACCGCCTGCGCAAGTTGGTCAATTGTGCTGGCGGACCGAAACAGAAAAAATGCAGATGGCTCGATCCACCATTTATCTGTTCGAAATCTAATTGCCTGTGACAGTGCCTCATAGCGACGATCGTAGGTTTGATCGTCTTTAAGGCGAAAGCTCAGCCAGTACGTTTCCATGTCAAAAAGTCCTTGTGTGTAGCCACAGGACGGCTTGACGTAATCACCGGTAGAATTAGTTTGACGTTCGTTCTCATGTGCCTAGCCGCCCTTTGGCTGGTTGCATTGACGGCGGTGATTCGTGAGGGATCACCGCCGTTTTCCATTGGAACGGATGCAGAACGAGACCTGCAAGCTCTAAAATGGACGTTGCCCATAATTCACAGGCTTTGTTCCTCTTTTGTTCTAGTCATGTTTTCTGCTTAGCTGGGCTGTTGTCAATAAACTGCCGGCGTTTGGCGCTTGTGATGGGCATGCGAAGCAGATCGGCGCGCTGAGCGTCGTCTTATCTTTAGCTTGATGCGGCGGCGTAACGGAACCAAACTCGGCAGCCGTCAGCCCCGCGCTTCCGCCGCTATCTCACCCTGATGCTCCGCGCCTTCGCCGACCACGCGATCCCGTCCGGAGGATTTCGCCGCGTAGAGCCGCCGGTCGGCCAGCGCGAACAGCCGGTCGAGGCTGTCGGCGTCGCCCGAGACGGTCGCCACGCCGACGCTGACGGAAACCTCCAGCCCGCCGATCTCCGAAGCCTTCACCGCATGGCGTATCTTTTCGCCGAGCAGCCGCGCCACGGCGTGCGGATGGCTGCACAGCACGGCGAATTCCTCGCCGCCGATGCGGAAAACGCGTTCGTCGGGCGCGGCGGTCTCCCGCAGCATGGCGGCGATGGCGCGCAGCACGCGGTCGCCCTCGGCATGGCCGAAGCGGTCGTTGATCGATTTGAAATGGTCGACGTCGATGACCAGCAGGCTGAGCGGCTGGCCGCCGCCGAGGCTTGCGGCGACCGCCTGCCGCCCGTCGGCGTCGAAGCGGCCGCGGTGCAGGAGACCGGTCAGCCCGTCGCGGCCGGCGTGCTGGACCAGCGCCTCGTAGCGCTCACGGTAGGTGAGCGTTTCGAACACGTCGGTCAGCCCGCGCGGCGACGACAGGCGGTCGGTCTCGATCCGGCGCAGATAGAAGACCAGCATGGCGCTGAAGACGAGCGCGGCGCCCATCTTCGCCGCCCAGCCGCCGAGGAAGACCTCGAACGGCGCGCCGGAGACGAAGTGCAGGGCGGTGAAGAAGCCGGCCTGGTCGAAGGTCAGCACGCAGGCCACCGAGACGAGGATGCGGGCGAACAGCGCCTTGCGGAAAGTGCGGCCGAGCTTCTCGTAGAGCAGGATGATGAGGATGGCGTCGACGAACAGCAGCGTGGTGCCCCACACCATCAGCCAGCCCATCTCGTCGATGAAGGCGAGATCGGGCGTGCGGCCGTCCGGCAGCGCCGCGATCTCGTGCTGGCGCAGGATCAGCACCAGCCCGACCATCAGCGCGTTGCCGAGCAGCAGGCCGTAGATCGGCTGGCGCACCGTGGCGGCGTCTTCCTTGATGTAGAGGAGAAGCAGCATCACCAGCTTGCCGGAAAACAGCACCGCGGAGCCGGGCGATACGATGCCGAAGGGCAAGGGCACGTAGAAGACGCTGGCGAGATAGGTTTCCAGGAAATGCATGACGCCGATGGCGCACATGAAGACGCCGACGCCGATGCGGCCGCGCGCGCGGAACAGGGCCGTCATGGCGCTGAAGTAGAGAAGCGCTTCGGCCAGAAGCAGGAGGCTGTTCTGCACGGTTCGATGCCCATGTGTGGGAACCGCACGATAGCGGTCCCTGCGCCGGACAGTTTTGACGCATAAGGGTTAAGCGCGTCTTTCCGTGCGCTTCATGCCGAACTGGAAGATGGCGAAAGCGATTGCCGTTCGGTCCGCCATCGCCTACATAGCGCGCAACCCAATCCTTCCAGATTTTCATCACAGGGATAAGCGCGCGTGGCACGCCAGTTCATCTATCACATGGCCGGGCTCAACAAGGCCTACGGCACCAAGAAGGTGCTCGACAACGTCCATCTCTCCTTCTACCCAGACGCCAAGATCGGCATTCTCGGCCCCAACGGCGCCGGCAAGTCGACCATCCTCAAGATCATGGCCGGTCTCGACAAGGAATATACCGGCGAGGCGTGGCTGGCCGAGGGCGCCACAGTCGGCTACCTGGCGCAGGAGCCGGCGCTCGACCCCGACAAGACCGTGTTCGAGAACGTCATGGACGGCGTCAAGAAGAAGACGGCCATCATCGAGCGCTACAACGAGCTGATGATGAACTATTCCGACGAGACGGCCGAGGAGTCGGCGCATCTGCAGGACGAGATGGACCGGCTGAACCTGTGGGACCTCGAACAGCAGGTCGAGATGGCGATGGAGGCGCTGGCCTGCCCGCCCGGCGATTCCGGCGTCACCAGCCTGTCGGGCGGCGAGCGCCGCCGCGTCGCGCTGTGCCGGCTGCTGCTCGAACAGCCCGATCTGCTGCTGCTCGACGAGCCGACCAACCACCTCGACGCCGAGACCACGCAATGGCTGGAAAAGCACTTGCGCGACTATCCGGGCGCGGTGCTGATCATCACCCACGACCGCTACTTCCTCGACAACGTCACCGGCTGGATTCTCGAACTCGACCGCGGCCGCGGCATCCCCTACGAGGGCAACTACACCAAATATCTGGACGCCAAGGCCAAGCGCCTGGTGCAGGAAGGCCGCGAGGACGACGCCCGCCAGAAGGCGATCTGGCGCGAGCGCGAGTGGATCGCGTCCTCGCCCAAGGCGCGCCAGACCAAGTCGAAGGCGCGCATCGCGGCCTATGAGGACCTGCTGGAGGCCGCCAACAACCGCAAGCCGACCGACACGCAGATCGTCATCCCGACCAGCGAGCGGCTGGGCAATGTCGTCATCGAGGTCGAGAATGTCGACAAGGGTTTCGGCGACGAGGTGCTGATCGAGGACCTGTCGTTCAAGCTGCCGCCGGGCGGCATCGTCGGCGTCATCGGCCCGAACGGCGCCGGCAAGACGACGCTGTTCAAGATGTTCACCGGGCAGGAGAAGCCGGACGCCGGCGCCATCCGGCTGGGCGAGACCGTCAAGCTCGGCTATGTCGACCAGAGCCGCGACGCGCTCGACCCCAACAAGACCGTGTGGGAGGAAATCTCCGGCGGCGCCGAGGTGATCAAGCTCGGCAAGCACGAGGTCAATTCCCGCGCCTACTGCTCGTCCTTCAACTTCCGCGGCGGCGACCAGCAGCAGAAGGTGGG
>CBFGLW010000046.1:0-23466 GCA_965649745.1 uncultured Mesorhizobium sp. | reverse complement strand
GGATGCGCCGCGCGCAGGCGCGGGCTGCCCGCCGGAGGGGGCAGGGGAGCGGGCGCCCGGTTCGTCGAAGAAGGGCATGTCGTCGTCGGGAAAGCCGGACATTTGCCCCGAATGTAGTGATTCGGCGCGAAAAGGCCAGCAATGCCGGCACGGTTTGCCCCGCTATGTTGCCAAAGTGTTCTCTGCCGGCGTCCTTACAGGAACGCGGCGGCGCCATCCTTCGGCATGCCCTTGGGCCGCATCAGCCGCTTCTGCGCGGCGATACGGAAGGGCGCGTTGGGCGCGCCATAGCCGGCATAGCCACCGCGCCGCTCGACGATCTCGACGATGAAGCCCTCGCCGAAGGTGGGCGCATAGAGCTGGAAGAACTCGCCATGGTCGTCGCGGTCGTAGAGGATGTTGGCGGCGCGCAGGCGGTCGGCGAGCTGCGGCTCGAGGCCGAAGCGGGCCTCGACGTCGTCATAGTAGTTGGGCGAGATGGCCAGCGGCTCGAAGCCGCGCTTTCGCAGCTTTTCGGCCGTGGCGAAGATGTCGCCGGTCGCCAGCGCCACGTGCTGAACGCCGGAGCCGAAAGTCTCGGCGACGAAATGGCCGGCCAGCGTGCGGCGGCTTTCGGCGCCGTTGAGGGTCAGGCGCAGCCGCCTGTCGAGCCCTTCGATGACTTGGCTGCGGACGATGCCGCCCGGATCGATGACGTCGACCAGCGGGGTCTTGGTCGTCTGGAACAGCGAGACGTAGAAGAGCAGCCAGCTCGGCATGTCCTCCTCAGTCATCGTCTGGCCGATATGGTCGATACGGGTCAGGCCAACAGCGTCCGCCGAAGGCAAGACGGGCAGGGGGCGGAACTCGATGTCCCAAACCTTTGCGAGGTCGGTCTTGCCGTCGATGAAATAGACCAGCCCGCCGCCGACGCCGCGGATGGCAGGGATGGCCAGTTCGCCAGGCCCGACCGGTTGCTGAAACACTTCCGCGCCGAGCGCGCGGGCGCGCATCACGGTGGCGGCGGCATCCTCGACCTTGAGGCCGATCGCATAGGCCGAGGTGCCGTGGACGACGAAGGAGGAATGGGCGAAGCCCTGCCGTTCGGTGTTGACGACGATGTTGATCTCGCCCTGCCGGTAGAGCGTAACATCTTTCGACACGTGCCGGGCCGCTTCTGAGAAGCCGAGTGTTTCGAGCAAGGCGCCGATTTCACCGGCGCCCTGCCGGTCGGCGGCGAACTCGATGAACTCGACGCCCTCCACGGCGATGCGGTCGGGCATGGCGGGAGCCGTGATCGTCAGGTCCGGCTCCTGCCGGCGCACCTGATCCATCAGCCAGACCAGCGAGCGGTGGCCGTCGACGGAGATGGCGCGGGCGGAGCCGCCACGGAACTGGTCGTTGAAGATTTCCAGCGACAGGTAGCCGTCATAGCCGGTCGCCGCCACCGCCTGCATGAAATCGCGCACCGGCAGGTCGCCTTCGCCCGGCATGTTGCGGAAATGCCGGCTCCAGTAGAGCAGGTCCATCTCGATCTGTGGGGCGTCGGCAAGCTGGACGATGAAGATACGGTCCTTCGGGATCGAACGTATGGAGGCGAGGTCGATGCGGCGCGCCAGCGTGTGGAAGGAATCGAGGATGAGGCCGATGTTGGGATGATCGGCGCGCCGCACGATCTCCCAGGCGTCACGGTGATCGTAGACGTGCCGGCCCCAGGCAAGCGCCTCGTAACCGACACGTAGGCCACGGCGCGCGGCGCGCTCGCCGAGCTCGTGGAAATCGGCGGCGGCGCGGTCGATGCCGCCCAGCGAAACCGGCGAGACGGACGAGCACACCAGCATCAGATCGGTCTGCAATTCCTGCATGATGTCGAACTTGCGTTCGGCGCGGTCGAAGGCGCGGCTGCGCTGCGGCTCCGGCAGGCCTTCGAAATCACGGAACGGCTGGAAGAGCGTGATGGCAAGGCCGGCGTCGCGCGCCATCTGGCCGACATCACGCGGCGAGCCGTCGAAGGCGAGGAAATCGTTCTCAAAAATCTCGACGCCGTCGAAGCCGGCGGCGGCGATGGCGGCGAACTTTTCCGCCAGGTCGCCGGCGATGGATACGGTCGCGATCGAGGTCTTCACCCAGGCCCTCCCGAAGCCATAATGTACGAACCAGTTCGTACATTATGGCAAGGCGAGAGAGGGGGCAAGGGTGGAGCGAAGCATAGGGGTCGGGCACTTACCTCCCCCTTGTGGGGAGGTCGCGCCAAAGGCGCGGGTGGGGGTGGATGAACGAGACGTGGAGCACCCCCACCCCGTCTCGCAATCTCCGCTTCGACGTGCCGGGGCGAGTCACGGGCCTCGCCCGTCCTTCGGACCCCCACAAGGGGGAGGGTGAAGGCGCTGCGGCGTCCCCTCGTCATCGCGAAAGCGGCCGCGCACTTTGTCCTCGTCATCCCGGAAGCGAGCCGAGCGCAGCGCAGGCGAAGCTATCCGGGACCCATTGGCCGCAGGATCGTCGAGCACGGCCCGGTCCTTGCCGTAGCCTGTTTCCTGCACTTTGGCGGTGGCGCGCCTCGCGATGCCGGGGTCTGCTCTCAAAGTCCTTGCAGTAGCATGCTTCAGGACCGATGGCGCAAACGCTCCACCCGGCCGCGCCGCTCAATGGGTCCCGGGTCTGTGCGACGGCCTTCGGCCTGCTCCGCCCGGGATGACGAAGGTGCGGCCTGCTGCCGCAGTCTATTCCCCCAGCACCTCGGCCTTGGAAACGAAGCGCAGCACCATGTCGACGGTGTTGCGCTTCAGCCGCTGAAGCTGGTCCGGCGCGCCGATGTCGCGGCCGAAGATCTTGGAGAAAGTGGCGCGGTTGGAAACGTTGAAGAAGCAGAGCGCGCTGACCTGCCAATGCAGCTCGACCGGGTCGAGGCCGGGCCGGAACTTGCCGTCCTCGACGCCGCGCGCATAGACGCGGGCGATGTGGTCGATGGCGGTGACGTTCAGTTCGCGGATGACGTCGGACTGTTCGAGATATTCGCCATGGTGGATGTTCTCGATCATCACCATGCGGATGAATTCCTCGTGCAGATGATGGTGGTCGAAGGTGAATTCGACCAGCTTCGTCAGCGCCGCGACCGGCGGCAGGCCTTCGATGTCGAGCCGCGCCTCGCCCTCGCGCACCTGCCGGTAGGCATTCTCCAGCGCGTGGAGGTAGAGCCCCTCCTTGTCGCCGAAATAGTAATAGATCATCCGCTTGCTGAAGCGGGTGCGCGCCGCGATCTCGTCGATTCGCGCCCCCGACAGGCCGTTCAGCGCGAACTCCTTCGAGGCGATCTCGAGGATGTTGCGGCGCGTGCCGTCCGGGTCCTGGACGCGCGTTGCGCCCCGATCCTTGCTGGTTTTCTGCCCGGTTTTTGCCGCTGCCATACCAATCCGATCCTCCGGCTCACACCGGCAATTGACTAAACTAACCAGTTAGTACATTGTCCGCAAATCGGGACGGCTCCATTTACCGGCGCGGCCCGCACGAAGACAAGAGCACTGCGAAGGCGGGCAGCCAGGACGTTCCGGCGGCCGTGCGCCGGCATGAGGGCGTCGGACAGACCAGCGCCTGCTGATGCCGGCAAAGCGGGGTCGCGCAAGAAAATGGCGAGCCAGAAGGCCGCCGCGGGCCGGAGCCGGCTCGCCGAGGGAGGAACAGACGAAAATGGCCGACACGCTTGTCGACCTGCTTGGCCAGCTTGTGGCCAGCCATCGCGGCGCCGCCGGAGCGGATCGCAATGCGGTGATCGTCGGGCTCGCCGGCCGTGGCATCCAGTCGTCACGCACCCCCGGCATGCATGAGCGTGAGGCGCAGCGGCTCGGCATCGCCTATTCCTACCTGCTCCTTGATTTCGACCGGCTCGGGCTGCCGGACGCCGCGCTCGGCGAGGTGGTGTCGGCCGCCGAGGCCGCCGGTTTCCACGGTCTCAACGTCACGCACCCGTTCAAGCAGGCGGTGATCCCGGTTCTGGACACCCTGTCCGACGAGGCGCGGGCGATCGGCGCTGTCAACACGGTGGTGTTCGCCGGCGGGCGCAAGCAAGGCCACAACACCGACAGCTGGGGTTTTATCGAGAGTTTTCGCGAGTCGATGGCGGGCGTGCCTGTGGGGCGCGTCGCGCTGTTCGGGGCCGGCGGCGCGGGGGCAGCCGTCGGCCATTCCCTGATGCAGCTGGGGGCGGGGCGGTTGTCGATCGTCGACACCGTACCCGGCCGCGCCGAAGACCTCGCCCTGCGCATGAGCGCCTTCTTCGGCGACCGCGTCGAGGCCTGCGCCGATCCGTCCGCCGCGGTGCGCGCCGCCGACGGGATCGTCAACACGACGCCGGTGGGCATGGCCAAATATCCCGGCACGCCATTTGACACGGCCTTGCTGCGGCCGGAAAAATGGGTCGCCGACATCATCTATTTTCCGCCCGACACGGCGCTGCTGGCGCAGGCGCGCGGCGCCGGCTGCCACACGCTGCCGGGCACCGGCATGGCGATCTACCAGGCGGTGCGCGCCTTCGAGCTGTTCACCGGCCGTCCGGCCGACCGCCGCGCCATGGCCGGCCATTTCGAGGCGGCGCTATGAACGCGGTCACGCCGAACGTGCGCATCGACTGCGTCGTGGAAAGCCGCGACCGGCTCGGCGAAACGCCGCTGTGGTGCGACCGCACGCAGAAGCTTTGGTGGATCGACATCGAGAACCCGGCGCTGCAATCCTACGACCCGGCGAGCGGCGCGGTGGAGCGCGTGGCGCTGCCGGGCACCTATGCCGGCACGCAGGCGTTGACCAGGGCGGGCGACAGGCTGCTGGCGGAAGACCTCACGCTCTACTTGCGCGATGACGACACCGGCTATCGCTGCGACCTGCTCACCGTTGAGCATGGGCTCGACAACCGCCTCAACGATGGCCGCGTCGACGCGCGCGGCCGCTTCTGGGTCGGTACGATGGACAATGGCCTGTCGCAGCCGAACGGGGCGCTCTACCGCGTCGATACGGACGGCGTGGCGACACGCGTCGAGACCGGCGTCGTCGTCTCCAACGGCATCGCCTTCTCGCCGGATGGCAGGACGCTCTATTTCACCGATACGCGCCGCTACACCAGCTTCGCCTACGATCTCGACCTCGACGATGGCGTTATCACCAACCGGCGCATCTTCGCCGATTATTCGGCCAGCGGCGACAGGCCGGACGGTGCGTGCGTGGATGCCGACGGCTGCCTGTGGGCGGCGTTCTTCGCCGGCGGGCGCATCGTGCGCTACCGGCCGGACGGGCGCATCGACCGGAGCATTCCGATGCCGGTGACCAATCCGACATGCCTGGCATTCGGGGGACGCGATCTGAAGACGCTTTACGTGACCACGGCGCGGAAATTCCTGACGCCGGAGCAACTCGCGGAAGAGCCGCTGGCGGGTGGGCTGTTCGCCATAGAGGGCGTCGGGCAGGGGCTGCCGGAGCATCGGTTCGGCATTTGAATTGGCCGGCGGGGAGAGCGCCGGGAGGAAAACGGGAGGATTGGAATGAATAGAGTGACGAGGCGGACGCTGCTGGCGGGTGCGATTTCGTTGGCGGCGCTTGCCGCCGCCGGTCCGGCAATGGCCGAGGCGATCAAGCTGCGCTTCGCCGATTCCACCACGGCGGACGCGCCGCGCTCGCAGGCGCTGGTCAACATCTTCGCCAAGGAGCTCGGTCCCGACTTCGCCTTCGAGCCCTATTTCGGTTCGTCGCTCTACAAGCAGGGCACCGAGATCGTCGCCGTGCAGCGCGGCAATCTGGAGATGGCGCTTATGCCGCCGTCGGATTTCGCCAAGCAGGTTCCGGCCTTCTCGATCCTGACCGCCGCCTATCTGGTGCGCGACGCCAAGCACATGAAGGCGATCTTCGACAGCGATATCGGCGCCGAGTTCAAGAAGATGGCGCGCGACGAGATGGGCGTCGTCATCCTGGCGCCGGCCTATTACGGGGCACGGCATGTCAACCTCAAGGGCGACAAGAAGATCGACAAGCCCGAGGACCTCGCCGGCATCAAGCTCAGGATGCCGGGCGGCGAGGCATGGCAGTTCCTCGGCGAATCCATCGGCGCGAACCCCGTCGCGATGGACTATGCCGAGGTCTATACCGGCCTGCAGACCGGCGCCATCGACGCGCAGGACAACCCGCTGCCCAACGACAAGCTGATGAAGTTCTACGAGGTGACGAACCAGATCGTTCTCACCGGCCACAATGTCGGCTTCGGCCTGTTGCTCATCAACGCCAAGCTGTTCGACAGCCTGACGCCCGAGCAGCAGAAGAGGATGCAGGACGCGGCGAACAAGGCTTTTGCCTGGAGCGACGCCGAATACGTCAAGCAGGAAGCCGAGCTGATCGACTTCTTCAAGCAGCAGAAGCTCGACGTCTATACGCCCGACGTCGAGGCTTTCCGCGCCTACGCCAACAAGAAATACCTGGAATCGCCGCTTTCCAAGGACTGGCCCGCCGGCATGGTCGAGCGGATCAACGCGCTTTGAATTTTTCGTGCATGATCAACACTGGGAGGTACTGACATGAAACTGGAAATGAACCGCCGCCTGTTCCTGGCAGCAACCGGCGCCGCCGCCATCGGCTCGGCCTTGCCTGCCTTTGCGCAGGACAAGCCGAAACTGCGCTTTTCGGCCGTTTTCTCGGAGCAGGATATCCGCGCCGAAATGATGAAGAAGTTCTCCGACGCCATCAAGGACGACTTCACCTTCGAGGGCTACTATGGCGGCAACCTGTTCAAGCAGGGCACCGAGCTGGTCGCGATGCAGCGCGGCAACCTCGAAATGGGCAACATCGCCCCGCAGGACATCTCCAAGCAGATCCCGGCCTGGTCGATCGTCACCGCCGGCTACCTGTTCCGCGACGCGGCGCATCTGAAGACCTTCTTCGCCAGCGAGCAGGGCGCGGAGCTGAAGAAGATGACCGAGGACCAGCTCGGCGTGAAAATCCTAGGCCCGACCTATTTCGGCTTGCGCCAGGTCGGTCTCAAGCCGGACAAGGAAATCAAGACGCCCGCCGACATGGCCGGCATCAAGCTCCGGATGCCGGGCGGCGATGCCTGGCAGTTCCTCGGCCAGGCGCTCGGCGCCAATCCGACGCCGATGGCCTATGCCGAGGTCTATACCGGCCTGCAGACTGGCGCCATCGACGGCCAGGACAACCCGCTGCCGAACGTCGAGAACATGAAGTTCTACGAGGTGATGTCGCAGATCGTCATGACCTCGCATCTCGTCGGCTTCGACCTGCTGGCCGTTTCCAAGAAGGTCTGGGACGATATGGGCGCCGACAAGCAGGCGAAGTTCCAGGCGGCAGCGGACGCGGCCATAGACTTCTCGACGGAAAAGCACCTTGCCCGCGAAAAGGAACTGGTCGAGACGTTCAAGGGCAAGGGCCTCAAGGTCTACGAGCCGGACGTCGCAGCCTTCCGCAAGTTCGCGCAGGAGAAATATCTGGCTTCCGATCTTGCCAAGGATTGGCCAGCGGGCATGCTCGACAAGATCAACGCGATGTAAAGCCACAGGGCGTCGTTCGACCCCCACTCCGGTTTGCTTCGCAAACCACCTCTCCCCCGTTCGACGGGGGAGAGGAAGCGCTGACCTCGATGCCTCCCTCCCCCTTGCGGGGAGGGTAAGGGTGGGGGTCGATAGGGGCCAGCGTCCTTGGAGGGACCTTTGAATCCACAACTCAAACATGCAGGTGGCTGGCTCTACCGCCGCGCCGAAAACCTTCTGGCGGCGATGCTGGCGCTGATGTTCGGCGCATTCCTGCTGCAGATCGTCTTCCGCTATGTGCTCAACCTGCCGATCGGCTGGACGAACGAGATCAGCGTCATCCTGTGGATTTGGCTGGTGCTATTCGGCGCAGCCTTCGTCGTGCGCGAGGAAGAGGAAATCCGTTTCGACCTGATCTATGCGGCCGTGGGCGCCAGAACCCGGCGCATCATGTTTCTCATCTCGGCGGCCGCGCTGATCGCGCTCTACACCGTCTCGTTCCCGGCGGTCTGGGACTATGTGAGCTTCATGCGGGTGGAAAAGACCGCCTATCTCAAGATCCGCTTCGACTGGCTTTACTCGATCTACATCGTCTTCGTCGTCGCCATCATCGTCCGCTATCTGTGGCTGTCGTGGCAGGCCGTGTTCGGCAAGGCTCCGGAGGAGTTCGATCCGACCAAGGCGGGGTCCGGCGTATGAACCTCGCCAGCCCGTTTTCGCTTTCCATCGTCGCCATCACGGCGCTGGCCTTTCTCGGCCTGCCGATCGGCCATGCCATGCTGGCAGGCTCTATCCTCTACCTGCTGCTCGCCGGCCTCGACATGGGAACGGTGGCCGAGCAGTTCCTCAACGGCATGTATTCCAATTATATCATTCTGGCGGTGCCGCTGTTCATCCTGGCCGCCGAGCTGATGAACATCGGCTCGATGACCGACAGGCTGATGGCGTTCTGCAACGCCGTCGTCGGCCGCTTCCGGGGCGGGCTGGCGCATGTGAACATCCTGCAGTCGATCATCTTCGCCGGCATGTCCGGCTCGGCCATCGCCGACGCCGCCGGCACCGGCAAGATGATGCAGCAATTGATGACCAAGGACGGCAAATATCCGGCCAGCTACGCAGCGGCGCTGACGGCCGCCACCGCCGTCATCGGTCCTATCATCCCGCCATCGATCCCCATGGTCATCTACGCGCTCGTCTCGGACGCCTCGATCGGCTACCTGTTCCTCGCAGGCGTGGTGCCCGGGCTTTTGATGGCGCTGTCGCAGATGGTCATCGTTTTCTTCGATGCGCGCCGGAAAGGTTTTCCGGTCGAGAAGCCGACGCCGGTGCGTGAACTGCCGGGCGTCACATGGCGCGCCTTCCCGTCGCTGATGATGCCGGTGGTGCTGCTGGGCGGAATCTATACCGGCATCACGACGCCGACCGAGGCGGCCGCCGTCGCCGCCGCCTATGCGCTGCTGATTTCGGTGGTGCTTTACCGTAGCGTTTCCTTCGGCGAATTCTACCGCTCGGTGCTGTCGAGCGCCCGAACGACCGCCTCCATCGGAATGCTGATCGCCGGGGCGCTGGTGTTCAACTATGTCGTCACCGTCGAGAACATCCCCCAGACGATCAGCGTGCTTCTGACCAGCTGGAACCTGTCGCCGACGGGCTTCCTCATCCTCGTCAACATCATCCTGCTGCTGCTCGGCTGCGTACTGGAAGGCACGACGATCCTGCTGGTCGTGGTGCCGGTGCTGATACCGACCGCCCATGCGCTCGGCATCGACATGGTGCATTTCGGCGTCATGGTCGTGGTCAACATCATGCTGGGATTGATCACGCCGCCATACGGGTTGCTGCTGTTCATCATGACGCGCATCGCCGAGGTGCCGCTGCGCGACCTGGTGCGCGACACGATGCCGTTCCTCTACGCGATGATCGGCTCGCTGATCCTCATCACCTTCTTCCCGTCGCTGGTGCTGTGGCTGCCGCGGCTGCTGGGCTATCAGGGATAGGACGCGAACCATGAAGCCGATCTATGTCATCAACGGTCCGAACCTGAACCGGCTCGGCACGCGCGAACCGGAAATCTACGGGCGCACCACGCTGGCCGAGATCGAGGCCTTGTGCCGGAAAGCGGCGGGGAAGCACCCGCTGCGGTTTCACCAGTCGAATGCCGAACACCAGATCGTCGACTGGATACACGAGGCCATCGACGAGGGCTCCGGCATCCTGATCAATCCGGCCGGGTTGAGCTTCCGGTCCATCCCCATCCTCGACGCGCTGAAGATGTTTCCCGGGCCGATCGTGGAGTTCCACATCTCCAACATCCACCGGCGCGAGGAAATCTATCACCATTCGCTGATGTCGAAGGCGGCGACGGCCGTGCTGGCCGGGCTCGGGCCGCGCGGCTATGGGCTGACGGTCACGTGGCTGCTGGAGCAACTTGAGGTCAAGAACGTCTAGACGCCCAGCCTGCCGGCGAAGCTTTCTTTTCTGGCCTCATCAAGAATGCGCCAGGGGTCCGTGCCGCCTTGGTAGAGCCGCGCCGCCAGGAACTCGACGGTCAGCAACAGCCGGGCGACCTCGGGCCTCGGGACGAAGGCGGTGTCGGCGAGAATGGAAACTTTGTCCGGCGCGACGATGTCGAGAAGCAGCTTCGACGTTTCCTTATCGTAGGTTTCACTCCATTCCACCACGGCCTGCTTGTCCTCCGGCGGCTCGCCGGCGCCGGCCTCACCACCCCCCGCTGCGCCGAAATGATTGTTGAAGACGATGCCGCCGAACGTTTCCGGCGGCTGTCCGTCCGGCCAATGGTGGAGAAGATCCTGCACGCCAGGCGGGGCGGCGCGGGCATTCTTGTAGGCCAGGAACAGCTTCGTTCGGGCGGCCCGGACTGTCTGCGCAAAATCATCCGTCTGCACGGGAAGATGGATCGGCCCTGGCAGGACGAAGGTGCCGACCGCATCGCGGCTGTTCGGTTCGAGCCGATTGACGAAATTCGTCATCAGGGCGCAGGACGGTCGTTGCGCCCGATGGGCGATGACCGTGGCGAACAGCGCCAGCGAAAGCGGCGCGAATGTCACCGAATATTTCGCGATCAGTTGTCGGGAGAAATATCCCAGCCGCTGCGAGGAAAGCACGGCGCGCGCCCATCTTTTCTCCGGAACTTCGACGGGGAGGGGTTGCGGGAACATGGAGAGCGGGAACTGCTGCAGCTCGGAACGCCAGTATCGGAGCGATTCATCCGAGACCTTTCGCCCCGCCGGACCGGTTTCCCATGCTGACTGGTCCCGCGGTTGCCAGGGCCGCTCGGCATAGGGGAACGGCCTCGCGCCGGAGATCGCTTCGCCGATCGCGCGCCTGAGATTGGCGCGGCCGGCGATGTCGACAGACAGATGCGGAAGCACCAGAAGCAGTTCCTTCGGCGCGCCGTCGACCTTCACGATGCCGGCGCGCAGATGCGGACGCTCCGGGTCTTCGAAGCGCTTCGCCTTCATGTCGCGCATGAGAGCCGCGCTGGCCTCGGCTCGATTCTGTGCGGGCGACAGGTCGGCGATGACGACCTCGATCTCGCCCTGGTCGTGCAGGTGCTGCCGCGCCGCGCCGCGCGGATCCTGCCGGATGACTGTGCGGATTGCCTCGAAGGCCTCGATGGCCGAGCGCAGAACGGCGATGGCTCCGTCTTCGCCCAGGGGATGTTCGAGCGGGATATGGACGGCGAGATTGAACTGCGTGTCCTTCGGCGCGAGGTTCTGCATCAGGTCCCAGATAAACCGCTGACCCCAGGTCAGTTCCTCGCAGCCATCGGGCCTTGCCGGTGCGGAAAATTTCAATTTTCTGGCGGACATCTGCATGGATGCTTGCCTTGCATGACAGAGGGGCGAATGGCCGATAGCACGGCAAGCGGCCCTTGCGATACCGGGCGTATCGTGGATGTCCGCGACGTATCTACCGCGGAAGCAGGTTGAAGGCGACGAGTTCAGCCGGGGCGGCCCTGCCATGGAAACGGACCACCGAAACGGAGCCGTTGTCGGCGACGAAACGGCTGAAATGCTTCATCGGCACGCCGAACTGCCGGTGCAATATGCAGGACAGCGTTCCCGCGTGCGCGACCATCAATACCTTTGCCCCGGCGAACTGTCGGTAGAGATCGGCGACGGATTTGTTCACGCGGCGGGCAAGGTCGGCGTGGGATTCGCCGTCGGGGAATTTCCGCTTCGGGTCGAAGGGCGCCCAGAAGTCGCGATAGGTGTCGTCGAAAGTGCGCCGTGTCCAATGGCTGACCGATCCGGCGTCGATCTCGTTGAGGCCGTTCAGGCTCTGCGGAACGAGGCCGTATCCGAGTTCCTCGAAGGAATGGAGCGCGCGCATCATCGCGGATGTGACGACATGGTCGGGCCTGAATGCCAACGACCCGCGCATGAAACGGCCAAGCCGCGCGGCCTGTTCCCGTCCGCGCGGCGTCAAGGGCGTCGCGGTTCCGCCGGTTACAAGTCCTTCGACGTTGTTGAGTGCCTCGCCATGCCTGACGAACCAAAGTTCCATGCCTTTCATTCCTGTCCAGACGCATCGTCCGCCGAGCGGTCACATGACGTAAAAATGCATAGTTCGCCGAACAATTTCGCATTTGCCGGCTTCAGTATAAAATTTGAGATTGATTAGGTTCACCCGTCCGATGTAGCACTTTGGTTCAGACGTTGGGACGAAATTTATGTGTTCCCCAAACGTATCGTCGCCGTATTTCAAGCGGCGATCTTCGTTTTTTGCAGCAGAATGGATCAGTTTCGAGTCAACCACAGAAGCCAGATAGCATGGTCGGCGAAAGCGAAATAAAATCGATTGTATTCGAAGAAGTCTCGAAACTTTGCAAAACAGAAATCGAAGATGAGCACGCCGATCTCGCCGATCTTGGGCTCGATTCCGTTCTGACCATCAGCCTTATCCTTGCCCTTGAGGAGAGGCTCGGCTTCTCTATCCCGGAGAGCTATTTCCAGTCGGAAAATTTCTCCAGCGCCCAGGCAATCGCCGAAACGCTGGCTGCAATCCAGAAATCGGTGACGTCTTGACCGGTCCATCCGTTCTCGCGATCGTCGACGACATCCTGAACGAGCGGCGGGACCTGCGCGACGACGTTCTCGGCCTGCTTGAGACCAAGGCCGGGCGCGACACGTTCTACCGGCACAATCTGGTGCCGCTGCTCTATCATCATTACCGGTTGCCCGACGAATCCGTCGCGCCGTTCAGAGGCGAGATCGAGCGCAACGACTATCTGCACGGCAAGGCACGTGAATTTGTCGGTTCGCACCGGCATTGGACCGGTGTGGTGGTAAAGGGATGCAGCACCGCGAAGCTCTACGAGGTTCCGGTCAGCCGCGTCATTCAGGACGTCGACATCCTCACCACCAAGGACCACGCCATCAAGCGGTTCGACGAATTGCGGGCCCTGGGCTGGGACGTGCTGACGGAAGATGGCGAAAAGATCGAACCCGGCGCCGCGACGCGCTCGACCATTGTCAACAAGCTTCTGTACGCCCATGAGATGCCGCACATCATGGGTGAGGAGAAGCTTCTGGTCGACCTCAACTTCTTTGCATCCTATCGCGGCTCGAAGAAGTTCAGGGAAATATTCTCCATCGATGCGATCGAGGCTTTCTTCGCGGCGGAGCTGAAGAACTGCGAGGGCCTGACCCTCGGCTTCCCGGATCCGGAGGTCGATCTGCTTTATCTCGTCGTGCACTATGCGGCGGAAATATTCCTGTTCGAGTTCGAGGGCCTGCGGCCCGGTGTGCCGGACATGCGGCTGGCGAAGCTGATGGACGTGGCGCTGTACTTCAAGCGTAACGCCGTCGACGAGGATGCGTTTCTCGCGGTTATAGAGCGGGCCTCCGCACAAGCCATATGCGGCTTCTTCTTCAACGCGCTCGCGGATCTGTTCGACATCGAGCAGGTGGATGCGATCGCCGTGAAGCTCGCGCCCTTTTCGGCCGCCTATCACAATTGCCGCATGGACATGGATGGCGAAATCCGGCGTTGGGACACTTCGCCTTCGACGCGCGTCATTTCGCTGAACGCGGCCTGACGCGATGAAAACCGCCGAAGATCTCGATCGCCTGGTCACCGATACGCTGCCGGATTTCGTGCCGGTCGAACAGGGTGTGACGATTGCCACCGAAAGTCTCGAGCGTACCGGTTACTTCCGGCATTTCGCCCATCATCTGTGCGGGGTGGGCGGGGTGCCTGCCGCCGGCTTCGGCGAATGCATCGCGGAAGGGCGCTACAGCGGCGCCTTCGCGCAAACGGGCGCCTATCTGACCCCCGCCGCGTGCCTCAACCTCTATCCGAGCCTGTTCGAGCTGGGAAAATCCTCGCCGCTCTGCAAGATAACGTCGCTTGCGCGGGTGTTCCGTAACGAGGGCGAATATTCGAAGTACCGTTGCCAGGAATTCATCGTGCGCGAGTTCCTGCTTTACGGAGAGCGCGAACGTGTCCTGCAGGAAATAGAGACGGTCGCGGTGGCGATACAAAGGTTCATAGCCGTGAAAAAGGGTGCGCTGACGTTGGCGCCGGCCAGCGACTCCTTTGTGCCGCTGCCCATCGGCAGGCTGCTGGAGAGCAACCAGCGCAAGGCGCAGGTGAAGCGAGAGTTCATCCTCGACGCGGTTCCCATCGCCATCGGCAGCATCAATATCCATGGCGACCATTTCATGAAGTCGCACGGCATAGAACGGCCGGGTTTCATCACCGCCTGCGTCGGGCTCGGCCTGACGCGCGTGGATGCGGCCATCGAGGATGGCGTCATCGACATTGCCGGAGATTGAAGAGGGCGGGTTCCGGGAGCCCGGGAGGGGAATTGAGTATGGCCAAGCCGCATTTGGCGATTTTCTGCCATAACCTCGAAATCAACGGGGCGAATGTCTTTGCAGGCAATCTGATTCAGGCGCTGGGCGGGCTGGGATATTCGATAACCGTGCTTTCCTTTCGCGACGGGGCATTCCGGCAGCGCTTCGCCGCGATGTGCGACAGGGTGGAAATCCTGCCCGCCGATTTCGACCCGACGCTTCTGTTCGACTATTCGCTGGTGGTCGTAAACACGCTGTTCGGGGCGCGGATCGTGCGCGAGTGCCATTATCTCGGCGTTCCGCATTTCATGGTGGTGCACGAGACCTGGCCGCCCGAACAGCTCGGCTACTATCTGCGGGAAATATGGTCGGTGGAGGGCGTCGGCGAGGTCGAGGTCCTGCAGGCGCTCAAAGTGGCGCAGCACGTCGTCTTCGCGGCGAAATATCTCGGAGGCGTCTATTGTTCGCTCGTTTCGGCGGAGCGCTCTTCGAGCATCTATTGCAGTATCGAGACGGCGAAGATCGACACCTATCTGCGGACCCATGACCGGGCGACGCTGCGGCGCGAGCTGGGAATTCCCGCAGAGGCGCTGTTCTTCGTCCAGATGGGCACGGTGACGAAACGCAAGGCGCAATTGACCACGGTCAAGGCCTTCGCCCGGCTGCGGGAACGCAGCGGCGGCAAGACCGATATGCGGCTGGCGCTGGTGGGCGCACGGCGCTTCCGGCCGGGAGAGCGCGAGTATATCGACGAAATATCGGCCTTCGTCCGCGCGCATGGCCTGCAGGATTGCGTGACGATCCACGAGGTGCAGCAAGATCCTTACGGGTTCTATGTGGCTGGCGACGCTCTGGTCCATCCCTCGATCAACGAAGTGCTGCCGCTGGCGATCTGCGAGGCGTGCTATTGCGGCCTGCCGGTCATCGCGTCCAATCTCGACGGGATACCCGAACTTATCGCCGATGAGAAAGACGGACTGCTGGTCGATCCCCTGGATATCGACGGCATCGTGGATGCGATGGCGCGGCTGGCGGCCTCGCCGCATCTGCGCGCCCGGCTCGGAAAGAATGCGCGGGCGAAAATTGCCGCGCGGCACGGCGAGACCGAGTTCAGAGGCCGCTATAGAGCGCTGGCGACGAAAATGAGTAAAGCCTCGACACGTCCGCATGTGGCGGAACCGGTTTGACGCCGTCGGCGAACACGTCTGGCCCCCTGAATGCGCGTGGAAAACGCCAAACGGATTGAGCATTTTACTCCGCTGTCCGCTACCCCTTTGCTTGACAGGAAGGGCCCGCCGGGAAAGGCTGCGCGCACATGAACAGAATCCGGACCTTCCTTTTCGGGTCCTGACGCAGCGAAATGCAAAAGGAGGCACGCCATGGCCGTCCTGATCACCTCGATCATCCTCGTCCTTATCGGACTTTATCTCGGCATAGGAGGCGGGTGGCTGATCGCAGCGGGCGGCAGCTGGTACTATCTGATCGCCGGGCTGGCGTTTCTGCTGACGGCGTTCCTCTTGTGGCGTCGGCGCAGCGCGGCGCTCTGGCTCTATGCCGGCATCGTCTTGGCAACGCTGGTCTGGGCGGTCTGGGAGGCGGGGTTCGACTGGTGGTCGCTCGGGCCGCGCGGCGGCATTATCGTGCTGGTGGCGCTCTGGCTGCTGACGCCATGGGTGCGGCGTAGGCTGGTTGGACGTGACGGCCGCGCGCCGCTGATCCTCGCGGTGCTGGCCTCGTTGGGCGTCGCCGGCTATTCGATGTCCGTGGATCCCTATGACATTTCGGGCGAGCTATCCGCCGACGCGGTGACGCCTTCGGCCGATCTCGGCGGCGCGGTGCCGCCGGGCGAATGGCATTTCTACGGCCGCACCTCCTACGGCCAGCGCTATTCGCCGCTGACGCAGATCAACACCGGCAACGTCGCAAAGCTCGAGCCAGCCTGGACTTACCGGACAGGCGATATACGCGGGCCCGACGATGTCACCGAGACGACCTATCAGGTGACGCCGCTGAAGATCGGCGAGACGCTTTATATCTGCACGCCGCACAATCTCGCCATCGCCATCGATGCGGCGACCGGCAAGGAGAAGTGGCGGTTCGACCCGAAGATCGGACCGGAGAACCAGCGCCAACACCAGACCTGCCGCGGGGTTTCCTATTACCACGACGCCAAGCTCGCGGCGGGCAGCGCCTGCGCCGAGCGCGTCTACCTGCCGACGTCCGATGCGCGGCTGATCGCGCTGGACGCGACGAACGGCCAGGTGTGCCCTGCTTTCGCCGAGGGCGGCACGCTCAACCTGATGACCAACATGCCGTTTCCCAAGGACGGCTATTATTACTCGACCTCGGCGCCGCTGATCGCAGGCGGCAAGATCGTCGTCGGCGGCGCGGTCAACGACAATTATTCGACCGAGGAGCCTTCCGGCGTCATCCGCGCCTTCGACGTCGATACGGGCGCGCTGGTATGGAACTGGGATTCCGGCAATCCGGACGTGACGACGCCGCTGCCGACCGGACAGGAATACACCCACAACTCGCCCAACATGTGGTCGACGGCGAGCGCCGACGAGAAGCTCGGACTGGTCTACGTTCCGCTCGGCAACAAGACGCCGGACCAGCTCGGCATGGGGCGCAGCGAGGCGGTGGAGAAATATTCCTCGTCGATCACCGCGCTGGACCTCAACACCGGGCAGGTGCGCTGGGTGCAGCAGACGGTGCATCACGACCTCTGGGACATGGACGTGCCGGCGCAGCCGACGCTGGTCGACATCACCACGTCGACGGGCGTGGTGCCGGGGCTGGTCGGGCCGACCAAGCAGGGCGACATCTATGTGCTGAACCGGCAGACCGGCGAGCCGATCCTGCCGGTCAAGGAAGCGCCGGCGCCCGGCGGTGCGATCCCGGAGGACCATACCTCGCCGACGCAGCCGGAATCGGCGCTGACCTTCAATCCGAAACGACTGACGGGCAAGGACATGTGGGGCATCACCATGTTCGACCAACTTGCCTGCCGGATCGAGTTCCAGGGCCTGCGTTACGAGGGCCGCTACACGCCGCCCTCGGTGCAGGGCACGCTGGTCTATCCCGGCAATTTCGGCGTCTTCAACTGGGGCGGCGTCGCGGTCGACCCGGTCCGCCAGGTGATGTTCGGCATGCCGACCTATCTGGCGTTCAAGTCGCGGCTGGTGCCGCGCAGCGAGGTGCCGCCGCCCGACGACGAGGGCAGGGGCTCCGAACAGGGGCTGAACCGCAACGAGGGCGCGCCCTATGCGGTGGTGATGGGACCGTTCCTGTCGCCGCTCGGCATCCCGTGCCAGACGCCGCCCTGGGGCTATGTGGCCGGCGCCGACCTGCGCACGGGCAAGGTCGCCTACAAGCACCGCAACGGTACGGTCAGGGACATGACGCCGCTGCCGCTGCCGTTCAAGGTCGGGGTGCCGGGCATCGGCGGTCCGATGATCACCGCCGGCGGCGTCGTGTTCCTGGGGGCCGCGGTGGACGATTATCTGCGCGCCTACGACCTGACGACAGGCAAGCAGTTGTGGAAGGCGCGCCTGCCGGCGGGCGGCCAGTCGACGCCGATGACCTATGAGACGGCGGACGGCCGCCAGATGGTGGTGATCGTCGCCGGCGGGCACGGCTCGGTCGGCACCAAGGCCGGCGACTATGTGATGGCCTATACGCTGGGGAAGTAGGGGCTGAAATAGTTCGAGTTGGTGTTGAGACTATGCTGCACCGAGCACCCCTCATCCGACCTCGCCTGCGGCTCGGCCACCTTCTCCCACAAGGGGAGAAGGCAGGACGTGGCAGCACCGCCTCCCGGATACCGACTATCGGTTCACCGCAATCGCATGTATCCGTTGTTTTTTCGATGCCAATTAGGGCGACGTTGGAGATAGAGCTTGCCTTCTCCCCTTGTGGGAGAAGGTGGCCGAGCGGAGCGAGGTCGGATGAGGGGTGTCTGGTTAAGTGGACGCCCGGCTGCACTCAGCCCTTTAACCCCAACTGGCCTTTCAGGCTTGGCACCTGGGCGAGGAGATCGTCGATGGCCTTCGGGCCGACAGCGGACCGGGCCTCCTCGACCAGCGCAGAACCTGCCTGCTGGATCTGCTCCATGTCGAGGCCGGTCGCCTTCAACTGCGCGATGCCGTTGATGAGAGCGCCGGCCTTCTCGCCGAGCGCGCCGCCAAGCGCCCCTTGCAGCGAAGACAAAAGGCCGCCGCCGGAATTGGGGTCAGGCGCCATGACGTCATATTGCTCGGCCAATTCCAGCGACCCCGGCAGCTTGTCGAAAAAGCGCTCGGCGCTGGTGCCTTCCGTCTCGTGCTGCAGCACGGACAGGATGGTGCCGACGACTTTCTCCATGGTCGTCGGGTCGATGTCGACCTTGTTGGAAATGGCGTAGATGATTTCCTGAACGTTCATATCTTCCTCTCTTGCCCCACCGCCGCGGCGCTGCCCGATAGCGCCATGGAGGGCCAGTCACGGCCACTCACTTCGTCGTGATTAGACCGTGTGGACCGGCCCGCTATCTAATCCGACCGGCGGAGAACGGAGAACACAAAAATGAACAAGCCCCTGATCACGCAGGCGATGATTGACGCCTATGACGAATACACGCATCTCACGCTCGACCGGCGCGGCTTCATGGAGACACTGACGAAGCTGGCCGGATCTGGCGCGGCGGCGGCCGCGATCGCACCGATGCTGGCCGCCAATTCGGCACACGCAGCGGTGATTGCCGACGACGACAAGAGGCTGAAGGCCGAGGACATCACCTATCCCGGCAACGGCGGCGACATGAAGGGATATCTGGTGCGGCCGGCCGATCAGTCGGGCAAGCTCGGCACGGTGATCGTGGTGCACGAGAACCGCGGCCTGAACGCCCACATCAAGGATGTGGCGCGGCGGGTGGCGCTGGAAGGATATGTGGCGCTGGCGCCGGATTTCATGTCGCCGCTCGGTGGCACCCCCGCCGAGGAGGAAAAGGCGCGCGAGCAGTTTTCCACGCTCGATCCGGCCCAGGTGCAGGCCAATGCCGTCGCCACGGTGGCTTTCCTCAAGGGTCACGAGAGCGGCAATGGCAAGGTCGGCGCGGTCGGCTTCTGCTGGGGCGGCGGCACCGTCAACATGCTGGCGGTAAATGCGCCGGACCTGGCTGCGGCGGTCGCCTACTACGGCGCGCAGCCGAAGCCGGAGGACGTGCCGAAGATCAAGGCGCCGCTGCTTCTCCACTATGCCGGGCTGGACGAACGCATCAATGCCGGCATCGACGCCTTCCGCAAGGCGCTGGACGAGAACGGCAAGACATACACGCTCTACGTCTATGAGGGCGCCAACCACGCCTTCAACAACGAGACTTCGGAGGCGCGCTACAACAAGGAAGCCGCCGACCTCGCCTGGGGCCGGACCATCGGCTTCTTCAAGGAAAACCTGTCGGCCTGACCGAGTCCGTCACAGGACAAAAGCCCATCTTCGGGTGGGCTTTTGTGTCAGTCGTGGGGCGGCGCCCAGGCCAGTTCATAATTTGGCGAAAGGGTAAACCCCGGCGGCCGGCCGGAGGTCGGGGGCGGTTCCCAGACGCCTTCCTGAAGATAGCGCAGCGCCGACTCCAGTCCGTTGACCGTGTAGGGCTTGGAGATCACGCCAACCGCGCCGGCGAAGTTTTCAGGGATGCGCTTGGCGTTGGCGGTCATGAACACCACCATGGAACTGTCCCGTTCGGCGATATATCTGGCGACGTCCACGCCCGTCGGCCCGTCGTTGAGGTGAATGTCGACGAAGGCGATGTCGGCTTCGACCTTGTCGAACATGTCGCGGGCTTCGCCGGAGGAGGTCGCCCAGCCGACGACCTTGTGTCCGGCGTCTTCCAGCAAGCTCTCCAGTTCCATGGCCAGCAACGCCTCGTCTTCGACAATCAATACGTTCAGCGGCTTCAACATGGCTACCTCACTCCGTCTCTTCGGCGGGCAGACTGATTTTCACCCGGGTCCCAGGTCTGGCGTCTTCCCAACTCACCTCGGCATGTAGCTGACGCGCCAGGGAATCGATGAGCCGGGTTCCGAAGCTGTCTTTCTCCTCGTGTCCGTCCATCCCGACGCCGTCGTCGGTGATTTCCAGGTGAATATGCTCTCCATGATTGTGGAGCCGCACGTTCAGAGTGCCTTTGGCGTTCCCGTCTTCGTCTCTTTCATAGGCGTGCTTCAGTGCATTGGTGACGAGTTCGTTGATCATCAAGGCAACCGGCGTCGCCCTGCGCGCAGATATAATGACCGGCTGCAGATCCAGTTCCTTGCGGATTTCGCTTTGTCCGGAGGCGGTGAGCAGGTCCGAAACGAGATCGTCGGTAAAATCGGCAATATCGAACCGGCTGACGTCCTTCGACTGGTAGAGCCGTCGATGCACCGTGCCGAGCGCTTCGATGCGTGACAGCATGGCGGCCATCGAACGGCGCGTTTCCTCGTCTTTGATTGTGCGGCTTTGCATGACGATCAGCGATGCGACCATCTGCAGGTTGTTCTTCACCCGATGGTCGACCTCGTGAATCAGCACCGTCTGCGCTTCCAGCGCTTCCTCCAGTTCCTTCGTGCGTTGCTTGACGGCGTCCTCAAAACGATCCTTGTCCGCCAGCACCCTTTGCTCCGAGTCCTTACGGTCGCTCACATCCAGCAGCGACGCGAAGAAGAACTGCATTTCCCCCTGTTCGTTGGTAACCGGGCTGATGTAGAGCGCGTTCCAGAATGCCGAGCCGTCCTTGCGATAGTTCAGCAGGTCGATCGATATGTCCGAATTGGCTTCGATCGCCTCGCGAACCTGCTGGACGGCCTTGGGGTCGGTGTCGGGACCCTGCAGAAACCGGCAGTTGCGCCCCAGGATCTCTTCACGCGTGTATCCAGTCAGCCGCAGGAACGCATCGTTGGCAAACACGATCGGGTTATCGGGCTTGCGGGGATCGGTGATGATCATCGACATGCGGGTGGCGCGGATAGCGGCGGCGAACGGGTCGCCCTTGCCATGTTCAGCATGCAGGTCGTCCGTCATATGCCAAGCGTCAGGCGATTCCCTGGTCGGTCTGAATTCCATGATCACACTCCAAGCCATTTTTTCGGACCAGAAACGGCCCGAAAGCGGATTTGGTTCAACTTTGATCGTTTCAGAGCCGCGAAAATGATTCCGGAACCAGTCGCAACCGTTTGATTTTCAATTTCAATTCCGGAAGTCGTTATTTTCGCGCAATTGGATGGCAAGGTTGTGCAAACGGAAGCTGTCGGGACCGCACAGGCGCCGGATGGTTCGCTTCATTTTGCGCTTGCTCCGCATGGGAACTGGCGTAAACCTGTCTGCGCGGGGTAGATTGCCAAGGTTCGAGGATCGCTGATGGACGACAATTTCGACAAGGCGGCAATCGCCGTCATCATCGTGTTCGGGGCGCTTGTCACCGGCGGGCTGATGGCTGCGAATCTGGTCAACGGGGACCGCAACGGCTTCCTGATGGCGGTGGGCGCGGCGACCGCCGCCTGGATCGCAGGCCATGCCATACTTTTCGATCTGCCGCGCATCTACGCCGCGCTGGTGGCGCTGGCTGTCGTCTTGGCCATAGGATCGACGGCCGCCTACGCGTTCTGATCCTTGAAGCGGTTGTGAGCCGCTCCGGCGGCCTCGATGTTCAGATGAAAGCAGCCTGCTGCGGGCAGGCCGTCAGGCGTGGCCGCGCTTGGAGCGGGCCTGCTTGAGAATGGCGCGCCAGCGGATCATGTCCATCGGGATGGGTTCGTTGCTGCTGGCAATCTGGAATATCTCGTTGTTCAGGTTCTTGAGCGAACGCCAGAAATCGTAATCGCTGATGCGCGGATCGGCTGCGAGCTTCGCCGAGGCGGCCTCAATGTCGATTTTCATGCTCGTTCCTCAAGCCGGCCTGTTTCGCGTCCGCCGCCTGGTCCGCAACCCTGACAACGGTTTTTGAATGCCTTGCCGATTCGTTCAACCGCCGAACCGGCTTGTGCACGTTTAAGATCGGTTAAGGTTAACGAGGCCGGGATCGGCGGGTCAAGCCGATTTGCGCCGGATGGCAATGGAGGCGCCTGCACGCTGTGGAGAAGGCAGGTCCGCATGGGCGGCGCGCATCGCTTCGACCTTGTTCATGACATCGTCGGGGAAGGGCGCGACCTTCGGTCCTGACATATCCACATGCAGGGTCAGCGTCTCCGAGGTGGCGGCCAGCCAGCCATCGGCATGATGGATTTCCTGATAGGCGCGTATGCGCTTCTCGTCGTGGTCGAGAAGCTGGAAGGTGACCGCGACGGTGTCGCCCAGATGCAGTTCGCGCACATAGCAGACATGGGCTTCGGCCACGTAGGTGGTGTGGCGGCGCTGCCGCGCATAATTCGGCCCCATGCCGAGCAATTCGAATGCCGCATCGGAACCGCGGTCGAACAGCACGTTGTAGTAGGCCATATTGAGATGGCCGTTGTAGTCGATCCATTCGGGTTCGATCTGCATCGGCGCGGAAACGTAGGGGGCAGGCGGCATAGGACGAGCTTCCCAGGCTGGACAGGCGACGGCCGATGAGACTACGCATCGGGAATCGAAGAACAAGAGGCCGGCCGAATGAGCGCCGGCCTATTCGCGGAGGAAAGACATGGCGCTGGGCGACCTCGCAACGGTGAGCCGCAACGAGGAAGGGATCGCCGCCGTGCTCGGCATATTGAAGCAGCGTTTCGGCGAACGGCTGCAGACCGGGCAGGCGATGCGCGAACAGCATGGCCACACCACCACCTATATCCCCAACCAGGCGCCGGACGGCGTCGTCTGGCCCGAAAGCACGGTCGAGGTGCAGGAGATCGTGCGCGTCTGCGCGGACCACCGCGTGCCTGTCATCGCCTTCGGCGTCGGCACCTCGCTGGAGGGTCACGTCAATGCGCCGGGCGGCGGCGTTTGCGTGGACACATCGCGGATGAACCGCATCCTGGGGGTGAATGCAGAGGACCTCGACTGCACCGTCGAACCCGGCGTCACGCGCGAGGACCTCAACCACTATCTGCGCGACACCGGACTGTTCTTCCCCATCGATCCCGGCGCCAACGCCACGCTTGGCGGCATGGCGGCGACGCGCGCCTCCGGCACCAATGCGGTGCGCTACGGCACCA
>CBFGLW010000045.1:0-23756 GCA_965649745.1 uncultured Mesorhizobium sp. | reverse complement strand
CATCAACGTCAACGACTCGGTCACCAAGTCGAAGTTCGACAACAAGTACGGCTGCAAGGAATCGCTGGTCGACGGCATCCGACGCGGCACTGACGTCATGATGGCCGGCAAGGTCGCCGTCGTGTGCGGCTATGGCGATGTGGGCAAGGGCTCGGCTGCCTCGCTGAAAGGCGCCGGCGCCCGCGTCAAGGTTACCGAGGTCGATCCGATCTGTGCGCTTCAGGCCGCCATGGACGGCTTCGAGGTCGTGACGCTCGAGGACGCTGCCCCGACTGCCGACATCGTCATCACCACGACCGGCAACAAGGACGTCATCACGCTCGACCATATGCGGGCGATGAAGGACATGGTCATCGTCGGCAATATCGGTCATTTCGACAACGAGATTCAGGTTGCCGCGCTGCGCAATCTGAAATGGACCAACGTCAAGCCGCAGGTCGACATGATCGCCTTCCCGGACGGCAAGCGGCTGATCCTTCTGTCGGAAGGCCGTCTGCTCAATCTCGGCAACGCCACCGGCCATCCGAGCTTCGTCATGTCGGCGTCCTTCACCAACCAGGTGCTGGCGCAGATAGAGCTGTTCACCAAGCAGGGCCAGTATCAGAACCAGGTTTACGTCCTGCCCAAGCACCTCGATGAAAAGGTTGCCCGTCTACATCTCGACAAGCTTGGCGCCAAGCTGACCGAGCTTTCGGGCGAGCAGGCGGCCTATATCGGCGTGACGACCACCGGACCCTTCAAGCCGGAGCACTACCGCTATTAATTCTGCTTTCACGAAATACTAAATATTGGAGCCGGGTGAATTGACAATTCATCCGGCTTCATTTTTGCGCGCCGGTGCTTCACGCCGATTCGGCGAGGCGTTATTGTGAACTGATTCGCGAAGCTTCCGGCTGGCGCGTGGCCCCGGCAGGGGAATCGGTCTGGAACCGGTCACGCGGCTGCTTTCCTGGTATCGGGGCGTTCTTTGCGTGTCCAATTCGGGCGCGGGACTTTCGATTCGAGGATAGGAAACCGGCCGACAGGCGGTCTTGCATTCAGGCGGCGGAGAGGACAGGACATGCCGGGGGAATACCCGCTAAAGGCGGGATGGGCCGTTTCCGGCGGCCACAAGGATTCGACAGGCGGCCTCTCGTCGGCCGGCCGAAGATTGCTGCCGCGTCCGCGGCTCCGCACCCTGCTGGCTTGTTCCACGGCGCTCTTGGCCGGTTCCCTTTTTCCCGCTGGCGCGCAGGCGCAG
This sequence comes from uncultured Mesorhizobium sp., assembly GCA_965649745.1. Taxonomy (GTDB): domain Bacteria; phylum Pseudomonadota; class Alphaproteobacteria; order Rhizobiales; family Rhizobiaceae; genus Mesorhizobium. The sequence continues at coordinate 22,516 of CBFGLW010000045.1, read as the reverse complement.
CAGGTTGCGAAAACCCTTCCCGTCAGCACGGTGGAGGTCATCCAGCTCGCTGTCTTCGTCGGCGTCATGGGTGCCGCTCTCATCTCGGCTATCCTGCTCATTCGCGAACGGGCAAGGACGGCATCGGAAAACGTGCAGCTTCGAAGCCGCATCGCCGATGTGAATGCTGCCTTGCAGCGCTCGGAAGCGTTGTTGAACCTGCGTGACCAGCGGGTGATCGCATGGAGCAGCGAGAACCGGAAAGCCGAACTTATCGGAACGCTGCCGCTCGAGACCGGCGCACCGGAAGACCGGTCCGCCTTTCTGGCGTTCGGCCGGTGGCTCATGCCGCACTCGGCGGCGGCGCTGGAGCGCGCCTTGACGGCGCTGCGCGAGAAAGGCGTTGCCTTCGACCTGGTGGCCGAGACGCAGGCCGGCGCGCCGCTTGAAATTCAGGGGCGCAAGGCGGCTTCGCATGTCTTTGCCCGTTTCCTTTCCCTATCCGAAATGCAGCGCAGCCACGCCAGGCTGAAAGTCGAGAACCAGCGCCTTGTCTCCAATCAGGAGACCATCCTCGGTTTGCTCGACGCATTGAAGATGCCGTTCTGGGTGCGCGCCGCAGATGGGCGGCTGAAATGGGTCAATCATGCCTATGCGGCAGCGGTCGAGGCCGCCGATGCGGATACCGTCATTCGCGAAGGCAAGGAGTTCCTGGGTTCCAGCGCGCGTGAAGCGATCGCCGAACAGCACAAGTCTCGGCCAGTGTTCGAGCATACGCTGCCAACCGTCATAGGCGGCGACCGTCAGATGTTCGCCGTGACGGATGTCGCCGCCGGCGAGGGATCGGCCGGATTGGCCTGCGACGTCAGCGCCATCGAAACGGTGCGCGAGGAGTATGAGCGCACCGTCCAGAGCCACGCCGACACGCTCGACCAGCTCAACACGGCGGTTGCCATATTCGATGCCGACACGAAGCTGCGCTTCTTCAATCAGGCGTTCCAGAAACTGTGGGCGCTCGACATCGCCTTCCTGCACTCCTCGCCCGACAACGCACTCCTGCTCGACAGGCTGCGCGCCGAAGGCAAGATCGCGGAGCAGCCGGAATGGCGGCGCTGGAAGGAAAATCTGCTCAGCGCCTACCGCGCCGTCGAATCGCAGGAACACTGGTGGCATCTGCCGGACGGCAAGACGGTGCGCGTCATCGCCAATCCGCAGCCCAAGGGCGGCGTCACCTGGGTGTTCGAGAACCTTACCGAGAAGATCGACCTGGAAAGCCGTTATCAGACAGCGGTGCGCGTCCAGGGCGAGACGCTGGACAATCTGGCGGAAGGGGTCGCGGTGTTCGGCCCGGACGGCCGGCTTCGCCTTTCCAACCCGGCCTTTGCCGCCCTCTGGCGCCTGGACCCGGATCAGGTGAAACCCGGCGTGCATGTCTCTGCGATCCGCGACCTCTGCGACCGGCAGGCCAAGGACGGACCTTGGGCGGGCTTCGTCGCCGCCATCACCGGTTTCGACGAGGAGCGGCGCGACCGCCACGGCCAGACCGAACTGACCGACGGCTCCATTTCGCGCTATGCCGTCATCCACCTGCCGAACGGCCAGGTGATGATCACATTCGTCGACGTGACGGACAGCGTCAATGTCGAGCGGGCGCTGAAGGAAAAGAACGAGGCGCTGCTGAAGTCGGACCAGCTTAAGAACGAATTCGTGCAGCATGTGTCGTACGAGCTGCGTTCGCCGCTTACCAACATCATCGGCTTCACCGAGCTGCTTTCCCTGCCGGCCACCGGACCGCTGAGCCCCAGGCAGCGGGAATATGTCGAGCATATCGGCTCGTCGTCCTCGGTGCTGCTGACCATCGTCAACGACATACTCGATCTCGCCACCGTCGACGCCGGCATCATGCAGCTGGATATCTCCGAGGTACAGATCGACCGTACCATCGCCGCCGCCGCCGAACTCGTCGCCGACCGGCTGGAAGAACACCGGATCACGCTGAAGATCGATGCGGCGTCGGCGCCGAAGAGCTTCCATGGCGACGAAATCCGCATCCGGCAGATCCTCTATAATCTGCTCAGCAACGCTGTGAACTACGCGCCGGAGGCCAGCACCGTAACATTGGCCTGCCGTCGGTCGGGCGCCGGCGTCGAATTCTCGGTGCATGACGATGGGCCCGGCATGCCGCCGGACGTTCTGGAAACGGTATTCAAGCGCTTCGAACCGCGCGTCAATGGCGGTCGCCGGCGTGGCGCAGGCCTCGGCCTTTCCATCGTCAAGAGTTTCGTCGAGCTTCACGGCGGCTCCGTCCGCATCGAGACCGGCGAGAACCATGGCACCACCGTGGTCTGCATCTTCCCGGACGCGCCCACCGGCATCCGCGAAGCCGCCGAGTAGCGCCGTTCATGGCGGGCGAGGTCCTGGAGCGCTTTCTCGCCGACGAAGCGGCGACGGTCCGGCTGGGCGAGGACCTTGCCATGGCCCTGCGTCCGGGCGACGTCTTTGCCCTGCAGGGCGATCTCGGCGCCGGCAAATCGACGCTGGCGCGGGCGCTGATCCGCGCTCTCGCCGACGATATTGCGCTCGACGTGCCGAGCCCGACTTTCACGTTGGTCCAGAGCTATGAGACACGGATTCCGGTCCACCATTTCGATCTTTATCGCCTCGGCTCGGCGGACGAGTTGGACGAACTCGGCCTCGACGAGGCACTGGTTCAGGGCGCGGCTCTGATCGAATGGCCGCAGCGGGCCGGGCCCCGGTTGCAACCTTCGCTGACCGTAGAGTTGCTTCATCAGGGCGAGGGCCGCCTGGCGGTCATGTCCGGCACGGCTCTAGAAAGAGGGCGGCGTTCTTTGGCGATGCGCGATTTTCTCGGATCTGCCGGATGGGGCGAAGCCTCCCGCCGGCATCTGACTGGCGATGCTTCGGCGCGATCTTATGAAATCGTTTCGCTGGCAGGCCACGCGCCGCGCGTGCTGATGAACTCTCCGCCGCTGGTACTTGGGCCTCCGGTGCGCGGCGGTAGGACTTACGCCGAAATCGCGCATACTGCCCGGACCGTAGCCGCCTTCGTCGCCATCGACCGCGCCTTGCTGGAGGGCGGCGTCAGCGTGCCTGAAATTTATGCTCAGGACCTCGACCAGGGCTTCCTGTTGCTCGAAAATCTTGGATCGGCGAGCTTTCTCGACGATGCGGGCTATCCTGTGGCCGAACGATACTCCGCCGCCGCCGAACTTCTGGCGGCGATGCATGGTCGGCGCTGGCCTCGCGCCATGGAAGCGGCGCCGGGAACCGTCCATCACGTGCCGCCCTTCGACCGCGACGCCATGATGATCGAGGCGAGCCTGCTGCTGGACTGGTATGTGCCGGCTGTGACGGGGGAAGCCGCGCCCGAGCGGTTGCAGGCGGATTTCGAACGCGAGTGGCAGGCATTGTTCGACCGGCTCGCCGGCAGCGAATACACGCTGATGCTGCGCGACTTTCATTCGCCGAACATCATCTGGCGCGGTGAAAGGGTGGGCCACGATCGGCTGGGCATTGTCGATTTCCAGGATGCGCTGATCGGCCCCGCCGCCTACGATGTCGCCTCGCTTGCCATGGATGCGCGGGTCACGGTGCCGGAGGATGTCGAACAGGCGACATGTCTGGCTTATGAGGCGGCGCGGCAGCGTGCCGGCCCATTCGATGCGGACGGGTTTCGCGAGGCCTATGCCATCATGGCCGCGCAACGGAATTCCAAAATCCTGGGCATCTTCGTGCGGCTCGACCGGCGTGACGGGAAGCCGGCCTACTTGAAGCATCTGCCGCGTATACGCGACTACCTGCGGCGCGCGCTTTCGCATCCGTCGCTGGCAGGGCTGAAACGTCTCTATGCGGAGAACGGCATCCTGGAAGAGAGGGCGCTTTGACGGGCAGAAAGGTTCCTGACACGGCGATGGTGCTTGCCGCAGGGCTTGGCAAGCGGATGCGGCCGATAACCGACACGATGCCGAAACCGCTGGTGAAGATCGCCGGCAAGACCCTGCTGGACTGGGGACTGGACAGCCTGGCGGCGGTTGGCGTGACGAAAGCGGTCGTCAATGTCCACTATCTTCCGCAGCAGATGGTCGATCATGTGGCGGGCCGCACGGCGCCGCACATCGTCATCTCCGACGAGAGCGCGGGCCTGCTCGATTCCGCCGGCGGCATCGTCAAGGCCTTGCCGGAACTTGGGACCCGGCCCTTCTTCGTCGTCAACGCCGACACGTTCTGGCTGGATCAAGGCGAACCCAATCTGCGCCGGCTCGCCCTTGAATGGGACGAGGCAAGGATGGATATTCTGCTGATGCTCTCGCATCTCCATACCGCCACCGGCCACAGCGGCGGCACCGATTTTCTGGTGACGCCGGACGGGCTGCTTCACCGCGCCGCCGGCGATCCCTCCGGCCTGATCTATGCAGGCGCGGCCATCCTCCATCCGCGCATCTTCGATGGTGCGCCGAAAGGACCTTTGTCGCTCAACCGCTATTTCGACGAGGCCATAGCAGCCGGTAGACTTTATGGAATGCCGATGCACGGCCATTGGATCACGGTCGGCACGCCCGACGCGATCGCGCCGGCGGAGGCGGCGGTCGAACGGGTTCGCAGCGCGGCGCGATGACCCCCCGCGTTTTTTCCATTCCACCGGGCGTCGCGTTTCTGCCGACTCTGGCGGAGGCCCTGCTGTCCGGCCGGCTGGTGCCGGATTTCAGTTATGACGGCGACCCGCTGACGCTCGCCGACGCCACCATCTACGTGCCGACCCGCCGTGCCGCCCGCGCGCTCCGCGGCATCTTCACGGAGGCCCTCGACGGCGGTTCGGCCATCCTGCCGGTCATCCGGCCTCTCGGCGAGTTCGACGAGGACGAGGCGGCTTTCGGAACCCTCGCGCCGGGCGAGGACGCCGCCATCGATCTTGCCCCGCCCGTTTCCGCCGTCGAAAGGCTGCTGCTTCTCGCGCCGCTGGTCCGGCTCTGGAAAAGCCGGCTCCCGGCGGAAGTCGCCGCCCGGTTCAACGAGGAGGTGACGGTTCCTGCCTCGGCCGCCGACGCCATCTGGCTGGCGCGCGATCTTGCGCAATTGATGGACGAGGTCGAGACGGAAGGGTCGGACTGGGCGAGGCTCACCGGCCTTGTCGACGGCAATCTCGCCGGCTGGTGGCAGGTGACGCTGGACTTCCTCAAGATCGTCACCGAATTCTGGCCGAAAGTGCTTGAGGAGCGCGACCGCTCCAATCCCGCCGCGCATCGCAGCGCCCTTATCCGGTTGGAGGCCGCGCGGCTGAAACGCAACCCGCCGAAGGGGCCGGTCATTGCCGCCGGCTCGACCGGCTCGATTCCCGCGACCGCCGAGTTGCTGGCGGCAATCGCCGGCCTGCCGCGCGGCGCCGTGGTGCTGCCGGGACTGGACCGCGCGATGGACGACATGTCGTTCGCCGCGATCATCGCTCCGGGTGCAAAGCCCGCTCTGCTCGGCCATCCGCAGTATGGACTGGCGAAACTCATCGGCAAGATCGGTGTGCTGCGGCGGGACGTGGAGGAGGCGGGGTCATCGCCGGAAGCCCTTTCGCAGCGTGCCGCGCTGCTTTCGGAAGCGCTGCGCCCGGCGGAGACGACCGACATGTGGATGCAGACGCGGGCCCGCTTCACCGCAGCCGACATCGATGCCGCGCTGGATGGCGTGACGCTGGTGGAGGCCGCCAATGAGCGCGACGAAGCGGCGGCCATCGCCATTGCGCTACGCCGCGCGGTCGCTCCGGCGGGAAGACGGGCAGCCTTGGTGACCGGGGACAGGGCGCTGGCGCGGCGCGTCTGCGCCGAACTGCTGCGCTTCGGCATCGTCGCCGACGATTCAGGCGGCATCCCTCTTGTGTATACGCCCGCGGCGGGGCTGCTGCGGCTGGCTGTGGAGGCTGCGTTGCGTCCCGGCGATCCGGTCGTTCTGCTGGCGTTGCTCAAGCATCCGCTGCTTGCCCTGTCCCAGGACAGGCCTGTGGTTCGCCATGCCGCCGAAATTGTCGAATTGGTCGCCCTGCGCGGCGGTACCGGCCGTCCGGACATCGCGTCCCTGCCCGACCTGTTCGAGACCCGGCTGCTGCGCCTTGGGGACGAGGCGAACCGACCGCCTTTCTGGACGCCCCGTCTTTCGGCACGACGCATCGACGAGGCGCGCGATTTGCTCCGGCGTCTGGCGGACGCGGTCATGCCGCTCACCGCCTTGCGCGGCAAAGCGGAAGTAGGAATTGCGGACATGGTCCGCTCCAGCGTCTCCATGCTGGAAAATCTCGGCCGCGAGGCCGACGGCAGCCTCGCCCGGCTCTATGACGGCGATGCCGGCGAAAAACTTGCCGAGGCCCTGCGCCAGCTTGTGGCGGCCGATGTTTCTTTTGCCGTTGCGGCGGACGAATGGCCGGATGTCCTGGCAGCCCTGACTGCGCCGGAAACGGTCAAGCCGGCAAAGGGAGCCGACAGCGTCATCGCCATCTGGGGCGCGCTGGAGGCCCGCCTGCAGAACGTCGATACGCTGGTGATCGGCGGGCTGAACGAAGGCGTGTGGCCGCGCAAGCCGGAAAGCGACCGCTTCATGTCGCGGCTGATGAAGACCGGCATCGATCTCGAACCGCCGGAGCGGCGCATCGGTTTGGCCGCTCACGATTTCCAGATGGCGATGGGCGCGCCGGACGTGGTGCTGACCAGATCGGCGCGCGCCGGCGATGCGCCTGCCGTGCCGTCGCGTTGGCTGCAGCGTTTGCTGACGTTTGTCGGCAAACGACATGCGGACGAGTTGCGCAGGAAAGGCGAGGAACTGATTGCCTGGGCGCGTCAGCTCGATTCCGGCGAACGGGTCGATTTTGCGCCGCGCCCGCGGCCGAAGCCGCCGGTTTCCGCACGTCCCGATCATTTCTCGGTCACCGAGATCGAGACGCTGCGCCGCGATCCCTATGCGATCTATGCCCGCAAGGTGCTCGGCCTGTCGCCGCTCGATCCGTTGATCCGCGATCCGGGAGCCGCGGAGCGCGGCACGCTGTTTCATGCCATCCTGCATCGCTTTTCCACCGCCGTGCCGGATCCGGCAGCCCCCGGCGCGCTGGAGCAATTGCTTGCGGCTGGCCGCGCCTGCTTCGCGGAGGCCGAGCTGCCGCCGGATGTCGAGGCCGTCTGGTGGCCACGCTTCGCCACGCTTGCCGGCAATGTCATCAAATGGGAGCTGGAACGGCCCGAAGGAATCAGGCGCCGGTCGGCCGAAGAGCGCGCCGAGCGCACGACCGTCGGGCAGTCGGGCGTCACGCTTTCCGGCTATGCGGACCGCATCGATATTCTGGCCGGCGGCATGGCCGATATCCTGGACTACAAGACCGGATCGTCGCCTTCCAAGGCGCAGGCGCATACGCTGCTGTCGCCGCAGCTCGCGCTGGAAGGTGCATTGCTGCGGCGCGGCGCTTTCAAGGCGCTGGGGGCGCGCGACCCGTCGCAACTCGCCTTCGTTCGCCTGAAGCCGAACGGCGAGGTAGTCGAGGAATCGATCCTCGAATACCGCAACAAGCCGCGCAGCGCCATCGAACTCGCCGAGGAGGCATGGGAGCGGCTGGAGAAGCTTCTCCTGCACTATGGTAATCCCGAAGCCGGCTATCTGTCGCGCGCCCTGCCGTTCCGTGAAGGCGAGACCGATGGCGACTATGACCATCTCGCGCGCGTTCTGGAATGGTCGGCCGGCGGTGACGATGCGGATGGGAGCGACGAGTGAAGCGCGCCTATCCCATACCGACCGAGACGGCGGCCAGCCAGGCAAGCGCGTCCGATCCGCTGAATTCCGCCTGGGTGTCGGCCAATGCAGGGTCGGGCAAGACCCACGTTCTGGCGAACCGCGTCATCCGCCTTTTGCTGCGCGGCACCGACCCGTCGAAAATCCTGTGCCTGACCTATACGCGCGCCGCCGCTGCCAACATGTCGAACCGCGTCTTCGCGACACTCTCGGAATGGACGGCTCTGGCCGACGAGGAACTGGCCGGCAGGATCATGGCTCTCGACGGCCAGCGTCCGGATCGTGAGGCGATGCGGCGGGCGCGGCGCCTGTTTGCCGAAGCGCTCGAGACGCCGGGTGGGCTCAAAATCCAGACCATCCACGCCTTTTGCGAGTCGGTTCTGCACCAGTTTCCACTGGAGGCGAACATAACGGCGCATTTCCAGATGCTGGACACGCAGATGGAAGCGGCGCTGTTCGCCGCTGCGCGTCGCGACATGATCTCGGGCGCGGGTGCGCCGGAGAATACGGAGCTTGCCGAGGCCTTCGCCACCGTGCTGGAACGGGGCGGCGAGGCGGGGCTCGATGCGTTGCTCGTTGAAATCCTGCGCAAGCGCGACGGTTTACGCCAATTCATCGCGAAGATCGGCGGCGACGGGTCGCGCTTTGCCGCGCTGTTCGAGGCATTCGGCTTTCAGGAAGGCGAAACGGCGCAAGACATCGCCTCTGCGGCATGGCCGCTGCCGGGCTTTCCGCCCGCCTATCTCGAAACGTTGGCGCTCACCAGCCGAAGGCTCGGCGCCAACAGGGCGCAGGACTATCTGATCGGCGATGCACAGCAGGCGTTTCTGGAAGCGGAGCCCGTGCTACGGTTGGGCCTGCTCAGAAAAGCGTTTCTGAGCGAAAAGGGCGAGGCGTATAAACCCGACTGGCTGTTCAGCAAGGCGCTATGCGGCCAGATGCCCGACCTGCCGGCACGCTATCTGGATGCGGTAGCGGTCATCGCCGAAGTATCGGACCGGCTCGCCCTTTTCCGGATGCTCGAAGGCACGCGCGCGGCGTTGACCGTCGCCGACTGGCTGATCGCCCGCTACGAGCAGCTCAAGCGCGGCCGCGGTCTCCTCGACTTCAACGACCTCATCGTACGCACGGTCAACCTTCTGTCGCGCGCCGACGCCGGCCCCTGGGTGCAATACAAGCTGGACCAGGGCATCGACCATATTCTTCTCGATGAGGCGCAGGACACCAGCCCCGAACAATGGGAAGTGGTGCGCAAGCTGGCAGAGGAATTCTTTGCCGGCTCCGGTGCTCGCGACAACGTGCTGCGCACCATCTTCGCGGTCGGCGATGAAAAGCAGTCGATCTACTCGTTTCAGGGCGCCGCACCCGATTCCTTCGAGGAGAGCCGCAACCTGTTCGCCGCCCGCATCAGGAACGGCAACGCAGCCTTCGCCAATTTGAAGCTGACATGGTCTTTCCGTTCGACCGGCGATGTGCTTGCCGCCGTCGACCGGGTTTTCGCCGATCCGCAAATCCGGCGCGGCATCAGTCACGACCCCGATCCCTTGGATCACAAGCCGATCCGCCATGATGCGCCGGGTTATGTCGAGGTGTGGCCTTCGCTCGGCGAGGCTTCGGTCGAGGAACCCGACGACTGGACCTTGCCGGTCAATCACCTCGGAGCGCCAGCTATCCGCGTCGCCGAACATATCGCGGCGACCATCAAGGGCTGGCTGGACAATGGCGAGATAATCGAGGGGCAGGAGCGCAGGCTGAAGGCTGGCGATGTCGTCGTGCTGGTGCGCAAGCGCGGCCGATTTGTCCATGCCCTGTCGAAAAGCCTGAAGGACAAGGGCATCCCCGTGGCCGGGGCTGACCGGCTCAGCCTGCCGGGCCATATCGCGGTGCAGGACCTGATGGCGCTGGGCCGCTTTATGGTCCAGCCGGAGGACGATCTCTCGCTGGCAGCCGTGCTGCGGTCGCCGATTTTCGACATATCCGAGCAAAAGCTGTATGCGCTTTCCGCCGGCCGCGGCTGCGGCGTTTCGCTCATATCGTCCCTGCGCGGGCAGGCAGGCGCCGACAACGCGTTCGCTGCCGTGGTCGACCGGCTGGACCGCTGGACCAACGAGGCCGCCTTCAGACCGGTATTCGAGTTCTACGCCGGGCTGCTGGCGCGTGACGGCATCCGCAAACGGATGATGGCTCGCCTGGGTCCCGAGGCCGGCGACATACTCGACGAATTCCTGAGTTTCGTCCTTGCCGAGGAGCGCACCGGGATGCCGGGGCTCGAAACATTCCTGTCGACGCTCGAAAGTGCCGGGCCGGAAATCAAGCGCGAAATGGATCAGACGCGCGACGAAGTGCGCGTCATGACGGTCCACGCCGCCAAGGGCCTTGAAGCGCCTGTCGTGTTTCTGGTCGATGGCGGGTCGGCGCCGTTCAGCGACCAGCACCTTCCAAGGCTGATACCCTTTGATCCTCCGGAGGATTCATGGCCAGGCAAGGGATATCTGTGGCGTGCGGCCGGCGACATCGCCAACGAATTTTCGCGTCAGGTTTCGACGCGGGCGCGGGATCTTGCCGACGACGAATACCGCCGCCTGCTCTATGTCGGCATGACGCGCGCCGAAGACCGGCTCATCGTCTGCGGTTATCACGGCAAGCGGACACCATCGCCGGGCACCTGGCACTCCATTGTCAGCCGCGCCCTGTCTTCCGCGCCGGAAAGTAGCGAGCAGCCGCACCCGGTGACTGGAGAACCGGTTCTGCGCTTCCGCGCAACGGACCTGCCGCCTTTGAAAAGCAATGAGCAGGACGAAAAACAGCCGGTGGATTTCGGACCGCCACCGCCGGGCCTGTTCGATGCCTTGCCGCCCGGAGACGACTTGCCGCGGCCATTGTCACCGTCCCGTGCTTCCGCGCTGATCGACGAAATCAAGGAACTGCCGGTTGACCGAAGCTCTCCCGTATTGGACGCGAAAACCGAGCCCGCCTTCGCTATTCAGCGCGGTCTGGCCATGCACAAGCTGCTGCAGATGCTTCCCGGTGTCGCACCAGCCGAGCGTTATGCCGCCGCTGCCTGCTATCTTGCCCGGGCTGGCGCAGGATGGAGCGAGGCAGACAGGTTCAAGGCTCAGGCCGCGGTTTCTGCTATCCTCGAAGAACCGCGCTTTGCATCGCTGTTTTCAGAAAATTCCCGCGCCGAGGTGACAATCGCCGGCACTGTCGAAGTCAAGGGAAGGCCGCGCGCCGTTTCCGGCAAGATCGATCGTCTGGCGGTGACGCCCGATACCGTTTGGATCGTCGATTTCAAGACCGACCGGACCACGCCCACGGACGCCGCCAGCGTTCCACCGGCCTATGTCCTGCAGCTCGCTCTCTACCGCGCCCTGCTTCAGCCCCTCTATCCTGACAAGCAGATCGCCGCCGCCTTGCTTTTCACCGAGGCGCCGCGGCTGGTCGAGCTTCCGTCCGCGGGCATGGATGCCGCCCTTGCCCGACTCACTGCATCGTGACACAAGACGTGCTTGAACAATGACGCGATAGCCACCACATTTGGTGCGACGCGTTAACCCGAAAGGAATTCACCGATGGCCACCGTGAAGGTCGACACCAGCAATTTCCAGACCGACGTGCTCGACGCCAAGCAGCCGGTCGTCGTCGATTTCTGGGCCGAATGGTGCACGCCGTGCAAGATGATCGCACCGGCGCTTGAGGACATCGCCTCGGAACTGGGCGAGAAGATCAAGGTCGCCAAGCTCAACATCGACGAAAATCCGGAACTCGCAGCCAAGTTCGGTGTACGCTCGATCCCGACGTTGATGATTTTCAAGGGTGGCGAAGTCGCCGATATGAAGGTCGGTGCGGCTCCCAAGACCGCGCTTTCGCACTGGATCAACGGCGCCGTCGCCTGATAGCCTTAGTAGCAATAAGAAAAAGCCCGGTCCCGTGCCGGGCTTTTTTGCGCCTGCCGGGTTTTGACAGCCTGTACGGCCTATGATGGCGGTGTGCCGTTTTCGGCCAGGACTGCGCCTGCAAGATAGAGCGATCCGCTGATCAGGATGCGGGGCGGTCTCTCCGTTTCGTCCCAGGTCTCGGCGAGCAGCATCAGCGCTTCGCCAACAGAGCTGACCGGCTCCGCCGAAAGGCCGGCTTCCGTTGCCCTGATGGCCAGTTCGTCGTTGGGCACGCCGGCATCGCTGGTCGACACCGGCACCGTGTAGACGTGCCGCGCCAGGCCCTTGAAGGCGCTGAAATAGCCGGTCTGGTCCTTGGTGTTGATCATGCCGCAGATCATGAACAACGGCCGCGGGCTTTTTTCTTCCTGTTCCGCCAAGGCCTCTGCAATGGCGATGCCAGCGCCGGGATTATGGCCCCCGTCGAGCCAGATTTCGGTCCCTGCCGGCGCCAGGTCCACCAGCCGCCCCTGTGTCAGTTTCTGCATCCGTCCCGGCCATGAAACGGTAGCCATCGCCTTGTCGACGGCGCGTTCGGTCAGGTCGAAACCCGCCGCCTTGACCGCAGCGATGGCGGCCGCGGCATTGGCGTATTGGTGCCGGCCGGGCAGGCGCGGCGGCGTCAGGTCCATCAACCCGTCCTCGTCCTGATAGACCATGCGGCCGTTTTCGCCATAGGCGAGGAAATCCTGGCTGTAGACGGTGAGCGGACAGCCGAGCCGGTCTGCGGTCTCCGTCAAAACGTCTAGCGCGGTTTCGCTCTCCTGCGCGCCGATCACCACGGGCGAACCGGGCTTCATGATGCCGGCCTTTTCGGCTGCGATCAGCTCGACGCGGTCGCCGAGATAGGCTTCGTGGTCGAGCGAGACCGGCATGATGACCGAGACGGCCGGATGGCGGATCACATTGGTGGCGTCGAACCGGCCGCCAAGCCCTACCTCGACGATGGCGGCATCGGCGGGATGCTCGGAAAACAGAATGAAGGTGACGGCGGTCAGCACCTCGAAGACGGTGATCGTCTCGCCCTTGTTGGCCTCGGCGACACGCGCGATGGCTTCGGCGAAGACCTTGTCCTCGACCAGCCTGCCGCCACCCGGCGCGCCCAGCCTGTAGCGCTCGTGCCAGTTCACCAGATGCGGCGATGTGTGGACATGAACGGCAAGCCCCGCCGCTTCCAGAAGGGCGCGCGAGAACGCGGCGCAGGAGCCCTTGCCGTTGGTGCCGGCAATGTGGATGACAGGCGGCATCCTGTCCTGCGGATTGCCCAACCTTTCGAGCAATCGCGCGATGCGCTCGAGCGACAGGTCGAACCCTTTCGGGTGCAGCGCCATCAGGCGCTCGATTTCACGGTCGGCCGAAAGTGTCGTCATGTAAAAATTCTCAATCGAGTCGAGTTCCAGGCGTATCCCGAACCGTCATCCCGGCCAAGCACGAGCGCAGCGAGCGCGCGAGCCGGGATCCATTCCGGGATGGATCCCGGATAACCGAGCTGTCGCTTTGCTCCCGCCGGTTTCCGGGATGACGAAGGCCTCGATCAGGCCTGCGGCCGCGCTTCCGGCACGGATACGACTGGCGGCAGGATTTCCGCCTGTGCCGCATCCGGTGCGGTCGGCACCTTCATGAGAAGCTTGAGGAGGTTGGCCACGGTCTTCTTCATCTCGAGCCGGGACACGACCATGTCGACCATGCCGTGCTCCATCAGATATTCGGACCGCTGGAAGCCGTCCGGCAATTTTTCGCGGATGGTCTGCTCGATGACGCGCGGACCGGCGAAGCCGATCAGCGCGCCCGGTTCGGCGATATGGACGTCGCCCAGCATGGCATAGGAGGCGGTGACGCCGCCAGTGGTCGGGTTGGTCAGCACCACGATATAGGGCAGACCGGCTTCCTTGAGTCGGTCGACGCCGACCGTCGTGCGCGGCAACTGCATCAAGGACAGGATACCTTCCTGCATACGGGCGCCACCGGAGGCGGCAAACAGCACCAGCGGGCGCTTGCGCTTCAGCGCCGTGTCGAAAGCATGTACGATCGCCTCGCCCGCGGCCATGCCCAGCGATCCGCCCATGAAGGCGAAATCCTGAACGGTGGCGATGATGGGCAGACCTTCGATCGTGCCCGCGGCATTCACGATGGCGTCTTCGAGGCTGGTCTTGGCCTTGGCTTCCTTCAATCGGTCCGTGTAGCGCTTCTCGTCGCGGAACTTGAGCGGATCGAGCGCTACTTTGGGGTTCTCGAGCTGCTCGTATTTGCCGTCGTCGAAGAAGAAGCGCAGCCGCTCCTTGGCCGAAATCTTCATGTGGTGGCCGGAGGATGGAATGACGAACTGGTTGCTCTCCAGGTCCTTGTGGAAGACCATCTCGCCGCTCTCAGGATCCTTGATCCATAGGTTTTCCGGCATTTCGCGCCGGCCAAGCATCGAATTGATCTTGGGACGGACGTAATTGGTGATCCAGTTCATGGCTTTGGCTCCTGTCCTGGCAAAAACGTAGAAAAACTATTCGGCGGCAGCAAGGCGGGCGGCGCGGACGCCCTGCGAAAGGCCGTTCACCAGCGTCGCGACGGCCTCCGCCGGGTCGGCGGTCTTCTCGCCCTTCGGACCGAGCACGTTGGCGACCGCGTTGACGATGGCCGTGCCGACAACGACGCCGTCCGCCGATGCGCCGATCACGCGCGCCTGCTCGGCGGTCTTGACGCCGAAGCCGACACAGACCGGAAGATCGGTATGCGCCTTGATGCGCTCGACCGCGGCGGCGACCTTGGTCGTGTCGGCCAGCGCCGAGCCGGTGATGCCGGTCATCGATACGTAGTAGACGAAGCCGGAGGTGTTTTGCAGCACCTTGGGCAGGCGCTTGTCGTCGGTCGTCGGCGTGGCGAGGCGGATGAAGTTGATGCCGGCCTTGAGCGCGGGCACGCACAGCTCGTCGTCCATCTCCGGCGGCAGGTCGACGATGATCAGGCCGTCTATGCCCGAAACCTTGGCGTCCGCGAGGAACCGCTCGACGCCATAGATATAGATCGGGTTGTAGTAGCCCATCATGACGATGGGCGTATCGTTATCTGACTTGCGGAATTCCGCGGCCATGGCCAGTGTTTTCACCAGCGTTTGCCCGCCCTTCAGCGCGCGCAGGCCGGCGGCCTGGATCGCTGGCCCGTCGGCCATCGGGTCGGAGAACGGCATGCCGAGCTCGATGATGTCGGAGCCGGCCTTGGGCAGCGCCTTCATGATAGACAGCGAGGTCTCGTAGTCCGGGTCGCCGCCCATGAAATAGGTGACGAGCGCCGGGCGGCCCTCGGCCTTGAGCTTCGCCATGCGGCGGTCGATGCGCGTGTCGGTCACGGTCAGATCTCCATGCCCATCATGCCGGCGACCGTATGCACATCCTTGTCGCCACGGCCGGACAGGTTGACGATGATGATCTTGTCCTGGTCCATGGTCGGCGCGAGTTTCATGGCGTGGGCAATGGCATGCGCCGATTCCAGCGCCGGGATGATGCCCTCGGTTTTCGTGCAGAGCTGGAAGGCCTCGAGCGCTTCGTCGTCCAGGATCGGCACGTAGTCGACACGGCCGCTGTCGCGCAGCCATGAGTGCTCGGGGCCGACGCCCGGATAGTCCAGTCCGGCCGAGATCGAGTGCCCGTCGAGAATCTGCCCGTCCTCGTTCTGCAGCAGGTAGGTGCGGTTGCCGTGCAGGACGCCGGGCTTGCCGGCATTCATCGAGGCGCAATGCTCGACGCCTTCCAGTCCGCGCCCGCCGGCTTCGATGCCGATGATGCGCACATCCGTATCGTCGAGGAAGGGGTGGAACAGGCCGATGGCGTTCGAGCCGCCGCCCACCGCTGCGATGATGGCGTCGGGCAGGCGGCCTTCCTGTTCCAGGATTTGCGCGCGGGCTTCCGTTCCGATCACCGACTGGAAGTCGCGCACCAGTTCCGGATAGGGGTGCGGCCCGGCGGCGGTGCCGATCAGGTAGTAGGTGTCCTCGACATTGGTGACCCAATCCCGCAGCGCCTCGTTCATCGCGTCTTTCAACGTGCCGTGGCCGGCGCTGACCGGCTTCACCTCGGCGCCGAGCAGCTTCATGCGGAAGACGTTCGGCTTCTGCCGCTCGACGTCGGTCGCGCCCATATAGACCACGCAGGGATAGCCGAAGCGCGCCGCGACCGTGGCCGAAGCGACGCCATGCTGTCCGGCGCCGGTTTCGGCGATGATGCGCTTCTTGCCCATGCGCTTGGCCAGCAGGATCTGGCCGAGGCAGTTGTTGATCTTGTGCGAACCGGTGTGGTTGAGGTCTTCGCGCTTGAAATAGATTTTCGCGCCACCTTTTCCGCCCTTGGCGGCGGCGGTCTCGCGCAGATGCCGTGTCAGGCCTTCAGCGAAATAGAGTTTGGAGGGCCGCCCGGCATAGAAGGTCGACAGCGCCTGCAGCTCGGCCTTGAATTCCGGGTCATCCTTGGCTTCATTCCAGTGCCGTTCGAGATCGAGGATCAGCGGCATCAGCGTCTCGGCGACGAAGCGCCCGCCGAAAATGCCGAACATGCCCTGCTCGTCAGGCCCGGTGCGGAAGGAATTTGGCATCGCCGGCTTGTTCATCGCCGATCTCCTAGCTTCTTGTTGCCGGACACGCCGTTGCGCACGAGACATTCTTCGCCGCCAATGGAATGCCGGTGCAATGCATGTCAGGCGGCGCGGTCCTTGCGCGCAGCTGCGACGGCCCGGACGAATTCGGCGATGCGCGCCGGGTCCTTGACGCCGGGGCTGCTTTCCACGCCCGATGATACGTCGACGCCGGGCGGATTTGCAAAGCGGATCGCGTCGCCGATATTGGCGGGGTTGAGCCCGCCAGAAAGCACGTAGTCGATGTCGCGGTCGAGGCCCGCCAGTATGTGCCAGTCGAACGGCAGCCCGTTGCCGCCGGGAAGATGCAGATCGGTCTGCGGCTTGGCGTCGAACATGAAGCGGTCAGCGACGCCGCGATAGGCGTCAACGGCATCGAGATCGGCTGCCTCATGCACCGAAAACGCCTTCATGACCGGAATGCCATAGCGCGCCTTCACATAGGCCACGCGCTCCGGCGTCTCCTCGCCATGCAATTGCAGCATGTCGGGCGCCATGCCGTTCACGATCGCGTCGAGTTCGGCGTCGCTGAGGTCGACGGTCACCGCAACGGCCTTCGCCTTGCCCCTGGCGGCCTGGCGCAGGCGGCCCGCGATTTCCGGAACGACTGCGCGCGGGCTTCGCGGATAGAATATAAAGCCGACATGGGTTGCTCCGCAGGCAAGCGCCGCGGCGATGCCTTCTTCGGTCTTCAACCCGCATATCTTGATGTCGATCGTCATGGCGGCGGCATTGGCATGAAAAGGGCCAAGAGTCGAGGAAAAGCGTCAGCGCGCCACGTCCAATTCGGCGGTTTCCGATTGCCGAAGCGGTTGCGGGCGCTACGTTCCTATATTGCATCTGGCCTATATAGTGTCTGGCGTGAGGAAGTCATAATGACAGATGAATCGGCCGACCGGCTGAAGCGGAAACTGGCGCAGGCGCGCGAGGTGATCGCTCACTTGATGGACAAGGCCGCTTACAACGGCGCCGAGGCGCATCGTGCGCTCGACTATTTCGGCTCGGAGGCCTTCGACAAGGATTTTTTGCCTTGGCCCCGGCATGATGACGAAGGGATACGTCCGGAGAATCTGAACGCGGCGAACGACGATTGACGCCAAACCCTGATCGAACTGGCCCTAATCGAACCGGATCGCCTGCAGCGCGCCGCCATTGCGCTTGAGCCAGTCCTTGCAGCGCTTGGTGTCCGGGCAGAGTTCGGTGCACAGCTTCCAGAATTTCGGCCCGTGGTTCATTTCCTTAAGATGTGCCACCTCATGCGCCACGAGGTAGTTTATCACCGGCGCCGGCGCCATCATGATGCGCCAGGAAAAGGACAGGCTGCCGTCGGAGGTGCAGGAGCCCCAGCGGCTCGTCGTATCCTTGAAGCGAACTGTCTTCGCCCGCCTGCCGACGCTTTCCGTATGCCGCGCCACCAGAGCTTCGATCTCGCGCTTTGCCTCCCGCTTGAGGAAATCGGCGACGCGCCTTGGCAGATGCACACGGTCGCCATGCACGATCAGGACCGGTCCGGTCCCATCGGTCGAAACGGTCACGGTGCCGCGCTTGCCGGGTTCATGCACGACGAGGTGGGGCACGCCGCGCACCGGGATCTTGATGCCAGGCCGCACCTGCGGCCGTTCAGGCACCTTGGCCAGCCGCTGCTCGAGCCAACCCCGGTGACGGTCGAGGAATTTCTCCACCTCGCCGCGGTGCAGGCCCGGCGGAACGGTTATGCGCAGCCCTTGCCCGCCCGCATCGATCCGCAGCGTCAAGCGCCGCGCGCGCTCGTTCTCGACGATCCGCAACGGCAGCGTGCGGCCCGCGACGTGATGCTCCCGCTCCTCGACAGAAGCAGGCCTCGGTTTGTTCACGGAACGCAAGAAGCCGAAGGACATAAGCAGAACATACGCGATTCGGGAGGATTGGGCAGGTGGAAGTTGCAACATTGCCGGGCGACCCCTCATCCGTCTCGCGCTTCGCGCGATCCACCTTCTCCCGCAAGGGGAGAAGGTAAGCGCGGCATCTCCGCTAAGGCCAATCGGCGAAGTTGCTGTTTGCAGAAGCGCTAAGGTAGCGTTCTGCCTTCTCCCCCTGTGGGAGAAGGTGGCCGGATGAGGGGTGCCGTCAAACGAAAACGGCGCCGCTTTCACGACGCCGTTCGATAGGCTGGATGCTCCGAGCTCAGTCGTCGAGCAGGTTGGTGCCTTTGTCTTTGCCCTTGCCGGGTTTGGTCGTCGGCGCAGGGGTGGTGCTGCGGTTGCGCTGGGCCATGAAGCGGTCGAATTCTTCCTGGTCCTTGGCGCGGCGCAGTTCGCGCGCATATTCGTCGAACTCGGCCAGCGCCTCGTCCAGCTTGCGGCGCTCCTCGGCGAGGCGCTCGAGCTCCTTCTCGCGCCAGTCGTCGAAAGCGACATTGCCGGTGCGCGCGGAACCGTGGCCCCAGCGATGCGCCCGGTCGGCGCCGCGGCGGCAACCGGCGAAGACACCGTCCGTCGCGCGATTGACGTCTCGCTTGAAACCGTCAAGCCGGTCGCCCCAGATGATGTAGGCCAGCATGGCCAAGCCAAGCGGCCAGAACACCATGAAGCCGATCACCATCAACGCAATGGTCGCCGGCGTCCAAGCCGGACGGATCAATGCAGAAGTGTTCATTTTCTCCCGTTCCTTCCGTTACGAACAGCCAACCGGGCTGCCTCGAATCGAGATGGTAACGGCAAAACCCTGATTCAAGACGATGGCCGCCGAAACCGGAGAAGATGCTGGAATGATTATCTCTTTTTGATGCGGTCGAGGAGAATGACGGCCAGTCCGGCCAGCAGACCCCAGAAGGCGGAGCCGACGCCGGCGAGCGTTAGGCCCGAAGCCGTGACGGCGAAGGCGGTTGTCGCAGCCATGCGGTCGCCTTCCTCGGCGAGAGCGATCGACAAGGCATTGGCCAGCGGCGCCATCAGCGCCAGGCCTGCCACCAGCACGATCAGGCTTTGTGGCAGCACCGCGAAGACCGCGACCAGCGAAGCGCCGAACAGGGCGAAGACGACATAGGCCAGCGCATAGAAGGGACCGGTCTTCCATCGCTCGGCCGGATCGGGATGCACGTCCGGCCCGGTGCAAATCGCCGCAGAGATGGCCGCAAGATTGGTGGTCGAAGCACCGAACGGCGCCGTCAGCAGCGAAAACAGGCCGGTGAGGCCGATCAGCGGCCCAGGTTCCGGATGGTAGCCGGCGGCGCGCAGCACGGCGAGGCCGGACAGATTCTGCGAAGCCATCGTCACAAGGTAAAGCGGCAGCGCCAGTCCGACGATCGATGCCATCGTGAACTGTGGCGCGATCATCACCAGCGTCGAGAGTTCCGGCGCTGGAAGGCTGCCGACGCGTCCGGTCAGCAAGGCCGCCGCGCCGCCGCCCACCAGCACCGCGAGAACGGAGAGCACCGGGTTCCACAGCCGGATCAGGAAGAAGGCCGCGACCAGCGGCAGGATCAGCCAAGGGTCCAGCGGCACGGTCTTCACCGCATTGGTCGCGAATGTGACGACGATGCCGGCAAGCATGCCGGACGCCACCGAGGCGGGAATTTTCGCGATCAGCCGCGTCAGCGGCCGGAACAGGCCGGTGGCGATCAACAGGATTGCCGTGACGATGAATGCGCCGACCGCCTCCGTCATGGCAAAGCCGCTGGAGGCCGCGATCAGCGCCGCTCCCGGCGTCGACCATGCCGTGATCACCGGCATCCGGGTGCGCCAGGAAAGCCAAAGGCTTTCGGCGGCCATGGCGAGGCAGATGGCCGTCACCCAGCTCGCGGTCTGTAACTGGGTCGCGCCGACCGCCGAGGCCGCGGCGATGATGATGGCAAGCGTGCCGCCGAAGCCGACGACCGCTGCCACGAAGGCGGAAACGGGTATGGAGAGACGCACGCTCAGCCCGCCCGCTCTAGCATCGTCCCCACCGCGTCCAGCAGCAATTCCAGATCCTGCGGGCGCGACAGCCGATGGTCGCCGTCGGGTATCAGCGAAAGAGTCACGTCGTCCGCCGGCAGCAGGCTGGCAAGCTTCAGCGCATGGCCCGGCGGGACGTCGGTATCGGCCAGACCTTGCAGGATATGCACCGGGCAGTGTGTGTCGATCGGGCCGGTCATGACCAGATTGGCGTAGCCGTCTTCAATGAGGTCGCGCGTGTAGATGAAGGGCTCTTCCGAATATTCGGAAGGGATTTCGAAATAGCCCTGTTCGCGCAGGTCCACGCGTTGCGGTTCGGTCAGCGCCGGTTCCAGCAATTCCGTCGTGAAATCCGGGGCGGGGGCCAGAAGGACCAGACCGACCACGCGGTCGTCGCCCTCCTTCCGCAACTCCTGCACCATCCGCAGCGCGATCCAGGCGCCCATGGACGATGCCGCCAGAACCTGCTTGCCCTGGCTGAATTCCCGGAACACGGCGAGACTCTGCGCCAGCCATTTCGAGATCGTGCCGTCCCTGAAGGCGCCTCCCGATTCGCCATGGCCTGAATAGTCGTGGCGAAGGAAAGCATTCCCCCGTTCGGCGGCCCAGCCTGCCAGCGCTTCCGCCTTGGTTCCCCGCATGTCGGAGTTGTAACCGCCCAGCCATGCGACGCCCGGCTGCCTGCCCTGTTGAGAGCGAACGGCGATCGCTGTCCCATCGACATTGAAAAAGATCGGTTCGGCTGCTTCCATCGGGTCTATCCTTCGCGCGCCGCCTTTTTGGCACAGACGATGCGGAGACCGAAAGTGCCGGGGCAATTTCTTCTTTGGCGCAGAAGCTTTGCTGCAACAGGTGATTTATTGTCGCCGCTGTGCTATTGACTCGCCGCCCGCCTCTACCACATTGGCGCGTTCTGAACCCACTACCGAAACGGCTCAAGGAGACCACGGCCATTCGCAGACCTTTTAAAGCAGCGGCGCCCACCAAGGATGGCCCGCGCGCAAACCGGGACATTCGTGTCCCCCGCGTCCAGCTCATCGACGCTGAAGGCAAAAACCACGGTGAAATGTCCACCAACGACGCATTGGCGCTCGCCGAGGAATCGGGGCTCGATCTTGTCGAGATTTCTCCCAACGCTACGCCGCCTGTCGTCAAGATTCTCGATCTGGGAAAGCTGAAATACGCCAATCAGAAGAAGGCGGCCGAAGCACGCAAGAACCAGAAGGTCATCGAGATCAAGGAGATCAAGATGCGCCCGAATATCGACATTCACGACTATGAAGTGAAGATGCGATCGGTGCGGCGGTTCTTCGAGGAAGGCGACAAGGTCAAGCTCACCCTGCGTTTCCGCGGCCGCGAGATGGCCCATATGGAACTCGGCATGGAGCTTCTGAACAAGGTGCGCGAGGAAGTCGCGACGATCGCCAAGGTCGAGGCCGAGCCGAAGCTCGAAGGCCGCCAGATGATGATGGTGCTGGCGCCGCGCTGATGGCCGGCCGATGAGTTTGAAAGGGCGCTTTCATCGAAAGCGCCCTTTCTTGTCTCGAAGTCGGTACCCTTGGCTGGCGTTCGCTCAAACCGGAACGTGTTTATGAATCAGAACGCCGCCGCACCGCCGTCCAAAAAAGCTCTGAGCCGCTTCCAGTCGCTGCGCCGGCTGACGCTTGCGGCGCTCGTGGTGGTGCTTTTCGCGGCGCTTTTGTTCGGCCAGTCTCTGTTTCCGCCGGAAACGGTGCTGCATGAAACGGTGGAAATGGTCGGTGTGCTGCTGATCTTCCTCGGTATCGTCGGGCGCCTGTGGTCAACGCTTTATATCGGCGGCCGCAAAGCCGAGACCATCGTCACCGGAGGCCCGTATTCGATCACGCGCAATCCGCTTTATCTGTTCTCGTCGATGGCGGCAGCCGGCGTCGGTGCCCAGATGGGGTCGATTGTCGCGCTGGTCGGCTTCGCGCTTCTGTGTGCCGCGGCCTTCCATTTCGTGATCCTGCGTGAGGAAAAGTACCTAAAGCAGGCGCTTGGCGCTCCCTACGAGGCGTATCTGCGCAATGTGCCGCGCTTCTGGCCGGACCTTGCCCTCTATCGCGAAGGAGACACGGGCAGCTTCCGTCCGAAGCTGCTTCTCAATACGCTGCTGGACGGGCTCGTCTTCCTTGTCGCCATGCCGGTGTTCGAGGCGATAGATGCCTGGCAGATGTCAGGCGTTCTGCCGGTCCTGTTCCGTATCCCGTAAAAGACTTGCAGGTGTTGCGCGCCGCGCTGCTTTGCAGTATAGGGCCGCGTCCAAGAAAAACC
>CBFGLW010000044.1:0-24037 GCA_965649745.1 uncultured Mesorhizobium sp. | reverse complement strand
TCCAGCGCCGATCCGGTGTTCACCGACACGCTGGAGCTGGACCTCGGCAGCGTCGTGCCGTCCATGGCCGGTCCGAAGCGCCCCGAGGGTCGTGTCGCGCTGGAAGACATCCCGGCCGGCTTCGCCAAGGCGATGGAGACCGAGTACAAGAAGGCCGCCGAAATCCACAAGCGCTATGCGGTGGAAGGCACCGGCCACGACCTCGGTCATGGCGACGTTGTCATAGCCGCCATCACCTCCTGCACCAACACGTCGAATCCCTCGGTGCTGATCGGCGCCGGGCTGCTGGCCCGCAACGCCAACCGGGTGGGCCTGAAACAGAAGCCCTGGGTCAAAACATCGCTGGCCCCCGGCTCGCAGGTCGTGGCCGAATATCTGGAGAAGTCCGGCCTGCAGAAGGAACTCGACCAGATCGGCTTCAACCTGGTCGGCTTCGGCTGCACCACCTGCATCGGCAATTCCGGCCCGCTGCCGGAGCCGATCTCCAGGACCATCAACGAGAAGGGTCTGATCGCCGCCGCCGTGCTTTCGGGTAACCGTAACTTCGAAGGCCGCGTCTCGCCCGACGTGCAGGCAAACTATCTCGCTTCGCCGCCGCTGGTGGTGGCGCACGCGCTCGCCGGCACGGTGACCAAGGACCTGACCAAGGAGCCGATCGGCGAGGATCGCGACGGCAAGCCGGTTATGCTCAAGGATATCTGGCCGACGACGGCGGAAATCCAGGAATTCATTGAAAAGAATGTCACGCGTGAACTGTTCGCCCGCAAATATGCCGATGTCTTCAAGGGCGACGAGAACTGGCAGAAGGTCAAGGCGCCGTCGGGCCAGACCTACACCTGGGACGACGATTCGACCTATGTGCAGAACCCGCCCTATTTCGCCGGCATGACCAAGGGTTTCGGCAAGATCGGCGACATCAAGGGCGCACGCGTGCTCGGCCTGTTCGGAGACAAGATCACCACCGACCACATCTCGCCGGCTGGCTCGATCAAGGCGGCTTCGCCCGCGGGCAAGTATCTCATGGATCACGGCGTCGGGGTTGCCGACTTCAACCAGTACGGCACGCGGCGCGGCAACCATGAGGTGATGATGCGCGGCACCTTCGCCAACATCCGCATCCGCAACCACATGCTGGGCGAGAACGGTAAGGAGGGCGGGTACACCATCCACTATCCGTCCAAGGAGGAGATGTCGATCTACGACGCCGCCATGGAATACAAGAAGGAAGGCGTGCCGCTGGTGATCTTCGCCGGTGTCGAATACGGCAACGGCTCGTCGCGTGACTGGGCAGCCAAGGGCACCAACCTGCTCGGCGTCCGAGCCGTCATCGCCCAATCGTTCGAGCGTATCCACCGTTCCAACCTCGTCGGCATGGGCGTCATTCCGTTTGTGTTCGAGGAGGGGACCTCCTGGGCGACGCTCAACCTCAAGGGCGACGAACTGGTTGAGATCGACGGGCTCGAGACGATCAAGCCGCGGCAGAAGATGGTCGCCAAGATCACCTATGGCGACGGTACGGTGAAGCAGGTCCCGATCCTGTGCCGCATCGATACGCTGGACGAGCTGGACTACTTCAAGAACGGCGGCATCCTGCAGTACGTTCTGCGCGATCTCGCAGCCTGACACGGCTAACCGGGTCGCCAATCATCGAGCCGTCGGTGCGAAAGCGCCGGCGGCTTTTCCTTGCGCCTCACGGCCGCCCCCTATTCGGAAGCAAAAAATTTCACTGCAACGTGACTTCCCGTTGACTTCGGCTTCTGCCAAACATTTCGGCAACCAGAAGGAAAAAGCCGGCATCACCGGCGAACGGGAATGGTCATGGCACTTCGAAAATCCCTGCGGCCGGCGGCGTTTGCATTCGCCATTGCGGCCCTTGCCGGCGTGAGCCGCGCGGAGGAGGCCGACAAGCCGCTGGGCGTCGTCGAGCTGTTCACCAGCCAGGGCTGCAATTCCTGTCCGCCGGCCGACGAGTTGTTCGGCCAACTGGCGGCGCGGGACGACGTGGTCGCACTCGCCTATCATGTCGACTACTGGGACTATCTCGGCTGGCGCGACACGCTGAGCCGCAAGGAGAACACCGAGCGGCAATACGAGTACATGCGCAGTTTCGGCAGCCGCTCGGTCTACACGCCGCAGGCGGTCGTGAACGGCCGCACCCACGTCAACGGCGCCAACCGCAGTGCCGTCGACGGGGCGCTCGCAGCGCTGGAGAAAGCGGGCGAGGGAATGCGGGTGCGCGTCAAGGTCAGCCGCGATGGCGATGGCGTCATGATCGATGCAGGCGACGGGGTAGCCGGGGCCTCGGCCAATGCCCATGTCGTCATCGTTTTCTTCGATCCGCCGCAGACGGTCACCATCTCCAAGGGCGAGAATGACGGGCGCAAGCTGACCTACTGGAACGCGGTGAGCGATATCCAGACCGCCGGCATGTGGCACGGCAAGGCGCAGCGCTACGAATTGCCGATCAGTGAAATCTCGAAGAAGGCGGGCTGCGCGGTGCTGCTGCAGTCCGTGGGCAAGGACGGTCTTCCCGGGCCGATCCTGGGGGCTGCCTTCATCCGCAAGCCGGTGGCGCACAAGGCCGCCCAGCCCATTCATGCGGTGCCGAGGCAATAAAAAACCGGCGTCAGAATGAACTGACACCGGTTAATTTTGGGATCGTCGCACCTGATTTTTCAAGACGAAAAACCGAGGTTGGTTCGATCCGACGCTGACCCGTGGGCGGGGGGCTTGGGGTTTACGAGCCGGTGCCGGACCGAACCGTCTCAGGCAACGAGCGTAAACTCTTAGGACATTGGGGCGGGAGCGCGGATAAAAAATGGCGAGAATGTGGCGGACCATCACCAATTCCAACAAGTGTTTCTCAAATGTGAGTGGACCTTTCGGGAAGGGGAGAAAAGCAGCCTCGGCATCCTTCGCCCTTGCAATTGAGCCGTGAAAGGGTCAACTTTTACGTCAGCTAATCTTGGTCGGACATTGCGAAGGATCAGCCTATGACGGAGCGCAGCGGCGGTATGGAGGATGGGGACGCATCCGCAATACTGATACCGCTGCATGAAGCCCGGCGAGCGCGCCTCGACATGCCCGTCGCTTTCGAGCGGCGGGAGCTCGACCTGATCCTGAGGCTCTACGGGCGTATGGTTGCCGCCAACGAATGGCGCGATTACGCCATCGATCATACGACCGACCGGGCGGTGTTTTCGGTTTTCCGCCGCGCCAGCGAGGTGCCGCTGTTCCAGATCGTCAAGGACCCCAAACTCGCCCGGCGCCAGGGTACGTTTTCAGTGGTTGCCGCCGGCGGACGCATCCTCAAGCGCGGGCACGAATTGGCGCGGGTGCTGGGTGTTTTCGACAGCCGGTTGAGGCTGGTCGAGGCTTGAGGGCGCTTATCCGCGACCGTTGAATTTTCGCTCCGGCAGCGAATCCGGATCGGGTGGAACAGCGGCCCCGCCGTTCATCTCCAGTTGCATGAAGACGGTGTCCAGCCAGCGGCCATGCTTGTAGCCGGAACCGACCAGCTTGCCGGAATGGGCGAAGCCGAGCTTCTCATGCAGCTTGACCGAGGCACTGCCGGCATGGCCGTCGCCGATGACGGCGACGATTTGCCGGAAGCCGAGCCTGCGCGACGCCTCGATCAGATGGTCCATCAACAGCCCGCCGATACCCTGCCCCTTGGCCTCCGGTGCGACATAGACAGAGTCCTCGACAATGAAACGATAGGCCGGGCGCGGCCTGAAAGGGCCGGCATAGGCGTAACCGAGCACCCTACCGGCGGCGTCATTGGCAACGAGGTAAGGAAAGCCGCCAGCCGTGAGCGATTCGAACCGCGCCGCCATCTCTGCCCGACCTGGCGGCTCCAGTTCGTAGGTGGCGGTGCCGTTGAGCACGGCGTCCGCATAGATTTCTGTGATGCGTTCGATGTCGGCTGTGGTCGCTGCGCGGATGCTGATGCTCATGGTCTGGCACGCGTTGTCTGATGCGACCTATGAAGCAAAGCGAGACGAAAAAGGAAAGGTCTGAATTCTCAAGGGGAAGAAAGATCGAATGCGCAACATGCAAGGGCACAAAAGAAAGGGCGGCTTGCGCCGCCCTTTCGGTTCAGTGGTTCAGCGGCGCGCCGGTCAGCGGCGGTCGCCCATGAACTGCAGCATGAACATGAACAGGTTGATGAAGTCGAGATAGAGCGTCAGCGCGCCCATGATCGACTTGCGGCCCGCGACCAGCTGGTCGTCACCCTCGTAGTACATCTCCTTGATCTTCTGCGTGTCGTAGGCGGTAAGGCCCGCGAAGATCAGCACGCCGATGGCCGAGATTGCGAAACCAAGGGCCGAAGACTGCAGGAAGATGTTGATGATCATGGCGACGATCAGGCCGAACACGCCCATGATCAGGAACGAGCCGACGCCGGTCAGATCACGCTTGGTGGTGTAGCCGAACAACGACAGCGCGCCGAAGCCGGCCGCCGTGGCGAAGAAGGTCTGCGAGATCGACGCGGTCGTGTAGATCAGGAAAATCGACGACAGCGACAGGCCGACCAGCGCGGCATAGATCCAGAAGGTCGTCTGCGCGGCCGAAACGCTCATCGACTGGACGCGGAATGACAGGAACATGACGGCGCCGAGCGGAGCCAGGATCACCAGCCACTTCAGCGGCGAAGCGAAGATGGCGTAGCCGAACGAGGTCAGCATCTGGCCGTTCGCCATGGTGGCCACGGCGGAAGCCGGGTCGTTGGTGGTGGCCAGCATGACCGCGGCGACGGCGGCGAGGCCGGTGATGACCAGACCCATGCCCATCAGATTGTAGACACGGATCATGTAGGCGCGCAGGCCCTGGTCGATCGCAGCGTCGGCATGGGTGCCGACGGGCGCGGCGCGCGTTTGGTAATTGCGGAATTCAGACATGGGATTCCTCTTTGCTCTGCCCCGTCCGGTGTCGGGCTCTCGAACCCAGGCGCCGCTGGCGGGGCTCCAGCATGCCTATGGCGAAATATGATGATTCTTTTCGTCAAGAACAAGGCCCGTAACCGACCGAAACAGGCCGTGAGGGCTTGATCGCGGAGCTTTCAGGCGTTTTCGGCGGCGAGATGACGAAGATTTCATCGAAACCCGGCATTTACCGGCGGTTTTTGCACCGAATCACAGCTCCCTCAGCACGGGTGCGGCCTTATGGCCCAGGACGCGCCAGGTCCCGGCAAGGCCGATGCCGACCGTCACCACCAGCGCAAAGACGATGGTTCCCAGCGCCACCTCCGGCATGAAATGCGAGGGCAGCGACATGATGCGGGCGATGACGAACCATGCCGCGGCACTGCCCGCGGCCAAGGCGAACAAGGCGGTGGCGAGCCCGATCAGCATATATTCCAGCGAGAAAGCGGCGATCAGCGTGCGGCGCGTGGCGCCGAGCGTCTTCAGCACCACCGCGTCATGGATGCGCGCCCGGTTGCCGGCGGCGAGCGCCCCGGCCAGAACCAGAACCGAGGCAATGAGCGCAACGCCGGCGGCGGCGCGGATCGCCGTGCCGATCTGGCCGATCAGGCGGTTGACGATGTCGAGCGCATCCTTGACGCGCACGGCGGTAACGGTGGGGAAGGCGCGGGTGACGGCATTAAGCAATATGGCGTCACCGGCGGCGTCGGCCTGCCTGTCGGTGAGCGTTGCCAGCCATGAGTGCGGTGCGCCGGCAAAGGTGTTGGGCGAGAAGACCATGACGAAATTGATGCCCATATCCTGCCATTCGACCTTGCGCAGATTGGCGATCTTCGCAGTGACATTGCGGCCGAGCACGTTGACGGTCACAGTGTCGCCGAGCTTGAGGCCAATCTGCGCCGCTTCATCGGCGGCGAACGAGACCAGCGGTTCGCCGGCATAGTCCTTCGGCCACCAGCTGCCTTGCGTCAGCGTGGCGTTGGCGGGTTTCTCCGGTTCGTAGGTCAGGCCGCGGTCGCCGCGCAGCACCCAGGCGCCTTCCGGCGGAACCTCGACCTTGTCGACCGAGACACCGTTGAGGGCCATAATCCTGCCGCGCAGCATTGGGACGCGGGCAAGTTCACCGTCGGGGGATTCCTTTGCCAGCAGGGCCGAGAAGGCCTCGATCTCGGCGCTCTGGATGTCGACGAAGAAGAAATTCGGCGCCCGCTCCGGCAGGCTGCCGCCGATCTGCTGGCGCAGATTGCCGTCGATCAGCGCCAGTGTCACCAGCAACGTCAATCCGAGCCCTAGCGACAGAACCACCGAGGGGGTCAGCGCGCCGGGGCGATGGATGTTGCCGATGGCAAGGCGCAGCGCCGTGGAGTGCACGCGCGGCGCCTTGCGAGCGAGCCATTGCACGAGGCCGGCGACGACGCGCAGCACCAGGAAGGAGAAGAGCGTCGCGCCGGTGAAGATCGCGGCGATGCGGCGATCGCCGGAGAAGAAAATGGCTAGCGCGGCAAGCGCCAGCGCAATAACGATGGCCGCCATGACGTAGGGCCATCGGGGAATGCCGCGACTTTCAAAACCCATTTCGCGAAACAGCGCGGTTGCCGGCACATCGCGGGCGCGGCCGAGCGGCAGCAGGGCGAAGACCAGCGTCACCAGCAGGCCAAACAGCGCGGCAAGCGCCAGCGCGCCGGGATAGAAGCCACCCTCGGCCGGCACCGGGATCAAGGATTGCAGCGCCGACGCCGCGGCGAAGGGCATCAGCGCGCCAAGCGCCAATCCGGCCATAATGCCCGTGGCGGCGATCAACAGGATCTGCACCAGATAGACGGTGAAGACGAAGCCGCCGGACGCGCCGAGGCTCTTGAAGGTGGCGATGACGGCGCGCTTGCCGTCGAGGTAGGCGCGCACCGCATTGGCGACGCCGACGCCGCCGACCACCAGCGCGGTCAGGCCGACAAGGGTCAGGAATTGCGAGAAGCGTTCGATATTGGACGACAGCGACGGGGCGGCGTTATCGCGGGTGCGGACCGACCAGCCAGCTTGCGAGAACTCCGCTGCCGCACGGTTCTGGATCGTTTCGATATCGGTTTCGGTCGCACCGGGAATACGGACTTTGTAGTTGTATTCGACCAGACTTCCGGGCCGCACGAGGCTGGACGCGGTCAGGCCCTCTTTGGAGAGAAGCAGCCGTGGCGCGAAGCCGAAACCCTCGGACACCGCATCCGGTTCCTCGACGATGCGGGCGCGCAGTTCGAAGCTGGAATCGCCGAGCTTCAGGCGGTCGCCGAGCTTGAGGCCGAGCCGTTCGAACAGGATAGCCGGCGCGGCGGCTCCGAATACGCCGCCGCGCTGTCCGAGCAGATCGGCCAGCGGGAGTGTCGGTTCAGTGCGCAGCAAACCATAGAGCGGGTAAGCGCTGTCGACAGCCTTGGCTTCCACCAACGCTTGGTCCGAGCCATCTTCGCGGCGCGCCATGGAGCGCATGTTGGCGCTTTCGGCGACGGTGCCGAGGCTGTCGAAGAAATCGCGTTCGGCGGCCGTCGCCTCGCGCTGGTTCAGTTCGAAGCGCATATCGCCGCCCAAAAGCGTCTGGCCCTGGCTGGAGACGCCCGCGGAAATCGACCGCGCCACCGAATTGACGCCGCCGATGGCTGCGACGCCGATGGCGATGCAGGCGAGGAAGATGAAGAATCCGGAGAGGCCACCGCGCATTTCGCGCAGGGAAAAGCGTAAAGCGAGGGACAGGGTGCGGGTCATGGCCGCACCGGGCTTTTCGTGCGCAGTTTACGAGAGGGAGGGGCGGAACTCGTGATATGCGTTTCGGCGTTCGTCACAACCTCGTCGGTTGGCGCACCCCCACCCCTAACCCCTCCCCACAAGGGAGAGGGGAACTTTTGGATCCCGGCGTTGCGCCAAATCGCCGAGACCTTGGGATCAAAGGCTTCAAAAGATTGGTAAATGAGTGCGCTACCAGATTCCCCTCCCCCTTGTGGGGAGGGGTTAGGGGTGGGGGTGCTCGGCCTTTCGAGTTGCCGAGTGCGTGGCGAAGCAGAGCCCAATTCGCTCACGCCCGCACCTTCACTTCGACAGGCGTCGTCTCGATCCGGCCGGAGCGCATCGCGACCTGCCGGTCGCAGCGGGCAGCAAGCGCAGGATCGTGCGTCACCAGCACCAGCGTCATGCCGCGCTCGGCGGCCTTGGAAAACAGGAGGTCGGCGACCTGCCTGCCGGTCGCCTGGTCGAGATTGCCGGTCGGCTCGTCGGCGATGAGGATGCGCGGCGAGGGCGCCAGTGCACGGGCGATGGCGACTCGCTGCTGCTCGCCGCCCGACAGTTCGCCCGGATGATGGGTGAGGCGGCCGCCGAGACCGACCGCATCGAGCTCGCGCGCGGCGACGCCGAAAGGGTCCGCGTGACCGGCAAGCTCCAGCGGCACAGCGACGTTTTCCAGCGCCGTCATGTTGGGAATCAGATGGAAGGACTGGAAGACGATGCCAACGTTCCGGCCCCGGAACAAAGCGATCCGATCCTCGCTTTTGCCATTGAGAAGTTCGCCGGCGATGCGCACCGTGCCGCCATCGACGCGTTCCAAGCCCGCCAGCACCATCAGCAAGGTCGACTTGCCGGAACCGGAGGGACCGACAATGCCGGTCGCCTCGCCCGCGGCGACTTCGAGGTCGACGCCTTTCAGCACATGCACGGACGAGGGACCTTCGCCAAGCGTCAGCGAAACGTCTTTCAGCTCGATCACGGTTTCCGTCACGGGGCGGGAATCCTATATGCTGGGAAATGCGAGGACTGGCCTCGCTCATATGGGGCCTGCCGCATGGCTTTCAAACATCTCGCCGCCGCCGCTTTCATGCTTGCCACCCTTGCGGTTGCGCCGCTGGCGGCAGCCCGCGCCGAACCGGTGCAGATCGTCGGCTTCGGCGACAGCCTGATGGCCGGATACGGACTGAACCCCGGCGAAGCTTTTCCCGAAAAACTGCAGGCGGCGCTACGGGCAAAGGGTCACGATGTGGTGATCGCCAATGCCGGCGTTTCCGGCGATACGTCGAGCGGGGCGCTGTCGCGGCTCGACTGGTCAATCCCGGATGGTACGCAACTGGTCATCCTCGAAATCGGCGCCAACGACATGCTGCGCGGCGTCGATCCCGAACTGGTCGGCCAGAACCTGGACAAGATGCTGGCGCGGCTGCGGGAGCGGAAAATCCCGGTGCTGCTGGCCGGGATGATCGCCGCGCCCAATCTCGGCCATGCCTATGGCGAGGCGTTCGGCACCATCTATCCGAGGTTGGCCGAGAAATACGGCGCGGCGCTCTATCCGTTCTTCCTCGACGGCGTCGCAGCCGACAAGACACTGCTTCTGGAAGACGGAATGCATCCCAATGCCGGCGGTGTCGACCGTATCGTCGAGCGCATCCTGCCCGCGGTGGAAGAAGCAATCGCGAAACTGCCGGCGAGGCCGTAGAAACCGTGAGGGACGGTTGGCGTTTTGAAACCGCAGCCTAATTGTCACATTGGGCCAATAAATCCCTTGCCGAGCATCGGCATCGGTGATTCGCTGCAACGGTGAGTTCGATTCGAGGACAGGAGGCTTCTATCATGCCGCGTCTTTTCACCGCCCTCGAAATTCCGCGTGACGCCGCAATGTCGCTCTCCCTGTTGCGGGGAGGGTTGCCCGGGGCCCGCTGGATCGACGTCGAAAACTATCACATCACTTTGCGCTTCATCGGCGATGTCGAAGGCCATGTCGCCGATGAGATCGCCAATGCGCTGGACCGGGTGCGGCGATCTTCGTTTTCGCTGACGCTTTCGGGGGTCGGCGCCTTCGGCCAGAAGAAGCCGCATGCGGTGTGGGCGGGGGTGGCGCCTTCGCCAGACCTGAATGCGCTGCAGGCGGAGATCGAGCGCATCTGCCAGCGGCTGGGCATCGCCGCCGATCCGCGCCGCTTCACGCCGCATGTGACGCTGGCACGGCTGCGCAATTCCAGCCCGCTCGATGTCGCCGCCTATCTTTCGGCACGGGGCAATTTCGCCGCCATGCCGTTCCGGGTCGGCCGGTTCGTGCTGATGTCGTCGCGCGATTCGGTGGGCGGCGGGCCTTATATCGTCGAGGAGGCCTGGCCACTTTCAGGCAATGACGCTCGTGCGGCAAGTTTTTCCACCAGCCTTTCCGATGCTTCGCGGATCATGCGGTAGACAGCGGCAAAACCGTCGGCGCCGCCATAATACGGGTCGGGCACGTCGCCCGCCGGCAGGCGGGCCGGTTCGCCGGGACCGACGAAATCGGTGAAAAGCCTTATCCTGTCGTGCGCATCCTTGGGTGCGGCGGCGCGCAAAGCCTCGACGTTGGACCTGTCCATCCCCAGGATCAGGTCGAAGCGCGAGAAGTCGTCTGGAACCACCTTGCGCGCCTGCTGGGCGGAAATGTCGACGCCATGGCTGGCTGCGATGGCGACGGAACGCGGGTCCGGCGCGGAGCCCGCATGCCAGCCCCCGGTGCCGGCCGAATCGACGAGGAAAAGGTGAGCCAGACCTCGTTCTGTCAGCACGTCGCGGAACACGCCTTCGGCGAGCGGCGACCGGCAGATATTGCCGAGGCACACAAAAAGGATCGACCTTATGGGCTTCGCGTCCATCGATACCGCGCTATCTTGCTTTCGACCCTTTGATAGCATGGAGCCGGCATATGGCGCGAGAGAAACTGGATGAGGCAGCGGTCCGAGAAGCGCTTGCAGGGCTGGATGGATGGAGCCTTGCGAAGGATAGTGCCTCGATTTCCCGGACCTTCACCTTCAGGAATTTTTCCGAGGCCTTCGCCTTCATGACGCGCGTGGCGATGGCGGCGGAGAAAATGGATCACCATCCGGACTGGTCGAACGTCTACAAGACGGTGGAGGTGACGCTGAACACGCATGACGCCGGCGGCCTGACGGCGCTCGATTTCGAACTGGCGCGCAAGATGGACGGCTTTTTCGCAAGCTGATCGTTTTGCATCTTGTAGCGCGGTAGCGTCTTCACCACATTTTTACCGGACGGTCGCCAGTCGGCGCTGTCCGAGGAGACAAGGAATGGCTGACAAGACCGGGTTCGATTTCTTCGGCTTCGGCGGCAAGGAAGGCCGGCCGGACGACGAGAAGGAAGTGCGGGCGAAGTTCTGGCGCACTGCCAAGAAGGCCGCGCGGCAGATTCCTTTCATGGAAGATGTCGTGGCCGCCTATTACTGCGCCCTCGACAGCAACACGCCCTTGAAGGCCAAGGCTGTCCTGCTCGGCGCGCTCGGTTACTTCGTGCTGCCGACCGACGCCATTCCCGACATCATTCTCGGCCTCGGTTTCACCGACGATATCGCCGTGCTGACTGCGGCCATCACCACCGTTCGCGCGCACATAAAGCCGGCGCACCGGCTGGCGGCGCGGGAGGCGATGGCCGACGAGGCCTGACCCGACGAAC
Source organism: uncultured Mesorhizobium sp. (assembly GCA_965649745.1). GTDB lineage: Bacteria > Pseudomonadota > Alphaproteobacteria > Rhizobiales > Rhizobiaceae > Mesorhizobium. The sequence continues at coordinate 12,662 of CBFGLW010000044.1, read as the reverse complement.
TGACTTCAGACGTGGCAGACGCCGCGGCGAACAGAGTGCGGCCGCAGTCAAATTCTCGCCTTTTTTCTTCTTTCCAAGTCGCCGCCAAGGGACATCGCGCCACGGCCGCCTCCGGTTGCGGTGCGAACATGGCGGCGGGTTCCCTTGGTGGGCCTCTTTTCTCGCAAAGGTTCACCCTTTGGTAACCCAGATTAAATCAAAATGAAGCGAACAGGCAGGACGCGGGCCGGCCTGCCTCCGCACCATTTGGAAATACGGGAAAAGCGATGCGCGGATTGACAGCACTTGTTTCGAGCCTGGCTCTGGTTGCCCTGGCAAGCCCGGCGCTTGCCCAGCAGGCGACCAAGATCGGCCAGCACAACGCCTGGGGCACCTACAGCTACCAGGCGGCGAACGGCAAGGTGTGCTACGTGCTGACCGTGCCGACGGACAAGCAGCCGCCGAGCCTCGATCATGGCGACATGTTCTTCTTCGTCAGCCAGCGCCCCGGCCAGCAGGTTTCCTACGAACCGCAATTCATTGCCGGCTACGATTTCCAGGCCAACTCCAAGGTCACCGTCACCGTCGATTCCAAGAGCTTCTCGTTGTTCACGCGCGGCAAGTCCGCCTGGGTCGAGAACGCCGCCGAGGAACCGGTGTTGATCGCCGCCATGAAGGGCGGCTCGGAGATGAAGGTGAAAGCCAAATCCGGCCGCGGCAACGACACCAGCTACGTCTTCTCGCTGAAAGGCATTTCGGCGGCGCTGTCTTCTATCGCCAACTGCAAGTAGGCGGCGGCAAGCCACCACTGCGCTTCGCCGACCAAATCCGGAATTCAGCTTTTCGCTACGTTCGCGGCGTCCGCCCGGCGCCGGCGGATTGCTTCGGCGACGAACAGGCGGGACAGGGCGTGATACAGCGGCTCGTGCGAGATCATGCGGGCGGTACCGTAGCCCAGCATGGACGCACACATCAACGCGATGACATTGTCGTGATTGCCGGTCATTTCAAGGATGATGACGAAGGCAGTCATGGGCGCCTGCACGACGCCGGCAAAATAACCCGCCATTCCGAGCAGGGCCGCCACGCCAGCGCTCGATCCAAGGACAAGACCGAGCGACGAGCCGATGCCGGCGCCGACCGCCAGCGAGGGTGCAAAGATGCCGCCCGGAATGCCGGAAATCATCGAAAGCAGACCGGCGAGGAATTTCTCGGCGAAGAAAAACCAGGGCAGCGGCTGACCTTCGATGGCGCTGCGCGCCTGCTCATAGCCGGTGCCGAAGGTCAGGCCGCCCGAGGCGATGCCGATCGCCGCGACGATCAGCCCGCAGACAGCGGCGACCACCAGGGTGCGTTGCATCGGCTGCAGCGCGTTCCAGCGGCGGATGCGCCTTGTCGCCTGTAGTGCGAGGGCTGAGAATGCCGCGCCCAACCCACCGCCGATAACGCCACAGGCCAGCACCAGCGGCCAGTCGGAAAGGAAGGAGATGGTGTCGTTGGCGACACCGAAATAGGTGTAGTTGCCGAGCAGGCCGAGCGAGGCGAGGCCGGCCAGGATGACGGCGGTGAGCACGAGGCCGTTGGTACGCGATTCATAGGTGCGGCCCATCTCCTCGATGGCGAAGACGATGCCGGCCAGCGGCGTGTTGAAGGCGGCGGCGATGCCGGCCGCCGAGCCGGCGAGGATCAGGCCGCGCGTCTGCGCCATGCCGCCCCAGCGCCACCTGCAGCATCACCGAGGCGCCGACCTGCACGGTCGGACCCTCGCGGCCTATGGAAGCGCCGCTGAACAGGCCGATCACCGTCAGGGCAATCTTGCCGACTACGAGCTTCAGCGACAGGATATGGCTGCGGTCCTCGTCCTCGCGCAGATGGCGCGCGGCGATGGCCTGCGGGATGCCGCTGCCCTGCGCGCCGGGAAACAGCACGGTCGACAGCCACGCGCAGGCGACGAAACCGACCGGCGTAACGACCAGCGGCAGGAAGCCGCGCAAGCCGGTTCCTCCTGCCGTGAGCATCTGAAACAAGGCCTGCGCCTTGTCGGAGAGGACGGCGAACAGGACGCTGATGAGGCCGATGGCGATGGCGCCCGCCCAGAAGACCAGACGCGGTTTCCAAACCCGGCGCGAACCCTATAGCGCCTGCGAACGCCGCAGCATCGGATATTTTCGTGAGGTTGCCATGTGGGGTCCCAGTCTTCCGGAGCGGCCTAACACAGGACGGCGTCTGCCGGAACCGGCTTATGCCATTTGCCGCGCCGGCGGGCATGGCGGGCAGGACATGACTTGCGCACGAAGCTGTGTTATTGCCCCGGCCTTGTGACGCCGAGGCTGAAATCGGCGTCGAACCCCTCTATATTGTGCCGGCCATGACCCTATCGCTCGATCTTACCGCCGAAGGCGCGCGCGCCACGTCGCGCAGCCATGCTGTGACGGAAAAGCCGTCGCTGATCGGCTTGTCGCGCGCCGACATGGCGGAGGCGCTTGTCGCCGCCGGCATCGTGCCCGAGCGGCAGGCGAAGATGCGCGTGCAGCAGCTCTGGCACTGGCTCTATGTGCGCGGCGTCTCCGATTTCTCGCAGATGTTCAACATCTCGAAGGAATTGCGTGTCGCGCTCACCGATCATTTCACCATTGCCAGGCCGGAAATCGTCGAGGAACAGATTTCGACCGACGGTACCCGCAAATGGCTGTTCCGGTTTCCCGCGCGGGGCGCGGGCCGTCCGGTCGAGATCGAGACCGTCTACATTCCGGAGGAAGGGCGTGGCACGCTCTGCATTTCCAGCCAGGTCGGCTGCACGCTGACCTGCTCTTTCTGCCATACCGGCACGCAGAAACTGGTGCGCAACCTGACGGCGGAGGAAATCCTGGCTCAGCTGCTCACCGCGCGCGACCGGCTGGGCGATTTCCCCGACCGCGACACGCCCGCCGGCGCCATCGTGCCCGCCGAGGGCCGCAAGGTCTCCAACATCGTCATGATGGGCATGGGCGAGCCGCTGTACAATTTCGAGGCGGTGAAGACGGCGCTTCTGATCGCGTCCGATGGCGACGGGCTGGCGCTGTCGAAGCGACGCATCACGCTGTCGACGTCGGGTATCGTGCCGGAAATCTACCGTACCGGCGAAGAGATCGGCGTCATGCTGGCGATCTCGCTGCATGCCACCAATGACGATCTGCGCGACCTCCTGGTGCCGATCAACAAGAAGTATCCGCTGAAGGAATTGATCGAGGCCTGCCGCGCCTATCCCGGCCTGTCCAACGCCAAGCGCATCACCTTCGAATATGTGATGCTGAAGGACGTCAACGACAGCCTCGACGATGCCCGGGCGCTGGTGAAGCTTCTCAAGGGCGTGCCAGCCAAGATCAACCTGATCCCGTTCAACCCGTGGCCGGGCACCAACTACCAGTGCTCCGACTGGGACACGATCGAGAAGTTCGCCGACTTCATCAACAATGCCGGCTACGCCTCGCCGATCCGCACGCCGCGCGGCCGCGACATACTGGCGGCCTGCGGCCAACTCAAGTCCGAATCGGAGCGCATGCGCAGGGTGGACCGGCTGGCGCTGGAGGCGATGATGATCGCCGGGCACGGCGAAGCGTGAGCCCTCAGGCCCTGCTGGACATGATGGCCGCTCGGTTCAAGCCGGGCCAGTGCTTGCGTGGATCGGCCCAATGAGCCGGTTCGCCGCCTATCTCTTCCGTTTCGCAGTGATCCTGTTCGGCTATGCGGTCGCCTCTCTGGCGGCCAGCGCCTTCATCCATGTCATCTTCTTCGCATGGGCCGGCGTGCAGCCGCAGGATGCGCCATGGGTTGCAACCGGGTCGTTCGTCTTCTCAGTGCCGTTCGTGGCGCTGTTCGTCGCCTATTTCGGCTTCATGCCTTCGGCATTGGTTATCCTTCTGGCGGAATTGCTGGACCGGCGTGACTGGCTCTACTACGCCATCGCCGGCGGCGTGGTCGCTGGCGTCTTCGTCGGTTATCTCTACCGCGAAGGCGATCCGGATTTCGCCATCACCGACACCAATGTGATGCTGTCGCTTGTCGGGGCGGGCATGGTGGGAGGCATCTTCTACTGGCTCGCAGCCGGCCAATGGGCCGGCAGCTGGAAGCGGCGACGCCCGACTGAAGCACCTAGCGCGCCTGGGCCGTCAGGATCTTGACGGCGAAAGCCGAAAAGACGCCCGCGAACAGGTAGTCGACGATCCTCGTGACGCGCGGACTCTTGCGCAGCAGGCCGGCGAATTTGTCGGCGGCGATGATCATCGGCGCGGTGATCGGCAGCGACAGCACGATGAACGAGAGGCCGAGGAAGAACAGTTTTCCCGGCGCGTTCGGGTCATGGGCGGAGACGAACTGCGGCAGGAAGGTCATGAAGAACAGGATGATCTTCGGGTTCATCAGATTGATGCCGAGGCCGGTCGCCCAGTTCTGGAACAGCGAGCGCGGTGCGCGCTTCGTCATGTCAGGCGAGAAGGCCGAGCCGTGGCGGATCGCCTGCCAGGCCAGCCAGACGAGGTAGCCGGCGCCGCCGATCTTCAGCGCCAGGAAGGCCTGCGGCGAAGCGACGATCAGCGCCGACAGGCCGACCGCCACCAGCGTGGTGTGGACGACGATGCCGCTCATGGCGCCTGCCATGCAGGCAAAGCCGGCGGCGCGGCCTTCCGACAGCGCGCGGCCGACGAACAGCGTCATGTCCGGGCCGGGCGTGATGGCGATGATGAAGGTGGCGATGGCGAACTGGAGGAGGGTGCTGGCGTCCGGAATGAAGGGCATTGGCGTTTCCCGCGAGGATCGTCCTCAATAACGATTGTCTCGGGCCCGCGCCAGCCGCAGAAAACCGGATCGCTGATGCCAGCGCGGCGCCTGCGACGCGGTTCTTGTCGCCCGGTCTTGCGCTTTGCGGAAACGGCGTGATACCTCGCCCGCAACATTCGCTCGCGGAACGTTGACCATGTCCAAGATAAAAAACGTCAAGAAAGTCGTGCTGGCCTATTCGGGCGGTCTCGACACCTCCATCATCCTCAAATGGCTGCAGACCGAACTCGGCGCGGAAGTGGTGACCTTCACCGCCGATCTCGGTCAGGGCGGCGAGCTGGAGCCGGCGCGTCAGAAGGCCGAGCTGATGGGGATCAAGGACATCCGCATCGTGGATGTGCGCGAGGAATTCGTTTCCGACTTCGTCTTCCCGATGTTCCGCGCCAATGCGCAGTATGAGGGCGTCTACCTGCTCGGCACCTCGATCGCGCGGCCGCTGATCTCCAAGCACCTGGTCGAGATCGCCAGGGAGACCGGCGCCGACGCCATTGCCCATGGCGCGACCGGCAAGGGCAACGACCAGGTGCGGTTCGAGCTGTCCGCCTATGCGCTTAATCCCGACATCAAGGTCATCGCGCCGTGGCGCGACTGGTCGTTCAAGTCGCGCACCGATCTGTTGAATTTCGCCCGCGATCACCAGATCCCGGTGCCGAAGGACAAGCAGGGCGAAGCGCCGTTCTCGGTCGACGCCAACCTCCTGCATTCGTCCTCCGAAGGCAAAGTGCTGGAGGACCCCTGGGCGGAGCCGCCGGAATTCGTGCACCAGCGCACGATCTCGCCGATGGATGCTCCGGACAAGGTCACTGAAATCGAAATCGAGTTCTTCAAGGGCGACCCGATCGCGCTGAACGGCAAAAAGCTGTCGCCGGCAACGATGCTGGCGGCGCTGAACGATCTCGGCCGCGACAATGGCATCGGCCGTCTCGACCTGGTCGAGAACCGCTTCGTCGGCATGAAGAGCCGTGGCGTCTACGAAACGCCGGGTGGCACCATCCTGCTCGCGGCACACCGCGCCATTGAATCGATCACGCTCGACCGGGGCGCCGCGCATCTCAAGGACGAGTTCATGCCGCGCTATGCCGAGCTGATCTATAACGGCTTCTGGTTCTCGCCCGAGCGCGTCATGCTGCAGGCGATGATCGACAAGAGCCAGGAGGACGTGGAGGGCACGGTGCGGCTCAAGCTTTACAAGGGCAACGTCATTGTCACCGGGCGCAAGTCGAAGAAGACGCTCTATTCGGACGCGCTGGTGACCTTCGAGGACGATCGTGGCGCCTACGACCAGAAGGACGCCGAAGGCTTCATCCGCCTCAATGCGCTCAGGCTGCGTACGCTGGCGGCCCGTAATCGCAGAGGTTGAAGCCGTGCGCGGCGAGGTGTGGCGCACACTGCTCGTCACGGCGGCCCTTGCCGCTACGCCCGCTATTGCACAGGACTTCGACCCGGTCGCGCTCGATCTCGCCGCGCTGATCGAATGCCGTGCCGATGCGCCGGCCTATAATGGCTTCGCCCTGTGGTTCGCCGGCGAGCCGGGCGCGGCCGAGAAACTCGGCTGGCGGCCGGTCGATGCCAGAAACTTTCTGCTCCAGCAGTATGAGATGGGTGCTCCGGTTACCGTCTTCGGTCATACGACGCAGACGGTCGCCTTCACTTCGACCGGGCTGATGGCGGTGCTCAGCGGTGTGTCGGCTCCGGAACTCGCGACGCAACTGGGCATCGTGCCGCTGATCGCCACGCAGGACAAATTCCTGGGCGAGAAGGTGCTTGTCGACAAGAGCGAAACGGTTGACGGCACTACCTACGAAACCCGCACCAGCCTCAACATATCGACAGTCGACTCACACCCGGGCGAGGTTCTGGCCGGGTGCTCCTACGCAATTGAGGTCAAATAAAAGCCCGGCGGGTGGCCGGGCTTTTATTGTAGAAAGCTTTTTTGCTATTCGCCGTCGATGGCCGTGGCGATGCGAGCGATGGCCTGTTGGTAGACACTGGCGGAATTCCACCCGGCGATCGCGCCCATATTGCCCTCAGCGCCCACGCCTGCCCGCCAGCCGTGACCTTTGAGGTAATTAGCGGTGGACATCAGCGCCGTGCTCTTGTCGCGCAGGTTTCCGCCGCCGACGCCATATTTCAGGACATTGCCCGGCAGGAACTGGGTGTGGCCGATCTCGCCATGCGCGGCGCCGACAGAACTGGCGCTGAGCGCGCCGCGATCGACCAGCTTGAGCGCGGCGATGGCATGGGGGGTGAAGAATTCCGGACGGCGGCAGTCGTAGGCGAGCGTGACAATGGCGGAGACCGTGTTCTGCTTGCCCATGGCGGCGCCGAAGCCGGTTTCCATGCCCCATATGGCCAGCAAAACGCCCGGCGACACGCCATAATTGCTTTCGATCTTGTTGAACAGCGCCGCGTTCTGCTTCTTCAGCGAGCGGCCCCGGGAGATGATAGCGGCGCCGCCGCGGCGCTTCATGAAGGAATCCACCGAACCGCTGAAGGCCTTCTTGACGGCGCGGTCGACCTTGATGGTCGCCGTTGCATAGTTTGCACCGGCCAGCGCTGCGAGGCCCTTGCTTTTGACGCCCGCGGCCTTGGCCTCATTGGCGAAGTCCGCCTTCCATTCCTCGAATCCGGCAGCGGTCTTGCCGCACGACGCCGCCTGGGCGGCGCCTGTCAGCAGACCGAGTGCCGCCAGGGTCACCGCCGCGAAAATCTTTCCCTTGGCAAAAACTGCCATGTGTCTCTCCTGATGCCTGATTCCTGTCCCGGAGGGTGAATTTGCCAGCGAAACGCGGGTTTGTCACCGTTCCAACCAATACTGCGCCGTTCTATTGGCGAATGCCGAACAACCAGTACGGGATCAAGCGTTTTATTGTGGCAAAGACGCGACGAAGGCTTGTACCAACTTTATGGGGCGTCGAAATCACGCTGAAAAGGCCGCCTTTCCCGTCGAGGGGACGAATGGCGACACTTTTGGAACAAATCGTGAGCGCGACGGTGCCGGCAGAGCGGAACGCAACGGCCGGCTCCTCGTTTTCTCCCGCGAGGGGCCACGAAAATGGAGAGTACGATGAGAAAATTTTTGTTGCCCATGGCAACGGGAGCATTTGTCGCCCTGTCCGGCGCAGCCCTTGCTGAAACCTCGATTTCCGCTGTGACAGATTTGAACGTTCGCGCCGGACCGGGACCGCAATTTCCGGTCGTCGGCGTGCTCAACACCGGCGAACAGGCCATGCTGCAAGGCTGCCTGCCGAATTCGAAATGGTGCGCCATCGACGAGGCCGGAGGCCAAGGTTGGGTCTATTCCGACTACGTCATGGCCGATTTCAGCGGCAACAGGGTGGTGCTGACACAGCGCCCGGCTGACGCCGGCATAGCCGTGGTCGATCCGCCGGCCGATGTTGGCAACTATCCGGACACCTATACGGGCGCCATCGTTCCCGGCGAGCCGGTAGACGGTTTCGAGGAGCCTTCGACGGAAGTGCGCACCTATATCCGCGCGCATCAGCCGGAGCCGGTCTATCTCGACGGCGAGGTGGTTTCGGGCGCGGTGCTGCCTGAAAGCGTCGAGCTGCAGGAGATTCCCGATTACAATTACCGCTATGTCTATGTGAACGGCCAGCCGGCCCTCATCGATCCGGAAACGCGCCGCGTCGTCTACGTGGTCAGGCAGTAGACGAAGGATCAATCAGACAATCAAAAGGCCGCCGGGTGAACCGGCGGCCTTTTATACTTGATACTTGCCTGAAAGGCTGCAATCGTCAGGCGAGGCGCGCGTCGAGCGAAACCTTGATGGCGCCAAGCGCCTTCGAGACGGGACATTCCGCCTTGGCCTTTTCCGCCAGCTCCTTGAATTTCGCCGGGTCGAGGCCCGGGACGGTACCGACCAGCGTCAGATTGCTCTCGGTGATGCCGGTGCCGGGCACCAGCTTGACCGCGGCCCTGGCTTCGAGCTTCTCGGCGGGCGTGCCGTTCTCGGCCAGGAAGTGCGAAAGCTGCATGGCGTAGCAGCCGGCATGGGCGGCGGCGATCAGCTCTTCCGGGTTGGTGCCGGATTTGCCGCTCTCGTCCTCGAAGCGCATCTTGAACGAATAGGGCATGCCCTTGAGCGCGCCGCTCTGGCTGTCGAGCGTGCCGGCTCCTTCCTTCAGATTGCCTTTCCAGACGGCGGTTGCTGTGCGGTCCATGAGGTCTTTTCTCCCTGATTGGCTGGTTGAGTTGCGGTGAAGCGAATATAGCGCGGCGTCCCGCACACGCCATGGGCAGAGGCTGGAAAATCGGCATCTGCGTCCGCGTCGTTCCCCGGACCGGCTAGCGGAAACATGGCGAAAAAATTCTCGATGCAGAAATGTCGGCTTCTCTCCATGGCGTCCGTCCTTCGAGCGAACCGCGCGATAGGAAAGGAAACTCGTCATGGACTACAGGAGTGTCGCCGCCTTCGATACGCGGCATCGGTAGACTGACGCCGGACTGGGTGGCGCCGGAGTGAAAAGAATGGCCGTGGCTTTGACGCTCATTGCGGCGATGGTCGTTCTGCTCGACCATGGTTCAGGACGGACCGGCTATAGCCAAAGGGCAGACGCCAGCACCCATGAAGGGATCATCCAATGAAATTTCTCTGCCTGATCTACCACGACGAAGCGGAACTCGCAGCGTTCACGGCCGCGCAGATGAAGGTGCTGGACCACGATTCCGAAGCCTATGACCGAACGCTCGAAAAGGCTGGCCAGATGATCTTCGCCCATGCGCTGCGGCCGGCGCGCACCGCGCGGACGGTCAAGGTGCGCGGGAAAAAAGCGATGGTCACGGACGGTCCGTTCGCCGAAAGCAAGGAGCAGCTCATCGGCTTCATCCTGATCGAGGCGCAGGATCTGAACGAAGCCGTGCGGCTCGCAAAGGATATTCCGCTGGCCAAGACCGGGACGGTCGAGGTGCGGCCGGCGTTCGATCCGTTCGCTAAATAGCTTCGCCCTTCAGCAACCGCGGCGTCGCGCCGGAGAGGCCCGACGCCTGGCGGATGAAGAAGTCCTTCAGGCGCGGCATTCGCTCAACCATGCCGAGGCCGATGTCGCGGACGGCGCGCAGCGGGCCGATATCGTTGGAGAACAGGCGGTTCAGCACGTCGGTGGTGACGCCCATCTGCAGCGTGTCGAAGCGCCGCCATTGCTGGTAGCGCTCAAGCACGTCGAGCGCGCCGATGTCCTGTCCGAGCCGGTCCGCCTCGATGACGACCTCGGCCAGGGCCGCGACGTCCTTGAATCCGAGATTGAGGCCCTGTCCGGCAATCGGATGGATTCCGTGCGCGGCGTCGCCGGCCAACGCCAGACGCGGGGCGACGAACGACCGGACGAGGGTGAGCCCCAGCGGCCAGGCGCGCGGCTTATCGGTGACGTGGATTTCGCCGAGCTGCAGCCCGAAGCGCCGCTCCAGCTCGGTCTCGAAGACTAGATCGTCGCCGGCGACGAGACGCTCGGCGTCCTCGGTGCGCTCGACCCAGACGATGGAGGAACGGTTGATGCCCTTTTCGTCCGGCTTCAGCGGCAGTGTGGCGAACGGGCCGGCGGGCAGGAAATGCTCCTCGGCGCGGCCCTCATGGGGGCGTTCATGCGCCACGGTGCAGACGATGCCGGCCTGGCCATAGTCCCACTTCACCGTCTTGATGCCGGCCATGTCGCGCAGCTTCGAGTTGACGCCGTCCGCGGCGGTGAGCAAGCGCGCCCTCAAGGTTGCGCCGTCGGCCAGATGGACGGTGATGCCGCCGCCGTCAGTATCGAAAGCCTGCACGGCCATGCCTTCGATGAGGTCTATGCCGAGTTGGCCGGCCTGCGTGCGCAGTGCGCCATTCAGGTCACGGTTGGCGACCATATGAGCGAAGGGTTCACCGGGCGCAACGTCGCCGTCGAAGGTCAGAAACACCGGACGGACCGGGTCGGCGGTACGGGAATCGGTGACGATCATCTCAGTGATCGGCTGGGCGTTCGGGGCAATCTCCGCCCAGACGCCGAGCTGGTCGAGCATGCGGCTTGCCGCCGCCGCGATTGCCGAAGCGCGCCCGTCACGCTGCCATACGCCGGCGGGTGCGGCATCGACGATGGCGACGCGCAGACTGGGGCGGGCCTGCTTCAAAGCGACAGCGGCGGCGAGGCCGACATAGCCGGCGCCGGCGATCAGGACATCGAGGCTTTCCCCAGTCGTTCCGCGCTGCATTGGTGCCGTTCCTTTCAATCATGCGCTCTTCAGTCCACCCATACGGCTTGACTGCCCTGCGCACCTGTCGGAAACCACATCGAACGTTGCGAGAGCGGTGGACCATGACTGACGCGATGAGCGAGCTTCTGAGCATTCTCGACCTCGAGAAGCTGGAACACAACCTGTATCGTGGTCGCAGCCCGAATGCCGACTGGCAGCGCGTGTTCGGCGGCCAGACCATCGCGCAGGCGCTGGTGGCGGCGCAGCGCACGGTCGATCCCGGCCGGCATGTCCATTCGCTGCACGGCTATTTCATGCTGCCGGGCGATACCCGGGTGCCGATCATCTACGAGGTCGACCGCATCCGCGACGGTTCCTCCTTCACCACGCGGCGTGTCGTGGCAATCCAGCACGGCCAGGCGATCTTCTCGCTGGAGGCATCTTTCCAGCAGGACGAGACGGGGCTGGAGCATCAGGTTCCGATGCCGCGCGACATGCCGGATCCCGACACGCTGATGTCGCAGCGCGAGCTGATGGAAAAGATGGGTGATGCGGTTCCGGAGGGTATCAAGCGTTACTGGGAGCGCGACCGGCCGATCGAGATGAAGCCAGTTATCCTGGAGCACTACACCAGCCGTGAAAAACTGGAGCCGAAACAGAACATCTGGATCCGCACGACCGGGCCCGTTCCGGCGGAACGAGGCATCCGGGCGGCGGTGCTGGCCTATCTGTCGGACATGACTTTGCTCGATACGTCCACCTTCGCGCATGGCCGCGCCATATTCGACCGCGATATCCAGGCCGCCAGCCTCGACCACGCCATGTGGTTCCACCGGCCGCACCCTATCGATGACTGGATACTCTATACGCAGGACAGTCCGTCCACGCGGGGCTCACGCGGTTTTACCCGAGGTTCGCTCTTTGCGAGGGACGGCACGCTGATCGCGTCCGTGGCCCAGGAAGGCCTTATCCGGCTAAGACAATCGCCTGATAAGTAGGCATTTCTCAAAAATTGCCTAATTTTTGACCATACAGTCATCCGCCTCCAGGCGGACCGCTGTGCTGCGCTGTAATGAATACGTTCATTTACAATGGGTTAACGCCAGCTTTCGCAATTGGCATGGAGCTTGATTCACCCTGTTCACTCTCCGGTTCACGATGAGAGCCGCGAAGTGACGTGTAACGCGGGGGGACCCGCAACAAGCAAAGGGTGAAACCTTATGAAAATCGTGATGGCAATCATCAAGCCGTTCAAGCTCGACGAGGTGCGCGAAGCGCTCACCGCCGTCGGCATACAGGGCCTGACCGTCACCGAAGTCAAAGGCTACGGGCGTCAGAAGGGGCACACGGAAATCTATCGCGGGGCGGAATACGCGGTCTCTTTCCTGCCGAAGATCAAGATCGAAGTCGCGGTCGCAGTGGACATGGTCGACAAGGCCGTGGAAGCCATCAGCGGCGCAGCCAAGACGGGCCAGATCGGCGACGGCAAGATCTTCGTCTACGGCATCGATCAGGCGGTGCGCATCCGCACCGGCGAAACAGACAGCGACGCACTCTAAGCGGCCTCAACTATTCCAATGGAGAGATCAATGACACTTCCAACAACCCTGAAGAAGGCTGGGCGCGCCGCCTTGCTGGGCTCGCTGGCCGTCGCCGCCCTGGGCGCGGTCGCGGCCTTTGCG
>CBFGLW010000043.1:0-24655 GCA_965649745.1 uncultured Mesorhizobium sp. | reverse complement strand
CTTCGCCGACCTGTTGCGCACGCAGCTGGGGCTGCCGGTGGTGGCCGACAACACGCCCGGCGCCGGCGGCGCGATCGCCTGCGGCGCGGTGGCGCGGGCGCCGGGCGACGGCCATACGCTGCAGCTCGCCAGCGCTTCGACCCATGTCACCGCGCCGCTGACCGGCAAGGACGTCTCCTTCGACCCGATCGAGGATTTCACCCATATCAGGCTGCTGACGCTGCAGCCCTGGGCCATCGTGGTCAACCCGCAGGTTCCGGCGAACACGCTTGCCGAGATGATCGAGCTGATCAAATCGAAGCCGAACGAATTGTTCTACGGCAGCGGCGGCGTTGGCGGTCTGGCGCATCTGACCGGCGAGTTGTTCAAGAAGCTGGCCGGCGGGCTGCAGATCGAGCATGTCGGCTATCAGGGCGGTGCGCCGGCGCTTCAGGATATCGTCGCCGGCCGCCTGCAGATGATGGTCGAAGTGATCGGCGCGGTGCTTCCCTACCAGAAATCCGGCCAGCTGAAGATCCTTGCGGTCTGCTCGGAGAAGAAGCTCGCTTCCCATCCCGATTTGCCGGTGGCCGCGGATACCGTTCCCGGCCTGGTGTCGGAAACGTTTCTCGGCATTTCCGCGCCCAAGGGCCTGCCGGACGATATCAGGGCAAAGCTCTTTGAAGCGGCCGGCGCCGCCATTTCCGACCAGAAGTTCATGGAGGAGCTGCAGGCCGTGGCGACCAATCCGGTGACGGAGACGACGCCGGATGCGATGACCAGGCATATCGAGGCCGAACTGGCCAAGTGGAAGCCGATCGTCGATTCAATCGGCTGATCTTGTCCGGACATCCACGGAGCAGGCCGTGACACGCAAGCATTTCAGCACTGACATGAAGTCCGGCCTGTTCTTTCTCGCGGTCGGGGCCTTCGCCGTCTGGCGTGGCCTCGACTACGACATGGGAACGGCGGCGCGCATGGGTCCCGGCTATTTCCCGGTCGTGCTCGGCGGAATTCTCGCTTTGCTCGGCGCGATCATTTTCGGGCGCGGCCTGATCGGTTCCGACGACGAGGAGCCGCAGGAGCGGTTCGAAGCCAAGTCGCTTTTCCTGATCACGCTTGCCGTCGTGGGTTTTGCGGTCGCCCTGATGAAATATGGCCTGGCGGTCGCTGTCCTTGTTCTCGTCTTCGTCGCAACGGCAGCGTCGGACAGTTTCAGCCTCAAACGCGTGGCGGTGCTGACGGTGGTGCTGCTCGCCATGTGCGTCGCCATCTTCATCTACGGCCTGAACCTGTTCATTCCTCTGTGGCCGGACTTCCTGTCATGGATCTGATCGCCAATCTCAGCCTCGGTTTCATGACGGCGATCTCGCCGGCAAACCTCTTCTATTGCCTGATCGGCGCGGTGCTCGGAACCGCGATCGGCGTATTGCCCGGCCTCGGGCCGCTGGCGACCATCGCCATGCTTTTGCCGATCACATTCCAGCTCGAGCCGGTTTCGGCCCTCATCATGCTTGCCGGCATCTACTATGGCGCCAGCTATGGCGGATCGACTACCTCGATCCTGGTCAACATACCCGGCGAAGTCGCCTCCGTCGTGACCTGCCTGGACGGCCACCAGATGGCCAAGCAGGGGCGCGCGGGCGCCGCATTGGCGATCTCCGCCATCGGCTCATTCGCCGCCGGGTCCGTGGCGACATTGATCGTCGCAGCCTTCGCGCCGATACTCGCCAGCATCGCGCTGACATTCGGGCCGACGGAATATTTCTCGCTGATGCTGCTCGGCCTCATCGCCTCGATCATCCTGGCGCAGGGGTCGATCCTCAAGGCGCTGGCGATGATCGTGCTCGGATTGCTGCTCGGGCTTGTCGGCACCGATCCCGGCAGCGGTGCGCAACGCTTCACATTCGGCGTGCTGCGGCTTTCCGACGGGATCGAATTCGTTGCACTGGCCATGGGTTTCTTCGCCTTCACAGACGTGATCGTCGGCGCGAACCGGGATTCCAACCGCCAGCTCGTGACCGAAAAGGTCAAGGGCCTGTGGCTGACCAAGGAAGAGGTGAAAGCCTCGGTCCCTGCCATCGCGCGCGGCACGGTCGCCGGCTCGCTGCTCGGCATCCTGCCGGGCGGCGGCGGCATGCTCGCGTCCTTCGCCTCCTACATGATCGAGAAGCGGATTTCGAAGCATCCTGAGCGCTTCGGCAAAGGCGCGATCGAAGGCGTCGCCGGGCCGGAATCCGCCAACAACGCAGGGGCGCAGACCGCCTTCATCCCGATGCTGACGCTCGGCATTCCCAGCAACGGCACCATGGCGCTAATGATCGGCGCGATGATGATCCATGGTATCCAGCCAGGCCCGCAGGTGATGACGACGGAGCCGGCGCTGTTCTGGGGTCTGATCGTGTCGATGTGGTTCGGCAACCTCATGCTTCTGGTATTCAACCTGCCGCTGATCTCGATCTGGGTCTGGCTGCTCAGGGTCCGCTACAACGTGCTCTTCCCTGCCATATTGCTGTTCTGCTGCATCGGCCTGTTCGGCATCAAGAACAGCGTCTTCCACATCTATCTTGGGGCGGCATTCGGCGTGCTGGGCTATTTCTTCTACCGCTGGCGCTGCGAGGCGGCGCCCATGCTTCTCGGCTTCATCCTCGGACCGATGATGGAGGAGAATTTGCGCCGCTCCATGCAGCTATCGCATGGCAACGCCTCGACCTTCTTCACCAGTCCGGTCTCGGCAGCGATGCTGATCGCCGCCGCGGCGCTGCTGGTCATCGTTCTGCTGCCGGCGCTGCGGCAGCGGCGCGGCGAAATCTTCGAGGAAGAGACTTAAAGAGCGCTGTTAGCCGGCGCTCTCTTCTTCCTTTTCCCAGAAGGCCGTGCCGCCCAGCTTCTTCATCTCTTCGAGTATCTTTTCGCGCGGAATGACGCCGCAGCGCTTCGCCCAATCCTGATATTGCGCCTTCATGGCGGTGACGCGTTCGGGATGCGCCGAGGCGAGATCGTGCATCTCCGTGCGGTCGGTCTCCATGTCGTAGAGTTCCCAATCCTTCGGATATTCGCGCACCAGTTTCCATTTGCCGACGCGCACCGCTGCGTTGCCTTCGTGCTCCCAGAAAAGCGGCTCCTGCCGATCGACATCGGATGGGAACGAGCGCACAAGGCTGACGCCTTCCAGCGGCAGGATCGCGTTGCCCTGAAAAGTCTCCGGATATTGCGCGCCGCTGACTTCCAGCACCGTCGCCATCAGGTCCGGCAATTGGCCGGGCGTATGCCGCAAGCCGCCCTTTTCGGCGATGCCGTTCGGCCAGTGTGCGATCAGCGGCGTGGCGATTCCGCCCTCGTGAATCCAGTGCTTGTAGAGCCGGAAGGGCGTGTTGGAGAGATTGGCCCAGGCGACGCCATAGCTCTGATATGTATCCTCGGCGCCGGGCATGATCGTCGGATCGTTGCCGAGGCGGACCGGACGGCCGTCGCGGGTTTCGGCCCGCGCGATCATAAGATCGTCGACGAGCGACTGGACGTTGACGCCTTCCGAGATGTCCTCAGCGCAGGCGCCATTGTCGGAAAGGAAGATGAGGAGCGTGTTGTCGAGCCGGCCGGTCTCTTCCAGCGCGGCGAGGATACGGCCGATGCCCTGGTCCATGCGGTCGATCTGCGCGGCATAGACTTCCATGCAGCGCAGCAGCCATTCCTTCTCCTCGGCATTCTCCCATGGTGGCTGGGTCGGATCGCGGTCCGTCAGCGCCCACGAGGCGTCGATGATGCCGGCGCGCACCAGCCGTTCCAGCCGCTGCTCGCGCAGCCTGTCCCAGCCGGCGTCGAAGCGGCCCTTGTATTTGGCGATGTCCTGGTCATGCGCGTGCAGCGGCCAGTGCGGCGCGGTGTAGGTCACGTACTGGAACAGCGGCTTGTCCGGCGTCGCCTCATGATGCTCGCGGATGAAGGCGGCGGCCTGATCGCTGATGGCGTCGGTGTAGAAAAACTCCGGGTCGTTAGCCGCCTCATGGTCGATATTGTCGTTCCCGCGCGTCAGCGTGTTCGGGTAATAGAAGCTGCCGGCGCCGATGATCGTGCCGTAGAACCTGTCGAAGCCGCGCTGCATCGGCCATGAATCCGTCGGCTCGGTGAGGTTCTTGGCGACATGCCATTTGCCGCTGAGGTAGGTGCCGTAGCCGGCGGTGCGCAGAACCTCCGCCATGGTCACGCAGTTGCGGTTGAGATCGCCGGCATAGCCTTCCGGACCGGTGTCGTAGGTGAGGATGCCGATGCCGGTCTGGTGCGGGTGCAAGCCGGTCATCAGCGAGGCGCGGGAAGGCGAACAGCGCGCGGTGTTGTAGAACTGCGAGTAGCGCAGCCCATCCATCGCCAGCCGGTCCAGGTTCGGCGTCTCGACTTCGCCGCCATAGCAGCCGATATCGGAGAAACCCATATCGTCGTTCAGGATGATGACGATGTCCGGCTTGGTCTTTTTCATGGTCTTCTCCGACTGGGTACTTGGGTCGTCAGGCGCTTGGGTCGTTAGGTACTGGGCTTGGCGTTGCGGCGCGTCAGCCTGATGGAAAACTGGTGGCGCTCCGGCACATAGACCGCGCGCAGGAGTTCCAGCGGGCGGCCCTCGCGGTCGATGGTCAGGCGTTCGACCGAAATCAGGGGATGGCCCTGCTTGACGCCAAGCCGGACCGCCTGCTCGGCGTCGGCGAGCACCGCGCCTATGGTCTGCCGCGCCTCCTTGATCTCGAAGCCGAGTTCCTCTTCGAAAATCCGGTAGATCGCCGCGTCGGTCAGGTCGCGGGCGGCAAGCTCGACCCCGATATCGGGCGGATAGAAAGCTTGCTCTATAGCCACGGGCGTGCCGTCGGCCGAGCGCAGCCGGCGGAGTTCGAAAACGGCGCGCTCCTTCAGGACCGCAGCCACGTCGCTGTCATGGCGATTGGTCATACCCTGATGCAGTATCTCGCCCACCGGCTCGAAGCCGGCCTCATCGCCGCTTTCGACGAAGCCGATCAGCGTTCCGCCCCAGTTCTCGATTTCGGAACTGCGCAGGAAGGTGCCCTTGCCGCGGGTGCGCGAGAACATGCCCTGATCGACCAGCGGCTGGATGGCGTTGCGAATGGTGATGCGGCTGACGCCGAATATCTCGCCGAGTTCCGCCTCTGTCTTGAGCCGACCCTCGCCATCGACGAGAGCGCCGTCGATCGTTTTCTCACGGATCAGGCGGCGCACCTGCACATGCAGCGGCACGCGGCTGGCACTGTCGATCTCGGTGGCGAAGGTCGCCGGGTTTTCCTTCACGCTCACTGGACCTCCAGGCGGCGGCCGCTTGCGGCATCGAACAGATGGATGTTCTTGGCATCGAACGACATGGCGACCGTTTGCCCTTCCGCATAGTCCGCCGCATCGTCGACGCGTGCCCGCGCCGTGCCGCCTTCATAGCTCAGGTCGAGGATCGCGTTGTCGCCAAGGTTCTCGACCAGATCGACCGTGGCGCGGATGCCCTCGCCGCCGATGCGCACGGCGGAAGGGCGCACGCCGACAATCACGTCAGCCACGCCGGCTGCCGGTTTTACGGCAAGCGTATGGCCATCGATTGCGGGCGCGCCGTCCTTCAGCACCGCCTTCATCAGGTTCATCGGCGGGCTGCCGATGAAGGCAGCCACCTCGATGGAATTCGGCCGGGCAAACACTTCGGCCGGACTGCCGATTTGCCGTATCTCACCGTCCATGAACACAGCCATGCGGTCGGCCAGCGTCAAGGCCTCCTCCTGGTCGTGGGTGACGTAGACCGTGGTGACGCCAAGACTGCGCTGCAGGCGTTTCAACTCGGTCCGCGTTTCGAGGCGCAGCTTGGCGTCGAGATTGGACAGCGGCTCGTCGAGCAGGAACAGGCCGGACCGGCGCACGATGGCGCGGGCGAGCGCGCAGCGCTGCTGCTGGCCACCCGAAAGCTGTCCCGGCCGGCGGTCCAGCAGATGTTCGATCCGCACCTTCCGCGCCGCTTCCTCGACGCGGCCGGTGATTTCAGACTTCGGCGTCTTCTCCATTTCCAGCGGGAAGGCGATGTTCTGCGCCACCGTCATGTGCGGGTAAAGCGCGTAGCTCTGGAACACCATGGCGACGTCACGGTCCTGCGCCCCCTTGGCGGTGACATCGGATCCGTCGAACAGGATGCGGCCGCGCGTCGGCCTGTCGAGACCGGCCAGCAGCCGCAGCGTGGTGCTCTTGCCGGAGCCGGAGGGACCGAGCAGGGCAAAAAACTCGCCCGGCCTGATGTCCAGTTCGACATCCTTCAGCGCCGCCACCTGCCCGTGATATTTGGCGACGTTCTCGAGCCTGACCTGACCTTTGGCCGTCATCGCCGACCCCCTCCCTTAACGGCGCCCACAGTGAGGCCCTTGACGATGTGCTGCTGCGCGACAATGCCGAGAATGACGACAGGCAGCATGGCGACCACCGAAACCGCGGCGAGTTGAGCCCACAGTGTCTGCTCGACCGAGACGAAATTGAACATGGCAATGGTGACGGGCCTAACCGTATTGCCGCTCAGCACCACGGCGAACAGGAACTCGTTCCAGGCGTTCAGGAACACGAAGACGACGGTGACGGCGATGCCGCCCTTCACCTGCGGGATGATGATGCGCCACAGCGTGGTCAGCCGGCCGGCGCCGTCGACGGCGGCGGCTTCCTCCATCTCCCACGGAACGTCCTCGAAATAGGAAACCATCAGCCAGATGGCGAAGGGCAGCGAGAAGGACAGGTAGATGATGATGATGCCGTGGTAGGTATCCATCCAGCCGATGTTCCGAAGCGCCAGGAAGTAGGGGATGATGATCCCCACCGGCGGCAGCATCTGGGTGACAAGGATATAGAAGCCGGCGCTTTTCTTGCCGGGCACCTGCAGCCGCGCCAGCGCGTAGGCGGCCGGAACCGCGAGGATCATGGTGATGACCGTCGTGCCGACCGAGATGACGACGCTGCTCCAGACATTGGGCAGAATCGACTGTGCGCCGAACAGCACCTGACGATAGGCGGCCAGCGTCGGCTCGAAGAACAGCTTGGGCGGATAGGCGAGGATGTCCTGCTCGGTCTTGAACGAGTTGAGCACACTCCACAGGATCGGGAACACCCAGGCGACCGTGAAGACGATGGCGCCGATGGCAATGGCGGCGGAACGCAGATGCCTCATGCCGTGCGCTCCCTTCTGAGAAGAAACAGAACGAAGGAGATCAGCACCGTTACGATCAGCAGCGCCACGGCGAGCGCCGAGCCATAGCCGAGCGACAGCTCGGTGAAGGATTTCCGGTAGGCGTAGAGATTGAGTATCTCGGTTGCGGTGCCCGGACCGCCGCCGGTAACGACGAAGATCGCGGCGAAGGCCGTCAGGGCCACCATGGTGCGCATGATGACGACCATGACGATGGCGGGCCGCAGCAGCGGCAGGGTGATGCGCGTGAAGCGCTGCCATGAATTGGCGCGGTCAATGCGCGCAGCCTCGTAAATGTCTTCCGGCAGAGCGGCAAGGCTCGCCAGCAGCACCATGAAGGCGAAGGGCGTCCATTGCCACGTGTGGATGACGATGACGGAGATCATGGCAAGCGTGGGATCGCCCAGCCAGTTCCTGCTGCCGAAACCGGCGGTGATGGAAAGATAGTCGATGACGCCGAATTCCGGCGTCAGCATGAAGGAGCGCCAGACCATGCCGACGACGGCGGGAGACAGCACCACCGGCAGGATAGTGACGATGCGGAACAGCGTCTGGCCGCGCTTCATCTTCATCAAAAGCAACGCCAGCGCCAGGCCGATGGCCACCTGCAGCACCACGGTGGAAACCGTGTAGATCATGCTGAGGCCGAGCGATTCCCAGAAACGCGGATCGCCGAGCAACTGGCGGTAATTCTCGAAGCCGACGAACCCATCCATGAAGGGCATCGCCAGGTCCTTGCGCTGGGCGCTGATCCAGACCAGGAAGAACAGCGGAAAGGTCGTGGTCGCCAGCAAGGCGAGCAAGGCCGGCGCCAGAAGCGCGCCGGCAAAGCGCTGCTGGCGCCGGCGCTCCTGGCGGTCCAGGTCATCGAGAGCGGGGAGCCGGTCAGGCCCCCCGCCCGGAACAGCGCCAGCCTCTGTCATCACTGCATCATCGAGGCAACGCGTTCCTGCGCCGCGTCGAGCGCCGCCTTGGGCGTCGACTGGCCGGCCAGTGCAGAGGCCACGGCCGTCGCGACGACATCGCCGATGCCGGGCCATTGCGGAACGCGCGGCCGCCAGTCGACATCGGTATCTTCCTTGAGCGCGGTC
Source organism: uncultured Mesorhizobium sp. (assembly GCA_965649745.1). Classification (GTDB taxonomy): domain Bacteria; phylum Pseudomonadota; class Alphaproteobacteria; order Rhizobiales; family Rhizobiaceae; genus Mesorhizobium. The sequence continues at coordinate 16,384 of CBFGLW010000043.1, read as the reverse complement.
AGCGTCGCCTCGACGAAATTGTCGCCGAACTTGCCGACCGTATCGATATAGCCCTTGTCCTCCCACAGCGAGAGTCGGTTGACGCCGGAGCGCTTCGACGGTCCTGTGAACTTGTAGGAGGTTCGGATCTGCGTTTCCGGACTCGCAGCCCACTGGATGAACAGCCAGGTCGCCTTCTTCTGCTCGTCGGTCAGCTTGGCGTTGATGGGGAAGCCCCAATTCCAGATCGAGGAGACGCGCTTGCCGGACGGGCCCTTCGGCCAGCGCGCATAGGCTACCTTGCCGATGACCTGCGACTTCTCCGGATTGTTGACCACCGAGGCGGATGAATGCGCGTCGATATAGCTGGCCAGCGTGCCCTGCGAGAAGGCGTCGGCGATGTCGGGCCAGTTCCAGTTCTGGGCGGCGGACGGCGCGTAGGTCTTCATCGTGTCGACATACCAGGCGAGCGCTGCTTCCGCTTCCGGGCTGTTGACGGTCAGCTTGCCGCCCGGCAGCCAGTCGCCGCCGAACTCGCGGAAGATCGACGAATAGATGTAGACGTTCTGCCCGGCGCCGGCGAGGCCGCGCAGCGCCGTGCCCCAGACGCGGCTGTCAGGCGCATGCAGCGCCTTGGCGTTGGCGATGAAGGTTTCGAGATCGTCAGCCGGCTTCAGGCCCTTGGCGTCCAGCAGATCCTTGCGCAGCACCTGCAGCGTGACCTCACCATCGTAAGGAACGCCGTAGAGCTTGCCGTCGATGGAGTTGGCCGCCGTCCAGGCGGGGACGATGTCCTCCGGCTTGAACCAGGCCTTGTCGGTCAGCGTTGCGTCCTCGAGATAGGGCGTCAGGTCCTCCACCCAACTGTTGGCCGCATAGAGCGGGTAGTACATCGGGTCGGCGGCATGGGTGGCGTAAGTGCCGGTGCCGGATGTGAGATCGAGCACGGCCTTCTGCCTGATCTGGGCCGGCGGCACCTTCTCGAAGCGGACGTTGATGCCGGTCAGCGCCTGAAACTGCGGGGCCAGCGAAATCAGGTTTTCGAAGTATCCGGCGGGAATGACCGCCACGGTGATGTTCTGCCCTTCGGCCTGCCGCCAGTCCAGCTTGGCCGACTGGTAGGGCGCAAGATCGGCGTCCTGCGCACGAGCGGTACGGACCAGATATGGCATTGCAACAAGACCGGCCGCCGAGGTGGCGGTGCCGGCAAGAAAACGGCGTCTGTCCAGTTTGAAAGTGTCCATCAGAGCCTCCCTTCTCACGACGTGACCGAAGAAAGGTGACCGATATGTCCTGACAAGTCAATCATGTTATAACTTTTAAGCACGATGCGTCTCTTGCTCCCTTTTGATTTCGGGGCAATCAAGCCATTGCCTGCGCGGTCTTGCGAGCGCATCCATTTCCAATTCTACTAATTTAGTAGAAATTTGCCGTGGCGGGCCGCTCGCCAAAGCGATGACTTTTGCGAAGGTCGCAACAAGGCAGTTTCCGGCCGCCGCCTTGCGCTTGAGGAGCGGACCGGTCGGCTGTTACGCTGGATGCGCAACCAGGGCAGCGCGGCCATGAACATCCGTTTCGTCGAAACCTTCGTCTGGGTGGCGCGCCTGGGCAGTTTTCGCGCCGCGGCGGAACGGCTGAACGCCACGCAGGCCGCCGTTTCCAACCGCATTGCCAGCCTCGAGGCGGAAATGGGTTGCGAACTGTTCGAGCGCGTCGCCGGCGGCGTGCGATTGTCCAGCATCGGCCAGCGCGCCATCCAGCCGGCCGAGGAGCTCCTGCGCGCGGCGACCAATTTCAAGGTCTCGATCGGAAACCCCGAACAGTTGCGGGCAACCGTCTCCATCGGAACGATCGATTCGATCGTTCATGCCTGGCTGCCGCGCTTCATCGAAATGACCAAGGAGCGCTTCCCCTCTCTCAGCATCGACCTGAACGTCGACACCTCGCTTGCCATCGCCCGCGAGATCGGCGAGCGCCGGCTGGACCTCGCTCTGGTCATGGGCCCGGTGCTTCGCGCCGGGCTGAAGAACATCGATCTGAACGCGATGGAATGCGTGTGGGTGGCGGCGCCGTCATTCGGGCTGTCGGGCAAGCGGCTCACTCTGGAAGATTTGACGCCCTATCCGGTGCTTACCTTCTCGCGCAACAGCGTGCCGCATATCTGGCTGCTGCGCCAGTTCGAGGAACGCGGCATCGCGCCGCCCGTCATTTCCAATTCGAACTCGCTGTCGGCGATGTCGCGGCTGGCCTGCGACGGCGTCGGCATCGCCTTGCTGCCGGCGCCGATGATCCAGCCCCTGATCCAGCGCGGCGTGCTCGAGGTGCTGTCGATCACCCCGCGCTTCCCGGCGCTCAAGCTTCACGCCGTCTATGCCGACGATCCGGAAAACCTTGTTCCTTCAATCCTTTCGGTCATCGCGCGTGAAGCTTCGTACCAGCCTCCCAAAACCGTCCTGCCCTTCGCCTGAATCCCTCCGGTAACAAGTTTTTCTTATCGCAAACGATAATTCTTTGTCGTTTGCGAGATCGCATCTTCCCCCCGACGATGCGTCAACCCGAGACGCGGAGGATGTCGATGAAGATCAGTGTCGTTCAAATGAATTCCGATTCCGACAAGGCCAGGAACCTTGACGAGGCGGAGCGGATGGTGCGCGAAGTGGTGGCCGAGGAGCAGCCCGATCTGGTGGTCCTGCCCGAATATTTCGCCTTCCTCGGCGAAGGCCGCGACGCCGTCCATGGCAGCGGCGAAAGCTTTCCTGATGGCCCGGTGTATCAACGCATGGCGGCGCTGGCCAGGGAACTCAACGTCACCCTGCATGCCGGCTCGATGGTCGAAAAGCAGGGCAATAACCATTACAACGCCTCGGTCGTCTTCAGCCCCGACGGCAAGGAAATCGCCAAGTACCGCAAGATGCATCTGTTCGATGTCGACACGCCCGGTGGCATTTCCTACCGCGAGTCCGATACGATCAGCCGGGGTGAGGATGTCGTGACTTACAAGGTCGGCGATGCGACCGTGGGCTGCGCCATCTGCTACGACATCCGCTTCCCCGAACTCTTCCGCGCCCTGCGCGACAAGGGCGCCGACGTAATCGTGCTGCCCGCCGCCTTCACGCTGATGACCGGCAAGGATCATTGGGAAGTTCTTGCCCGCGCCCGCGCCATCGAGACGCAAACCTATTTCGTCGCGGTCGGCCAGACCGGCGCGCATTCCGAGGGCAAGAAGTGGTGCTGGGGCCATTCGATGGTCATCGATCCGTGGGGCCACATGGTGGCGCAGTGTTCCGACGGGGTCGGCACCGCCACGGCGAAGCTCGACATGGGCCGTATCTCCAAGGTGCGGGCCGATGTGCCCGTCGCACAGCATCACGTCATCTGAGGAGCGTTCGCATGTTCATCGTCAATCCCATGCCGAAGCAGATCGCTCCGGAACTGATCAGGAAGATGGAACAGGTCGAGACCGCGACGGTCGGCCACTTCCTGCATTCCGGCTTCATGGACCGCGAGCTGCGGGCGGTGCTGCCCGAAAAACGCATTGGCGGCACCGCCGTCACTGTGCGCCTGCCGCATGCCGACTCCACCATCCTGCACTACCTGACCAAGCTAGTGCGGCCGGGCGATTTCATCGTCGTCGACCGCTGCGGCGACGACAAGCATGCCTGCTGGGGCGGCGTCGTCACCCATTCGATGAAGCTTGGCGGCATTGTCGGCGCCGTCGTGGACGGACCGGCGACCGATTTCTCCGAAATCCGCCGCGTCGACCTGCCCATGTGGTGCCGCGGCCCGTCGCCGATCACCACCAAAATCCTCGGTCTTGAAGGCGCCATCAACGTCGCCGTTTCGGTCGGCGGCCAGACGGTTCATCCGGGCGACGCCATCATCGCGGATGAAAGCGGCATCGTGGTGCTGGCTCCCGACAAGGCCGAATGGGCGGCAGACAAGGCGCTCGGCATGCAGCAGAACGAGATCGTCCTGCTCGAGCGGCTGCGCAACGGCGAAAAACTGCCGGATATTTCCGGCGCCACCCGGCTGGTGGAGGCATCCCGGGCGGCCTGACACGTAAAACAAAAACTGGGAACGTAAGAAAGAGGAGAAGACCGATGAAAAAAATGAAGCGCGCCTTTGGCGCAGGCATCCTAGCCGTGTCGCTGTCGATGCTGACGGCCGGAACCGCCATGGCCGACAATGTGGTCGTCGCCGGCTACGCCGGCATCTTCCAGGAAAACTATGTGAAGGCAGTCGTCGAGCCCTTCATGAAGGCCAATCCCGACATCACCGTCGAATTCTACCCGATGCCGAATTCGGCGCAGACGCTCGGCACCCTGCGCGCGCAGGCCAGCGCCCCGCAGATCGACGCCGCCATCCTCGACGTCTCGGTCGCCAAGGCGGCTACCGACGAAGGCCTCTTCGCGCCGATGGACGAAAGCGTTTCCAAGCATATCGCCGACCTCTACCCGCAGGCCAAGGTTGCCGGCGTCAACGCCGTCGGCGTCACCTTCGACAACCTCGTGCTGCTCTACAATACCGACAAGATCAAGCAGGCGCCGGACTCGTGGGAAGCGCTGTGGGACAAGGCCTACGCCAAGCAGGTTTCGATCCCGGCGGTGCCGGATATCCAGGGCACGACGCTCACCATCATCGCCAACAAGATGGCCGGCGGCACCAACTATATCGAGACCGTGGAACCGGGCCTCAAGAAGCTCGAAGGGCTGGCGCCGAACGTCCAGACATGGGACCCGCGCCCCGACGTCTACCAGCCGATCTCCAGCGGCACGGCCTCGATCGGCATCGGCTGGAACGCCCGCGCCCAGGTCTATGCAGACCTGTCGGGCGGCAAGCTCGGCGTCGTGCTGCCGAAGGAAGGCAGCGGCTTCCAGATCAACGTCATCGGCCTGGTCAAGGGCGCCCCGGCCAGCGAGAGCGCCAAGAAGTTCATCGACTACGCACTGAGCCCGGAGGCGCAGGCCGCCTTTACCCAGGCCATGTTCTATGCGCCGACCAATTCGAAGGCAGCTCCGCTTATCCCGGAAGCCGCGATCAAGCGCACCGCCGCGGGCTCCATGGACAGGATGATCGACATCAACTGGCTCGAAGTGGCAAAGATCAGGGATGCCATTACCGAACAGTGGCGCCGCCGCATCATTCCGCTCAGCCGTTGATTGCGGTTCGTCACGATCCGGGCAAAAGGGAGATTGCCATGACCGTCTCGACCGCGATGGAAGACCATCTCAGGCTGGAAGGCATTGGCGTCAACTTCGGCGCCGTCAATGTCGTCCCGTCGCTCGATCTGTCGGTGCGCAAGGGCGAGATGGTCGCCTTCCTCGGCCCTTCCGGCTGCGGCAAGACCACGACGCTGCGAATGATCGCAGGATTGATCACGCCCTCGCGCGGGCGCGTCCATGTCGGCGGTCGTGACATCACCTCGCTGCCCATCCATGACCGGGACATGGGCATGGTTTTCCAGAGCTATGCCCTGTTCCCGCACATGGACGTGACTCGCAACGTCCAGTTCGGCCTCAAGATGCGCAATCTTGCCGCCAGCGAGATTGCAGCCCGCACCAAGGCCGCGCTCGACATGGTGCAACTCGGCCACCTGGCCGGGCGCAAGCCGAAGGAACTGTCGGGGGGCCAGCAGCAGCGCGTGGCTCTGGCGCGCGCGCTGGTCATCCAGCCCTCCATCCTGCTTCTCGACGAACCATTGTCTAATCTCGACGCCAAGCTGCGCGACGAAATGCGTGTCCAGATACGCGCGCTGCAGCAGGCAAGCGGGATCACCGCCGTCTTCGTCACCCACGACCAGGTCGAGGCGCTGTCGATGTGCGACCGGATCGTCGTCATGCGCAACGGCCGCATCGAACAGTTCGGCACGCCGACCGAAATCTATGAAAAGCCGGCCACGGCTTTCGTCGCCAATTTCGTCGGCCGCACCAACCGGCTGAAGGGCACTGTCGACGCGCAGGGGAATCTCAGCGCGGCAGGCCAGCAACTCATCAGCTCCGCAAAGCCGGCCCCCGGCAAGGTGGAGGTTCTGGTCAGGCCGCATCGTATCGCAATGCAGCCCCCGAAGGCAGGCCACGCAATTGACGGCGGCAACACGGTTCAGGGCGAAATCGCCAGCGTCACCTTCATCGGCGACCTCGTCCAATATGGCGTGCGCGTCGGCGGCGACGAGATCATGATCGAGGAAGCGACGCGGCGCAGCGCCACGCCGTTCGCGGTCGGCGACACGGTCAACCTTGCCTGGTCGGCGGAGGACACGCTGGTCTATCCGGACAAGGATCAATGAGCGATCTGGGACCAATGAGCGCCACGACCGCAACGGCCCCTCGCACATGGCGCTCCGGCGAACTGGCCGTCGTGCTGCTCTTGCCGATTGCCTTGATCAACGCGGTCGGCTTCATCCTGCCGGTCCTCAATCTGGCGCGCTATTCCTTCAACCAGTCGACGGCCGGCGGCGGCATCGCCAATGTCTTCACCTGGGAGAATTGGGCCGGGTTGCTGCGCGACCCGTTCTACCTGGAGCTCATCTTCAACTCGGTCTGGATCAGCCTGGCGATCACGCTGACGACGCTCGTCGTCTCCTATCCGATCGCGCTCTATCTCCATCGTTCGACCGGATCGTGGAAAACCTTCCTGACCGTGCTGGTCATCTCGCCGCTGCTGACCTCAGCGGTGGTGCGCACCTATGGCTGGATCGCCCTGCTGACCGACAACGGGCCGGTGCTGAACCTGCTGCGGTCCATCGGCGTGCCGACACCCAGCCTGATGTTCAACATCAAGGGCGTCTTCATCGGGCTCACCGAAATCCTCATGCCCTATATGATCCTGGCGCTGATGGCCGGCTTCGGCCGGCTCGATCCCCGCGTCGAGGAAGCGGCGCGGACGCTGGGGGCGACGCCGTCGCGGACGTTCTGGAAAATCATCCTGCCGCTGACGCTGCCCGGCATCGCGCTCGGCTGCCTGCTGTGCTTCGTGCTGGCCGTCTCGTCCTTCATCACGCCCAAGCTGATGGGGGGCGGCCGGGTGTTCCTGCTGGCCACCGAAATCTACGACCAGGCCATCGTCACGCTTAACTGGCCGCTGGCTTCGACCCTGTCGATCCTGGTGCTGATCGTCTTCGGCGCGGCGCTCTGGGCCTATTCCGTCGTGCTGCGGCGGCTGGACTGAGGAAGACGCGATGGAAATCCACAAGACCTCCTGGCCGATGCGCATCCTCGTCTTCGTGCTGTTCCTCTACCTGCTGGCCCCGGTGATCCTGGTCTTCCCGATCTCCTTCTCCGGCGATCAGGTGCTGCAATTCCCACCGAGCTACTGGTCGACCCGCTGGTATACGGCGCTGTTCCAGAACACGGTCATGCTGAAGGCCTTCTGGACAAGCCTGACGCTGGCCGTCGCGGTCACCCTTCTGTCCATCATCATCGCGGTGCCGGCCGCGTGGACGATGACGCGGACCAGCTTTCCCGGCAAGGAGTTCCTGTTCAACCTGTTCACCGCGCCGCTGCTTCTGCCGACGATCGTGCTCGGCCTGGCGATCCTGATCGTCTTCGCCTCCTTCGGCCTGCTGGCGACCATGCAGGGGCTGGTCCTGGCGCATCTGGTGGTGACGCTGCCCTATGCGCTGCGCGTGCTGGCGGTCTCGCTCGGCACGCAGGACCGGGCCTGCGAGGAGGCCGCCCGTACCCTGGGGGCGAAACCGCTGACCGTGTTCTTCCGCGTCACCCTGCCGATGCTGACGCCGGGCATCGTCGCGGCATCGGCGCTCTGCTTCCTCGTCAGCTTCGACGAGGTGGTGATCACGCTGTTCCTGACCGGCCCGCGCATCAGCACGCTGCCTGTCGAACTCTACAACTACGTGTTCAACCGGGCCGATCCGCTGGTCGCCGCCGCATCCGTCCTGCTGATCCTGCTGACCCTCGGCGTCATCATGATCGTGGAACGGGCCATGGGGCTGGGCAAGGCCTTCGTCAAATAGGACGCCGCGGCCGGCGGTTCATTCCGCCGCCGCGGCAGTCGGCGCCGGCACATAGTTGAGGATCGGCCCCAGCCAGCGCTCGACATCCGCAACGCGCATATCCTTGCGCGCCGCATAGTCCTCGACCTGATCGCGTTCGATCTTGGCGACGCCGAAGTAATAGCTCTCCGGGTGCGACAGGTAGATGCCGGACACGGATGAGCCGGGCCACATCGCCATGCTTTCCGTCAGGCTAACGCCTGCATTCTTCTCGGCGTCGAGCAAACGGAACAGCGTGACCTTCTCGGTATGATCGGGTTGCGCCGGATAGCCGGGTGCGGGACGGATGCCCCGATACGGTTCGCCGATCAGCTCGTCCGGCGAGAAACTCTCGTCATGGGCATAACCCCAGAACTCCTTGCGCACCTTCTCGTGCATGCGCTCGGCAAAGGCTTCAGCGAAGCGGTCCGCCAGCGCCTTCACAAGGATCGATGAATAGTCGTCATTGGCCCGCTCGAAGCGCTCGGCGATGGCGACTTCCTCGATACCGGCCGTGACGACAAAGCCGCCGACATAATCCGGCTTGCCGCTGTCCGCCGGTGCGAGGAAATCGGCGAGCGCGACATTCGGCTTGCCGTCGCGCTTGGTCAGTTGCTGGCGCAAGGTGAAGAAGGTCGCCAGTTCATCGGACCGGTTTTCGTCCGTGAACAGACGGATGTCGTCGCCGACGGCATTGGCCGGCCAGAAACCGATGACGGCCTTCGGCGCGAACCATTTCTCGTCGACGATCTTCTTCAGCATCGCCTGCGCATCGTCGAAAAGCTGACGCGCGGCGGGACCCTGCTTCTCGTCGTCGAGGATTTTCGGATAACGCCCCTTCAGTTCCCAGGTCTGGAAGAAGGGCGTCCAGTCGATGTAGCGGGCAAGCTCGGCCAGGTCCCACGTTTCAAAAACCCTCGTGCCGAGGAAGGCAGGCTTCGGCGGAACGTAGCCCGCCCAGTCGATCCTGTGGGAATTCGCCCGCGCCTTCGCCAGCGACAGACGCAGCTTCTCATGCTCCGACCGCTCATGCGCCTCGGCGACCTTGCGGTATTCTGCCTGAACGGTCTCGACATAGCCGGGCTTCATCTCCGGCGACAGCAGATTGCCGACCACGCCGACGGCGCGGCTGGCGTCGTTGACGTGAACGGTCTGCCCCCGCTCGTAACGCGGATCGATCTTCACTGCCGTGTGGACGCGGCTCGTCGTCGCCCCGCCAATCAAAAGCGGAATGTCGAAACCCTCGCGTTCCATCTCGGAGGCGACATGCACCATCTCGTCCAGCGACGGGGTGATAAGGCCGGACAGGCCGATGATGTCGACCTTCTCGTCCTTCGCCACCTGGAGTATCTTCGTCGCCGGCACCATGACGCCGAGATCGATGATCTCGTAATTGTTGCAGGCCAGCACGACGCCGACGATGTTCTTGCCGATGTCGTGGACGTCGCCTTTCACCGTCGCCATCAGTATCTTGCCGGCGCTCTGGCGGTCGCCGCCGCCGTTCGCGGCTTTTTCGGCCTCCATGTAAGGCAAAAGCACGGCCACCGCCTGCTTCATGACGCGCGCCGACTTGACCACCTGCGGCAGGAACATCTTGCCGGCGCCGAACAGGTCGCCGACCACGTTCATGCCGGCCATCAGCGGCCCTTCGATGACATGCAGCGGACGCTCCGCCTTCAGCCGCGCTTCCTCGGTGTCCGCCTCGATGAACTCGGTGATGCCGTTGACCAGCGCGTGCTCCAGCCGCTTCTCCACAGGCAACTCGCGCCAGGCAAGGTCGCGCTCCTTGGCCTCCTTGCCGGCGGTGCCCTTGAAGCGCTCGGCAATTTCCAGCAGGCGCTCGGTCGCGGTGCCGCCGGCCTTGGGCTGGCGGTTCAGAACGACGTCCTCGCAGGCTTCGCGCAGCTCCGGCTCGATGGATTCATAGACGGCGAGCTGGCCGGCATTGACGATGCCCATGTCCATGCCGCGCTGGATGGCGTGGTAGAGGAACACGGCGTGCATTGCCTCGCGCACCGGCTCGTTGCCACGGAACGAGAAGGAGAGGTTCGACACACCGCCTGAGATGTGGACATGGGGCAGGCTCGAGGTGATCTCGCCGGTCGCCTCGATGAAATCGACGCCGTAATTGTCGTGCTCCTCGATGCCGGTGGCGACGGCGAACACGTTCGGGTCGAAGATTATGTCTTCCGGCGTGAAGCCGGCCTTCTCGGTCAGGAGTTTGTAGGCGCGCGTGCATATCTCGACCTTGCGCGCCTTCGTGTCGGCCTGGCCCTGCTCGTCGAAGGCCATGACGACGACCGCCGCGCCGTACATGCGGCACAGTTTCGCCTGACGCAGGAAAACCTCCTCGCCCTCCTTCATGGAGATCGAGTTGACGATGGGCTTGCCCTGCACGCATTTGAGGCCGGCTTCGATCACCTCCCATTTGGAAGAGTCGATCATCACCGGCACCTTGGCAATGTCCGGCTCGGCGGCGACGAGGTTGAGGTACTCGACCATCGCCTTCTTCGAGTCGATCAGGCCCTCGTCCATGTTGACGTCGATGACCTGCGCGCCGTTCGCCACCTGGTCGCGCGCCACATCGAGCGCCGCCGCGTAGTCGCCGGCGGTGATCAGCTTCCTGAACTTGGCCGAGCCGGTGACGTTGGTGCGCTCGCCGACATTGACGAAGGGAATGTCCGCGGTCAGCGTGAACGGCTCCAGCCCGGACAGCTTCATCAGCGGCGTGCGCGCAGCTGGCTTGCGCGGCTCGTGTTTCGATACCGCATCGCGGATGGCAGCGATGTGTTCGGGCGTCGAGCCGCAGCAGCCGCCGACGATGTTGACCAGACCTTCGCGCGCGAACTCCTCGACCTGGCGGGCCATGAAGTCCGGCGTCTCGTCATACTGGCCGAAGGCGTTCGGCAGGCCGGCATTCGGATAGGCGCAGATGAACGCATCCGCGACGCCCGACAATTCCGCCAGATGCGGCCGCATGGCGGCGGCGCCGAGCGCGCAGTTCAAGCCAATGGTGAAAGGTCGGGCGTGGCGCACCGAATGCCAGAACGCCGTCGGCGTCTGGCCGGACAGCGTGCGGCCGGACAGATCGGTGATGGTGCCCGAGATCATCACCGGCAGGCGCACGCCCTTCTCGGCGAAAATCTCCTCGCAGGCGAAGATCGCAGCCTTGGCGTTCAGCGTGTCGAAGATCGTCTCGATCAGGATGAGGTCGGAGCCGCCGTCGATGAGGCCGCGCAACTGCTCGCCATAGGCAAGGCGCAGATCGTCGAAGGTCACGGCCCGGTAGCCGGGATTGTTGACGTCGGGCGAGATCGAGGCCGTCCTATTGGTCGGCCCGAGCGCGCCAGCGACGAAGCGGCGGTGGCCGTCCTCCTGCTCCGCCCTGCGGACCGCGCGCCTGGCGAGCCGCGCCCCGTCGCGGTTCAGCTCATAGACCATGTCCTCCATGCCGTAGTCGGCCTGTGCGATGCGTGTAGAGGAAAAGGTGTTGGTCTCGACGATGTCGGCGCCCGCCATCGCATAAGCATAATGGATGTCCTCGATCGCCCTGGGCTGGGTCAGGATCAACAGGTCGTTGTTGCCTTGCTGATGGCAGGCGCAGCCGTCGAAACGTTCGCCGCGGAAATGGTCCTCACCGAAGCCGAGCGTCTGGATCTGCGTGCCCATCGCCCCGTCGAGCACCAGGATACGCTCGCGCGCCGCGGCGCTCAGCGCGGCGAGCGCCTCGCCTTCCCGTGGGACAGCGGGTTCGCCAAAGAGTTCGTCCAGAGCCGGCATAACGACGTCCATTGTTCTACAAGCGACCTTAAATCATATAAAGACATCTTTATGTCAATATGCAGCGTTTTCTTTTGTCCCACCGGCCATGACGAAAAGCTATGTCCGCCTGCCCCATTATTCATTTCAATCGTTCATGCCGGCATCGTACCGTCCAGGCCTCCATTGCGGCCTCATGCAGCGGCCGGAGTGGCTCATCCGCGCCTGGGAGGAATGTGTGAAAGTCGTCTTCGTCCTGTTCGATTCGCTCAACCGGCTGCACCTTTCCCCCTATGGGGGAAGCAAGGTGCCGACGCCGAATTTCGACCGGCTGCAGGCGTGCGCCGCGACGTTCGACCGTCACTATGTCGGTTCGATGCCGTGCATGCCGGCGCGCCGCGACATGCATACGGGACGGCTGAGCTTTCTTCACCGCAGCTGGGGGCCGCTGGAGCCTTTCGACACGTCCTTCGCCGAACTGTTGCGCGGCGCCGGGGTATACACCCATCTCGTCACCGACCATTACCATTATTTCGAGGATGGCGGCGCGACCTACCACAACCGCTACGCCAGCTATGAATTCTTCCGCGGTCACGAAAAGGACCCCTGGCACGCGATGGTCGAGCCGGACTGGGCGGCGATCGAACCCAAATGGCACCCGAAGCAATTCACGCGCGACCGCGCCAACAAGCACTATCCCTATATCCTGAACCGCGAGCGCATCCGCGAGGAAGCCGACTTTCCCGCCATGAGAACCTTCGCGGCGGGACTGGAGTTCCTGGAGCGCAACGCCGGCGCCGACAACTGGATGCTGCAGCTCGAGACGTTCAGTCCGCATGAGCCGCACCATGTGCCGGACCGATTCAAGGAAGCGTTCCGGACCGGCTGGAACCAGGGCATCCGCGACTGGCCGCCTTACGACAAGGTCCGTGAGAGCGAAGAAGAAGCCGACGAGCTGCGGGCCAACTACTATGCGTCGCTCGCCATGTGCGACGAGCTTCTCGGTCGCGTGCTCGATGCGTTCGATGCGCACGACCTTTGGAAGGACACGGCGCTGATCGTCAGCACCGACCATGGCTATTTGCTGGGCGAACACGATTTCTGGGCGAAGAACCGCATGACCCTCTATGAGGAAATCGCCCATGTTCCGCTCATGGTGGCGCATCCGGACATGAGCATCGCCGGGACGCGGCGCGAGGCCCTGACGCAGGTCATCGATCTCGCGCCGACTTTCCTTGACCTGTTCGGCCTGCCGCCCTGCGCCGACATGACGGGACAATCGCTGCTGCCGGTGCTCAAAGACGATACGCCGATCCGGGACGCGCTGCTGTTCGGCTATTTCGGCGGCGCGATCAACGCCACCGACGGGCGCTACACCTACCACTGCTATCCGGTCGGCGCCGACAAGGTCGAGATCAATCAATACACGCTGATGCCGATGCATCTGAACACCATGTTCTCGGTGGACGAACTGAAGCCGGCGACGCTGACCAGCGGTTTCAGCTTCTCGAAGGGCGCGCCGGTGCTGAAGGTGCCAGTCACCGACCGCTCCGCCATGTATTTCAACTACGGGCCGGGCTCCCTGATCGAGAAGGAAACGCGCCTCTATGACCTGGAGACCGATCCGCTTCAGCAAAGGCCGCTGAAAGACCCGGCGGCGGAAGCGAAGATCCGGACCGCCATGCTGCAACTCATGCGCCTCAACGAAGCGCCGCCGGAGGCCTTCGAACGCGTCGGCGCGGTGCCGGAAACCAAGTTGGGCTGACCGGCCCGGAGACGTTCGGACAGTCTGCCCACAGATGCGAACAAGTCGGCTCTGACGCCAAGCAACAGGAGCAGCACCGTCGGGACGCTTCCGATATTCAACGACCCGGGTGAGAAGGATTGCTTTGACTGTCTATCCTCTCGTTTAATCAACCGGGCTTTTATATGAGCGACTTATAATATTGTTGATAATAGCAAGATTTTGGATATTTGTTTTGGCTTGATTGCTTAGATGTGGGCCTTCGAACTGCTTGAGGGGGCTCATGTATCGGTTTGTTGCTGGCGCGGCCTTTCTGGCCGCGGGGATGGTTTCTGCAAATATTTCGGCAGTTCTGAGCGGCGGTGAGGCTGGCGCGGCCTCTGCGCAGGAGAGACCGGCCGATCCCGGGTCGTTCGGCCCTGGTTCGTCGGGGTCGGGGTCGTCGGGTTCGGGATCGACTGCTGGCTTCGGCAATGGCGGGGCGGCGATGGGCGGCGGCTCCGCCGGCGCTTCGGGTCAGGCCGGCTCCGGCAATGCAGCGCCCCCGGGTCAGGCCGGCGCCGGACAGACATCGCCCGGAGCGAGCTCCGATGTCGATACAAGCCCGGACGCCGCCGGCAAGGTCGGCAGGCAGGGCGACACGACAGGAGACGGTTCGGCAGGAAGCGGCGCGGCTGGGGACGGGACGGCGGCGAAGGCCCAGAAGGGCTCGGCCCAGAAAGGCTCGGCCCAGAAAGGCTCGAAGGCCGGAACGGACGAGGAAGATGCCTCGGGCGCCACCGAGCAGGCCGCACCGGAGGCGATGAGTTCCGCCACGTCCGGCGAGGCCTCGTCCGAGGTGACGGTGAGCGGCGATGCGCCGTCGAAGGTGGCGCTGCCGCGCACCGGCTCGAATGGCGATCTCGGCTATTCGATCGACATCGACACGCTTGCCTTCCACGGCATCGAGCCGTCGCTGTCGCTGCGCTATTCCTCGACCCGCAAGACCAGGACCGGCGGCCTCTATCAGGGTTGGCTCGGCTATGGCTGGGGACTGGAGGGTTTCGACGTCATCGAGCGGGCAAGCCCTGGCGAAGGCATGCCCTACTTCAACGCCAACGACATCTACCTGCTCAACGGCCAGGCGATGGTCGCCTGCGGTACCGGCGTCGCCTCGCCGTCGTGCGCGACCGGCGGCAGCCATGCGACCGAGAACGAATCCTTCCGCCGCATCGCCTTCGACGCCACCGCCAACGAATGGACGGTCACCGACCGCGACGGCACCGTCTCAACGTTCAGGTCGGTGGCGGCGCTCGCAAACCTGAATCCCCCTTCCGGCACGCCGGCCTACGACCTTGCCTTTTCCTATCGCTGGCTTTTGGCTTCTGTCACCGACACCAACGGCAATGTCGTCACCTACAGCTACACCTGCCCGGCAAGCCCGGTCTGTTATCCGGCCAGCATCACCTATGCCAATGTCACCATGAGCTTTTATCTGGAGACGCGGCCCGACGTCATCCTGATGGGCAACGGCCGCGACATCTCGCAGACCGACCAGCGCATCCGCACCGTCGCCGTCAAGGTCGGCGCGGCGCTGCGCGGTGCCTACACCCTCACCTACGATCAGGCGCCGTTCTCCAACGCCTCGCGCCTGACCGGGGTGCGTCGCTACGGCCTCGACGCCGCCGTCGCCACGGACGGCACTGTGACCGGACCGACCTCGAAGCGCATCGCCCAGATGGCCTATCAGGGCTCCGATCCGAACTATGCGGACCAGGCCTCGCCGTTCCCGGCCGAGAACCAAACGTCGGCCCCCTCGCTGCCCGGCGTCGCCGGCGACCTCGATGCCGACGGCCGCGACGAGATATTCGGGCAGCAGATTAACTGCCAATCCGTTCCAGGAGCGGCAATCTCTAGCTTCAAGATCGTCAAGTTCGGACCTGCCGGCAACTATCTCGAGACAAAGTCCGCCGCGCTCGGTCCGGCTTGGGGATTGCCGGGGAGCGGTGGAAATGAGTGCTCGGGCACCCATGATACCGATCCTGTGGTTCCTTCTGAATGGCGACCGCAGCCCATATATTCCTTCGACGCTGCGCGCTTTCTTCCTAAGCGCACATCTGATCCCGTGTTCGTGCAACAGGCCCCACAGAGAGCCGGTCAGGGCGACCCCTATGACTATGGATTGTACAAATACTCTGTTGGAGCGCAGGTTCTTGCGACCGATGCCCAGCTGAACATGACGGTCAGCAACTGTCCGACAGCAACCTATCCAACGGTCTGTCAGAATATCCCAAGTGTACTTGTCGGCGGGCTTATTGCGTTGCCGGTGGATCAGGAAGGTGACGGACTAAGTATCTACAATTTCCAATATTCGACCGGATATATCACTCCGCCGCAAATGTATGTACCGGGAACCGGCGCCTATGTACCGGCAGTGGACCCCTATATGTTCATGTTCCGCGGCGTTGGTGACTTCTTTGGCAATGGCCGCCAACAAGCGATCACAGGGTGGTATAGTGGCGGCTTGACCAAGCAGTCACTGCCCGATGCACCCGCTCCCACATCAAGCAGCTTCAACTGTGTCGGCTACAACTCGGAGACGGGATCGACCTATTCCTGCACTCTCGCAGACATCAACGGCGACGGAGCCACCGATCTCGTTCGCTTTAGCAAGGACGGAAGCGTCAAAGTGCTTCTGTCTACAGGTGCCGGCTTCAAAAGCTTCGATATCGATGACCTGCCACCAGCATCTTTCTTAATATCCTACGGGTTTCAGCTGCAGGACTTCGACGGTGACGGCAAAACGGATTTTTTCCGGAACCTCGGTCGGATAGGAGAACCATCTGAAGCCTACTCTCTTTCTCTAAGCGGCCTGTATCTTCGCCCCTCGGCTGCGCCTTTGACGATCCCGAGCAACAGCAGCTCGACCTACA
>CBFGLW010000042.1:0-25166 GCA_965649745.1 uncultured Mesorhizobium sp. | reverse complement strand
GGCGGCATGGCGGCGACGCGCGCCTCCGGCACCAATGCGGTGCGCTACGGCACCATGCGCGAGAATGTGCTGTCGCTGACGGCGGTAATGGCGGACGGCGAGGCGGTGACGACCGGCAAGCGGGCGAAGAAGAGCGCCGCCGGCTATGACCTGACCCGGCTGATGATCGGCTCGGAAGGTACGCTCGGCATCATCACATCGCTGACATTGAAACTGCAAGGCATTCCGCAGGCGATCTCCGGCGGCGTCTGCCCGTTCCCGACGCTCGACGCCGCCTGCCAGGCGGTCATCGCAACGATCCAGATGGGCATACCGGTGGCGCGTATCGAACTGGTGAATGCGCTGCAGATGCGGGCGATGAAGAGCTATTCGAAGCTCGA
The DNA here is from genome assembly GCA_965649745.1 of uncultured Mesorhizobium sp. Taxonomy (GTDB): domain Bacteria; phylum Pseudomonadota; class Alphaproteobacteria; order Rhizobiales; family Rhizobiaceae; genus Mesorhizobium. The sequence continues at coordinate 24,786 of CBFGLW010000042.1, read as the reverse complement.
CTATCCTGAGAGCCCGTGCCTGTTCGTCGAGTTCCACGGCAGCGAGGCGGGCGTGGCCGAACAGGCCGAGACCTTCGGCATGATCGCCGAGGAGCAGGGCGGCGGGCCGTTCCTTTGGACCAGCGTGGCGGAGGAGCGGGCCAAGCTGTGGAAGGCGCGCCACGACGGCTACTGGGCCTCGCTGACGCTGCGGCCCGGCGCCAAGGGCCTGTCGACCGATGTCTGCGTGCCGATCTCGCGGCTGGCCGAATGCGTGACGGAGACGGAAGCCGACATCGCCGAAATGGGGCTGATCGCGCCGATCGTCGGCCATGCCGGCGACGGCAATTTCCACGTGCTGGCGCTGATGGACCCACAGGACCCGAAGGAAGTCGCGCTGGTGGAGAAATTCGTGGCGCGGCTGAACGAGCGCGCCGTGCGCATGGACGGCACCTGCACCGGCGAGCACGGCATCGGGCAGGGCAAGGCAGGTTTCCTCCGGAAGGAACTGGGGCATGGCGTCGACGTCATGCGCACCATCAAGCAAGCGCTTGACCCGCTCGACATCATGAATCCAGGGAAAATCCTGCCGATGCAGACCTGACCGGCCTGTCGAGAACAGGCCTGTCCAGCTTCAGACGAAGATCAGGGTCGCGGGGACTTAAAGCCCGGCAGGCACATCCCTCAGTCCCGGCACCCGCCGAATGGGCAGGGCGGCGGACGGTCGCCGGGCCGCCGGCCATACAGATCGTCGCCGGGCATGATCATGATGCCGCTGTCGTCATCGTCGTAGTAGCGCCGGTCATCATATCGCGGGTCGTATCGCGGCCGATAGCGCGGGCGGGCGCCTTCGGCAAAGACGGCCCGGCAGCCACGGTCGACCCAGATGATGCCACGCTCATAGCCCCAGGTACGGTTGCGTACGCAGCGGCTCTTGGACCTCTGCTTCACGATGACAGGAGCACGGAAAAAGGACCGGCATTCGTTGTAGCGGCCGTTCGTGGATTCACAGGATATCGTCCGGTTTTGCGCCGCGGCCGGCGACAGCCCCAAGCCCGCGAATGCAACGACGAAAATGGCAACGAACCTTAGCATGGCATCCACCTTTCTCCCGCGAGCCGACCGTAGGCAAAGTCGGTAACATACGCAAGACACAGAGTATTTCGGCTTCGTATCGGAACGGGGCAAGCTTAATGAATTGCCACTTCGTCGGCGCGCGCAACGCGCGGACCAATTATTGCCGCGGACGACATAAAGGCGGCAAGAAGAAGAGATAAGGGACGGGCCGATCCGAAAACCGGTTCCCACTGTTCGGCATCATGCTCTAGAGTGGGCCGGGGTTCATGGAAACGTGCCGGGGTGATGCTCGCTCGCCTGTTCGTGATATTCGGCGGTCTTTTCGTGCTGGTGCTGCTCGCGGCGCTGGTGGTGCCTCCCTTTGTCGACTGGACCGGCTATCGCGCCGATTTCGAGCGCGAGGCGAGCGCCATACTCGGGCGCGAGGTGACGGTTAGGGGCGATGCGACGGCCCGGCTGCTGCCGTTCCCCTCGGTGACCTTCAGCGACGTTTCGGTCGCAGGCGGCCCCGACGGGCAGCCGGCCATGACCGTGGAAACCTTCTCCATGGACGCCGAGCTGGCGCCGTTCCTGCGCGGCGAAGTGCTGATCTACGACATGCGGCTGGTGCGGCCGAAGGCGACGGTGGATATCGCGGGCGATGGCGGCGTGGACTGGGCGATCCGCCCTTCCTCTCCCTTCGACGCCAGCCGTGTCGCCATCGAGAAGCTGACCGTCACCGAAGGGCAGGTGACGGTGCTGCACCACTCCGGCGGGCGCAAATACCTGCTGTCGGAGATCAACAGCACGATTTCGGCCAAATCGCTGGCCGGTCCGTGGCGGCTTGACGGATCGCTGCGGATCGACGGCATGCGGACGAAGATCGCAGCCTCGACCGGGCGGCTCGACGAGACCGGCGCGCTCAGGGTCCGCGTCCGGGCCGATCCGGATGCCTATCCGCTGACGGTCGAGGCCGACGGCAACGCCCGCATCGACACGGACGGGGCGCGCTATTCGGGACAGTTCAGGATCGCGGGCAATGACGGGAATGCCGCGCAGCTGCGCGGCAGCGACGGCGAGCCTGTCAAGGTCAGCGCCGGCAAGGCAGAGCCCGGTTACAGGCTGAACGGCAAGTTCGAGCTCGGCCATCGCAAGCTCGACATCGACGAATTCCGCTTCGAGACCGGCCCGCTGAACGACCCCTATACGGCAGACGGCAAGGCGTCGGTCGATCTCGGGCCGGCGCCGCGCTTCGCCGTCGAGGCGAGCGGTGCGCAGGTGCAGTTCGATGAAGCGGTCGACTCGGACGCCAAGGCCGGGCTGACGCTGGCGCAGCGCGTGACGGGCCTCGAGGCCACGCTGCTCGATCTGCCGAAGCCAACCATTCCAGGCAGCATAGAGGTAAAACTGCCGGCGATCGTGGCGGGCGACACGACGATCCGTGATGTCCGGCTTTCCGCCGAGCCGGCGCCTGCCGGCTGGACCGTCAAATCGCTGGCCGCGACCTTGCCCGGTCGCACGAAACTGGAGGCAAGCGGGACCGTCAGCGTCGCCGACAGGCTCGGCTTCAAGGGATCGCTGCTGCTCGCCGTGGCGCAGCCTTCCGGTTTTGCCGCCTGGGTCTCCAAGGACGTCGACGAGGCGATCCGCCGCCTGCCGGCCGCCGGGTTCAAGGCCGACGTGGACATGACCGACACGCGCCAGACGTTCAGCGATCTTGAGCTGATCCTCGGCAAGGCGAAATTCCGCGGCGCGCTGGATTCGGCGCAGCCGCCGAACGCGCGGCCTTCGGTCCAGATGACCTTGGACGGCGATGAGCTGGACGTCGACGGCCTGGCAGCGTTCGCCTCGCTTTTCGTCTCCGACAAGGGCGCCAACCGTTTCGCCGGCGGCGATCTCGATTTCCAGATCAAGGCGGGGCCAGTGACCGCCGGCGGCCTGACCGCCGACAAGGTCGATACGGCGCTCAGGCTGCGCGACGGCACCCTTGAAATAGACCGGCTTTCGGTCGAAGGGCTTGCCGGCGCGGCCATCAGCGCTACCGGGCGGATCAAGGATTTCCCGGCGAATCCGACCGGCAATATCGACGCGTCGGTCGTTGCGCTCGATCTTGCGCCGCTGGTCGATGCGGCGGCGGCGCACTATCCGGACAACGCCTTCGTCCAGGGGCTTGCGCACCGCGCAAGCGCCTATCCTAGCCTGCTCCGCGATGCGCAGATCGACCTTGTCGCCAGCATGGCCGGAAATGCCGACGGCAGCACCGGGCTGGCGCTGTCGTCGCGCGGCATTGCAGGCGGCTCGGCCTTCTCCGCCTCCCTGTCGGGGCAGGGTGAGCTGGGCGGTCTGATGAACGCGCCACTGACCTTGATGTTCAATGCCAAAAACAGCGATGCGACCGCGCTGCTCGCGCTCTACGGCGTTCCCGTTCTGCCGCTCGGCGTTGCAGGTGAGGGCAGCACTGATCTTTCCGCCAAGGGAACGCTGCGCGGCGGGCTGGCGACGCAGTTCGACCTGACCGGCAACGACTTTTCCCTTATCTTCAACGGTACGGTGGCGGACGGCCAGCAGGGGCCGACCGCGAAAGGCAAGGTGAGCCTGGACGCCGCCGACATCGAACCCTGGCTGATGACGACAGGCATCGCGCTGCCCGGCATGGGCGCGGGCATGGGCACGTCTCTGGCGGCCGCCGCCGATTACGGCAGCGGCCTGCTTGTGCTGAGCGGCCTGACCGGCACGATCAACGAGGCCGCGGTGGCCGGCGACATCAATGCCGAGATCAAGGACGGGCGGCCGCATCTTGCCGGGGCGCTGGAGCTGGACGAGCTGGATCTGGAGCCGGCCGCGACCATGCTGTTCGGCAGCACCGCGCTGGAAAGCGTCTCGGAAGGTTGGCCGACGACGCCTTTCGCCGGAAAGCCCACCGTACCCTTCACTGCCGATCTCGACATCCGTACGGGTGCGCTCGCGGTGGGCGCGTTCGCCACCGTCTACGATGCAACCATGGCTCTCAGGCTCGGCGACGAGGCGCTTGTTATTTCGGACCTCAAGGGCAAACTGTTCGGCGGCGACCTCACCGGTTTGTTCGAGTTGAAGAACAATGACGGCACCGGGCTGTTCACCGGGCAGGCGACGGTTGCCGGCGCGGACCTGTCGATGATGCTGCCCGATGCCGGATTGACGGGCGGCGCGACCCTGTCGACCACGGTTTCCACCAGCGGCAAGTCGCTCGATGCGATGGTCTCGTCGCTTTCCGGTTCCGGCACCGCATCGCTCAAGGGCCTGACCATCGCCAACGTCAATCCGCAGGCTTTCCCGGTTTTCATTGCCAGGGCCGACGCCATCGGACGCGATATCGATATCGAAAAAACCGCAGGCTTCGCGCCGGCGCTGGCGGCGGCCGGCAGTTTCGACGCCGCCGATGCGGACATCGCTTTCACTCTGGCCAACGGGACGCTGCGTGCGCCTCCAATGACTTTCGAAAATCCTTCGGCGACGCTCAACGCCGATCTGACCGCAGACCTTCGCGCCGGTACGGTGGAGGCGCGTGGCGAGGTCGCCTACAGGCCGGGCGACGAAGCGCTTGTCGGCTCGGAGCCGGTCGTCAACTTCAGCCTCGAAGGCGTTCCTGGAGCGACTGTGCGCACCTTCGACAGCGCGCCGCTGGCGCAGTTCCTGACGCAGCGTGCGCTCGAGAAAGAGCAGCGCCGCGTCGAGGCGATGCAGGCCTCGCTGCTGGAGAAGCAGCGGCTGCGCCGCGAGGCGCGCTACTACGCGGCTCTGCAGGCCGAGCGCGAGCGGGTGGCAGAGGAATTGCGCCAGCAGGAGGAAGCCGCCCGCAAGGCGCAAGAGGCAGTGGCTAGGGCAAAAGCGGAAGCCGACGCGAAGGCGGCGGAGGAGGCAAAGGCGGCCGCGGACGCCGAGATGGCGAAGGCCGAAAAAGCCGCCGCAGAGGAGGCCGAACGCAAGGCGGCCGAAGAAACGAAGCACAAGGCCGAGGAGGCGCAGCGCGTCGCTTCGGAGGAGAAGGCAAGGCAGGAGGCTGAACGCAAGGCGGAAGCGGAGCGCAAGGCCAGCCGTCCCACGCAGCCTGCGCCCGTGCCGCAAGTGGAGCGCGCGCCTCTGCCCACGCCGGCTCCGGTTCCGCCAGAGACGCCTTTGCGGCGGCCGGAGGCGTCGCCGATGGGAGACGTGTTCGACACGCAGTAGCGCTTCGGGATCAGGGCTTACGCACGCGTCCGCGTCGCCCCGTAGCCGGCCTCTAGTTGAGCTCCTGGGCCAGTCCGATGAGAAGCCCCTCGGGTCCCCGGATGTAGCAGAGCCGATAGACATCCTCATAATCGACGACTTCGCCGACAAGTTCGGCGCCGCGCTTGCGGAGCCGTGCGAGCGTGTCATCGATATCGTCCACGGTGAACATCACGCGGAGATAGCCAAGGGCGTTGACCGGCGCGTTGCGGTGGTCCGCGACGACAGACGGCCTGATGAAACGGGAAAGTTCGAGCCGGCTGTGGCCGTCCGGCGTACGCATCATGGCAATCTCGACATGCTGGTCGCCCAGTCCAGTCACGCGTCCTGCCCATTCTCCTTCGATTGTGGCCCGCCCCTCCAGCTCGAGGCCAAGTTCGCGCAGGAAATTGATCGTCGCTTCGAGGTCCTTGACGACGATTCCGACATTGTCCATTCGTTTGAGCGCCATTTTCCCGGCCTCCCAAGGTGCAGTCAGGCGTTGGACACTATGATGCCCGGCCGGCTCGAACCGTGTTTGCACGGTTTTCCTAGCGGCTGCCGGATTTCACATGTTCGAGGACAAAAATCCGCAGCGCCGAGGACAGATTGCTCTCGCGCGGCCTGTTCTCGTCGACCTCGGCGATCAGTGCCGCAAGCGTCAGGTTCCGGGTGGCGGCGATGGCAGTGAGTTCGTCGTTGAACGGCTTTTCCAGCGAATAGCTGGTGCGGTGCCCGCGTATGGTGACGGATCGCTTCTCGACCGCGCTCATGACCGAGGCTTCGCAGGGTGGCGCGGTTCCAGCCTGTGGGCGTCCAGCGTGCGATCGGCTTTCTCGTGTTCCAGGCGCTGCCGTTCGCGCTCGGAGAGGGGGCGCCCATGCCGGATGCGGTTCTGCTCGGCCGCAAGCTCCTTTTCGGTACGCGCCTTGCGCTTGCGAGCCTGGCGGAGGTTGACGATTTCGGCCACGGCCGCGCTCGCGGCTTATTTCTTGCGGAACGCGTCGAGCGAGACGACGTCGGCGCCCTTGCCGGACGCATCCGCTGCCGCAGCAGCGGTCTTGGCCGTATCGGCGGCCTTCTTCGATTCCGGCTTTTTCTCGGTCGGGATCGCCACCGGTCCGCTTTCGGTTTCCTCGGCCGCCGCCGGGATTGGCGATTCCGACCTGACGTCGAACTCGACCTCGAAATTGACCGACGGGTCGTAGAAACCGCGCACGGCGGAGAAGGGGATTTCGAGCTTTTCGGGCACGTCCGAGAACGACAGGCCGATCTCGAAACCGGTGTCCGATACTTTCAGATCCCAATACTGGAACTGGATGACGATGGTCATCTGCTCCGGGTAGCGCTCGCGCAGGCGGGTCGAAATCCGCACGCCGGGCGCGTTGGTCAGGAAGGTGATGAAGAAGTGATGATTGCCGGGCAGACCGGTACGCGCAACCTCGGCCAGGACCTTGCGCATGACGCCGCGCAGGGCTTCCTGGGTGAGGATGTCGTAGCGGATGTGGTCGTCGGCCATGCGGCAGTCTGGGTCCGTTGAATCGCCCGCATAGCTGTAATCAAGCTTCGCGGCCTCGTAAACTGGATATAAGGCTCCTCTGCCCGATAGGCAGGCACGGTCATAGAAATTGATCGGAAAATCCGGTCGGACAAATCGCTGGCCGCGGTAGAAAGCCTATACTTCGGCGGCTTCGCGCGGCCTGACTTTCGCGGGCTGCCTGCCGAAAGCGCGCAGGAAGGTGCGGACGGCATTGGCCGCCGACTTGCGGATCTCGCTTTCGCTCGGCGTCTGGCCGAACATGAACTTCGTCTGCAATTCGGCGTTGACGAGGGCCAAGAACTGCCGCGCCGTCAGGTCCGGATCGTCGATGTCGAGGAAGCCGGCATAGGCGAGGCGGGCGAAGCGCGCCGCCAGCGCGGCCCAGATTCTGGTCGAGCCTTCGTCGCGCCATTCGGCGAACAGCTCGGGATAGCGCTCGCCCTCGGCCTGGATGAGCTTGCGCAGGAACTTGCCCTCGCGGTTGCAGAGGCAGTTGCAATTCAGCCGGACTGCGAAAGCGGTGAGATCGGCCTCAAGGTCCTTCGGGTGGTCCGGGAAGGTGGCGAGGGTGGCGAACACGCCGGCGTTGGACTGTTCCGACAGATCGCGCACGACAGCAACGAACAGGTTCTCCTTGTCGCCATGATGATTATATACGGTCTGCCGCGACACACCCGCTTCCGCTGCGATCAGGTCGATATTGGCCCCGGCAAATCCTTCCCGGCAGAACACCGCGCCGGCTGCATCAATGATGGAGATGCGCTTGGCCGTATGGCCACGTGGCGGGAAAGTGTCAGGAGAGGCGTGTGCTTTCATAAAAAATTATATACAGGCGATTGACGAATTGGACAAGTGTGTCTAAAAAATTGGTCAATCAAAATATGGATTGCGGCTCGCACGAGTCGGAATCGTCAGGGATGGACCGTCCTTGGGTTATGCCGCTTGCCGGCCGAACCAGACTGAAAGAAGCCATTATCATGCCTACCAATTATCTCCGCCTCGCGGTTGTGCTCGGCCTTTTGTCGGCCATCGGCCCCTTCGCCATCGATATGTACCTGCCGGCGCTGCCCTCCATCGGCCAGGACCTCGATGCGTCGACATCGGCCGTGCAGCTCAGCCTTTTGATCTTCTTCCTGTCGATGGGCCTCGGGCAAATCGTCGTCGGCCCGATCTCCGACATGGTCGGCCGCAAGCCGCCGCTCTATTTCGGGCTGGCGCTGTTCATGGCCGGCGGCATCGGCGCGGCGCTGGCGCCGTCGATCGAGTGGCTGGTCGCCTTCCGGTTCTTCCAGGGCCTCGGCGCCTGCGCCGGCATGGCGATCCCGCGCGCCGTGGTGCGCGACCTGCACACCGGCACGGAGGCGGCGAAGCTGATGTCGCTCCTGATGCTCGTGTTCTCGATCTCGCCGATCCTGGCTCCATTGACCGGCTCGTTCATCATCGAGGCGTTCGGCTGGCGCGGCGTCTTCTGGGCCGTGACCATCGCCGCCCTGCTGGCGGTGGCGCTGCTGGCGACGTCGATCAAGGAAACACGGCCGCCGGAAGACCGCGTCGGCAGTTCGCTGGGCATCGCGCTGTCGGCCTACGCCTTCCTGCTGCGCGACCGCAAATTCCTCGGCCTCGCGGCGGTCAGCGGTTTCGCGATCTCGAGCTTCTTCGTCTATCTGTCGAGCTCGTCCTTCATTCTGATCGACCATTACGGGCTGTCGCCGCAGGCCTACAGCGTGTTCTTCTCGATCAACGCGGTGTCGTTCTTCGCCATGTCGCAGCTTACCGGCAAGTTCGCGGAGAAGTATGGGCTGGCGCGGGTGGTGCGCGTCGCGGTGTCCGGCTATGCGCTGACGATGGTGGTGCTGTTCTCGCTGATGGCGTCCGGCATCGACAGCCTTGCCGTGCTGGCGGCGCTGCTGTTCGTCGGCTACGGCTTCGTCGGGCTGGTCATCCCGTCGACCTCGGTGCTGGCCATGGACGACCATGGCGCGATCGCAGGCACGGCCTCGGCGCTGCTCGGCACGCTGCAGTTCGCCATCGGCGCGCTGGCGATGGGCGTTTCGGGAGCCTTCTTCGACGGCACGCCGGTGCCCATGGTGGCGGGCATCGCCATCTGCGCGATCATCTCGTTCACGGTTGCGCAGTTCACTCTTGGCCGGTCCCGGCAGGCGGTCGAGGCGCCGGCGGAATGAGCGTCGTCTCCCGGCGCTGATCTTGAACCTCTTCCGCCTGCATTTTCGTGCCGGCGGAAGACGATACGGGACGAACTCATGAAAATCGGCATTGTCGGGGCGGGCAATATCGGGCAGGCGCTTGCCAGGCTGGCCAGCGCCAGGGGCCATGCGGTCATGCTCAGCAATTCGCGCGGGGCCGAAACTCTGGCTGCGACGGCGGCCTCCATCGGCTGCGCGGCCGGTGACAGCCGGGAGGCCATCGGCTTCGGCGAAGTGGTGGCCATCGCCATACCTTTCGCCAAGGTGTTCTCGGTCGATCCCGCGCCGCTGGCCGGCAAGGTGCTGATCGACACCAACAACTACTATCCCGACCGCGACGGACGGATCGCCGTGCTGGACGAACGCAAGACGACCACGAGCCAGATGGTTGCCGCGCATTTTGCCGGCGCCCGTGTGGTGAAGGCCTTCAACGCCATTTTGGCCGCCGATCTCGCCAATCCCGGCAACGTGCCGCTGACGGCGGGATCGGGAAGGCGGGCGCTTCCCATCGCCGGCAACGACGTTGCCTCGAAACGGGTGGTTGCCGACCTCCACGACCAATTCGGCTTCGATACGGTGGATACCGGCGGGCTTCAGGAAAGCTGGCGGTTCGAGCGGGCGAAGCCCGCCTATTGCATTCCGCTCGGACGGGCGCGGCTGATCGATGCGCTCGCCCGCGCGCAGCGCGAGGTGGAATTGCCGCACGGGTCCTGGTGGCGCTGATGCCGCGGGTCGCTGATGGCCAGCGAGTTGCGGCTTTTCAGGCCAGTCTCATCCTGTCGATGACGAAATCGGCGCGCTGCTCGATCGAAGCCCGCGGCAGCGGCAGCAGTTCGTAATCCAATTCGGTATAGATTTCGACCATCGCGTCATGGGTGCGACGAGCCTCGTCCAGCGTCTGGCGGCGTTCGCTGTCCTGCGTAAAAATTTCCGGCCATGGCGGCGCGATGAAAACGCGGCGGCGGTAGCGGAAGCGCCTCGCCGCCTCGTACATATGGGCCGGCACCGGCAGGCCGGTGAGGCGCAGATAACCCAGCGTGTCCGGCACGCCACGGTCGAAAACTACGGGTCCCGGCAAAGCGTTGGCCTCATGCCAGGAACGCAGCTCCCAGGCGAGCATCAGTTCGGCGAACAGGGCAGGGTCCTGCCAGGGCAGCGCCCTGCCGCCAATCGCCATCTGGTCGCGGATGATGCCGCGTCCGGCCTCAGGCGCGGTGGTGAAACCGCGGGCTCGAAGCGCTTCGATGAGGCTGGTCTTACCGGAACCCGGGCCGCCGGTGACGACGAAAAACATATCGCTGGACATGGCTGCTCCCTGGGGCGGAAGAGAAAAGAAGCGGAGGAGGAATCGGGCGGCGGCGCTTGGCGGGCCCGTCAGGCCACGAGCAGTGCCGCCTTCTCGCCGATCATCACGGCCGGGGCGTGGGTGTTGCCTGACACGATGGTCGGCATGATCGAACAGTCGGCGACGCGCAGGCCCTCGATGCCGCGGACGCGGAGTTGCGGATCGACCACCGCCATGTCGTCGGTGCCCATCTTGGCCGTGCCGACGGGATGGAAGATGGTGGTGGCGATATCGCCGGCGGCTCTGGCGAGGTCTTCGGGCTTCTGGATCTCGACGCCCGGCTTGAACTCTTCGGGGGCGAAGGCCTGCATGCGGCGCGTCTGCATCAGGCGCCGCGCGATGGTGATCGACGAGGCCGCAACCTCGCGGTCGGCGTCGGTGGAGAGATAGTTCGGCGCGATCTCCGGGTGTGCCATGAAGTCCGGGGAGGTAATGCGAACATGCCCGCGCGACTGCGGCCGCAGATTGCAGACGGAAACGGTGATCGCAGGGAAGCTGTGCAGCGGTTCGCCGAAGCGCTCCAGCGATAGCGGCTGGACATGGAACTCGATGTTGGGCGTTTCGAAACGCTCGTCGGAGCGCATGAAGATGCCGAGCTGGCTCGGCGCCATCGCCATCGGCCCGGTGCGGCGGAATGCGTATTCGAGCGCGATGCGCGCCTTGCCCGACAGCTTCGCCTGGCGCTCGTTGAGCGTCGTCGCGCCGGAAATCCGGAAGGCGGTGCGGATTTGCAGATGATCCTGCAAATTCTCGCCGACGCCGGGCAGATCGCGCAGGACGGGGATGCCGTGCTTCCGCAGGAGCGCGCCTGGACCGATGCCCGACAGTTGCAGCAGTTGCGGCGTGCCGATCGAACCGGCCGACAGGATCAGTTCGCCCGCGACATCGACATGCGCCGGCTGGCCCTTCACGCGCAGGTCGAGGCCGGTCGCCCTTCCGCCTGAGACAACGATGCGCTCCGCCTGCGCGAAGGTCAGGATCGTCAGGTTGCGGCGGTGGCGGACAGGTTTGAGGAAAGCCCGCGCCGCGTTGAAGCGGAAGCCGGATTTCTGGTTCACCTCGAAATAGGAGGAGCCGAAATTGTCGCCGTCGTTGAAATCGTCGACCTGCGGCACGCCGAGTTCTTCCGCCGCCTCGCGCACGGCATCGAGGATCGGCCAGGACAGGCGCTGCTTTTCGACGCGCAGCTCGCCGCCCTGGCCGTGGAACGGGCCGCCGAGGCTATGGTGGTTCTCCGATTTGACGAAGAGGGGCAGCACGTCGTCCCAGCCCCAGCCGGGATTGCCGAGCTGGCGCCACTGGTCGTAGTCGGCCGCCTGGCCGCGCATATAGATCATGCCGTTGATGGAGGAACAGCCGCCGATAACCCTGCCGCGCGGATAGGCCAGCGACCGGCCGTTGAGGCCCGGCTCCCTGACGGTGGAGTAGCCCCAGTCGGTGCGCGGATTGCCCATGCAGTAGAGGTAGCCGACGGGGATATGGATCCAGTGGTAATTGTCGGACCCGCCGGCCTCGAGCAGAAGCACCCGTTTGGCCGGGTCGGCGGACAGGCGGTTCGCCAGCACGCAGCCAGCCGAGCCCGCGCCGACGATGACGTAGTCATACTGTCCGATGTGTCGCCGGTCGTTCACCCGCGTCCCGCCCTGTGTTCTTTTCCATAGGATGGCAGATCGGTTGCCAGCCGGAAATAGAGTTCATATCGGACCGCCGGCAAAGCGCCAGCTCCGCCTGTCGGTTGGTCTTGCCGGACTACCCGGCGGCGCTGTCGGATTGTGTGGGAAAGCAAATCCGAAACCCTCCGCAAATCGCTGCGGGACGGCTGTGTGGGAGAGATGAGAGAAGTGGAGGCTTCTGTTGCCAGGTGCCTCCGGACCCCGCCTAGAGGGGCTAACCCCTAGGGCTTCAATCGAGACTGTCGCACCGCATTAAGCAGCGAGACGTGCCTCAGCATAGTTGTCGTTGGCAACTATAAGTTTAGCCCGATAACGGTGGTACAATGCCGGGCAAAAGCACGATCTTTACACCTTCGTCGATCCTGTTTCGCCCCCAGCAAAAACCGCTGAAACCAGCGGCTTTTGGTGGAGGCGCCGGGTACCGCCCCCGGGTCCGAACGGCTTATTGCATCGCCTGTTTATCGCCATAGTCGGTCGAGCCGACATGCCGAATATAGGGGGCGAAGACGGAAAATAAAAGGCGGTAAAAACCTCTTCAAAACCCTTGGGCCGGCAGGCGCGGAATGCCACGCAGGGTTGACTTGCCTTTCCGATGCACGGAATGTCCGCCTGGTGAGGAGATTCCGATCCAGCGTTGATGGAAACACTGGATCGGTCTCGCCGACTGAACGATGGCTCCGAGAGGGGAATGGACATGGCCGATTATCTCGCAGACGTGAAGAAGTACGACGCCGCAGCCGATGCCGCGACGGTCGACAAGATCGTGAAGCATCTGGGCATCGCGCTCCGCAACCGCGACTCCTCGCTGGTTTCGGCAACCGACCAGAAGGAACTTGACCGCGTCCGCGACAATTGGGGCGTCAAGAAGCTCGGCGTCGACGCGGCGAAGGCCGAGGCCGCCGTCGCCAAGGTTGCCAAGGCGATGGCCGCCGACAGCTCGAAGGGCCGCGTGACCTTCTATTATCTGGTCGCCAAGGAACTCGGAAAACTCAAAACGCTCTGAGCCCGTCTCAGGACCTGCGGCAAGGCCGGCGCAATCCGCGCCGGCCTTGCCGTTGTTATACGGCCCGTTAGCCTTTCGGTCGTTGCCGAGGATAGCGGGCGCAACACCCGGCGGCCGTGCTTTCCTGTGTCGGGGCGGCAGCGCATCGGCTATGATGAGGGTTGCAGCGAATCAGGGCGAATGCGATGCGCCAGTATCTCGATCTTCTCCAGCATGTGCTCGACTACGGTACGGACCGCGGCGACCGCACCGGCACCGGCACGCGTTCTGTGTTCGGTTACCAGATGCGTTTCGACCTGTCGCGCGGCTTTCCGGTCACCACGACCAAGAAGCTCCACCTGAAATCGATCATCCACGAGTTGCTGTGGTTCCTGGCTGGCGACACCAACGTCAAATACCTGCGCGACAACGGCGTCACCATCTGGGATGAATGGGCCGATGAGAATGGCGATCTCGGCCCCGTCTATGGCAAGCAGTGGCGCTCATGGCCGGACGGCCATGGCGGCGAGATCGACCAGATCGCTGCCCTTCTCAAGGAGATAAGGCGAAATCCTCAATCGCGCCGGCTGATCATTTCGGCATGGAACCCGGCCGAAGTGGAAGCGATGGCGCTGCCGCCCTGTCACTGCCTGTTCCAGTTCTACGTGGCGGACGGGCGGCTTTCATGCCAGCTCTACCAGCGTTCAGGCGACATTTTCCTCGGCGTTCCCTTCAACATCGCCTCCTATGCATTGCTGACCATGATGGTGGCGCAGGTGACAGGGCTGAAGGCTGGCGATTTCGTCCATACGCTGGGCGACGCGCACCTCTATTCGAACCATTTCGAGCAGGCGCGCGAGCAGTTGAAGCGTACGCCGAAGCCGTTGCCGGCGATGTGGATCAATCCCGAGGTGAAGGACCTGTTCGCCTTCCGCTTCGAGGATTTCCGGCTCGACAACTACGTCGCCGACGCCACGATCAAGGCGCCGATCGCAGTCTGATTTTCCATTGGCATCTGCTTCGACCGCCCGTTTTGGTGGTTCGCGAAAAAAGCCGTTTACAAAACAGCCTCACTTAAAGTATCCATAAATCCAGATATATTGGATTGATATGATGGACAAGCAGGCTGCGATGCAGGCGCTGGCGGCGCTGGGCCAGGAGACGAGGCTGGACATCTTCCGGCTTCTGGTGCGCGCGGGGAGCGAAGGCGTGCCGGCCGGCGAGGTGGCGGAGCGGCTTCAGGCCGTGCAGAACACCACCTCCGCGCATCTGAAGGTCCTGGCCCAATCCGGTCTGATCTGCGCGCGGCGGGAGGGGCGTTCCGTCCATTATGCGGCGGACATGACCGGTTTCCGCGACCTGCTCGCCTTCCTCATGGAAGATTGCTGCAACGGGTCGCCGGAACTCTGCCGCCCGGTGATCGATGCGGTGACGTGCGATTGCCAAACCGCGAATGCCAACTGCGCCTAGAACCGGGAGAAAGCCATGAGCGCCTCAGTCTATAACGTTCTTTTCCTCTGCACCGGCAATTCCGCGCGCTCGATCCTCGCGGAGGCCATTCTGAACCGCGCCGGGCAGGGACGTTTCAAAGCCTTTTCGGCCGGGTCGCATCCGAAGGGAGCAGTGCATCCATTCTCCCTGGAATTGCTTCGCAGCCTCAACTACGACACATCCTTCGCCCGCTCCAAGAGCTGGGACGAGTTTGCCGTACCCGGCGCGCCGAAAATGGATTTTGTCTTCACCGTGTGCGACGACGCGGCGAGCGAATCATGCCCGGTCTGGCCGGGCCAGCCGATGACCGCGCATTGGGGCGTGCCCGATCCAGCGGCTGCGACGGGAAGCGACGCCGAACGGCATCTCGCCTTTGCCGAAGCATACCGGATGCTCAACACCCGGATCGGCCTATTCGTCAATTTGCCTATGGAGAAGATCGACAGGCTGGCGTTGCAACGAAGCATCCGGGATATCGGGCGCGATCTGCCCAAGGCAGGCTGAACGGTGGCCGCCGATCTTGTCCGGCGTGCCGGCGCGGAGCTGATCGGGACGGCGCTTCTGCTTGCGGCGGTCGTCGGGTCCGGAATCATGGCCGATCGCCTGACCGATGATGCGGCGCTGACGCTTCTGGCCAACACGCTGCCGGTGGGCGCGATGCTGGTGGTGCTGGTAACGGTGTTCGGCCCGGTGTCGGGCGCACATCTCAATCCCGCCGTAACGCTGGCGTTCGCGCTTCGCCGTGAGATTCCTGCCGTCGAAGTCCCGATATATATGGCGGCGCAACTGGCCGGGGCGCTCGCCGGCGTCGCACTCGCTCACGCGATGTTCGATCTGCCCTTGTTCGAGCGGTCACAGACGGTACGAACCGGCGGCGGCCAATGGCTGGGCGAGGGACTCGCCACCTTCTGCCTCGTGCTGGCGATTCTCGCCGGCCGGCGCTTCCGACCCGATGCGGTTCCGTGGCTGGTGGGCCTCGTCATCGTTGCCGCCTACTGGTTCACCTCGTCCACCTCATTCGCCAACCCGGCGGTGACCTTGGCGCGGTCGCTGTCTGACACGTTCACCGGCATCCGCCCCGCCGATGTGACTGGGTTCGTTGTCGCGGAGCTGGCTGGCGCCTTGCTGGCCGCGGGTGTCGGCGGATGGCTGTTCGAAAGCAGCCGGTTGGATGCCGAGGCCGGCGCCGTCAATCCACTCCGACCATCACGTCCGATGCCTTGATGACGGCATAGGCCTCTCTGCCGGTCTCCAACTTCAATTCTGCGACCGCCTCGTTGGTGATCGAGGCGGTGACGATGGCGCCGCCGCCGATATCGATGCGCACATGCGAGGTGGTGGCGCTTCAGTTACCTTGACAACCTTGCCCTTCAACGTATTGCGCGCGCTGATCTCATGCCGAATCTCCTGGAACGGTTCGGTTCGCTATATTTCACTAGCCCTATCGTAGAAGCCTCTTGCCGCTGTTTTCAATGGCGAGATCAGATATTTCTCGATAGGCCTCTTCCATAGTTATATTCATCTGGATATATCGAAACGAAGGCTGAGGCTTTAAGCAGGCTTCGCAAGGGGAGATGTTCATGAAGATCAGGGGTTTCGGGATCGGCGCATTCACGGGTGCGGGCATGTTGGCGATCGCGCTGGCGGCTTCATCCGCGGCGAGAGCCGATGACAGCAAGGTCACGGTGTTTGCCGCGGCTAGCCTCAAGGATGCGCTCGATGCCGTGAACAAGGCCTGCGAGACGGAAGTCGGCGAAGCCGCGACCATTTCCTACGCGGCGTCCTCGGCGCTGGCCAAGCAGATCGAGAGCGGCGCGCCGGCCGACGTCTTCATGTCGGCGGACCTCGACTGGATGAAGTATCTCTCCGACAAGAAACTGATCAAGCCGGACACCGAAAAGCAGTTGCTCGGCAACGCCGTCGTGCTGATCGCCCCAACGGAATCGACAACCAAGGATTCGACCGCCGAAGCCAAGCTGGACAAGGGCTTCGACCTCGCCGGCCTGCTCGGCGACGGCAAGCTCGCCATGGGCGATGTCAAGGCAGTGCCGGCCGGCAAATACGGCAAGGCGGCGCTGGAATCTTTGGGCATCTGGCCCTCCGTCGAGGGCAAGGTGGCGCAGGCCGAGAATGTGCGGGCCGCGCTCAAGCTGGTCGCCACCGGCGAGGCGCCGCTCGGCATCGTCTACCAGACCGACGCGCATGCGGAGCCCAGCGTCAAGATCATCGGCATGTTCCCGGAAGGATCGCATCCTCCCATCATCTATCCGGTTGCCGAGACCGCCGGGGCCAAGGACGCGGAAACGTCGGCCTGGCTCAAATGCGCCGAGTCCGACACGGCAAAGCCGCTTTATGAAGAACAGGGCTTCACGGTGCTGTCGGGGGCGAAGTAAGGTCCGCCTGCAAGCGGGGACTTTTTGACGCGATGGACTGGCTGACGGACCTCACGCCGGATGAATGGAATGCGGTCCGCCTGTCGATCAAGGTGGCCACGGTGGCGATGCTGTTCAGCCTGCCGCCGGGCATCGCCATCGCGATGCTGCTGGCGCGCGGGCGGTTCTGGGGCAAGACGCTGCTCAACGGCCTCGTGCACCTGCCGCTGATCCTGCCGCCGGTCGTCACCGGCTATCTGCTGCTGCTGACCTTCGGACGGCGCGGTCCGGCGGGCGCGTTCCTGGCCGAGCATTTCGGCATCGTCTTCTCCTTCCGCTGGACGGGCGCGGCGCTCGCCTGCGCCATCATGGGCTTTCCGCTGATGGTGCGGGCGATCCGGCTTTCCATCGAAAGCGTCGACCGCAAGCTGGAAGCGGCGGCCGGCACGCTGGGGGCGGGGCCGCTATGGGTGTTCGGCTCGGTGACGCTGCCGCTGATGCTGCCCGGCATCATCGCCGGCGCCATCCTGTCCTTCGCCAAGGCGATGGGCGAGTTCGGCGCGACGATCACCTTCGTCTCCAACATTCCGGGTGAAACGCAGACGCTGCCTTCGGCCATCTACACCTTCACGCAGGTTCCGGGCGGCGATGCCGGCGCGCTCAGGCTGACCTCGATCAGCGTCATCATCTCGATGGCGGCGCTGATCGCTTCGGAGCTTCTGGCGCGGCGCGTCGGCCGGCGGGTGCAGGCCGCATGAGCGTCGAGATCGACATCGGCCATCGGCTGGGCGGCTTTTCGCTGGAAGCGCGCTTCGCCAGCACTGGGCGGCTGACGGCGCTGTTCGGCCCCTCCGGCTCGGGCAAATCCTCGCTGATCAACATCGTCGCCGGGCTGATGCGGCCGCAGCGCGGGCGTGTCGCAGTGGACGGGCGCGTGCTGGTCGACACCGACAAGGGCATTTTCGTGCCGCGGCACAAGCGACGCATCGGCATGGTGTTCCAGGATGCGCGGCTGTTCCCGCATATGAGCGTGGCCGGCAATCTGCGCTATGGGCGCTGGTTCACGCCGGCGGGCGAACGCTATGCCGATTTCGACACGGTCGTCGACCTGCTCGGCATAAGGGCTTTGCTGGAACGCCGGCCTTCCGGGCTGTCCGGCGGGGAAAAGCAGCGCGTGGCGATCGGGCGGGCGCTGCTGGCGAGCCCGAAACTGCTTCTGATGGACGAGCCGCTGGCCTCGCTCGACGACAGCCGCAAGGCCGAGATCATGCCTTACATCGAAAGGCTGCGCGACGAGACCGGCATCCCGATCATCTATGTCAGCCATTCGGTGGCGGAGGTGGCGCGGCTGGCCAGCGACGTGGTGATGCTCGCGGACGGCAGGGTTATCGCGGCGGGACCGACATCGGAAATCATGCAGCGGCTCGACCTGTTGCCAGCGGAGGAGCGCGGCGAGGGCGGGGCGGTGCTCGACACGGTGGTGTCGAGCCATGACGAGGCCTTCGGCATGACCGTGCTGGGCTCTCCGGCCGGCGAAATCCGCGTGCCGCGGCTCGATATGCCGGCCGGCGCGCCGGTGCGCCTGCGCATCCGCGCCCGCGACGTCATGATCGCGACGGAGCGGCCGCGCGGTCTCAGCGCGCTGAACATCCTGCCGGGGCGCATCGCATCGTTGGTTCCGGATGGCGGGTCGGGCGTCGAGGTGCGCGTCGACTGCAACGGCGTTGCGGTGCTTGCCCGCATCACCGAGCAGTCGCGTCAGGCGCTGGCGCTTGAACAGAGCATGCCGGTGTTCGCCGTGGTGAAGACCGTGAGCTTCGACCGGGCGAATATGGCAGCCGGCCTGCCGGCACCGGAGGCGCATGTATGAATGCGCGCCGTTATGTCGTTCAGGAATAGCGCTTTCCAAAGCCGAACGCGCATGACATGAATGCCGGCGGGAGGACCACATGCCTTCGCTCAGTCTGCGCATCAATCTCGATCCCGAAGGGCGTATCGGCCCCGGCAAGATCGAGCTTCTGGAAAACATCGCCGCCTTCGGGTCGATCTCGGCGGCGGCGCGCAGCATGGACATGTCCTACAAGCACGCCTGGGATCTGGTGGAAGACATGAATCGGGTATTCGGCAAGCCGCTGGTGGCGGCGCAGACCGGCGGCCGCAAGGGCGGCGGCGCGCAGCTTACGCCGGTCGGGCTGGCGGTGGTCAGCCGCTTCCGCGCCATCGAACGGGCGGCGGCTTCAGCCGCGGCGGCGCATATGCAGGCGCTGCAGGCGGAGATCGACGCGGGGTGAGCGCCGGCGTATGAGCGCAGGCGTATTTGAACTTTTTTGGATGTTCAGCCGTCTCCAGCCATCTTGATGGCAGGTAATGGAGCGGCTATATCCTTCGAAAAGGACGTTGAGCCATGGCCGAACCGCAACTGTCAGTCCGCAGTGCCAAAGCGCGCGATCTCGCGCATAGATTGGCTCGTCGTGAAAACCGTTCGATCGCGGATGTGGTCGAACGCGCGCTTGAATCCTATGAAATTCGCGAGGCTGGGCGAGAGCCGGCGTCTGCCTTCTACGCCCGTCTGGCCAACAACGGCAGCGAGATCGATCTCGAGGCGATCATCAGGAAAAGTCGCCAAGTTCATAGCGGACCGGATCTTTGATTTTTCTCGATACCAACGTGGTCTCCGAAAGCTTGAAGAAAGCGCCCGACGAGGCGGTCATTGCCTGGCTTGTGCGACATGATGCGGAGCTTGCCCTGCCCACCGTCACGATCGCCGAGATAGCTTTCGGTATCAACAAGATAAGACCCGATCAGCGCGCCGATCGGCTGGAGCAGGGATTATCCGACTGGCGCCGCCGGTTCGCCGATCGGATATTCGGCCTGACCGAGGAAGCCGCATTGGCTTACGGCGAGATCATGGGAGCCGCGGTCCGCAGGGGCCGCGCCATGTCGGCGCCCGATGGCATGATCGCTGCGATTGCCCAAGTGAATGGCGGCCGTTTGGCAACGCGCAATCTACGCGACTTCGGCGACAGCGGCCTCGACCTTGTCTCTCCCTGGGAATTCTGAGCAACCTTATTCGTTCAGCGTCGAATTGCCCATATCTGGCGTAGCAGGAGCGGCTGTCAGCCGCCCGTCTTCCGCAGCAAATACGTATCCATGATCCAGCCCTTGCGGCGGCGGGCTTCCTCGCGGGTTTTCACGATAGCGTCGCCAACCTCGGCCAGCGTGCCGGAGACCACCATCTCATCCGGCGTGCCGAGATAAGCCCCCCAGTAGATGGCGGTTTCCCTGTCGGCGACTGTCTGGAAGGCGCATTTGCCGTCGAGCATGACGATGGTGCTGCCGGCATTGTCGGGCAGGCCTTCCTCGGTCAGCCGGCGGCCGGTGGTGATGTGGATCGGGTCGCCGATGCGGTTGAGCGCCATTTTGTGGGCAGCGGCCAGCGCCTGGATGGCGGTGATGCCAGGAATGACTTCCAGTTCGAATGCGACGTTGCCGCGCAGCCGTACGCGCTCCAGGATGCGCAGGGCGCTGTCGTAGAGTGAGGGATCACCCCAGATGAGGAAGGCGCCGCAGCCGTCCTCGCCCAGTTCGTCGCGGATCAGGGCTTCGTAGATGCCGGCGATGGCCTCGTGCCAGTCGTCGACGGTGGCTTCGTAGGAAGGGGCGGGCTCGGCGCGCACGGGCACGTCGAACTCGACGCGGCGTGAATCCGGGTTGGTGACGAAGCGGTCGCAGATCTCGCGGCGCAGTTCGGCAAGCTCGCTCTTCTTCGCGCCCTTGTCGGGAATGAACAGCACGTCGGCGCGGTTCAGGCCATTGATGGCCTGAACGGTGATGTGCTCGGGATTGCCGGCGCCGATGCCGATGACGAGGATTTTTCGCATGGCGACAAGTCCTGCCGCAAGGCGGTGGTGCTGTCCAGACTGCATGAGCGTCAGCATCGGCAAGGCACGGGTCAGCGCACCCCCACCCTAGCCCTCCCCACAAGGGGGAGGGGATTGCGCCGCACTGTTCCTTGGCGGTGGGCGCTAACTTGCCAAGTCTCCCTCCCCCTTGTGGGGAGAGGTTAGGGGTGGGGGTGCGCTGACCGTTTCTGATCGTATAGAAACATTCCCATCTGACGGCGTGGCTGTGTCGGCCAAAGGCTTGCGAAGGATGGCCGAGCGGGTAGGGTGCGATCATGAGAGATACGATGCCGAGATTTTTTCTGGCGATGATACTGGCTGTCGGCGCCGCGCCGGCGCTGGCGAACGATTCCATTGCCGAACTCGGCACCGGCGGGCTTGTGCTGTCGCGCACCGATGCGGTGGCGATGGAAAGCGAGGACCTGTTCATCTCGCCGGAAAAGGTGACGGTCGACTACATCTTCCGCAACAATTCCGACAGCGACGTGCAGTCGGTCGTGGCGTTCCCGATGCCCGACATCGAAGGCAGCCCCTATGAGATGCCGGACATGCCTGCCGCCCAGGACGACAATTTCCTCGGCTTCGCAGTGACCATCGATGGCGCCGCGGTCAAGCCGGAGCTTGAGCAGAAGGCGTTTGCCGCCGGCGTCGACGTGACGGGAGACCTCGCGGCGCAGAACGTTCCGCTGTTCCCGTTCGGCGATAGGGCGAAAGAGGCGCTGGCGAAGCTGCCCGACGCCGTCGCGGACGACTGGATCGACCGGGGCATCATCGTTATCGACGAATCCGACGACGGCTCCGGCATGAAGAAGGTGCGCGTGCCTTACTGGCGGCTGCAATCGGCCTATTGGTGGCGCGCGACGTTCCCGGCGAAAAAGCCGGTGCGGGTTTCGCATCGTTACAAGCCAAGCGTCGGGGCGACGTCCAGCCTGACCTTCTTCTACGACGGCAAATTCCAGGGTTCCTACGACACCTACAAGAGCCGCTACTGCATGGACAAGGCGTTCGAGGCGGCGGTGCGCAAGGCGAAGATGAACGAGGGCGGCTATGCCAATCTATGGGAGAGCCGCATCGAATATGTGCTGACCAGCGGCGGCAACTGGGCGCTCGGCAATATCGGCAAGTTCAAGCTGACCATCGACAAGGGCAATCCGAAAAGCCTGGTGTCGTTCTGCGGCACGAATGTGCGCAAGGTCGGGCCGACGACGTTCGAGATGACGGCGGACGAATATTATCCCGAGCGTGACATCGACATCCTGATCCTCAATCCGACCGATGCCGAAAACGGGAACGGCGGACAATGAAGACCGCCATCTATGTCGCCATCGCCGGGAACGGCGTCATCGGGCGCGACAACGGGCTGCCCTGGCGGCTGTCGACCGACATGAAGCGGTTCAAGGAACAGACGATGGGCAAGCCGATCGTCATGGGCCGCAAGACATGGGAAAGCTTTCCGCGCCGGCCGCTGCCGGGCCGGCAGAACATCGTCATCACCCGGCAGAAGGATTTCGCCGCCGACGGCGCCGACATCGCGCATTCGCTCGACGCGGCGATACATCTGGCAAGAACAGGACCCATGGCCGGCGCTGACGAACTTTGCATCATCGGCGGCGCGGAAATCTATGCGCAGGCCTTGCCACTGACCGACAGGCTTCATGTCACTCATGTGCTTGCTTCGATCGAGGGCGACGCAACCTTCCCGCGCATCGACCCAGCCGAATGGCAGGTCGTTTCCGAGGACGACATTCCGGCCGGCGAGAAGGACAGCCATGCGACGCGCTACACGGTTTATGAGCGCCGTCCTTAGAGCCGTCGTAAGGCGCAAATTACCCTTCGAAAATGGAAAAATGGCCGACCAAGACAAAGGGTCGCGCCGAATCCGGCGGATGATTGCCTGCAAACGGTTCGCTTCGGGGCTTCGGTGCGTTGAAAGCGCGCCAGCGCGTCCCTATAGAAGTACGAAAGACAATTGCGCTGCGTCGCGGCGTATGAGGGAACGCAAGCGAAAGGACATTCATGCCCTGGAACGATAAGAGCGGCGGAGGCGGCGGCCCGTGGGGCGGCGGCGGTGGCGGAAATAATCAGGGTCCGTGGGGGAGCGGGCCGCGAGGCCCAAGTGGCCCGCAGGGTTCGCCCCCGGACCTCGAAGATATCATAAGGCGCGGCCAGGACAGGCTGCGCCAGGCGCTGCCGGGCGGTGGCGGCGTCAGCCCGGCGCTGATCGGCCTGATCGTTCTGGTCCTGCTCGGGCTCTGGGCATTCAAGGCCGTCTACACCGTACAGCCTGACGAAGTGGCGGTCGAACTGAGATTCGGCACGCCCAAGCAGGAGCTTTCCGAGCCCGGCCTGCATTTCCACTGGTGGCCGATCGAAACGGTCGAGACGGCGAAGATTTCCGAACAGCTGGTCAGCATCGGCGACGGCTCGCGGACCGGCGGTACGTCCGGCCTGATGCTTTCGGGCGACCAGAACATCGTCAATGTGCAGTTTTCGGTGGCCTACCAGGTCTCCGATCCGCGCGCCTATCTGTTCGACGTCTCCGACCCGGACGGCATGTTGCGCCAGGTTGCCGAAAGCGCCATGCGCGAGGCGGTCGGCCGGCGTCCGGCGCAGGACATCTTCCGCGACGACCGGCAGGGCATCGCCGAATCCGTGCGAGGGATCATCCAGTCGACGCTTGACGGCTACAAGGCCGGCCTGACGGTCAACGCCATCTCCATCGAGGACGCAGCGCCGCCGCGCGAGGTGGCCGACGCCTTCGACGAAGTGCAGCGCGCCGAGCAGGACGAGGACCGCTTCGTGGAGGAATCCAACCAGTATTCGAACCAGAAGCTAGGCGCCGCGCGCGGCCAGGCGGCGCAGGTGCGCGAAGAGGCGGCCGCCTACAAGAACCGCGTCGTGCAGGAGGCGGAAGGCGAGGCGCAGCGCTTCATCTCCGTCTACAACGAATATGCGAAAGCTCCTGACGTGACCCGCAAGCGCCTGTATCTCGAAACGATGGAGAGACTGCTGAAGGATTCCAGCAAGGTGATCGTCGAAGGCGGCAACAACCAGGGCGTTCTGCCCTACCTGCCGCTGCCGGCCCTGCAGCCGAAGGCTCCGGCGGCCACGGGAGGAAACCAGTGATGGCAAACCGTCTCCCTTTCATCGTGGTCGCTATCGCGGTGATCCTGTTCCTGATCTATTCGTCGGTGTTCGTGGTGAATGCCCGCCAGCAGGCGATCGTGCTGCGCTTCGGCGAGATCGTCGACGTCAAGACCGAGCCCGGCATCTACTTCAAGGCGCCGTTCTCGCTGTTCGAGGCCGACAATGTGCAGTTGATCGAAAAGCGGCTGCTGCGCTTCGATCTCGACAACATCCGCGTCCAGGTCTCGGGCGGCAAGTTCTACGAGGTCGATGCCTTCATCGCCTACCGAATCTCCGACCCGCGCGTGTTCCGCTCGGTCTCGGGCACGGTGGAACTGGCCGAGCAGCGGCTGCGCACGCGTCTTGATGCGGCGCTGCGGCGGGTCTACGGTCTTCGCGGCTTCGAGGCGGCGCTCTCGGAAGAGCGCGCCGACATGATGCGCGAGGTGCGCGACCAGCTGCGGCCGGACGCCACGTCGCTCGGCCTTGAGATCGACGACGTCAGGATACGGCGCACCGACCTGACGGCGGAGGTTTCGCAGCAGACTTTCGACCGCATGAAGGCGGAACGCCTTGCCGAGGCCGAAAGGCTGCGGGCGCGCGGCCGCGAGGCGGCGCAGCGCATCAAGGCGCGGGCCGACCGCGAAGTCATCGAGATCATCGCCGAGGCGCAGAAGGAATCGGAAATCCTGCGCGGTGAGGGCGACGCCCAGCGCAGCGCCACCTTTGCCAACGCCTATCAGCGCGATCCGGCCTTCTTCGACTTCTACCGGTCGATGAACGCCTATGGCACGGCGCTCGACAACACCGGCACCACCATGCTGCTGTCGCCGAACTCGGAATTCTTCCGGTTCTTCCGCGACCCGGCGGGCCCCGCGCCCGCCGACGCCGC
>CBFGLW010000041.1:0-26187 GCA_965649745.1 uncultured Mesorhizobium sp. | reverse complement strand
TGTTGATCTTGGCGCCGGTCTTCTCGACGATCTCGCGGATCACCTTGCCGCCCGAACCGATCACGTCGCGAATCTTGTCGGTGGGGATGTGCATGACCTCGATGCGCGGCGCGAACTCGCCGAGCTCCTTGCGGCCCTCGGAAATCGCCTTGGCCATTTCGCCGAGGATGTGCAGGCGGCCGTCCTTGGCCTGCGCCAGCGCCACCTTCATGATCTCTTCGGTGATGCCGTCGATCTTGATGTCCATCTGCAGCGAGGTGATGCCGCCGGCGGTGCCGGCCACCTTGAAGTCCATGTCGCCGAGGTGATCCTCGTCACCCAGGATGTCGGAGAGCACGGCGTAGCGCTCGCCTTCCTTGATGAGGCCCATGGCGATGCCGGCGACGGGCTTCGCCAGCGGCACGCCGGCATCCATCAGCGCCAGCGAGGTGCCGCAGACAGTCGCCATTGAGGACGAGCCGTTGGACTCGGTGATCTCGGAGACGACGCGCAGCGTGTAGGGGAAGGCTTCCGCCGACGGCAGCATCGGATGCACCGCGCGCCAGGCGAGCTTGCCGTGGCCGATCTCGCGGCGGCCGGGCGAACCCATGCGGCCGGTCTCGCCGACCGAATAGGGCGGGAAGTTGTAGTGCAGGAGGAAGGTCTCCTTGTACATGCCCGTCAAGCTGTCGACATACTGCTCGTCCTCGCCGGTGCCGAGCGTGGCGACGACGATCGCCTGCGTCTCGCCGCGGGTGAACAGCGCCGAGCCATGGGTGCGCGGCAGGATGCCGACTTCCGACACGATCTTGCGAACGGTCGAGAGGTCGCGGCCGTCGATGCGCGACGAGGTGTCGAGGATGTTCCAGCGGACGATCTTGGCCTGCAGTTCCTTGAACACGGTGGCGACCTGCTCGGCCGACCACTTCGCGTCCTCGCCCTCCGGCGCGGCGAAGGCTTCCTTCACCTTGGCCTTGGCGGCGTCGACGGCGGCGTAGCGCGCCTGCTTGTCGGTGATCTTATAGGCGGCGCGCAGGTCGGCCTCGGCGACGCCGAGCATCTCCTTCTCGAGCGCCGACAGGTCTTCCACCTGATGGTCGCGCGGCTCCTTGGCGGCGGCCTCGGCCAGCTTAATGATCGCCTCGATCACCGGCTGGAAGCCCTTGTGGCCGAACATGACGGCGCCGAGCATGACGTCTTCCGGCAGTTCCTTGGCTTCCGACTCGACCATCAGAACGGCGTCGCCGGTGCCGGCGACGACGAGGTCGAGCTTCGATTCCTGCATCTCGTCGACATGCGGGTTGAGCACGTATTCGCCGTTGATGTAGCCGACGCGGGCGCCGCCGATGGGGCCCATGAAGGGCACGCCGGAGAGCGTCAGCGCGGCGCTCGTGGCGACGATGGAGAGAATGTCCGGATCGTTCTCGAGATCGTGCTGGACGACGGTGACGACGATCTGCGTGTCGTTCTTGTAGCCGTCGGCGAAAAGCGGGCGGATCGGACGGTCGATGAGGCGCGAGACCAGCGTCTCCTTCTCGCTCGGACGGCCTTCACGCTTGAAATAGCCGCCCGGGATCTTGCCGGCGGCGTAGGTCTTTTCCTGGTAGTTGACGGTCAGCGGGAAAAAATCGAAGCCCGGCTTCGGCTCCTTGGCCGAGACGACGGTGGCCAGCACCACGGTCTCGCCATAGGTCGCCAGCACCGCGCCGTCGGCCTGGCGCGCGATCTTGCCGGTTTCGAGGATGAGCGGACGCCCGCCCCATTCGATTTCCACTTTGTGTTCGTTGAACATGTCTTGTCCTTCATGTGCGGAAAGGGCCGCGCAATTTTCCCTGCGCGACGCCCGTTCCTGGCTTCCGTTTCGCGGGCAGCCACGGGCAAGACAACGGGAAGCTTGGTCCTTGTCGGAGCCTCTATCCGCAACCCGGTCCCGCTACTTTCGCGGATCTCCGGTTCGGATCGTGCTCCAAGCATCGCGGCCGATGCCAAGCGTCCTGCAATCCTGCCCCATGACCGTCCATGGGCGGTTCCAGCAACCCTGTGTTGCGGAACCGGGTCGCCGGCCAGATGCGCCGGCATGGTTTGGGTCCCGCTTGAAAGGGACCCGGATGCGCATCCGGCGGACCCTCGCAACGAGGACCCGCCGGACGGTTTCGTCAGCGACGCAGGCCGAGCTTGTCGATCAGCGTCTGGTAGCGCGCATCATCCTTGCGCTTGAGATAGTCAAGCAGGCTGCGGCGCTGGGAGACGAGGGCGAGCAGGCCACGGCGGGAATGGTTGTCCTTCTTGTGGTCCTTGAAGTGCTCGGTCAGGTTCTTGATACGCTCCGAAAGGATGGCGACCTGCACCTCGGGCGAACCGGTGTCGCCCTGAGCGGTGGCGAATTCGCCCATCAATTCCTTCTTGCGTTCGGCAGTAATCGACATCGTGCTTTTCCTTTCTCAATGGAGGAAACGGGACGCCCACGGCCGGGATGTCGTCCAGCGGGGGCCGGTAAAAGACCGCGCACAAGCGCGATCTGCGGGGGGTATAGTGGAATTGTGACGGAAAGGCTAGTGGGGTGTTGGAGCGAGAGTTCAGCGGCGGCTTTGGGGTGGATAGTGGACTGGCGGGTGACGAGTTGCTGACGTCGGCTTAGCGCCAGAAGCAGCCTTCGATAAGGTTCAGAGAAGGCGTATGTCTCCACAACGTTCGCTTATTACGCCGCTCCTCGGAGTTGGCGCCCGAGGTGACGCAACGCTGCCGAACTGGTAAAGAAGACTGCCGAAGACTGCAGCGTGGGGCTCGCCAATGGATCGCGTCGATTACGAAAGCTTGATCATCCAAGATCTGCTAAACTTTCACCGCGACAAGAGCCTGAACATCAGCCCTTGGTACCAACGCCGCTCGGTTTGGTCGGAACCCCAGAAGGCTTACCTGATAAACACAATCTTCGAGCAGAAGCCGGTCCCGAGCCTTTATGTAAGACACCAGATTGATGTCGATGCCGAAAAGTCGATCAAGGAAGTGGTCGACGGACAGCAGCGTATTCGTTCCATCCTTTCATACCGCGACGACGAGTTCGCCGCCCGGCACCCCGAGCATAAAAAAAAGGTCAAGTACTCCGAGCTGACTAAGGTTCAGAGAGAGGCCTTCGCCGCTACCAAGCTTTCAGTCGGATATCTAATCGGCGCCCAAGATCAGGACGTGATCGAGATATTCGGCCGCATCAATTCGATCTCGAAGACCCTGAATCCTCAAGAGAAGCGCAACGCCCAGTACAGCGGCGACTTCAAGCAGTTCTCTCTGAGGCAGGCGGCCGAACGCCTTCCCTTCTGGCGATCCACCGACATCTTCACTGCCAACGATATTTCACGCATGCAGGAAGTCCAGTTTGTCTCAGACTTGGCTATTAACATGATCAACGGCCTTGGCGACTTCAGCGCCACCGCAATCGACAAATTTTACCGGACCAACGACACCGACTTCCCGCAAATCGACGACGTCAGCCAGCGGATGGAAGCTCTCTTTGCCAAGCTAGCGGTTGTGCCGGCTGCTGCATTCAAGGACACGATTTTCAGGCAGTACCAGCTCGCATTCAGTCTCATGGTGGTGGTGGACCGGATACGAGGGCAGAACCCCACGGCCGAAAAGATCGAGGCGGTAATTCGCGATATCGACGCCAAGGTCACCGCATTTCAGGAGCTCGACATCCGCACCGATGAGCAGAGTACTTTCATCGAGGGGTTCACAGGCGGCAATCTGCACCGCATCAAGTCCCGAACGATCCGCGACCAGGCTATTGCTAAAGCGTTCTAAATGCCATCGCTGGTCAACGACTACGCGGATTTCAGAGCCGAGACCACACGCCTAACGGCGCTGTTGGCTTCAACGTCTGACCTCGCCCCTAAGCACAGAAAGTACATTGCAGAGATCGCGCTGCTTCGGCTGGCCGTTCTCATCGAAAACACAATGAAGGCCGTTTTCTGCAAGCTGTCGTGCGGAGCCGCGTACATCGATGGAGCAGCTCCGGCGCTATTAGCTCGGCAGCGCAACATCCCCTCCGCTATTGACGCCATGCACAATCACGGCCGTCCAGGGTATCGCCGGTCGCTGCCTTGGAACGATGGCAGTGAAATCCGTGAAAATATTAGGTTTCTGATCGACCCGGTCGATCGCTGCCATGCTGACCTTATCCGGTATGCCAGCTATCTCACCGACATCAGGTATATCCGAAACCACATTGCGCACCGAAACGAAAATTCACGAGCTAACTTCGTGAAGTTGATCCGCCGATATTACGGTGCCAAGGTGCCAGGTGTGACGTGCGGCAACATGCTTGTCTCAACGCGCGTTTCACCTACCCGGCCACTTTTGGTGACGCACATTCTGACGGCCAACGTGATGATCAAAGACATCGTAAGGGCCTAGCGTGGTCGATTCACCAACGGTACACGAAGGTGAGACAGCTATTCAGTAGCCAACGGCCCGCTTTGAATCAAAACCGGCCACTCGGTGCACGAGATGCTAAAGGCCGAAATAAGGTCGCAAGCTGACGTTCAAGCCCAAATTTATCCGTGGGGGAAGCCGGCGCACGCTCGGCCACCCCTCATCCGTCTCAGCGCTGCGCGCCGATCCACCTTCTCCCACAAGGGGAGAAGGAAAGGCGCCCTGCCCTACCCTACCCGGCAAAGACCCGCTTGGGCTTGAACATGCCCTGCTCGATGGCGCCGATGGCGACGAGCCGGCCGCGCACGGTCACGCAGGCCTCCTCAGCCTCGACCGGCGCGTCGCGGCCGCGGATGACGACCGGGTTGCCGAGCCGGATCTTCGTCGCCGCGTCATCGCTGATGGCCACCTGCGGCAGGCAGTCGAGCGCCGCGACGGTGTCAACCAGGAACGCATCGAGCGCGGCGAAGCGATCCTGAGAAGACCGCGGGACAGCGCTCCCCTCTGCGTTGCCGGGCATCTCCCCCTCAGGGTCGGCCGCTGGCGCCGGCGGCAGCGCCGCCTCGAGTTCGGCGATGGTGACAAAGTCCTCGGCGGTGAAGGGGTCGACCTCGGTGCGGCGCAGCTCGGCGATATGGCCGAAGCAGCCGAGGTCGCGGCCCATGTCGCGCGCTATGCTGCGCACATAGGTGCCCTTGCCGCATTCGATCTCGAACATGGTTCGTTCGGCGGAATGCTCGACGATGTCGAGACGGCCGATCTCGATTTCGCGGGCCGGGATATCGACCGTCTCGCCCTCGCGCGCCAGGTCGTAGGCACGCTCGCCGGCGATCTTGATGGCCGAGAACTGCGGCGGCGTCTGCATGATGACGCCGGTGTAGTTCGGCAGCAGGGCGCGCACGTCCGCCTCGGCGGGACGGGCGTCCGAACTTTTCGTAACCGGGCCTTCGAGGTCGTCCGTGGAGCGCTCCTCTCCCCAGGCGACGGTAAAGCGGTACACCTTGGCACCGTCCTGCACGTAGGGCACGGTCTTGGTCGCTTCGCCCAGTGCGATCGGCAGCATGCCCGACGCCAGCGGATCGAGCGTGCCGGCGTGGCCGGCTTTCTCGGCCTGGAACAGCCATTTGACCTTGGACACGGCATCCGTCGAGCCCATGCCCACCGGCTTGTCGAGGATCAGCCAGCCGGAGACCGGCCTGCCCTTCTTCTTGCCGCGGCGGCTCATATGCCACCCTCCCCCCTGTGGGGAGGGTCGGTGCGCAGCACCGGGGTGGGGGTGCTCGACGGAGCCGACGATCCGCCCCCACCCGCGCCTTCGGCGCGACCTCCCCACAAGGGGGAGGTAGGGAACCAGTTCTGCCGCGCCATCATTCCTCGTCGTCCTTCCTGTCCAGATCGCGCGCCACTTCGGGCGTGTGCAGCAGATCGTTGATCTTCTGGAAATTGTCGTAGCTGGTGTCGAGCCGGAAGCGGAATTCCGGCATGTATTTCATCTGCCGGAGCGCGCCGGTGACCCGTCCGCGAATGAATTTGGCATGACGGTTGAGCGCTTCCACCACCGCGCCGGCGTCGGGTGCGCCGAGCGGCGAGACGAAGGCGGTGGCGATCTTGAGGTCGGGCGACATGCGCACCTCGGACACCGACACGACGGAATTCTCGATCAGCGGGTCGATGATCTCGCCACGTTGCAATGTTTCGGACAGGGCATGACGCACCTGCTCGCCGACGCGCAGCATGCGCTGGGATGGGCCAGCCTGAGTCGATCTGGACATGGAAGTCTCTTTCTTCGTACGGGTTCGAACCGTGCTGAACGGCACTTAACGCCGTTATGCCGCCTTGGCCAGAGGCGGGATGCATTTCCCGCCAAGCAAGGCGTTGCGGGCACTAGGGACCAAGGCAAATCGCCGGCGGACTGCCCGCCGGCGCATAGACTGGTCGCTTACAGCGTCCGGCTCACCATCTCGACACGGAAGCACTCGATGATGTCGCCGGCCTGGATGTTCTCGTAGTTCTGGAACGCCATGCCGCATTCCTGGCCGACCGGCACTTCCGGAACCTCGTCCTTGAAGCGCTTCAGCGTCTTCAGCGTGCCTTCGTGGATGACAACGTTGTCGCGGATCAGGCGGACGCCGGCGCCGCGCTCCACCTTGCCTTCCGTCACACGGCAGCCGGCGACCTTGCCGACCTTGGTGATGTTGAAGACTTCGAGGATTTCGGCGTTGCCGATGAAGGTCTCGCGGCGCTCCGGCGACAGCAGGCCCGACATCGCCGCCTTCACGTCATCCACGAGGTTGTAGATGATGTTGTAGTAGCGGATTTCGATGCCGGCTTGTTCGGCGGCGGTGCGCGCCTGCGCGTTGGCGCGGACGTTGAAGCCGATGATGGCGGCTCCGGAGGTCTCGGCCAGCGTCACGTCGCTCTCGGTGATGGCGCCGGCGCCCGAATGGACGATGCGCGCCCGCACCTCGTCGGTGCCGAGCTTTTCGAGCGCCGCGTCGATGGCCTCGATGGAACCCTGCACGTCGCCCTTGATGATCAGCGGGAACTCCTTGAGGCCGCTGGTCTGCAACTGCGACATCATCTGCTCGAGCGAGCCGCGCTGGCCGGCATGCTTGGCCACCGCCTTGTCGCGCGCTAGGCGCTGGCGGTACTCGGTGATTTCGCGGGCGCGAGCCTCGTTGTTGACGACGGCGAAGCGGTCTCCGGCCTGCGGCGTGCCCTGAAGGCCAAGCACCTCGACCGGCATGGCCGGCGGCGCTTCCTTGACATGGTTTCCACGGTCGTCGACGAGGGCGCGCACGCGGCCCCACTCGTTGCCGGCGACGAGGATTTCGCCCGGCATCAGCGTGCCGGTCTGCACCAGCACGGTGGCGACCGGGCCGCGGCCCTTGTCGAGACGCGCCTCGATGACGACGCCCTCGGCGGTGCGGTCCGGATTGGCCTTGAGGTCGAGGATTTCGGCCTGCAGCAGGATCGTCTCCAGCAGCTTGTCGATGCCGGCTCCGGTCTTTGCCGAGACCTCCACGTCCAGCGTCTCGCCACCCATGGATTCCACGAACACCTCGTGCTGGAGAAGCTGGGTGCGGACCTTCTGCGGATCGGCGGACGGCTTATCGATCTTGTTGATCGCCACGATGATCGGCACGTTGGCGGCCTTGGCGTGGTTGATGGACTCGATGGTCTGCGGCATCACGCTGTCGTCGGCGGCCACGACCAGAATGGCGACATCCGTTGCCTGCGCGCCACGGGCGCGCATGGCGGTGAAAGCGGCGTGGCCGGGCGTGTCGATGAAGGTGATCTTCTGGCCGTTCTTCTCAACCTGATAGGCGCCGATGTGCTGTGTGATGCCGCCGGCCTCGCCCGAAACGACATTGGCGTTGCGGATGGCGTCGAGCAGCGATGTCTTGCCGTGGTCGACGTGGCCCATGATCGTCACCACCGGAGGACGCGAGACGAGATCCTCGGCCCGATCGGCAATGTTGAACAGGCCTTCCTCGATGTCGGACTCGGCGACGCGCTTGACGGTGTGGCCGAATTCGGTCGCCACCAGTTCGGCCGTGTCGGCGTCGATGACGTCGCCCGGCTTCATGATCTGGCCCTGTTTCATGAAGAACTTGACCACATCCACGGCGCGCTCCGACATGCGTTGCGCCAGCTCCTGGATGGTGATGGTTTCCGGCAAGGTCACTTCACGCATGACTTTCTCGCGCGGTTCGTTGTGCATCGCGCGCTTGAATTTCTCCTGGCGCCGGCGCATCGCCGACAGCGAACGCGACCGCGCATCGCCATCCTCGGACGAGAGCGCGCTGTTGAGCGTCAGCTTGCCGCGCCGGCGGTCTTCCTCACCCCTGGCGGGCTTGGTCGGCTTCGGCACTTCGGCCGTGGCCAGGCGGCGCACGGGCGTTCCGGCTCCGCGGCTGCGCGGGCGGTCTTCTTCTTCCTCTTCCGCTCCGACGGTTTCCGCCGTCTGCGGCGCGCGGCGACGCGCCTCTTCCTCGGCGCGGCGGCGTGACTCGGCCTCGGCCTGGATGCGGGCCTCCTCCTCGGCCTGACGGCGGGCGGAGTCCTCGCGTTCGCGTCGGCGGCGTTCCTCTTCCTCGGCCCGGCGCTTGGCGTCCTCGGCAGCGCGCTGGCGATCTTCCATCTCGCGCGCCTTGGAGCCTTCGAGCGCACGGCGGCGTGCTTCCATCTCGCCGCGCGAAAGCTCGTTCAGCACCATGCCGCTGCGTTCCGAGGGCGGCGCAACCGGCGGACGCTGTTCCTGTACGACAGGCGCAGCCGCCGGTGCAGGCGCTGCCGGCGCCGGCGCCGGCTTCGGTGTGAAGACCGAGGCAGCGGCATCGGGTTTCTCGCCGGGCTTGACGAATTTGCGCTTGGTCTCGACCACGACGGATTTCGTGCGACCGTGCGAAAAATTCTGCCGCACCGTGCTCTGCTCGATGCCCGGGCGCTTCAGGGTCAAGGTCTTCTTGGGCGTAACGCTCAACGTCTTGTCATCGCCCGATTTCGTATCGCTCATTCCAAATCCTCTGCGGCATCATCTTCGCCGGCAACAGCCGCAAGCATTGCCAGATCATCCGGGGAGCCGCCCCGGTATCGGTCGAGCGCAACCATGCGCTTCAGAACCGCCTTACCCGCCTCTTCCGCGAGAACGGCAGCATGTATCACATTTGTGCCCCCCAATGCCAAACCCAATTCGGCCTCGGAGAAAAGTTTGTAGGCAGGGATTGCCGGGCCGCCGAGATAGACCGTCGCCCGCCGCGCCTGGCTGATCTTGCGGACGCCGTCTTCCGATGCTTCGACGGCATGAAGGACCAACAGCGCCCTGCCGGACCGGACGGCTCCGTCCACCTTGGCAGCGCCCAGCGCCACGGCGCCGGCCTTGCGCGCCAGACCGAGCGCGCCAAGCGCCGATTTCGCCAGCAGGGTATCGACCATGACGCCGAGTTCCGGCGGAACCGTCACCTGTTTCTTGAAGGCACGTGCGAAATGGCCCTTGGCCGCAGCCTTGTCGATATGTAGGCGGTCGGCGGTCACCCAGCAACCGCGGCCGGGCAGAGTTCTCTTGATATCGGGAACGACGGACGAGTCGGGGCCGACGACGAAACGGATCAGATCATCCGTTTCGGCGCTTTGCCTCGTGACGATGCAGGTGCGATCGTTCATCCCGTCCAAGTGTCGCTCCGAACCTCATGTCACGCGCCGGCGGCTTCGGCTTCAGCCTCGGCCTGGGCTTCCTCTTCGGAAATCCAGCCGGCCTTGAGGCGCGCGGCCAGGACCATCTGCTCGGCGTCGGCTTTCGAGACGCCGTGGTCGGCAAGCACGCCCGGATACACTTTGGTCTCGCCGTCCTTGCGTTCCTTCCAGCCGGTGAGATCGTCGGCAGCGTAACCGGCGAAATCCTCGATGGTCTTCACGCCATCCTCGCCCAGCGTCACCATCATGGCGGTGGTGATGCCGGGGATTTCGCGCAGCTCGTCCTCGACGCCCAGCTTCCTGCGCTTCTCGTCGTGCTCGGCCTCGATCTTCTCCAGATATTCGCGGGCGCGGGTCTGGATCTCGGACGCCGTATCCTCGTCGAAACCGTCGATCGACGAAATCTCGTCGGACTCGACATAGGCCACTTCCTCGACCGAGGTGAAGCCTTCCGAGGCGAGAACCTGGCCGACCATCTCGTCGACGTCGAGCGCCTCCATGAACAGGTTCGACCGTTCGACGAATTCCTTCTGGCGGCGTTCGCTTTCTTCCTGCTCGGTCAGGATGTCGATGTCCCAGCCGGTCAGCTGCGAGGCGAGACGCACGTTCTGGCCGCGGCGGCCGATTGCCAGCGACAGCTGGTCGTCCGGCACCACGACCTCGATGCGCTCGGCATCCTCGTCCAGCACCACCTTGGCGACTTCAGCCGGCTGCAGCGCGTTGACGATGAAGGACGCGGCCGAGGGCGACCACGGAATGATGTCGATCTTCTCGCCCTGCAATTCGCCGACGACGGCCTGGACGCGGGAGCCGCGCATACCGACGCAGGCGCCGACCGGATCGATGGAAGAATCGCGCGAGATAACGGCGATCTTGGCGCGCGAGCCCGGATCGCGGGCCACCGACTTGATCTCGATGATGCCGTCGTAGATTTCCGGCACTTCCATGGTGAAGAGCTTGGCCATGAACTGCGGATGGGTGCGCGACAGGAAAATCTGGGGGCCGCGCTGCTCGCGCCGCACATCGTAGACATAGGCGCGGACGCGGTCGCCATACTTATAGTTCTCGCGCGGGATCAGCTCGTCGCGGCGGATGATGGCTTCGCCGCGGCCGAGATCGACGATGACGTTGCCGTATTCGACGCGCTTGACCGTGCCGTTGACGATTTCGCCGATGCGGTCCTTGTATTCGTCATACTGGCGGTCGCGCTCGGCCTCGCGCACCTTCTGGACGATGACCTGCTTGGCCGACTGCGCGGCGATGCGACCGAAATCCATCGGCGGCAGCTGCTCGGCGATGAAGTCGCCGACCTGCGCGTCCGGATTGCGCTCGCGTGCCGAGGACAGCGCGATCTGCGTAGCGTAGTCCTCGACGGTCTCGACCACTTCCATCAGCCGCTGCAGCTTCATCTCGCCGGTGTTGGGGTTGATGTCGGCGCGGATGTTGGTCTCCTGGCCATAGCGCGAGCGCGCCGCCTTCTGGATCGCATCGGCCATGGCGGCGATGACGATCGACTTGTCGATCGACTTCTCGCGTGCGACCGCGTCGGCGATCTGCAGCAATTCGAGCCTGTTGGCGCTTACAACCATTTTCGTCTCCCAGAACCGAGCCGCCGGCCTCCCGGCGGCCGTTCGATCAATTGTCGTTTTCCGTTTCGTCCGCAGAAGCGGACTCTTCGTCCATCTCGCCGCGGCGTTTCCTGGCTTCCTTGCGGGCGCGGTTGTCCTTCGACAGCGCGTCCCGGATCAGATCGTCGGTCAGGATCAGGCGTGCCTCGGCAATCGTATCGTAAGGCACGCGCACCGCCGGCTCTTCGCCATAGGCCGCATCGCGCTCGACCAGCACATCGTTCTCGCCAGCCTCGGCGATCCGGCCCTTGAAGCGTTTGCGCTCGGCAACCAGGATGGACGTCTCCATCTTGATCTGGTGGCCGATCCAAGCGGCAAAATCGGACTTGCGCACCAGCGGCCGGTCGATGCCAGGGGACGAGACTTCCAGATGATACGCCTTCTCGATCGGATCGTCGACATCGAGCGCCGGCGACACGGCGCGGCTGACTTCCTCGCAGCCTTCGACATCCATGGTGCCGTCTTCGCGCTCGGCCATGATCTGCAAGGTCAGGCCGTTCTGTCCGGAAAGCCTGACCCGGACCAGCCGGAAGCCGATGCCGCGCAGCACCGGCTGAACGATCTGCGCGATGCGCGCATCGATGCCGCTCTCGCGGACGATGCGGTCGTCGCCAATCACCGTGTCTGCCGTCACTATCGTTTCGTCTCCCGAAGGGCTTGCGGGCGGCAGGTAACAAAAAAGAGCGGGACCGGGTGGACCCACTCTTCGTCATACCGACCAAGAATTTGAACCCGATATAGACGATACGGCCAGCGGATTCAAGCCTCTCTGCTGGTGGCGGCATAGTTTCGAAGGCCCTGCATATGAAACGAGCCCTGCGTTCAGCGCAGGGCGTTCATGCACAAAGCCATCTGCCAGAACCGAATCGGATCGCCTACTTATGTTGCAACGCACAATGCAAATTGCACCGCAGCATGGAGAAGGACCTGACCATGACCAAGCGCAACCCCATTTCCCGGATGCTCACGACTTTCGGAAGCGCCGTGGCCGTCGCCCGCGCGGTCGAGGCCGGCCGCAAGCCGAATGCACGCGACCTTGTCAATCTCGGCATCGAGCCGGTGGCGTTCGACAACATCCGCCGCTTCTGAGACTGAGACGTTTCAGGCAAGCCGTTGCCGTCGACAGGCAGCGGCAAGGCCGGCTTTCAACGAAGCCTACTTTCGGATGAAAGTGAGATAGGCTGGCGGCCTTCCTTCCCGGATGGCCTTGGCCTCATAGCGCGTACCCGGCCAGCCCTCATATGGTGTGCGCCAATCCTGCGCACTTTTTGCCTGCCATTCGAAAGCGCCATGCGCGCGGCAGTGCAGCAGCGTCCAGTTCACATAGGTATCGATGTCTGACGCGAAGCGGAAAATGCCGCCACGTCTGAGCACGCGCGCGAAGCGGTCGAGATTGGCCGGACCGACGAACCGCCGCTTCCAGTGCTTCTTCTTCGGCCATGGATCGGGATAGAGCAGATCGATGCCGTCGAGCGAGCCCGACGGCAGCCAGTCCAGCAGAAGCGCCGCGTCGTCGTCAAACACCCGCAGATTCACCAGCGGCGCCAGCTTCGCCGCCGCCATCATCTTGGCCATGCCGTTGACGAAAGGTTCGACGCCGATGAAGCCGACGCCGGGATAGCGCGCGGCCTCATGACGAAGATGCTCGCCGCCGCCGAAGCCGATTTCAAGACGAATGCCTGAAACGTCCGCAGCGAACAGGGTGCGTAGATCGGACGGCGCGGCCGTCGTCAGGTCGAGGCCGTAACGGGCCAGGCCGCTTTCAAGCGCGGCTGCCTGGCTCGGCCGAATGGTCTTGCCGTGACGGCGGCCGAAGAATGCCTCGCTCAAGCGCTTCGGCCGCTCACCGTCACCCATGGGTCAAATCAGCCGATCAGGCGGCGACCGCCTGATCCTTCGACACGGCATCCTTGAGCGCCTTGACGAGATCGGTTCTCTCCCATGCGAACGATCCGTCACGGCCGGCCTTGCGGCCGAAATGGCCATAGGAAGAGGTCTTGGCGTAGATCGGCTTGTTCAGGTCGAGATGGCGGCGGATACCCGAGGGCGACAGGTCCATGACCTCGCGCAGCGCCTTCTCCAGCGCCGCTTCCGAAACCTTGCCGGTGCCATGGAGATCGACATAGATCGACAGCGGCTGGGCGACGCCGATGGCATAGGACAGCTGGATAGTGCAGCGGTCGGCCAGCTTGGCGGCAACGACGTTCTTGGCAAGATAGCGCGCCGCGTAGGCGGCGGAACGGTCGACCTTGGTCGTGTCCTTGCCCGAGAAGGCGCCGCCGCCATGGGGCGCCGCGCCGCCATAGGTGTCGACGATGATCTTGCGGCCGGTGAGGCCGGCGTCGCCGTCCGGGCCGCCGATGACGAACTTGCCGGTCGGGTTGATGTACCAGTTGCAGTCGTCGGCGATCTTGAGATCGCCCAGCGCCTCGCGGATATAGGGTTCGACGACCTTGCGGACCTTCTTGGAGTCCCAGCTGCCGTCCATGTGCTGGGTCGACAGAACGATCTGCGTCGCTTCGGCAGCCTTGCCGTCGACATACTTCACCGTCACTTGGCTCTTGGCGTCGGGGCCGAGCTTGCCGGCCTCCCCTTTCCCCGCGTGACGGGCGGCCGCCAGCAGTTCGAGGATCTTGTGCGAATAATAGATCGGCGCCGGCATCAGGTCCGGCGTCTCGTTGCAGGCATAGCCGAACATGATGCCCTGGTCGCCGGCGCCTTCTTCGCCCTGCCTGTCGGCGGCGTTGTCGACACCCTGGGCGATATCGGCCGACTGGCCGTGCAGAAGCACGTCGATCTTCGCCGTCTTCCAATGGAAGCCGTTCTGCTCATAGCCGATCGCCTTGATCGCCTTGCGGGCCGCCGATTTGAACTTGGACGGGTTGATCAGCGGAAAGTCGGCTTCGTCGGTCTTGATAGAGCCGTCCTTGTTCTTCTTCAGCAGCGACGGGGGCACCCGAACCTCGCCGGCGATGACGACGCGATTAGTCGTGGCCAGCGTTTCGCAGGCGACGCGCACGTCCCACGGGTTCATTCCGGATTTCTTGGCCTCGCGATAGACCAGATCGACGATCTCGTCCGAAATGCGATCACAGACTTTATCCGGGTGACCTTCAGAAACGGATTCCGAAGTGAAGAGGTAATTTTGACGCGTCACGGGTGTCCCCTCTGGAAAGGCAGGCAATATGCCGAATTTGCGCGCCACGTGTTAGCGGTGCCGCGACCGCCTCGTCAAGCCGGTTGCGGAGCATGTGGTGTCAAATGAGGATGTCGCGTTGAAACGAATTACCCATCGGGCACGCCTCGCCAAATGTCCGGCGAGGCAAACGCGCCCGATCGATAAATCTTCCTGACACGACCGATGGAATCAGGAGCATCCTCTGAAGTAAGCGAGAACGGTTCAGTCGCTGTCTTCTTCGGAAAGCGTCTTGACCAGATCGACAATTCTGCGCCGCACTTTGGGGTCGCTGATTTTCGCGAAAGCGCGGTTGAGTTGCAGGCCTTCCGTCGTGGAACAAAACTCCACCGCAAACGCCGTCGAGGCATCTTCCGACAATCCGAGAGGGCCCGAAGTCTCCTGTCCGGGAGCATCTTCGAAAAAGAAAGCCACCGGCACACCCAGGATCGACGCTATCGCCTGCAGGCGGCTGGCGCCGACTCTATTGGTGCCCTTCTCGTATTTCTGAATCTGCTGAAACGTTATACCCAGTTTTTCACCCAGCTTTTCCTGGCTCATTCCGAGCATGTTTCGCCGGAGCCGGATACGGCTGCCGACATGCACGTCGATAGGATTCGGCTTTTTCTTATTGTCTTCTGTCATTTTTTCCTCGCCGAATTTTTCCGGCTTTTGTTTCTAGGTGCCCCAAAAGCCGGTTGACGCAGTGCACAAAGGCAGGCCGCCGACTCGGCGAAGATAACAAACAGCTAATATATTAGCTGTCAATTCGGCCGTAGCCGGCGCCTTACATTCGAAACGAGGGCGACCACGCCAAACAACAACATGGTCAGAAATCCATTAACGCGTCGCTGGGGGGCGGAGACGACATCGGGCGGCGAAATCGGTATCCGCACATCGATCGTTTCCCTGGCATCGATCGCCAACGCATCGACAATCCTGCCGCGCGAGTCGACGACCGCGGAGATGCCGTTGTTGGCAGCCCTGACCAAGGGAAGCCCATTCTCGACCGCGCGAATCTGCGCCTGCCTGAAGTGCTGGTACGGCCCCGGAGTGTCCCCAAACCACGCGTCATTGGTGACATTCACAATAAGCCGACTTGACGTTACGTCAACCGATACAAGATCGGGAAAAATCACTTCGTAACAAATGAATGGGACCGCCTTCACGCCACCGGCAAGCGTGATCGGATGACGCTCGTTTCCTGCGGCGAAATTCATCGGCCCGGCCACCAGTTGTTCCAATCCGATCCGGCTCATCAGCCCGGCAAACGGAATGTATTCGCCAAAGGGCACGAGGTGAACTTTGTCCACCGCATCGACGATCTCGCCACCATCGTCGATGGCCACGACGGAATTGTAATAGCGGTCCTCGGCGCCGGGCGTCGAGCCGCCCTCCTCCCGCACGACGCCGGCAAGCAGCGTCTGACCGGGCTGAAGCATATCGCCCAGCGCGGTCAGCGCCTGCGGGCGTTCGGTGAAAAGGAACGGCACCGATGTCTCCGGCCAAAGGATAAGCTGCGGCTTATCCTTGCCCGCGTCCGGTGTCTTCGACGACATGCCCATCATGGTGGCGAAGATGCGGTCGCGCACTGTCGCATCCCACTTTTCGCTCAGATCGACCGAAGGCTGGACGATACGCACCGCCAGGCTGCTGGCGGGCGGGCTTTCAGGCTGTGTAAGCCGCCAATAACCGAATCCCAGATCGAGAGCCGCGATGACAGTGAAGAGAAACACCCCGGTGAGCCTATGCCGCCTGCCGGCAAGAAGCGCCGGCAGGGCAAAGACGAAAACCGCCAGCACGTTCATGCCGTTCATGCCGACGACCGAGACGCCCTGCATCATCAGCGGGACGGGCATCGCCGCATAGCCGACCGCATTCCAGGGAAATCCCGTGAACAGGAAACCGCGCAGCCATTCGGTCAGCGCGAACGCCACGGCAAGGGAGGCAATGCGGCCGATATCGCCGCTCCAGAGCAGGCGGGCGAAGGCCGCCGCGAAGGCGTAGAAGAATGCGAGCGCCAGCGGAATGCCGAGGACGGCGAAAGGCAGGGCCCATGCAAAGCTGTCGGCCTCGACCAGCAGCGCGCCGCCAATCCACCAGAGCCCGGCCAGGAAATAACCGAAACCGAACCACCAGCCGACCGAGAAGGCAGGCCTCAAGCGACCGAAAAATCCGCCCGGCCGCTCGGCAATGGCGCCGTCGAGCAGCCAGACCAGCACCGGAAACGAGACGAAGCAGACGGCGAAGAAATCGTAAGGCGCCTGCGCCAGAACAGCCAACGCGCCGGCCAGGAAAGCCACCAGGGAGCGCCG
The DNA here is from genome assembly GCA_965649745.1 of uncultured Mesorhizobium sp. Lineage (GTDB taxonomy): Bacteria > Pseudomonadota > Alphaproteobacteria > Rhizobiales > Rhizobiaceae > Mesorhizobium. The sequence goes on along the minus strand of CBFGLW010000041.1, from coordinate 9,466 downwards.
CCAGCCCCATAACAGAATTATCCGGCCGGCGAGGCGCTCCATCCATCCAACCCTGAGCCGTTACAAGCTCTCGTACCGCGCGAATCGCGCCCGAGCTTTTTTATCAGGATGGGGCTCCCACTCCAACGCGACATGCGCAATTTGCACCGCCGGGCGATCGCCGATCCGCAGGTTTCAGACCTGCTCGGCCCGCGCGGCGCGCCTGCGCCTGTCGCTCCTGGTCGTCTCCACGATGCGCACCCGCTTGACCCGCCGCGGATCGGCATCGAGCACATGAAACTCGAAGCCGGGAATGGCCTGGACGACCTCGCCCCGCACCGGCACTCGCCCGAGCGTGTTGAAAATCATGCCGCCGATCGTATCGACGGATTCGCCATGCTCGCCGGCCCTGAAGCTTTCGCCGATAATCTTGGCAACCTCGTCGATCTCGGCCTTGCCGTCGACGAGGAACACGCCATCGCCCGTCTGCGTGACCATGGCCTCGTCTTCGTCGTGCTCGTCCTCGATGTCGCCGACGACCATCTCGACGATGTCCTCCAGCGAAACCAGCCCGTCCGTACCGCCATATTCGTCGATGACGAGCGCCATCTGCGTACGGGCGGTCTGCATCCGGGCCATCAGGTCGGACGCCAGCATGGACGGCGGAACGAACAGCACGGGGCGGATCAGGTCGAGCTCGCCGATGGTGCGCGCAAGGTCCACCTGCGCCAGGTCGAGCGGCGCGGCCGCCGCGGCGGCCTTGCGGGAGCGGCCCTTCCTGACCCGGGCCAGGCGGGTGATGTGGGCAAGCACGTCGCGGATATGCACCATGCCGCGCGGGTCATCCAGCGTCTCGGCATAGACGGGCATGCGCGAATGGCCCGACTGCTCGAACACGTTCAGCAGATCGCCGAGGCCGGTGTTGATCTCGACGCCCTGGATGTCGGCGCGCGGCACCATGACGTCCTCGACGCGCACTTCGCGCAGGCGAAGGATGTTGTGCAGCATAGCGCGCTCGCCGGGCGAAAAGGATTCGGCGTCGCTCGTGGTTTCGGCAAGGGCGTCGGCTATTTCCTCGCGCAGGCTGGTGCCGTTGCGCTGCCGGAAAAGGCCCAGGACACGGTCGAACAGAGAAGGTCCGGCAGGCCGTTCGGAAGTCGCGCTGCCGGAGATGGTACTCGGACTGGGAGCTTCTTCGGTCTTTTCGGACAGTGCGCTGCCGGCATCCTGTCGGGCGGCAGTCTCGGGTTTGTCGTTCATCGTCTTCCGGTCGGTTGAGACTTTCTGTTACGCGTAGGGATCGGGAATGGCAAGCCTTGCCAGCGCCCGGCGCTCGACTGCCTCCATCGCTTCCGCTTCCTCATCGGTCTCGTGATCCCATCCGAGGAGATGCAGCAGGCCGTGGATCACCAGATGCGTGATGTGGTTCTCGAGAGGCTTGTTTTCCAGTTTCGCCTCGCGCGCGACCGTTTCGAAAGCCAGCACGATGTCACCCAGCATGGGCGGCAGGGCGGCGTCACCCGTTGCTGGAAAAGCCGGGAAAGACAGAACGTTGGTGGGCTTGTCCTTGCCGCGCCAGCCGGCGTTCAGCGTGCGGATGTTGGCATCGTCGGAGAAAACGACGCTGAGTTCGGAATGGCCCGTCCGCGGTGGCGAAAGCTCTGCGAGAGCAGCGCTGGCGGCGCGATGGACAAGGATTTCAAGCTCGGCTTCCTGCGGCCACGCGCCGGCCTCGACGGCGATGTCGATTGCAATGTCCGGAACCGTTCGCACGTCCTTCATCCAACGCCCCTGCCCGGAAAAGCAGGCGCACCCCCACCCCTAACCCCTCCCCGCAAGGGAGAGGGGGAGCTGCCACGTGCCAATTCCACCTCCCCCTTGCGGGGAGGGGTTAGGGGTGGGGGTGCGCAAACGAGATTTTTCAAGGCTGTACGGGCTTCGAAGGCAACTGCCTCAGCCCTCGGCGCCCAGGCCGCGCGAGACCTTGCCGTCGCGGTCGTAAGCCTTGACGATCTCGGCGACCAGCGGATGGCGCACAACGTCGCCGTCGTTGAAGCGGACCGTGACGATGCCCGGCACGCCGTCCAGAACGCGCAGCGCCTCGACAAGTCCGGACTTGGTGTTGGGCGGCAGGTCGATCTGCGTCGGATCGCCGGTGACGATCATGCGCGAGTTTTCGCCCAGGCGGGTCAAAAACATCTTCATCTGCATCGGCGTGGTGTTCTGCGCTTCGTCGAGGATGACGGCGGCATGGGCCAGGGTGCGGCCGCGCATGAAGGCCAGCGGCGCGATCTCGATCACGCCGGCGGTGATCGCGCGCTCGACCTTGTCGCCGGGCATCATGTCGTAGAGCGCGTCATAGAGCGGACGCAGGTACGGATCGACCTTTTCCTTCATGTCGCCAGGCAGGAAGCCGAGGCGCTCGCCCGCCTCCACCGCCGGGCGCGACAGGATGATGCGTTCGACCATGCCGCGCTCCAGAAGCATGGCGGCGTGGGCTACGGCGAGATAGGTCTTGCCGGTGCCGGCCGGCCCGATGCCGAACACCATCTCGGACCGCTCCAGAGCGCGCATATAGGCGTCCTGGTTGAGCGAGCGCGCATAGATGGTCTTCTTGCGCGTGGCGATCTGGGCCGCCGACATCCTGCCCTTGCGCTCCAGCGTCGGCAGCGTCAGTTGATCGTCTGCGGCGACCGCCATGCGCACCGCGCCGTCGACATCCGACTGATTGATGTCGGCGCCCTTCTGCAGGATGCCGTAAAGGCTGTCCAGCGCACGGCGCGCCTGCTCGGCGGCCGAGGACGATCCTTTGATGGTAAGCTGATTGCCACGCGAGCGAATGTCGACCCCAAGCTTCTGCTCGAGGCGCGCGAGATTCTCGTCGAACTGGCCGTACAGCGCGCTGGCTAGCTTGTTGTTGTCGAAGGTCAGTACGATGTGCGCCATGTCGGAAGCCCCGGATTGTGCAGGGGGTGCGTTCTTCAGTTCCGCAGCGCTCAAACGTCTCTCCTTATCTGCCGTCCCGGACACCTTGGCTAGACCGGTTCGGCGAACAGGCTGCTGTGGCCTGTCCTCGTGATTCGCACTTCAACAATGTCACCGATTTCACCGGCCATTTCATCAAGAATAACCGGCTGCAGCCAGGGCGAGCGGCCGACTTTCTGTCCGGGCTGACGGCCGGGCTTCTCGATCAGCGTCGACATGTTCCGGCCGAGCATTCCGTCGGTGAAGGACCGCATCTGACCGGCGAGCAGCGCCTGCAATTCCTGCAGTCTTTCGTCCTTCACCGCTTCGTCCACATGCCCGCCCATCTCCGCGCCCGGCGTGCCTGGCCGCGGCGAATATTTGAACGAGAAGGCCGAGGCGTAGCCGACGTCGCGCACGAGTTGCATGGTCGCAGCGAAATCGGCGTCCGTCTCGCCCGGAAAACCGGCGATGAAATCGCCTGAAATGGCGATATCGGCGCGCGCGGCGCGGATGCGGTCGATCAGCTTCAGGTAATCTGCTGCCTTGTGCCTGCGGTTCATCGCCTTGAGGATGCGATCCGAACCCGACTGCACCGGTAGATGGAGATAGGGCATCAGCGAATCAAGATCGCGGTGGGCGGCGATCAGCGCATCGTCCATGTCACGCGGGTGGCTGGTGGTATAGCGCAGCCGCGCAAGGCCCGGGATTTCGGCTAGCCGGAACAGCAGGCGGCCGAGGCCCCACGGCTTGCCGTCCGGTCCTTCGCCATGCCAGGCGTTGACGTTCTGGCCGAGCAGCGTCACCTCGCGCACCCCGGCCTCGGCGAGGAGTTCGGCTTCCGCGACGATCTGGGCGACGGGGCGCGAGACCTCCGAGCCGCGCGTGTAAGGCACGACGCAGAAGGTACAGAACTTGTCGCAGCCTTCCTGCACGGTCAGGAAGGCTGTGACGCCGCGGCGGCGCACCTCCGCCTTCTTCGGCTGCGGCAGATGCTCGAACTTGTCCTCGATGGCGTAGTCGGTCTCGACGACCCTGGCGCCGCCGCGCGCCCGGCGCAGCACATCCGGCAGACGGTGATAGGTCTGCGGTCCGATGACGAGGTCGACGGCGGGCGAGCGGCGGATGATCTCGCGGCCTTCGGCCTGGGCGACGCAGCCGGCGACGCCGACCAGCATCTCCTGTCCGCGCCCGGCGCGCTCGGCTTTCATATCGCGCAGGCGGCCAAGCTCCGAATACACCTTCTCGGCAGCCTTCTCGCGAATGTGGCAGGTGTTGAGCAGGACGAGGTCGGCGTCCTCGATCGTCTCGGTCAGCGCATAACCGTCGGCCGCCAGCGCATCGCTCATGCGCTGGGAATCGTAGACGTTCATCTGGCAGCCATAGGTCTTCAGGAAGACTTTTTTGGCCGTCTGCGCGTTGGCTGGAGTCGCGCTCTGCTGCATCTGTTCCGTAGTCCGTAGGTCCATGCGGCGGCTTCTATCGCGTTTTGTTCGTAAAGAACAACGGATTCCGTGGTACCAGCCCCCACTCCGTCACGCTTCGCGCGACACCTCTCCCCCTGAAGGGGCGAGGACGGGCGTCCAGCTTGGCTCCCGTCCTCGCCCTCACGAAGTGGGGGAGAGGTCAGGCGAAGCGTGACGGAGAGGGGCGACACCGTTGCCTCATGCCTTCAGCCGGTTCCTAATCACTTGCGCGGGAGCGGGTCGGCAAGGGCGGATTGCAGCAATTCTGCGACCCGGCTCTCCATCAACCTCGCGACCTCCTTGCGGCCGGACCCGGCCGAAAAGGCGACCGGCTCGCCGAAACGCAATTCCGCGTCCATCGCGCCCTTGGCCAGCAGGAGCTTGAGATGCGGCCCAAGATCCTGGAGGCCGATCCAGGCTGCCATCGGCCGGTGCCTGCGCCCCATCGGCACACCGTGCAGGCGCGTATAGGCGATCGCCACCGGCTGGATGAAAACCGTATCGGTTGCCCCCTCCGCGATGGCCAGCGACGCCGCGCCAAACAGCGTGCTCTTGAACGGCAGCAGCATGTTGCCGTCGCCGGTGGTGCCCTCGGCGAACAGCACCATGACGTCGCCGCCGGCCAGCCGGCGAGCGATCTCGTTTGCCTGTGCGCCGGAACTACGCCTGCGTTCGCGATCGATGAAGACGGTGCGCTGCAATTTCGACAGGAAGCCGAGCACCGGCCAGCCTCCCATTTCCGACTTGGCGATGAAATGGACATCGGCGAAGGAGCCGAGCACGCCGATATCGGTCCAGGAGATATGGTTCGAGGCAAGCAGAAGCGGACGCTGCGGCGAAAGCGCGCCGGCAACGCGGACGCGGATACCGAGCGCCCTAAGGATCGACCGGTGCCACAGCTTGAGGATCACCGTTTCCGGCCACAGCCCGGTCTTGAGCGAGACAAGCTGCAAGGGCACCAGGACCAGCGTGCTCACGACAATGAAGGCAAAACCCAGCGTCATGCGGATTTTCTCGATCATTGTTCGGGCCGCTGCTAACGGAGATCGCGGCGCATGACGAGCGCGCCGGTCGGGCCGCGCTCGGGCGAGCGGTAGTAGTTGGGCCGGTGGCCGACCTGACCGAAGCCCAGCCGGCGGTAGAGCGCGATGGCGGGCTGGTTGGTCTCGTCGACCTCGAGGAACAGCGCCTCCGCACGCTGGGCATGAAGTTCGCGCAGCACCGCGTCCATCAATTGCCAGCCGATGCCCTGGCGGCGACGGTCACGCGAGACGGCAACGGTCAGGATCTCCGCTTCGCCGGCGGCAAGTCTGGCCAGCACGAAACCGACGATGCCGGCGTGCGGATTTCCGACCTCCCGAGCCGCGAACCCGAACACCGTGTCCTGCTCCAGCAAGGCGGCGAACTCGCTTTCCGTCCACGGGCGGACGAAATCCTCCTCGTGGATGGCCGGCAGCGCGGTGACATCCTCCGGTGTCAACGGCACCAGCGCATATTCCCGCTTGGTCCAGAAGGGAATGCGCATCAGGTCTCGTCTCCGAACCAGATCCCGATCTTCGGCTTCGATAAAGTACCCCCACCCCTAACCCCTCCCCTCAAGGGGGAGGGGGATTCTGAGGCGCTGACGTCCCCCTCCCCCTTGAGGGGGGCCGAAGGACGGGCGAGACACGTGTCTCGCCCCGGCAAGGTAAGGGGTGGGGGTATCTTTTTCCTGTATTCCGAGCGCGCCGACATCATTGCGCCCTCGGCAGAACAAAGCCGGCCTGCGGCTTGGCGTCGGCCTCGCGCAGATAGACCGGCTTCGGCCTTTCACCGGGCGCCTTCGACACCGCCAGTCGGGCATACACGGCGATGTCGGCTGTGGCGGCGACCGGCCCGATATCGAGCGGGCTGCCGACCGTCTCGGCAATGGACTTGGCGGCGGTGCCAGCAAGCACCGGCTTCCGTTCCGCCGCCATGCCTACCGCTTCGTCCAGCGCCATCGCCGCCGGGCCGTTGCGCAGGACGCCGCCTTCGTCGTAGAGGGCGGCGTGGATTTCCCCGCGCCCGCCATCCAGCACAGCCAGAACAGGACGCCCCGGAAAATCCCGCCGCGCCTCGGCGGCAAGCGCTTCCAGCGTCGTGACGCCGACCACCGGAATTTTCAAGGCAAGCGCCAGACCGCGCGCCGTCGCTACGCCGACGCGCAGACCGGTGAAAGAACCGGGGCCAACCGCGACGCCGATGCGGCCGAGATCGGAATAACCGACGCCGGCCTTTCGCAGCGCTTCGGCAATCACCGCCATCAGATGCTCAGCATGGCCCTTGCCGAGGTCGAGCACTTCGCGGCCCAACTCCTCGCCTGCATCGGCATCGAAGATGCTGGCGGCGCACAGGCTGGCGGCGCAATCGATGGCGAGAAGTTTCATGGCGCGGCGCTTTCCCTCCCCTTTGAGGGGAGGGTGCCGAGCGAAGCGAGGCGGGTGGGGTAGTCTCTGAAGCGCGAAACGCCGGAAAGAACTTCGAGCGCAGCCTTTGCGACCCCACCCGGCCAGCCTGCGGCTGGCCACCCTCCCCTCAAGGGGGAGGGATGGGCTGCGCCTCCCATCTTCATCCTCTCGACTTCGCCTTCAGTTCCAACCGCCGCGCGTGGAGGACGGGCTCGGTGTAGCCGTTGGGCTGGGCGGCGCCCTTGAAGACGAGGTCGCAGGCGGCTTGGAAGGCGATGGAGTTGTCGAAGTCGGGCGCCATCGGCCGGTAGAGCGGGTCGGCCCGGTTCTGGCGGTCGACGACGGAGGCCATGCGTTTCATCGTCTCCATCACCCGCGTGTCGGTGCAAACGCCATGGCGCAGCCAGTTGGCGATGTGCTGGGAGGAGATGCGCAGCGTCGCCCGGTCCTCCATCAGCCCGACATCGTTGATATCCGGCACCTTGGAGCAGCCGACGCCCTGGTCGATCCAGCGCACGACATAGCCGAGGATGCCCTGCGCGTTGTTGTCGAGCTCGTGCTGGATATCTTCCGGCGACCAGTTGGGCCGCACCGCGACCGGCACCGAAAGGATGTCGTCGAGCCTGGCCTTCGGGCGGCTCTTCAGTTGCTGCTGCACGGCGTGGACATCGACCTTGTGGTAGTGCGTGGCGTGCAGGGTGGCGGCGGTCGGCGACGGCACCCAGGCGGTATTGGCGCCGGCCTTGGGGTGGGCGATCTTCTGGTCCAGCATTGCCGCCATCAGGTCCGGCATCGCCCACATGCCCTTGCCGATCTGGGCGTGGCCGGCCAGACCGCATGCGAGCCCGACATCGACGTTCCACGCCTCGTAGGCGGAAATCCACGCCGCCTGCTTCATGTCGCCCTTGCGGATCATCGGCCCGGCTTCCATCGAGGTGTGTATCTCGTCGCCGGTGCGGTCGAGGAAGCCGGTGTTGATGAACACCACCCGCTCCTTCGCGGCGCGGATCGCCTCCTTGAGGTTGACCGTGGTGCGCCGCTCCTCGTCCATGATGCCCATCTTGATCGTGTTCGGCTGCATGCCGAGCAGCGCCTCGACGCGGCCAAAAATCTCGACGGCGAAGGCGACCTCCTCCGGCCCGTGCATCTTCGGCTTGACCACATACATGGAGCCGGCGCGGGAGTTTTTCCGCGCGCCATTCGGCCCGACATCGTGCAGGGCGATGAGTGCCGTGATTGCCGCGTCCATGATGCCTTCCGGCACCTCGTTGCCGTCGGGCAGGAGGATCGCCGGGTTGGTCATCAGGTGGCCGACATTGCGCACCAGCATCAGCGAGCGGCCGGGGAGCGTCAGCGCCGAGCCGTCGGGCGCGGTGTAGTCGCGGTCGGGGTTGAGCCTGCGGGTGAACGTCCTGCCGCCCTTGTCGATCTCCTCAGCGAGGTCGCCTTTCATCAGACCGAGCCAGTTACGGTAGACGGCGACCTTGTCCTCGGCATCGACGGCGGCGACCGAATCCTCGCAGTCCTGGATCGTCGTCAACGCCGATTCCAGAATGACATCGGAAATGCCGGCCGGGTCAGTCTTGCCGATGGCGCTTTCCCGGTCGATGACGATCTCGACATGCAGGCCATTCTTGGTCAGCACCACCGCATCGGGATTTTGCGCCGCGCCGCGATAGCCGGCGAACTGTTTTGCATCCTGAAGCGCGGCCGGGCCGTTCGCCGTCGCCAGCTTCAGCACCCCGCCATCAACCGCAAGTGCGGTTACATCGCTCCAGCTTCCGCCCGCCAACGGTGCGGACCGGTCGAGGAAATCCTTCGCCCAGGCGATCACCCTGTCGCCGCGCTTCGGGTTGTAGCCCCTGCCCTTCTCCGCCCCGCCGTCCTCGGCAATCGCGTCGGTTCCGTAGAGCGCGTCGTAGAGCGAGCCCCAGCGGGCGTTGGCGGCGTTGAGCGCATAGCGCGCATTCATCACAGGCACGACCAGCTGCGGGCCGGCAACCCTGGCGATCTCCGGGTCGACATTGTCGGTCGAGACGGCAAAATCCGGGCCTTCCGGCACCAGATAGCCGATCTCCGTCAGGAACGCCTTGTAGGCCGCCATGTCCACCGGCGCGCCGTTGTCGCGATACCATTGGTCGATCTGCTCCTGCATGTCGTCGCGCTTCTTCAACAGCGCCCGGTTCTTCGGCGCGAGGTCGTGGACGATGACCGCGAACCCGCTCCAGAATTTGTCGGCGTCGATGCCCGTGCCCGGCAGGGCCTCGCTGTTGACGAAGTCGTGCAGAGCGGGGGCGATCCGCAGTCCTTCAATCGCGATCCGGTCGGTCATAGGCTCTTCTCCAAGAAATCTGCGCGAAAGCACGCGCTGGCTCGGCGCGAAACCGCTTTTGGCCGGCTTTGGCATGCCGGCCGGGCGGGGTCAATTGATCGTAAGGTGGAACGCCCGCATTCAAACCGCGATGCGCGGCCGCCCGGCCGCCGTCGCCACCACATCGGCTTCGATGAACAGGCGCTGCCCCTCCACCGTCGTCGCTCTTATCTCCAACGCCACGTCGATCTCGGCGGCCTCGGCGCCGGCATCGGCGGCGCGGCGCGCGGCCGCCTCCCGCACCAGCGCATCGGCGG
>CBFGLW010000040.1:0-26748 GCA_965649745.1 uncultured Mesorhizobium sp. | reverse complement strand
CTTCTACCGGTCGATTAACGCCTAGGGCACGGCGCTCCAAAACACCGGCACCACCTTGCTGCTGTCGCCGAACTGGGAATTCTTCCGGTTCTTCCGCGACCCGGCGGGCCCCGCGCCCGCCGACGCCGCCCCGGCAGCGCCCGGTCCGGCGCCAAGCGGGCCGCAACCCGGCACCGGGCAATAGCCCGGTGCACGATTTCCTGGCCGCCATCGGCCTCGTTCTCGTCATTGAGGGCGTCGTCTATGGCGGCTTTCCCGCCCTTGCCCGAAAAATGGCGACGGAAGTGCTGGCCATGCCGGAAAATGCGCTGCGCATCGCCGGACTGGTGGCGGTCGCGGCGGGCGTCTTCATCGTCTGGCTGGTTCGGGGGTAACATCCTCGGGCCGTCATATCGCAACCGGTACGGTTGGCTTACGGATAACGGAGGATTTATCCGCAGCCGGTAGGCACAGCCGCAAACGTGCCGTATTTCTTGCCAACATGACGCGGCGCGCGATCTCAAGCGCGACGCTTTTTCCTGAAACGCCGGGAGGCCCGCTGATGATATCCCAGACATTCGTGCGTGCGACGCGCAAGACAGTCGCCGTTGCGGCGGCGGCGCTTCTGGCCGGAGCCTTCGCCACACAATCGCTGGCGCAGCAGGCGCAGACGGCTCCGGCGGCGACGCCGCGCGCCAACTCAGCCCAGCCGATGGCGGCGGGACCGGCTTCGGTGGCCGACCTCGCCGACGGTCTGCTCGGGGCGGTGGTCAACATTTCCACCTCGCAGACGGTGAAGGGCAGCGAAGGTCCGGGCGCCGTGCCGATGCCGCAGCTGCCGGAAGGCTCGCCCTTCCAGGATTTCTTCGACGATTTCTTCAAGGACCGGGGCGGCGACAAGGACGGCGGCGGGTCGCAGAAGGTGCAGTCGCTGGGGTCCGGCTTCGTCATCGACGCCGAGCAGGGCATCGTCGTCACCAACAACCACGTCATCGCCGATGCCGACGACATCGAGGTGAATTTCTCCGACGGCGTGACGCTGAAGGCGGAACTGGTCGGCACCGATACCAAGACCGACATCGCGGTGCTCAAGGTCGATCCCAAGAAGCACAAGCTGACTGCCGTGAAGTTCGGCGATTCCAACAAGATGCGCATCGGCGACTGGGTGATGGCGATCGGCAACCCGTTTGGCCTCGGCGGCACGGTGACCGTCGGCATCATCTCGGCGCGCAACCGCGACATCAATTCCGGTCCCTATGACGACTTCATCCAGACCGACGCCGCGATCAACCGCGGCAATTCGGGCGGGCCGCTGTTCAACATGTATGGCGAGGTGATCGGCATCAACACGGCGATCATTTCGCCGTCGGGCGGCTCGATCGGCATTGGCTTTTCCATTCCGGCGCAACTCGCCGTCGGCGTCGTCGACCAGTTGCGCGAGTATGGCGAAACCCGCCGCGGCTGGCTCGGCGTACGCATCCAGCCGGTCACCGACGACATCGCCGAAAGCCTCGGCATGAAGACATCCAAAGGCGCGCTGGTCGCCGGCATCATCAAGGGCGGGCCGGTCGACAACGGTTCGGTCCAGCCGGGCGACGTCATCATCAAGTTTGACGGCAAGGACGTCGAGGAGATGCGCGACCTGCCGCGCGCCGTCGCCGAAAGCCCGGTGGGCAAGGCGGTGGATGTGGTGATCGTGCGCAAGGGCGTCGAGCAGACCGTCAAGGTGACGCTCGGCCGGCTCGAGGATGGCGAGAAGCTCGCCGGCAACGAGGAAGGCAATAGCGAGGAGCAGGGCGACGACGAGGGCAATGGCGGCGAGGTCGCGACCGCTTCCGTCCTTGGCATGAGCATTGGCGAACTGACCGACGAAGCGCGCTCGAAGTTCGGCATAGCGGCCGACGTGTCGGGCGTCGTCATCACCGAGGTCGCCAAGGATTCGGCCGCCGCCGAGCGTGGCATCCAGGCCGGCGAGGTGATCACCGAGATCGCGCAGGAATCCGTCGCCAGCCCGAAGGACGTGATGGACCGCATCGGCGCGCTGAAGGAGCAGGGCCGCAAGAACGCGCTGCTCATGCTGGCCTCGAAGACCGGCGAGCTGCGGTTCGTGACGATAAGGATGGATTAAACCGGTCGAGAGCCGGCTGATCCGAATAAACTGAATCTGGAAATGCTGTCAGGTCTTTGATCCAGAACGAAAAAGGGCGGCTAGAGTGCCGCCCTTTTTGTTTGGAGCCACTGCTGGCCCGACAGCCGGTAGAACACGTGCCGGCGCAGCTGCGGGTGGGTTTCCGGCACGTCCGGATGGTCGAAATCGGCGGCTGGGTCGCGCTTCATGCCGAGGCGCTGCATGACCGCGGTGGAGCGCATATTTTTCTCCACCGCGAAGGAAACGATTTCGGCGAGGCCGAGGGTCTCGAAGCCGTAGGCCAGCCAGGCCGCCGCGGCTTCCGTGACATAGCCTTGGCCCCAGAATTCCGGCGCCAGCCGCCAGCCGATCTCGACGGCGTCGTCGGCCAGATTTGGCAGGTGGCCGGCGCGGGTGATGCCGACAAAACCGACGCATTCTCCGGTCGCCGCGATCTCGACAGCGGTCCAGCCGAAGCCGTCGCGCTCGATGGCGGCGCGGAATTCGTCCAGCTTGATGTCGGCCTCAGCGCGGCCGCGGCGGAACGGGAAGAATTCCATCACCCGTTCGTCGGAATTGATGCGATGGAACAGCGCGCGGTCGGCATCCCGCCAGTTGCGCAGGATCAGCCGTTCGGTGCGGATCGGCGTCAATCGACGAATTCCTGGCGGGAATAGCCTTGCAGATAGAGGAGGGCGGTGAGGTCGGCATGGTCGATGCGCACGCGCGCCTGCTCCGCCACCGACGGCTTGGCGTGCAATGCGACGCCGGTGCCGGCGAGCCGGATCATGTCGAGGTCGTTGGCGCCGTCGCCGACGGCGATGGCGTCCGCCGGGGTCAATCCCAGCCGAGCCGACACCTCCAGCAGCGCCTCGGCCTTGGCGGCGCGGCCGAGGATCGGCTCGGCGACTTCGCCGGCCAGCCGGCCGCCGGCCTCGATCAGCCGGTTGGCGCGGTTCTCGTGAAAACCGAGCATGGCGGCGATGCGGCTGGTGAAGATGTCGAAGCCACCGGAAACCAGAATGGCCCAGGCGCCGTTGGCGCGCATCGTCTGCACCAGCGTGCGCGCGCCCGAGGCGAGGGTGAGGCGTTTGGCGATGATCTTGTCGATGACGGCGAGATCGAGGTTTCTCAGCAGCGCGACGCGTTCGCGCAGCGCCGGCTCGAAGGCGATCTCGCCGTTCATGGCACGCGCGGTGATGGCGGCGACATGGTCCTTCAGGCCGACCTCGTCCGCCAGTTCGTCGATGCACTCCTGGTCGATCATGGTGGAATCCATGTCGGCGATGAGAATTTTTCTTTGGCGGTTGTCCGCGTCCTGAACGACGACGTCGACGGGATGGCCGGCAAGCGCGGCGCGCAGGTCGGCGGTGGCCTTTTCCACGTCCGAGCCGTCGATCAGGTCGAGTTCGCAGGCGATCCCCTCGGCCAGCCAGCGGACGGCGCTTGCGCTCACCGACCCGGACGCCGTATTCGCAAGAGAAGGCGACAGAATGCCCGCGGCCGGGTGGCAGACGAGAGTAGCGACGAGCGGTGAGGAGCGGGGAGGCATGGAGACTTCCGGGCAAGAGGCGACCGAAGGCCGCGTGAAAGACGCGATCCTGATAGCCGGGCCAACCGCCAGCGGCAAGTCGGCATTGGCGCTCGATCTTGCAGAGCGCGTCGGCGGCGTCATCGTCAACGCCGATTCCATGCAGGGATACGCAATCCTGAACGTGTTGACCGCACGACCGACGCCGGCGGACCTGGCGCGCGCGCCGCACTACCTTTACGGGCATATCCACCCCTCGACGGCCTATTCCACCGGGGCATGGCTGCGCGATGTCATGCGATTGATCGAGGATGGGGTTTTTGACGGGGTGAGGCCGATTTTCGTCGGCGGCACGGGGCTTTATTTCCGCGCCCTGGCGGAAGGCATTTCGCGGATGCCCGATATTCCCGACGCGGTACGGCAGCGGTGGCGGGGCGAACTTGCCGAGCGCGGTGCGACGGTGCTGCATGAGCAACTGGCGGCGCGGGATCCTGCCGTGGCGGCGCTGCTCAAGCCGGGTGACGGCCAGCGTATCGTGCGTGCGCTTGAAGTCCTCGACGCATCAGGCCGCTCCATTCTCGAATGGCAGGCGATGCGCGGCAGCCCGTTGATCGACCGCGCCAGCGCCCGATTCCTGCTGGTCGACACGCGGCGGCTTGAGCTGATCGCGCGCATCGACGCGCGGTTCGACCGTATGATCGATCTGGGCGCAATGGACGAGGTGCGGCAGCTCGCGGCGCTCGGTCTCGACCCCGCGCTTCCGGCAATGAAGGCGATCGGCGTTCCGGAACTGCAGGCCGTCATGGTCGGCGACATGGCGCAGGGCGAGGCCATCGAGAGGGCCAAGATCGCGACGCGCCAGTATTCCAAACGGCAAACGACGTGGTTCCGCAACCAGTTCGGACCGGAGTGGAAAAGGTGCTCGAACGATGCGCGGACGGTGAAACTTTGATTCAAGTTGGCGGGCAACCAACACACCGTTTACCCTCAGGTCATTTGCTCGCAAAGGTTGCCGGAATTAACTGCACGTAAGCTCCTTGCTGGCATATAGAGAGCGGCATGAGCAGCAGGCAACCGATGCGTTTCCACCAGGCCGAGTCGGCCTTCTTCGTCTTCATCTTCGTGATCCTGGCGGCCGGCCTGGTGATGCTGCACTCCTATGACTACCTGCAGATGGCAGCGTCTGAATCGCAGGGGTTCTTCACGCCGGAAAATGTCGAGCATCTGACCAAGCTAGTGCTGGCGACCGGCGTGCTGCTGGCGACGGCGCTGTTCTTCGGCATGTTCTTCATCTACCCGCTGATCCGCAAGCAGGTGAAGGAGGAGGGCAAGCTGCGGGCGATGACCGAGACGCTCAGCGCCCGCTCCGAAACGCTGGAGCAGGCGGCGCTGACCGACAGCCTGACAGGCATGCAGAACCGGCGCTATTTCGACGACGCATTGAAGGAATATATCGAGGAGTTCCGGCGCATCGGCAAACCGGTCGGGCTGATGATCCTCGATCTCGATCATTTCAAGCAGGTCAACGACACGCACGGACACGATGTCGGGGACAAGGTTCTCCAGGCCGTCGCCAACTGCCTGAAGGACATGACGCGTTATCACGACGTCGTGGCGCGGCTGGGCGGCGAGGAGTTCGCGGTGGTGACGCCCAATATGGACGCCGAGCTGCTGGCCAAATTCGCCGAACGCATCCGCAAGGCAATCGCCAATATGTCGGTGCTCTCCGGCAATGTGCGGCTGAAGATCACCACCAGCGTCGGTTTGGCTGTGTGGGACAATATGGAGACCGCCGAGGAATTCTACCGGCGGGCAGACCGGCAGCTCTACGAGGCGAAACGGCAGGGCCGCAACCGCGTCTGCGCGTGAGCCTTCTCCCCTTGTGGGAGAAGGTGGCTGAGCGAAGCGAGGTCGGATGAGGGGTATTCCAACAGTGAGGCTACACTGATCTCAATCGTTCTGCGACCGCATCCCGAAGGTTGCAGGCTTGAGGCCGTAGCGCATGTCGAAATCGTCGTCGCTGTGGAGACGCGGCGCGGCCGGCTTGCGGTAGTCAGGATCGCCGGCCTGTCGGGTCGGATCGACGCTTTCGGCCGAAGCCGGAATGGGTTGCGGCCGCTGCACGTTGCGCAGCCGCTCAACGATACCGGGCAGGTCAACCTCCTGATTACCGTCCAACACCGTTTCGGCGTGCTTGGCGGTGCCCGGAATGAACTGCTGGTCCAGTTTTTCGAATTTGAGCCGCATGGTGGTGGCGACGCCTTCGCCGAAGGCGATGGCCTCGCGCTGACCCATCGACGACAGGAACGACAGGGTCGAGGCTGAGGAATCGGCGATGGCCGAACGGATGATCGCCTGATCCTGCTCGTTGGCCAGACGCATGGCGAAGAAGGTCGAGCACTGCGAAAGGATCGTCGGATCGAGCTCACCGGGGCGCTGCGTCACGACGCCGAGATAGCAGCCATATTTGCGGCCTTCCTTGGCGATGCGGGACAGGGCATGGCGGGTCGGCGCGAAACCGAGCCGGGAATCGGCCGGCATATAGCGGTGGGCTTCCTCGCAAAGCAGGAGAAGCTGCAGCTTACCCTGGCTCCAGAGCGCCAGGTCGAAAGCCAGCCTGGCCAGCACCGAACACACCGAATTCACCACCTCGGACGGCATGCCGGCCATCTCGAAGCAGGTGACGGGGCGCCCATGATGCGGCACGCGGAAGATGTTGCCGATCGTCTGGTGGATGGTGTCCTCGATCAGCCGCGAGTTGAACATGAACCGGTAGCGCGGGTCGGCGGCGGCGGAATCGATGCGTGCGCGCAGAGATTTCAGCGCCGGACGGTCGTTCTTGCTTTCCAGCATGCCCATGCGCTCGTCGATCTGCTTGACCAGGTCGGCGATGCGGTAGGGAACCGGCGTGTCGGCGGTCATGTTGTCGACGCCCCGTCGCAGATAGGCGCCGGCGGCCGGGTTCCTGTAGAGGTTCTTGGCCAGCGGAATAAGCTCGCGCAGCAGGTCGACCTCTTCCGGCACGGTCTCGCGGCCGCGGAACAGTACCTCTGCGAACTCTTCGAGCCTGAACATCCAGAACGGCAGGTCGAGCGATGCCGTATCGATCCGGACGCAGTATTCCGGCAGCGAGGCGGCGAATTCGTTGTGCGGGTCGAGGATCAGCACGCGCAGGTCGGGCCGCGCGGCGATGGCCTTGCGCAGTAGCAACGAGACGGCGGTGGATTTGCCGACGCCTGTCGTGCCGACGACGGCGAAGTGGCGGGCAAGCGTATCGTCGACGGCGATATTGGCGTCGATTTCCTCGTCCTGCGACAGCGAGCCGATCCGGATCGCGCGGCGGCCGGCGAGGTCGTAGACCGCCCGCAGATCGCGGCTGCGGATGCGGTGGGCGATGGCACCTATATGCGGATAGTTGGTGATGCCGCGGTCGAAGACCGGCTTGCCGCCGGGCGTCTCGCTGTCGCGGACTTCGCCGATCAGCTCGACCTCGACTTCGATGGGGTTCTGGCTGTCGGTATTCCACATGCGCTCGGACTTGCCGATGGCGTAGACCAGGCCGACGGTGCGGGTCGTGCCGAGATTGATCGAGATCATCTTGCCGACAGTCCACTGCGCGGTGACAGTGCCGTCGGCGTCGTCGGCGAAGGCGCTTATCGTGGCGCGGGCGCCATCGCACTGGACGACGTTGCCCAGAATGCGGCTGTCATTCTGGGCGGCGTCGCGGCGTTCCTGCGACGTTGCTTCGCCGGCCGTGGCCTCGCGTTCAACGAACATTTCTGTTTCGGTCCCGATTCCCTAGGGATCGCATCCTAACCATGCGCGGTTAAACTCCCGTGAGGGCGCATGGTGTAGCCATCCTTAAGATGCGACCGCAAATTGCATGTATTTGCCATATGCGGGCGGAAGCGGACCGGGGCCATGGCGGAAATCTCGTCAGAGCCATTGACGGACGGCTGGTTTGGCCCTTATTGTCCGCGCCCATGACAATAGCATCCATTCTCGTAGTAGGAACGCGCGTGGGCAAGGCGGTGTAACCGCCGGGCGATATCCTCCCATGCGCGACACACAGGCTCCCTCCGGGGGCCTTTTTTATTGCCTGAAACAGACAATACGATCAGAAAAGCCCAAGGGACGATCAGAAAAGCCCGAAGGGCGAGCAAAAAGCCCGGAACGGGCAAGAAAAATGCGGGGCATACCGATGAGCAGTGAGAAGAACGAGCGGCGCGAGATGACCGGCGCCGAAATGGTGGTCCAGGCGCTGATCGACAACGGCGTCCTGCATCTCTTCGGTTATCCGGGCGGCGCGGTGCTGCCGATCTATGACGAGCTTTTCCAGCAGGACAGGATCGAGCACATCCTTGTGCGGCACGAGCAGGGCGCCGGCCACGCGGCCGAGGGTTATGCGCGCTCGACCGGCAAGGCCGGCGTCGTTCTCGTCACGTCAGGTCCCGGCGCGACGAACATGGTGACCCCGCTGCAGGACGCGCTGTCGGATTCGATCCCGCTGGTCTGCATCACCGGCCAGGCGCCGACGATGCTGATCGGCACCGACGCCTTCCAGGAATGCGACACGGTCGGCATCACGCGGCCCTGCACCAAGCACAACTGGCTGGTCAAGGACGTCAACGAGCTGGCGGCGACGATCCACGAGGCTTTCCATGTGGCGACGACCGGGCGCCCCGGGCCGGTGGTTGTCGACATCCCGAAGGACGTCCAGTTCGCCAAGGGCACCTATGTGCCGCCGCAGACGGCGCCGCGCACCAGCTACCAGCCGAAGCTGCAGGGCGATCTCGAAAAGATCAAGGCGGCGGTGGCGCTGATGGCGACGGCGAAGAAGCCGATCATCTATTCCGGCGGCGGCGTCATCAATTCCGGTCCGGAAGCCAGCCATTTGCTGCGCGAGCTGGTCGATCTGACGGGATTCCCGATCACCTCGACGCTGATGGGGCTCGGCGCCTATCCGGCCGGCGGCAAGAACTGGCTGGGTATGCTGGGCATGCACGGCACCTACGAAGCCAATATGGCGATGCACGACTGCGACGTGATGCTGTGCGTCGGCGCGCGCTTCGACGACCGCATCACCGGCCGGCTGAATGCGTTCTCGCCCAATTCCAAAAAAATCCACATCGATGTCGATCCGTCGTCGATCAACAAGAACGTGCCGGTCGATATCGGCATCATCGGCGATGTCGGGCGGGTGCTGGAGGATCTGGTGCGGCTGTGGCGCGCCACCTCCAAGGCGGACAAGAAGGCGCTCTATCCCTGGTGGGAGCAGATCGCCAAATGGCAGGCGCGCGATTCGCTGGCCTACAAGACGAACCCCGACGTCATCATGCCGCAATATGCCATCCATCGGCTCTACGAGCTGACGAAGGACCGCGACACCTACATCACCACCGAGGTCGGCCAGCACCAGATGTGGGCGGCGCAGCACTTCCATTTCGACAAGCCCAACCGCTGGATGACTTCCGGCGGCCTCGGCACGATGGGCTACGGCCTGCCGGCGGCGCTCGGCGTGCAGATCGCGCACCGGGACGCGCTTGTCGTCGACATCGCCGGCGATGCTTCGGTGCAGATGACGATGCAGGAGATGTCGACGGCGGTGCAGTACGAGGCGCCGATCAAGATATTCATCCTCAACAACCAGTATATGGGCATGGTGCGCCAATGGCAGCAGCTTCTGCACGGCAACCGGCTGTCGCATTCCTATACGGAAGCGATGCCGGATTTCGTCAAGCTGGCCGAGGCCTATGGCGGTCATGGCATACGCTGCGACAGACCGGACGAATTGGACGATGCGATCCGCGAGATGATCGACGTCAAGAAGCCGGTGCTGTTCGATTGCCGGGTGGCGACGCTGGCCAACTGCTTCCCGATGATCCCGTCCGGCAAGGCGCATAACGAGATGCTGCTGCCGGATGAGGCCACGGACGAAGCCGTCGCCAACGCCATCGACGCCAAGGGCAGGGAACTGGTGTGAGTTGAAGTAAGACGCGGTAAGACGTATATGTCTTACCAAGTCTTACTTGGAGGCGAGCGATGAACGTGCGGGCAAAGGTGTCGAGCAAAGGGCAGGTTGTCATCCCGAAGCAGATTCGAGACGGTCTGGGCATTGCCGACGGCACCGAGGTCGAGTTCGTTCCGCAAGGGCGCGGGTTTTTCGTTCAGCCGATAGAGGATTTCGATGCGAGGTATCCCAAGGTGCCTGCGGGCGAATTCCTGAAGCATGTCGTGCGGATCGACAAGCCTTTCCCGACCGACGAAGAGATTGATCGGGCAATGCTTGCCGAGGCGGCACGGAGGTTCGATGCCACTCGCCGTTGACACGAATGTCCTAGCGAGGGCTTTGATCGATGACGGTTCCGATCAGGCGCGACGATCCCGCATGCTTTTGAGTGAAAAGGAAGTCTTTATTCCCGACACTGTGCTTCTGGAGACGGAATGGTTGCTTCGCAGCGTCATGAAGCTGGACAAGGGGCATATCAACCGAACCTTCGCGACCCTGGTAGCCAGCGCCAACATCGGGTTTTCGAACCGTCGCAATATTGCAGATGTGATTTCCTCGCACCGGGCGGGTCTCGATTTCGCCGACGCCATGCATCTTCGAGCTTCCGATGGTTGCGAAGGCCTCGCAAGTTTCGACAGAGGTTTCAAACGCCGCGCCAAGAAGATCGCCGGTTCGGTTCCAATCGTTATGCCCTAACAGCAGCGCAGAAAGCTTCCTTCATGAATCCCCACCTTCAACCCACCGGCTCCGCCTATTTCATCGCCAAGGAGACGGAAAAGCCGGAAAACCATACGCTGTCGGTGCTGGTCGACAACGAGCCGGGCGTGCTGGCGCGCGTCATCGGCCTGTTCTCCGGCCGCGGCTACAACATCGAGAGCCTGACGGTTTCAGAAACCGAGCATGAGAAGCATCAATCGCGCATCACCATCGTGACGCGCGGCACGCCGCATGTGCTGGAGCAGATCAAGCACCAGGTGGAGCGCATCGTGCCGGTGCACCGCGTGGTCGATCTCACCGTGCGGGCCAGGGAACTGGGGCAGGAGCGCCCGATGGAGCGCGAACTGGCGCTGGTGAAGGTGGCCGGCACTGGCGACGCCCGGGTCGAAGCGTTGCGGTTGGCCGATGCGTTCCGCGCCAGCGTGATCGACGCCAACACCGAGCACTTCATCTTCGAGATCACCGGCAAGACCTCGAAGATCGACCAGTTCATCGCCATCATGCGGCCGCTGGGACTGGCGGAAATCTGCCGCACCGGCGTCGCGGCGATGAACCGCGGCCCGCAGGGGATGTAGCCGCGTCGAAATACTGTTGAAATTCGATACAATACCGACCCAATGGATTTTCGATGTCCTTCGACATCCTTCTCGCCCTGTTCGTCTATGCCTTCGTGACCTCGGTCACGCCGGGACCGAACAACCTCATGCTTCTGGTTTCCGGGGTGAATTTCGGTTTCGTCCGCACCATCCCGCATATGCTCGGCATCGGCATCGGCTTCTTCGTGCTGCTGCTGGCGGTCGGGGCGGGGCTCGGCGCGCTGCTGACCGCGTTTCCGGCGCTGCACACCGCGCTGAAGGTCGCCGGCGGCGCCTACCTGCTCTATCTCGCCTGGAAGATCGCCATGACCCGTTCCATGGCGAGCAAAAGCGGCAAGGCGGCGCGGCCGATGCGTTTCATCGAGGCGGCGGCCTTCCAATGGGTCAATGTGAAGGCATGGGTGATGGCGGTGACGGCCATGGCCGTCTACACCGACCCGGAGCGGCCGTTCCTGTCGGTGGTGCTGGTCGGCGTCGTCTTCGCGCTGGTGAATTTCCCCAGCGTTTCGATCTGGGCGGGATTCGGCACCGGCCTGCGCGGCTTCCTGTCCGATCCGGTGCGGCTGAAATGGTTCAACATCGCCATGGGCGTGCTGCTGGCGGCGACGTTGTGGCCGATGCTGCGGTGAGGATGGCGATCCTTCCGTCCTTAGCTTCGAAGGACGGTCGAACATCCATCTATGTTCGCCTTGTGTTCTTAAAATCTAGACGCTATAATATCGGTGTAGATTGGTGAGCTGATATGGCTTTTCACGTCCGGGATCCCAAAACCGATGCCCTTGTGCGCAAACTCGCCCGAAGCCGTGGCATCGGGCTGACGGAGGCTATTCGGGAATCGGTGGAAAAAAGTCTCGCCGAAGACACTGCCCTTCATGGCAGCGGTCAGTCCCTCATGGATAAGCTTCAGCCGTTGTTCGATAAAATCGATAGGCTCCCAAGAACCGGACTTAAGGCTGACAAGCAATTCTTCGACGAGATGTGGGGCGAGGACGGCAATTAATGCATGTGGACGCGTCGGCGATTGTTGCGATTGTTCTTGGCGAGCAAGATCGGGCGGACTTGGTAAGTCGGTTGGAAAATGCACGCGACCGATCGACGTCGGCGGTTTCAGTTCTGGAGACTGTCATGGCGATTGGCAGGGAGCTGGGCGAAAGGCAGAACGCGCTTTCGTTGGTTCGGCAGTTTCTGGATTTTGCCAATGTTCGTATTGTCGATGTTGGCGAAGATTCGATCGATTTCCTGGCAGAGGCGTTCGTTCGTTACGGAAAAGGCAGCGGCCATCCCGCTCGACTCAACCTAGGTGACTGTTTTTCTTATGCCTTGGCCAAGAAGGGTGGCGTTCCGCTTCTCTATAAGGGTAACGACTTTACGCAGACCGACTTGGGTTGAGGTTCGAGCTTGCCATCCGCCGACGAATCCGGTCTCACAATCCCATGGAATTTTCTCCCCAACAGGACGCAGCGCTTCAGGCCGTCGCGCAATGGCTGAAGGCCGGAAGGCCGCAGCTGTTCCGGTTGTTCGGCTATGCCGGCACCGGCAAGACGACGCTGGCGCGCTATTTCGCCGAGCATGTCGACGGCCAGGTGCAGTTCGCCGCCTTTACAGGCAAGGCGGCGCAGGTGCTGCGCTCCAAGGGCGCGGTGAACGCGCGCACCATCCATTCGCTGATCTACAGGCCGCGCGGCGAGGAGGCCGTCGAGGACGAGGCGACCGGCAAGACGTCGATCAATCCGACCTTCTCGCTCAACCGGCAAAGCCCCATCGCCCGCGCCAAGCTGGTCATCATCGACGAATGCTCGATGGTCGACGAACAGCTCGGCCGCGACCTGATGAGTTTCGGAACGCCGATTCTCGTCCTGGGCGATCCGGGGCAGTTGCCGCCGATTTCCGGCGGCGGCTTCTTCACCGACCACGAGCCGGACTACCTGCTGACCGAAATCCACCGCCAAGCGCGCGACAATCCGATCATCCGACTGGCACTGGATGTGCGCGAGGGCCGCGAATTCATGCGCGGCGACTACGGCACCGCCAAGGTCATCGGCAAGGAAGAGGTCAGCCAGGAGCTGGTTCTGAAGGCCGATCAGGTCCTGGTCGGCACCAACCGGACGCGCCGCCGCTATAATCAGCGGCTGCGCGAACTCAAAGGGTTCAGCGCCGATTATCCGCAGGCCGGCGACAAGCTGGTGTGTCTGCGCAACGATCCCGCCAAGGGGTTGCTCAACGGTTCGCTGTGGAAGGTCATGACCTCGTCGCGCGAGACGGTGAAACCGGGTATCAATCTGCTGGTGTCGCCGGAGGAGGACGATCCGGATCGCGGCGTCGCCAAGATCAAGCTGCTCAAGGCCGCATTCGAGAATCCGGAAGAAGAGATTTCATGGCAGCAGAAGAAGCGCTTCGACGATTTCGACTACGGTTATGCGCTGACCGTGCACAAGGCGCAGGGCTCGCAGTGGAACGACGTCGTGCTGTTCGACGAAAGCTGGGCCTTCAAGGACACGCGCCAGCGCTGGCTCTATACGGCGATCACGCGGGCGGCCGAGCGCCTGACGGTGGTGCGGTAGGGCGCTGGCGAGATGTCTTCCGAACCCCGGCTAAGGCGCATCGCGCTCTATCATAACGATCTGGATGGATTTTGAATTGCACCCCCACCCCTAACCCCTCCCCGCAAGGGGGAGGGGAAGCTGCCGCTCCCCAAGTCCCCCTCCCCCTTGCGGGGAGGGGTTAGGGGTGGGGGTAACAGGCAAGGAAACGACGGAAGCGTATGTATCTTATGAGACGCGACGTCACTCTAAACCTCGGCCGGCTTTTCATGAGCGCCCAGCCATGCCCAGGCGGCGGCTTCGTCCTCGGCGGCGAAATGACGGATGTCGGTCGGCGGCGGGTCGGCAAAAAAGCCGGTGACATGCCCGGTCCAGTCGGGATCGCCGATCGTTGCGCAGCGGACCACATGCATGGCGGCGTCCGCCGTTCCGTGCTCCAGCGTCTCGGGATCGATATCCTGCCAATCGACGCCATCGTGATCGACGAGGCGGACAAGTACATCGACCCGTGGATGAAGGGCGTAGGCCGCCTCCAGAAGTCCGAACAGATTTTCCGCATCGGCGGCGGTGACGTGGCCTACTATATCGACGGCAAACACGTCGGCCCGGTCGGTTTCGATACGGCGTATGGCCGGCACGGATTCCAGAAAATTCACGCTGGTTGTCCCTCGCAGGTTCATGGTCGTTCCCTTGCAACACAGAAATGGGCTGTCTGTTCCCGCCAAAGGCAGTATAGATGCGGTCCCCAGCACCGGAGCCCTTGATGCCGACAAAGCTCTCCGTCAATCTCAATGCCATCGCCATGCTTCGAAACCGCCGCGACCTGCCATGGCCGGACGTCATCGAATTGGGCAGGATAGCGCTGACTTCCGGCGCGCACGGCCTGACCGTGCATCCGCGACCGGATCAGCGGCACACCCGCTATTCGGACCTGCCGGCGATTCGGGCGCTGATCGACGACGAATTCCCGCAGGCGGAATTCAACATGGAAGGCTATCCGGCCGAGGAGTTCCTGCGGCTGGTGGAGCAGAACCAGCCCGAGCAGGTCACGCTGGTGCCGGACGACCCGGCGCAGGCGACCTCCGACCACGGCTGGAACTTCCGCGAGAAAGTCGCGTTCCTCACTCCGATCGTCGCACGGCTGAAAAAGGGTGGGTTTCGCGTGTCATTGTTTTCGGACTCCGATCCCGTTGGCATTTCCGCGGCGCGCGATACGGGAGCGGATCGCATCGAACTCTACACAGGTCCCTATGGCAGCTTCCACTCCGATTCCGGAAAGGCCGCGAACGAACTGGAAAGATTGGGAAAAACCGCGGATGCGGCTCTGGCTGCAGGTATGCAGGTGAACGCCGGGCACGATCTGGTCGTGGCCAACCTGCCGCCGCTGATCAAGCGCATACCGGCGCTTGCCGAAGTGTCTATCGGACACGGGCTGACCGCCGATGCGCTGGAGCACGGAATGGCCGGCACCGTGAAGCGTTTTCTGACGGCTTGCGGATGGAAATGATCGCCCCGGACGAAAGGCGAAGACTTCCGATTGTCGGGAAAGCACTTGATATTGCATTGCAGCAAGCGTAGAGCACCGCCCGCTTAATGGAGAGTCCCTGATGGTCCTTGCCAATGGCGCCGGGGAGGCGGAAGCCGCCGAACAGCCGAGCCATTCCGAGGTCGAGCAACACAGCACGCGGGTGCTGATGCTGGGCGCTCTGGGTGTCGTCTATGGCGACATCGGCACCAGCCCGATCTATGCGTTCCGCGAGGCGCTGCACACGGCCGAGGGCGCCGTTTCGCGCAGCGACGTGCTGGGCGTGCTGTCGCTGATCGTCTGGGCGCTCACCATTATCGTGACGATCAAATACGTGGCGTTCGTGCTGCGCGCCGACAACAAGGGCGAGGGCGGTACGCTGTCGCTGATGGCGCTGGCGCGCAGCGCCTACCCGGCCGGCTCGAAGCTTGCGCTCGGCATCGGCCTGTGCGGCGCGTCGCTGTTCTTCGGCGACGCGGTCATCACGCCGGCGATCTCGGTGCTTTCGGCGGTGGAGGGCCTTGGCGTCGTGACACCGGCCTTCGACCCCTACGTCGTGCCGATCACGCTGGTGATTCTCGCCTGCCTGTTCGCCGTGCAGCGGTTCGGCACCGGGCGGGTCGCCATCGTTTTCGGGCCGGTCACGGCGTTGTGGTTCCTGGCGCTTGGCGTCGCCGGTTTGATCCACATCGCCGACGACCCCACAGTGCTCTTTGCCATCAACCCCTATTACGCCATCGCCTATCTGGTGGAGCGCTCGGACGTCGCTTTCCTGACCGTCGGCGCGGTGTTCCTGGCGGTCACCGGAGCGGAAGCGCTTTACGTCGACCTCGGCCATTTCGGCCGCAAGCCCATTGTCATGGCGTGGTTCGCGATCGTTTTTCCGTGCCTGCTGCTGAATTATTTCGGACAGGGCGCGTTCGTGCTGTCGCACGTGGTTATGCCGCAAAGCCCGTTCTTCGAGATGCTGCCGGATTGGGGACTGGTGCCGATGGTGGCGCTGGCGACGGCGGCGACGGTGATCGCCAGCCAGGCGGTCATATCGGGTGCTTTTTCGCTGACCCGGCAGGCGGTGCAGCTCAATCTTCTGCCGCGTTTCGAAGTGCGCCACACGTCGGAAATGCAGTCCGGCCAGATCTATCTGCCGCGGGTCAACATGCTGATCGCGGTGATGGTGATGCTGCTGGTCGTCGGCTTCGGCGATTCCAGTTCACTGGCTTCCGCCTACGGCATTTCGGTCACCGGCGAGATGCTGATGACGACGGTGCTGCTGTTCATCGTCATGCGCTTCAAATGGAAGTGGCAGCTGGCGGCCGCGCTGGCGCTGGCGGTGCTGTTCGGGGTCATCGACGTCGGCTTCTTCTCGGCCAATATCGTCAAGTTCTTCGAAGGCGGCTGGGTCTCGATCGGTGTCGCCTGCGTCATGGGGCTGATCATGGTCACCTGGATCAAGGGCAGCCGCTATCTGTTCGACAAGACGCGCCGGAACGAGGTGCCGCTGGACTTCCTCGCCGCCAACCTTGTGAAAAAGAAGCCGCAGCTCGTCTCGGGGACGGCGGTGTTCCTGACCAGCGACCCGCTGAGTGCGCCGACGGCGCTCATGCACAGCCTGAAGCATTACAAGGTGCTGCACGAGCAGAACGTCATCCTGTCCGTCGTGACGGCGCCGCAGCCGGTTGTGCCCGACAGCGAGCGGGTCAAGATGGAGACCATCAACGACCTGTTCATGCGCGTCAGCCTGACGTTCGGCTACATGGAGCAGCCGAACATCCCGCGCGCGCTGGCGATCTGCCGCAAGCAGGGCTGGAAATTCGACATCATGACCACGTCGTTCTTCCTGTCGCGGCGCTCCCTTAAATCCTCGCCGAACTCCGGCATGCCCGTTTGGCAGGACAAGCTGTTCATCGGCCTGGCACGCAGCGCCGCCGACGCGACGGAGTATTTCCAGATTCCGACCGGGCGCGTGGTGGAAATCGGCACGCAGGTGGCGATCTAGCGCGGGCCGGTCTCACGCTGCCGGCCATGCGATCCTGCGACGGGCAACACGCGCTGCAGGAATCTGCCCGTTCGGTGGAATCTTTCCGAGATAAGCCGATATGATTTGACCTCGCTTTCGCGATAGGCTAGATGCCGAACCGTAACGTACGGTACGGCACGAAGAGGCCGACCGGTCAGCCGCAAGGTTTTGACAGTTGGGCACGGAAATCGACGCAAGCGAGGCGCTGACAGCGCGCCAACAGGACGTGCTCGACGCCGTCCTGCGCCTGCTCGTCGAGGAAGGGGACGCGCTGACGATGAGCGCCGTCGCCCGCCGCGCCAACTGCTCCAAGGAAACCCTCTACAAGTGGTTCGGCGACCGCGACGGCCTGCTGACCGCCACGGTGCAGTGGCAGGCGTCGAAAGTGCGCGCCGGCAATTACGACCGTCAGAAGCTGGACGCGGCCACTTTGCGCGAGAGCCTGGAGAATTTTGCCGCGACCTGGCTCAGGGTCATCTCCAGCCCGACCTCGATCGCGCTCAACCGGGTCGCGGTTTCGCATGCCGCCTCGGCCAAGGACGATCTCGGCGCGATCGTGCTGGCAAACGGGCGCTTTGCCATCGGCGAGCGGCTGAAGCCTTTGCTGGAGGCGGCGCGGGATGCTGGCCTGCTGGCCTTCGACGACACCGAAACGACGTTTCGGACCTTTTTCGGACTTGTCGGCCGCGACGTGCAGATTCGTCTGCTGCTCGGCGACAGGCTGAAATTGACTGCCGCGGATATCGCGCGGGATGCCGCGCAGGCGACGCAGCAGTTTCTCGCTCTTTTCGGTGCGTCCTTCGAGGCTCGTCCTGCGGACTTCGCACCTCAAGATGGGGGAGCTTTGCGCCGACCTCCCTCATCCTGAGGCGTGAGCGAAGCGAGCCTCGAAGGACGCACCCAGACATCAAACCAACGCAACAAGGAAGGAAACCACATGCGTGTCTATTACGATCGCGACGCCGATCTCAATCTCATCAAGGGCAAGAAGGTGGCCGTGATCGGCTATGGCTCACAGGGACGCGCGCATGCGCTGAACCTGAAGGATTCGGGCGTCAAGGACATCGCCATCGGCCTCAAGGCCGGTTCGGCGACGGCCAAGAAGGTCGAGGCTGACGGCCTCAAGGTGATGTCGGTGGCCGAAGCGGCGAAATGGGCCGACCTGATGATGATGGCGACGCCGGACGAACTGCAGGCCGACATCTACAAGAACGAAATCGCGCCCAACATCCGTGACGGCGCTGCCATCGCCTTCGCGCACGGCCTCAACGTGCATTTTGGCCTGATCGAGCCGAAGTCGACCGTCGATGTTCTGATGATTGCGCCGAAGGGCCCCGGCCACACGGTTCGCGGCGAATACCAGAAGGGCGGCGGCGTGCCGTGCCTGGTCGCCGTCAACCAGGACCCGTCGGGCAATGCGCTCGATCTCGCCCTGTCCTACGCCTGCGGCGTCGGCGGCGGCCGTTCGGGCATCATCGAGACGAATTTCCGCGAGGAGTGCGAAACCGACCTTTTCGGCGAGCAGGTCGTGCTGTGCGGCGGTCTGGTCGAGCTGATCCGCGCCGGTTTCGAGACGCTGGTGGAAGCCGGCTATGCGCCGGAGATGGCTTATTTCGAGTGCCTGCACGAAGTGAAGCTGATCGTCGACCTGATCTATGAGGGCGGCATCGCCAATATGAACTACTCGATCTCGAACACCGCCGAATGGGGCGAGTATGTTTCCGGTCCGCGCATCATCACCGCCGAGACCAAGGCCGAGATGAAGCGTGTGCTCAAAGACATCCAGACCGGCAAATTCACCTCCGAGTGGATGCAGGAATACCGCTCCGGCATGGCGCGCTTCAAGGGCATCCGCCGCATGAACGACGGCCACCAGATTGAAGAGGTGGGTGCGAAACTCCGCGCAATGATGCCGTGGATCGCTAAGAACAAGCTGGTCGACAAGGCGAAGAACTAGGACCGCTCGGTCTACCCTCTCCCACAAGGGGAGAAGGGCAGGACGAATTGTCCCCGGACTTCCGACCTTCAAGCAGCTTGCTGTCCATCCAAACGACAAAAGCCGGCAGGGCGACCTGCCGGCTTTTTTCGTCTGTCGGGCCTTCGGCTCAGCTATAGGGCGACCAGCACTGCTGGCGCGGCCCATGATAAGGCTGGAACGTGTTGTCCCAGGCGCGGTATGAACGATAGCGGTTGTAGCACCACCGGACATGCGCGCTCGGGCCGCCGCGATAGATGCGGCGCGGCTCGACGTAGCGGTAGGCCGGCACGCCGAAGCCCAGTCCCAGATAGATGCCCGAACCGCCATAGTAACGCGGGCGGTGGTGGCGGTAGTGGCGGCGCCATCGCCAGTCGTCGCCGCGCCAGTGGCGCCGGTAGTTGCTATGGCCGCCGAAAACCGGTCCGCGATGGTAACGGCGGTCGAAATGTCGGCGGCCGCTCCAGTTGCGGTAGTTGCCCTGGCTTTGCAGGCAGCGTTTGGTGCCGCAGTGATCCTGGACAGGAATGACCTGACCGGCCGGGCTCCCTGCCAGATTTTGTGCAGGCGAAACGGCCAGATTGGCCGGCGTGGCAAAGGAAGGCGCTGCAAATCCTGCAACCAGACCGAACGCGATCAGGCCGGATCTCAGCGACGAGATTACGGATGACGTCATGGCACTACTCCCAGCGTTGCTTGCCCCGCGCCACGCCCTGGTGACGCGGAAAATGCCTTCTCGTCAATGAACGGGCGATGAACGGAAAAGGTTGCCGCGTCAGCGGCGATCAGGATGGCCCAGGCTCTTGTCTTCCGGGCCGCTTGCGGGCAAAGGTCGTTGCCATGTCGCTGCGCCTCGCCACCTTCAATGTCGAGAACCTGATGAACAGGTTCGATTTCTCCGGTTATCGCAATCAGCTGAACGAAGACCGGACGCTCGCCCTGTTCGAGATACACAACGAGGCGGAATACCGGTTGCTCGAGCAGGCACGCACCATCGCGCAGTCGGACGATACGCGCCAGCTTTCGGCGCTGGCCATCGCAGCCACCCGCGCCGACATTATCTGCCTGCAGGAAGTGGACAATATCGAGGCGCTGAAGGCGTTTGAATACGGTTATCTGTTCAAGATGATCGGCGAGGGCTACCGGCAGAAATACACGACGTCCGGCAACGATTCGCGC
This sequence comes from uncultured Mesorhizobium sp., assembly GCA_965649745.1. Lineage (GTDB taxonomy): Bacteria > Pseudomonadota > Alphaproteobacteria > Rhizobiales > Rhizobiaceae > Mesorhizobium. Next base: position 6,551 of record CBFGLW010000040.1, on the reverse strand, counting down.
GGCATCGACGTGGCGGTGATGATGCGCACCGAGACCGCGCACGGGCAGCCGATCGAATTCGTGCGCATGACCAGCCATGCCTATGTGACCTACGAGCAGTTCGGGCTGCATACGCCGGAACTGGCGGCGCTCGGCAACGAACCGAATGAGAGGGTGTTTCGGCGCGATTGCCTGGAGATCGACGTGACCGTCGGCGGCAAGCCGCTGACGCTCTATCTCGTTCATTTCAAATCGATGGGGCCGCCGCGCAACGGCTTCGACGGACGGCAGGCCACGATGCCTGTGCGCATGGCCGAGGCGCAGGCGGTGCGCAGGATCATCGAACAGCGGTTCGGCAAGGACCATGCCGCGGGCAAGCGCTGGGCGATCTGCGGCGACATGAACGATTACCGCCAGCGCGTCGTCATCGGCGGCGATGCTTTCTCCGGCTATCAGTTCGACGTGGTCGACGAGGCGCAGTCCTGCCTCAACGTGCTGACCGCCGGCGGCTTCTGCGAGAACGTGGTGGAGCGGCGTCCGGAGATGGATCGCTGGACGCTTTACCACACACGCGGTCCGCAGGAGCGGCATCTTTGCCAGCTCGATTACATCCTTCTGTCAAAGTCGCTTGCTAGCAGCAACGCGACGGCGGTCCCCGACATCATCCGAAACGGCCAACCCTTTCGTACGCCTTTTCCTGCCGGGCAGGAGGTAGAACGGTTTCCGCGCGTCGGCTGGGACCGGCCGAAGGCTTCTGACCATTGTCCGGTGGCCGTTACTCTCGACATCGCATGAGCAGCATCATGAATTTCGATCTCCCCCGCGACGTCATCCTGCCGGTCGAAGACATCGACGTGCGGCTCGACCCTACGCCGCATCCGGTCGAGCGCGAGAACGCGGCGGCGATTGCCGAGAATTGGGAACGCGAGGTCTCGATCAACCCGCACCTTTTCGACGGCAAGGTGGCGTTGCTGTCTGAACTCACCTATCGCGATGGCCGTCTCGTCGGCCGCTGCCACATCGTGCGCTATGCGACGTTCCTGTACTGGCGCCGCGATCGCAACATTCCGGGCGCCGGCCACGCGTTCGCTCACGCCATGCTGATTTCCAGCGACAATCTGCTGGTCGCCATCCGCATGGGGACGCATACCGTCAACGCCGGACGCATCTATTTCGCCGCCGGGTCCTTCGAACTCGAGGATTTCCGCGACGGTCGGGTCGACGTCGATTTCAACATGCACCGCGAGGTAAGGGAGGAGACCGGCATCGACCTCGCCGAAGCGAAAGCCGGGCAGCGTTGCTACATTCTGTCGACGCAGGCCGGCACCGTGATCGTGCGCCGCTACACGATGCCGCTGACGGCCAACGATCTCATCAACCGGATCAACGACTTTCTCGCCGCGCAGGTTCAGCCCGAAATCGCCGGACCGGTGGTCATCCATAGCGCCGAGGACCTGCCGGACGAACTCGCGCCGCACATGCGGCCGCTGATCGAATGGCATTTTTCACACCAGCCGTTGCGTTAACTCGGCGTCACGCTTTTCTTCATTCGTGCCGCAGCGCGTCGATCGGGTCGAGGCGTGCGCCCCGCAGCGCCGGGAAGAAGCCGAAGACCATGCCGATCAGCGCCGAGAAGCCGACCGCGAGCAGGACGACGGCGGGGCTTGGCGCGAACGGTATCGACAGCGTCAGCGAGGCGATGCCGGCCAGCGACAGGCCGATGATTATGCCGATGATGCCTCCGAGCAGCGACAGCACCGTCGCCTCGACGAGGAACTGGATGAGGATGTGCTTCTCGTGCGCGCCGATGGCGAGGCGGATGCCGATCTCGCGGGTCCGCTCCGTGACCGACACCAGCATGATGTTCATGATGCCGATGCCGCCGACCAGCAGGGAGACACCGGCGACCGCGCCGAGCATCCCGGTCATGGTGGTGGTGGCGCTGGCCATGGTGTCGGCGATCTGCGTCATGTCGCGGATGTCGAAATCGCTTTCGCGGTCGACGGGCGTCTTGCGGGCATCGCGCAGGATATCCTCGACGCGCGGCAGCAGTTCGGATGTCGGCGTGGCGTCGTCGGCGGAGACGTAGATATTGTCGATATCACGGTTCCCGGCGACGCGCCGCTGGAAGGCGGCGAGCGGCATCATCACGACATTGTCCTGGTCCTGGCCGAACCCGGTGTAACCCTTCGGCGCCAGAAGGCCGATGATCTTGCAGGAGCTGCGGTTGACGCGGATGATCTCGCCTTCGGGATCGCCGGCGCCGAAGAATTGCTGGCGCACCGTCTCGCCGATCAGGCAGACGCCGGTGCCGCTGCGCACCTCCGAATCCGAGAAGGCGCGGCCGGAAGCCAGCGTCCAGTCGCGGGCGATCAGGAAGGCGCTGTCGGTGCCGGTGACGCCGGCGGTGATGCTTTCGGTGCCATAGATGACGCGGACCTGCTTCTGCGCGGCCGGCGAGATGGCGCGGGCGCCGGTCAGGTGCTCGATCAGCGCGGTCAGATCCTTCTGCTGGAGGGGCCTGACCACTTGGTCGGGGCCGCCTGGACCGCCGCGCCCGGCCGGGCGGCCGGCGCGCACGACGAGCAGGTTGGAGCCGAGCTTGGAAATGTCCTCCTTGACCTTGGCCGTGGTGCCGGAGCCGATGGTGAGCATGGCGATAACGGCGGCGACGCCGATGACGATGCCGAGCAGCGTCAGGAAGGAACGCAGGGCGTTGCGGCGGACGGAGCGGAGCGCAAGGCGGACGGTTTCCCAGATCATGGGGTGGCCCATTGAAAGGTTTGCGCACCCCCACCCCTGACCCCTCCCCACAGGGGGGAGGGGGATTCGGTCGTGCCATCCTTCTGTGCTGCAAGGCGATCGGTGGTTGGCGCTGGTCCCCCTCCCCCTTGTAGGGCGGGGCTAGGGGTGGGGGTAAGCCGACGCTGTATGGATATCCCCATCACGCCATCTCCACGTTCATCGAATCCGACGCCACGTGGCCGTCGAGAAAGCGGATGGTGCGCTGGGCGTAGGCGGCAACGTCCGCCTCGTGGGTGACCATGACGATGGTCAGGCCGAGTTCGCGGTTGAGACGGGTGAGCAACTCCATGATCTCGTGGCTGCGGGCAGTGTCGAGATTACCGGTGGGCTCGTCGGCCACCACCAGAGTGGGACGCGTGACGATGGCGCGGGCGATCGCCACGCGCTGCTGCTGACCGCCGGAAAGTTCGGCGGGCGTATGATGCTCGCGGCCCTGCAGCCCGACCTCGGCCAGGGCCTGCATGGCGAGGCCGTGACGCTCGGCGGCGGGCGCGCCGCGATAGATGAGCGGCAGCTCGACATTTTCCGCCGCTGTGGTACGCGGCAGCAGATTGTACCCTTGGAAGACGAAGCCGAGATAGAGATTGCGCAGCTGCGCCCGCCGGTTGCGGTCGAGCCGGCCGGCGTCGACGCCCATGAAGGAATAGGTACCGGCGGTGGGCGTATCGAGGCAGCCAATGATGTTCATCGAGGTCGATTTGCCGGAGCCGGACGGTCCCATAATGGCGACGAATTCGCCGCGCGGGATGGCGAGATCGACCCCGGCCAGCGCGTGCACCCTGGCCTCGCCTTCGCCATAGGTCTTCCAGACGCGGTCGAAGGAAATGAGCGGCGCGGCCACGATCAGCCCCGCTGCTGTTGGGCGGTGATGACCAGGTCGCCTTCGGAAAGGCCGGACAGAACCTGCGTGGCGTCGCCGTCGGTGGCGCCGACCTTGACATTGACGGGCCGCGGCGCGCCGTTCTTGAGCACGTAGAGTGTGCGGGTGCCGTCCGCCGGCTGCTGCGCGCGGTCGCGGCCGCCGCCGAAACGCTGCGGCCTGCCAGTGAACATGCCGATCAGGCTGAAGCCGCGCTGCCTGGTTTCAGCTGGGCGGTAGCGGAAGGCGGCCGACGGCACGGTCAGCGCGCCCTTCGCCTGCTGAGTGACGACGGAAACGGTGGCCGTCATGCCGGGGCGCAGCAGAAGCTCGCCATTGTCGACATCGAGCCGGGCATCGTAGGTAACGACGCCGTCGGTGGTCACCGAGGCATAGGAAATGTCGCGGATCGCGGCGTCGAAGGGGCGGTCGGGAAAGGCGTCGACGGTGAAGCGGGCAGTCTGGCCGGGCTTGACCGCGCCGATGTCGGCTTCGTCGATGGCGGCCTTCAACTCCATCTTGCGCAGATCGGCGGCGATGACGAACAGGACCGGCGCCTGCAGCGAGGAGGCGACCGTCTGCCCCGGATCGACGGAGCGGGTCAGCACGATGCCGTCGATGGGCGCATAGATGGTGCTCTTGGCGAGGTCGGCCTGCTGCAGCTTCAGGTCGGCGTTGGCGATGGCGAGGTTGGCCTCGGCGCTGTCGAGCGCCGCCCTGGCGCGGTCGCGCGTGGCGGTGGCGGTTTCGAGCGCCTGGTCGGCGGTCATGCCGCGTTTTGCAAGCGTGGCGGCGCGGACAAGCGCCTGCTCGTTTTCCTTGAGCGTGACGCGCGCATCCTCGACCTTGGACTGCGCGGCCTTGGCGGAGGCTTCAGCGCGCTCGATCTGCGCCTCCAGCTTGGACGTGTCGAGCGCCGCAAGCACTTCGCCCTGCTTGACCTGCTGGTTCTCGTTGACGGCGACGGAGCGGACGACGCCCGAAAGTTCGCTCGAAATGTCGACCTGGGTCAGCGGCTGCAAAGTACCGGTGGCCGAGACTTCGACGGTCAGGTCGCCGAGCGCCGCCGGCGTGGTGGTGTATTCGACCCTGGCGGGGGTTGCGGCATACCATTGGTAGGCGGCGAGGCCGGCCGCGACGACAAGGATCGACGCCAGTGCGTAGAGCCAGATCTTGCGACGGCTTTTGCGGGCGCCCTTCGGGTCGAGCCCGAGGGCCGCCTCGATGGCGGAATCTTCTTGCGCCTCTGGCCGGTTGACAAGCTGGTCCACGGCAGGCCCCTATGGTGGCAAGCGATATCCCTACTCTTCACAAATCAGGCCTAATGGCTCGAATTTCAAATTAAATTTCGCTCATGTTCAGGCAGGAACGGCGGGATAGATCGATGAACGGCCGCAAATATCTGGTCTATGACGTCTTCACCGGCGAGGCGCTGACGGGCAATCCGCTGGCCGTCGTGCTGGATTGCGACGGCTTGGACACAGGGGCTATGCAGCGCATCGCACGCGAATTCAACCTGTCGGAATCGGTGTTCGTGCTGCCGCCGGAAAATGCGCAGCATCGCGCGCGCATCCGCATCTTTACGCCGCATTATGAAATGCCTTTCGCCGGGCACCCGACGGTGGGTTCCGCCGTCGCGCTGACGGAACTGGCGGGTGACGGCGACAGCATACTGGTGCTGGAGGAAAATATCGGGCCAGTGCGTTGCGCCGTCAGAACCGGCGCCGCCGCCGCCAGCTATGCGGAGTTCGACCTGCCGAAGCTGCCGGAGGCCTTGAAACTCCACGCCAGCGCCGAAACCGTCGGCGCGGCGCTCGGGCTCGGCCCGCACGAGATCGGCTTTGAGAACCATCGCGTCGCCTTGTTCTCGGCCGGCGTGCCTTATGTGACGGTTCCGGTCGCCGGGCTGGACGCCGCATCCCGCATTCGTTTCGATAACCAGGCATGGATGGAGTTCGCGCCGCGCAAAAGCGACGTCGCAGTCGCCAGTGCCTATGTCTACTGCCGCGAGACGGTCCACCACGACAGTGCTTTCCATGCGCGCATGATGGTGCCGGGAAGTCCTTACGAAGATCCCGCCACAGGCTCCGCGGCCGCGGCCTTCGCCGGAGCGATCATGCGGTTCGACGGGCCGGTCGACGGGCTGTCGCGGTTCTGGATCGAGCAGGGGCTGGAGATGGGCCGGCCCTCGCGCCTTGGGCTCGAGCTCGAAGTCGAAGACGGCAGGCTGAAGGCGGGCCGGATCGGTGGCCATGCTGTGAAGGTGGCGGAAGGCGTGCTGTTCGCCTGATCGTTGCGCAGACCGGAGCCGGGCTATCGGGATCAGTAGCGGCGTCTGTAGGAGTCGCCCTCGTAATCGTCTCTGTAGTCGTCCCGACGGCTGTAGTAACGCTCATCGCAACGAGCGACGAAGATGCGTCCGTCGCGGGCGCGATAGCGGCACATTTCCTCGCCGCGCGGCTGCGGCCCGGACGAAGTGGCTACCACGGCCCCGAGAAGCGCGCCTGCGCCTGCGCCGATGAGCGTGCTCTCGGTATTGCGTCCTATGGCCTGGCCAACCAGAGCGCCGCCAACGGCACCGAGGGCGGCGCCGCCGGTGGCGCGCTGTTGCTGCTCCGTCTGGGCACAACCAGCGAGAAACGAAATGCCGATAGCCGCTGCGACAGCGGTGGTCCTGGTCAATGTCATTGGTCCGTCCTCTGTCAAAGCTCCTTGCAGCGAATAACCGTGCAATTGCGGCGGAAGCTGGACGAGCTTCGCGACGGTGCAACTATCGACCGGAAGAGGTAAACAAAAACAAATGATTTAGCTGGGATATTTAACGAAAGAATGGTGGGTGTGCACAGGATCGAACTGTGGACCCGCTGATTAAGAGTCAGCTGCTCTACCAACTGAGCTACACACCCAC
>CBFGLW010000039.1:0-27537 GCA_965649745.1 uncultured Mesorhizobium sp. | reverse complement strand
GGCCGCGCAACCGGCTGCTGCTATGGGCCGGCGCGGCCGCGGCCGTCGCCGTCATCGGCGGCATGGGCGCCTTCGCGCTCTCTTTCGGAGGCGGCAGCGGCGGCGACGCTCCGGCCATCGTCAAGGCGGACAACCAGCCGATCAAGGTGAAGCCGGAAAATCCGGGCGGCGCCGTCATCCCCAACCAGGACAACAAGGTCTATGACGCGGTGTCGAAAGGCGCTGCGCCCAGCGAGCCGTCGCAGCAGAAGCTGGTGACCAACACCGAGGAACCGGTCGACGTGACCGCCAAGGCTGAGCCGCGCGTCGTCGGGGCCGCTCCGGAGACGGACGAGGCAGCCGCGCCGGCGGGCAAGTCCGAGGACCGCATCGAGCAGGTGCTGCAGGAAGACGCGGCAAATGGGGACCAGGAGACCGCGCTGGTGACTCCGCGCAAGGTCCGCACGATGGTGGTGCGGCCGGACGGTTCGTTGGTGCCCCGCGAGGACCCGGCGCCGGCACAGGTTTCGGCCTCGGAACCGGCCGATCCCGCTCCGCAGATGGTTTCGACCGCGCCAGACGCTACCGGCGCGGTGAATCCGCCGGTCGACGCCAATGCATTGAAGCCAGCCGCGCCGCGGGGCGAGGCCGCGCCCGTTGCCGCGAATGCGCCCGAAGCTACAGGACCGTCAGGCTTGACGCCCTCGGTTGCGCCGGTCGCTCCGCAGCGTCCGTCGGACCAGCCGATCGACGTGGTGGGCGAAGTCAAGCCGGATCAGGTCGCGGCGATCGATCCGGCGGCTTCCACCGCCGTCAGCGGCGCATGGTCGATGCAGATCGCCTCGCAGCCGACGGCCGATGCAGCGCAGTCGACCTATCAGGATCTGGCGCGGCGCTATTCCAGCGTTCTCAATGGCCGCGGCGTGAATATCGTCAAGGCCGAGATAGCCGGGAAGGGTACTTTTTACCGGGTCCGCGTGCCGGCGAAATCCCGCAACGATGCGGTCGATCTCTGCACAAGCTACAAGGCGGCCGGCGGCAACTGCTTCGTCTCGAAGTAGCTTTCCGGCCCGACAGAACGAAACGGCGTGGCTTCGGCCGCGCCGTTTTTATTTGACCATCCGACACGGATCCGCGGCAGTCGACAAAGGAAAAGGGCCGGACAAAAGTCCGGCCCTTCGGAAGCAGAGATGCGACCTCTTCGGATCACCGAAGAGATCGGCTATGCGTCAGGTCAGCTCGGCGCCTTTCCGTTCCGGGATCAGCAGAAGCATCGCCAAAATGTCGATGATGTAGAGCGCTGCGAGCAACGCGATGGCCAACTCGAAGCTGTACATCGCCGCGATGGCGCCGACCACCAACGGGCCAAAGCCACCGAAGCCACGACCGATATTGAACAGCACGTTTTGCGCGGTGGCGCGGGCCGCAGTCGGATAGAGCTCGCTCATCAGCGCGCCGTAGCCGCCGATCATGCCGTTGACGAAGAAGCCCATCACTGCGCCGGCGACCAGCAGTGCCGTCGGATCGGTAAGCTGCGAATAGACGACGACCATGATGGCCGCACCGGTCATGTAGCCGATGAAGGTCGGACGACGGCCAAGCCTGTCGGCGATATGACCGAACAGGAAAACACCTACGACCATGCCGCCGATGGTGACGGCCGTCCAGACAGCCGACTGGGTGAGGGCGAAACCGAACCGGGTAGACAGGTAGTTCGGCAGCCAGATCATGACGCCGTAGTAGCAGAAGTTCTGCACCGAGCAGAGGATGACCATGCCGATACTGATCTTCGTCGTGTCCCAATCCTTGACGAGCAGCTTCAGCGAGGATTCATGCGTTTTGTTCTTCACCTTCTTGACGAAAATCTCCGGCTCATGCAGCGAATGGCGAATCCAATACGCGACAAAAGCCGGAATGATGCCAACTGCGAACATGCCGCGCCAGCCGATATGGGGCAGCAGTAGCGGTGCAGCGATGGCAGCGGCCAGAACGCCGAACTGCCAGCCAAGGCCGACATAGGACGAGGCACGGCCACGCTTGTCTGCCGGCCATGCTTCCGCGACCAGCGCCATGCCGATGCCGAATTCGCCACCCAGCCCGATACCGGCCACGGTGCGGTAGAAGAGAAGATCCCAATAGCCTTGCGCCAGGGCGCACAGACCGGTGAAGATCGCGAAAAGGACGATGGTCCAAGTCAGCACGCGTACACGCCCGATCCGATCCGAAAGCATGCCGAACAAGACGCCGCCGACCACCGCGCCAATAAGCGTCGCCGTGACGAGTGATGCCGATTGTGCCTGCGAGAGCGCAAGGTCCGCGCTAATCGCCTTCAACATAAAGCCAAGGATAAGCAGATCGAAGCCGTCCATGGCATAACCGATGGCCGCCCCCCACATGGCCTTCTTGGCCTTGCTATCAACCGGCGAGGCATCGCCCGGGCTGAACGGAGCGACGCTTTCATTGCTAGACATAAGGTGGTTCCTCCCGTTTGGCGTACCCGAAATAGGGCGCAAAATTGTCACGCCAATGTCTCAATCCAAAGATAAAATCTCAATTTTGCGATTTTATGCGTATAGTCAGTTGCGCAGGCGTGCAACCCGCGCAACCGTTTTTCACGGGAATGTGTGCCGGCAACGGTGGAAAACAATGGACGTCTTCGCAGTAGGATGCCGGCGATTCCCTTCGATTGCATAAGCCCGTAAACTCGCACGATGACCGAATCACGCTCACTCGTCCTCGGCTGTGCCGGGAAAACGCTCTCCAGAGACGAAATCGCCTTCTACCGGGGCGAAGCGCCCTGGGGCTTCATCCTGTTTGCCCGCAACATCGGCGAGCCGGAACAGATCAAGGATCTGGTCGCGCATCTGCGCGACTGCGTCGGCTGGAACGCGCCGGTCTTCATCGACCAGGAGGGCGGACGGGTGCAGCGCCTGCGTCCGCCGCTGGCGCCCAACTATCCGGCAGGCGCCTCACTCGGCGCGCTCTATCGCGATGACGAGGAGGCCGGCCTGCGTGCCGCCTGGCTTCTGGCGCGGCTGCATGCCTTCGACCTGCTGCGCTACGGCATCAATGCCGACTGCCTGCCCGTGCTGGACGTGCCGGTCGAAGGCGCCAGCGACGTCATCGGCGCGCGCGCCTACGGCAAGGAACCCAAGATCGTGGCTGCGCTCGGCCGTGCGAGCGCCGAAGGGCTGATGTCGGGCGGCGTCCTGCCGGTGATGAAGCATATACCAGGCCACGGTCGCGCCGCGGCCGACACGCATTTCGAGCTGCCGACGGTCACCACGTCGCTGAAGGAATTGCGTAAGCACGACTTCGCGCCGTTCGCGGCCCTGAACGACCTGCCGATGGCGATGACGGCGCATGTCATCTACAGCGCGGTCGATCCGAAGGCGCCCGCCACGACATCCGGCAAGGTGGTCGAGGAGATCATCCGCGGCGAGATCGGCTTCGACGGCCTTCTGCTCAGCGACGATACGTCGATGAAAGCGCTTTCTGGGGATTTCCAGACAAAGGCCGCCGCCATCCTTGCGGCGGGCGTCGATATCGTTCTTCACTGCAACGGCGAGATGGACGAGATGCGGGCCGTCGCCTCGCGGGCGAAGCCGCTGGAAGGTAAGGCCCTTGAACGCGCAAGCCGGGCGCTTTCCTTTGCGAAAGGCCGCGACGACACGGACGAGACCGAGCTGCGGGCCGAATTCGCGGACTATTTCGAGGCGATCGCCTAGCGGGAGATGGACAACACGGTGGCAGAAGCGCCGAACAACAGGGCCGGGGATGCCAAGCCTGAAAAGGCCGCGCCGATGGACCGCCTGTGGGCGGAGAACGACGATGCGCGCCTGACGGGCGAGCCGGAACTCGTCGTCGACGTCGCTGGCTTCGAAGGGCCGCTCGACCTTCTGCTGCATCTGGCCCGCAACCAGAAGGTCGATCTGGCGCGTATCTCGATCCTGGCGCTCGCCGAACAATACCTGTCCTTTGTCGAAAAGGTGCGGGCGATGCGGTTGGAGCTGGCAGCCGACTATCTGGTGATGGCGGCGTGGCTTGCCTTCCTGAAATCCAAATTGCTGATCCCCAAGCAGCCCGGCGAGGAGGGCGAAAGCGGCGAGGAGCTGGCGGCGGTGCTGCAGTTCCGTCTGCGCCGGCTGGAAGCGATGCGCGACGCAGCCGCCCGGCTGGTGAACCGCAACCGGCTCGGACGCGACGTGTTCCAGCGCGGCATGCCGGAAATGGTGATCATCGAGAAGCGCAACGAATATTCGGCCTCGCTCTACGATCTGCTGACCGCCTATGCCGCGCAGCGTCAGCGGCAGGCGATCAGCAACGTCACCATCGCCAAGCGGGGCGTGTGGTCGCTCAAGGACGCACGGTCGATGCTGTCGCGGCTCATAGGATCGGTCGGGGACTGGACGACGCTGGACGAGTTCCTCATCGAGTATCTGGCGTCGCCGGAGGAGAAGCGCACCGCGATGGCCTCCTCCTTCGCCGCGACGCTGGAAATGGTGCGCGAAGGCAGCCTCGAAATGCGGCAGCAGAAGGTTTTCGCACCGATCTATCTGCGCGGACGGCAGCGCGCCAAGGCAGTCGAGGTGACATCATGAGCGAAAGCATCGGCGCTTCGGTCATCCCTTTCAAGGTCGGCGAAGAGCCGGACGGCCGGGAAGGCGAGGGGGGCATGTCGCAGAATGCCGGACCCGAAAATCCCGCAGAGCGGCTGCATCTGGCTGAGGCCGTCCGCATGGCCGAGGCCATCGTCTTCGCCAGCGCCGAACCGGTGAGCGAAAAGCAGCTCGCAGCCCGTTTGCCCGATGGCATAAACATCGCGGCCGCCATGGCGGAACTGCAGCAGCTTTATTCCCGCCGCGGCGTCAATCTGGTGAAGGTCGGCGACGGCTGGGCGTTCCGCACCGCCGGCGATCTCGCCTTCCTGATGAGCCGCGATACGGTGCAGCAGAAGCGGCTGTCGCGCGCGGCGCTGGAGGTGCTAGCCATCATTGCCTACCACCAGCCGGTCACGCGCGCCGAGATCGAGGACATACGCGGCGTCGAAACCTCGAAGGGCACGCTCGATACGCTGATGGAGACCGAATGGGTGCGCATGCGCGGACGCCGGCGCACGCCCGGCCGCCCGGTGACCTATGGCACCACCGAAAAATTCCTCGACCATTTCGCGCTGGAGGAAATCCGCGACCTGCCGGGTATCGAGGAACTGAAGGGCGCCGGCCTGCTTTCGGCGCGTATGCCGGCCAATTTCGCCATGCCGCTGCCGCCGGCCGATCCCGACCAGCTGACCGAGGACGAAGACCCGCTGACGGACATCGACCTCGAGGAACTCGGCCTTCTGACGCCGCGCGTCACGGAAGATTGAGCGCCAAATCCCTTTTCTGATTGCCCGGTCCTGGCACATGCGTCATATGGGCGCAACGTCATTTGCGGTTCTGTTTGAAACCGGACGCGAAAGCGCATAGATCAAGGTTCAGCAAACCGCTTGGGAGAGATTTGCAATGGGTTCGTTTTCGATTTGGCACTGGGTGATCGTTCTGGTCATCGTGCTTCTGGTGTTTGGCCGCGGCAAGATCCCGGAACTGATGGGCGACATGGCCAAGGGCATCAAGAGCTTCAAGAAGGGCATGGCCGACGACGACGAGACGGTTGCGGACGACAAGCGCACCGTCGAGCATCGCGCCGACGAGACCGTTTCCGCGCCGCGCGAAAAGGCCACCAAGAGCTGAGTATCGCCGTTAGCCGGAACGCATAGCCATGTTGGAAGTCGGCTGGACTGAGATGCTGGTCATCGCGATCGTCATGATCGTGGTGGTCGGGCCGAAGGATTTGCCGAACATGCTGCGGACCTTCGGGCGCTTCGCCGCCAAGGCGCGCGGCATGGCCGGCGATTTCCAGCGCCAGTTCAACGAGGCGCTGAAGGAAGCCGAACTCGACGACGTCAAGAAGTCCGTCGACTCGCTGCGCGGCCTCAACCCGGCAGCGCAGATACGCAAGCAGCTCAATCCGTTTGAGCAGGCCGCCGCCGATGTGCGCGCCGGCGTGGAATCGGCGACGAAGCCTACGCCGGCCGAGCCGCCGAAGGTCGAATCCGCCGATGCGCCTGCGCAGGCCGCGGAGCCCTTGAAGAACGGCGCGACAGATATGCCCGGCGTCAACGGCCCCGACACGATGCCGCCGCCGGTGGTGTTTCCTGCGATGACCGATGCTTCGGTGGTCGCTCCCGCGGCTGCTGTTGCCGGGAAAGCGAAGGCCGCTCCGAAGAAGGCCGCCGCCGCCAACGCCGCTCCTACCAAGACGAATGGCGCAAAAGCCGCGACAGGCAGGGCAAAGGCAGCGACGGCCCGGTCTGCTGCGGTCAAGCCAAAGCCTGCCAAGGCGGTTTCGGCCAAGCCGGCTTCCGCGAAATCGCGCGCTCCAGCACCCGCTGCTGCGAAGGCCGCTTCGCCGAAGAAAACGACGAGGACGAAGTGAGCCTGACCGAGAAGGAGGAGATGGACAAGTCGGCGGCGCCGCTGATCGAGCATCTGATCGAGCTGCGCAAGCGCCTCATCTGGTCCATCGGCGGTTTTTTCATCGCCTTCCTCGTCTGCTTCTTCTTCGCCAAGCGGCTATTCAATTTCCTCGTCGTGCCTTTCAAATGGGCGACGCAGTGGGCGGGCCTCGATCCCGCGAAGGTCGAGCTGATCTATACCGCGCCGCAGGAATTCTTCTTCACGCAGGTCAAGCTCGCCATGTTCGGCGGCATGGTCATCGCCTTTCCGCTGATCGCCACGCAGATCTACAAGTTCATCGCCCCCGGCCTCTACAAGAACGAGCGCGCCGCCTTCCTGCCCTTCCTCATCGCGTCGCCGATCCTGTTCCTGATGGGCGCGGCGCTGGTCTATTTCTTCTTCACGCCGATGGTGATGTGGTTCTTCCTGTCGATGCAGCAGGGCGGCGGCGGCGGCGAGGTGCAGATTTCGCTGTTGCCCAAGGTGTCGGAATATCTCAGCCTCATCATGACGCTGATCTTCTCTTTCGGCCTGGTGTTCCAGCTGCCGGTAGTGACCAGCCTGATGGCGCGCGTCGGCCTTTTGTCGGCCAAGTCGCTCGCCGAGAAGCGCAAATGGGCGATCGTCATCGCCTTCGTTGTGGCCGCTGTCCTGACCCCGCCCGATCCGCTCAGCCAGATCGGCCTGGCGCTGCCGACGATCATTCTCTACGAGATTTCGATCTGGACGGCGAATATGATCGAACGCAGCCGCGAAAAGGACCGCGTGGCGCGCGAATCTGCAGATGCCACCGAAGCGGCGACCGAGAAGGCCGAAGACCAGCCCGACGAGACGCCGGCGGCGACCTGATCGCTCCTTGTGAGCGGCCATGAACTGGGCAGGCGGACAGCGTATGTTTGAGCCCTGCATCCAGACCCCCACCCCGCTTTGAAAACCTCGCTTGCGTTCGGCTTTCTCAGCGACCCTCCCCGCAAGGGGGAGGGTGAGGAGTTCTGCCACTTGCATCGACCGCCGTTGCGGTTTACCCCGCTGTGCGCCGTTTCAGGATTGGTTTCCCATGCTCGACATCAAATGGATTCGCGAAAACCCGCAGGCTCTGGTCGAGGCGCTGAAGAAGCGTCCGTCCTATGCGGAGGCCGCGCAATCCACCGTCGACGACCTGATCGCCCGGGACGAGGCGCGGCGTCAGCACCTGACCGATTTGCAGGCCAAGCAGGAGCGCCGCAACGCCGCCTCGAAGGAGATCGGCAACGCCATGCGCGACAAGGACATGGCGCTGGCCGAGAGATTGAAGGCCGAGGTCAACGAGATCAAGGCATTCATCCAGAACGGCGAGGCGCGCGAGCGCGAGCTGGACAAGGCGCTGAACGACGCGCTGGCGGTGCTGCCGAACATTCCGCTGGACGATGTGCCGCTCGGCGCCGACGAGAGCGACAATGTCGAGGTACGCCGCTTCGGCGACGAGTTGATCGCACAGCGCCAGCCGCGCATGGGCAACAAGCCGAAGGAGCATTTCGAGATCGGCGAGCGGCTCGGCCAGATGGATTTCGAGCGCGCGGCCAAGCTTTCGGGCGCGCGCTTCACGGTGCTGAAGGGCGGGCTGGCGCGGCTCGACCGGGCGCTCGGCCAGTTCATGCTCGACCTGCATACAAGCGAAGAGCACGGTTACACGGAAGTGCAGGTGCCGCTGATGGTGAATGAACCAACCATGTTTGGTACAGGACAGTTACCGAAATTTGCCGATGACCTATTTTTTGCTGGCACCATCGATGGGATTGCAAATGTTGCTACGGCGGCAGGTTCGGCAATTGGTAAGCCTGACGGTGCTTATAAAGCGCTGCTGAAACAGAATTTGCAGTATGAGGGCCGTTACCTCATCCCCACGGCCGAAGTCCCGCTCACCAACCTCGTCCGTGACGAGATCACGCCGCACGAAAAGCTGCCGCTGCGGATGACGGCGCTGACGCCATGCTTCCGCTCGGAGGCCGGCTCGGCGGGGCGCGACACGCGCGGCATGCTGCGCCAGCACCAGTTCTACAAGGTGGAGCTTGTCTCGATCACCGACCAGGACAGCTCATTGGCCGAGCACGAGCGCATGACCGAGTGCGCCGAGGCGGTGCTGAAGAAGCTGGAACTGCCGTTCCGCACCGTGGCCCTTTCCACCGGCGACATGGGGTTCGGCGCGCGCAAGACCTACGACATCGAGGTGTGGCTGCCCGGCCAGAACGCCTATCGCGAAATCTCGTCCTGCTCGGTCTGCGGCGATTTCCAGGCGCGCCGCATGAACGCCCGCTACAAGGACCGCGACGGCAAGGGCAATCTCTTCGTCCACACGCTGAACGGCTCGGGCACGGCGGTGGGGCGCGCGCTGATCGCCGTCATGGAGAACTACCAGAACGAGGATGGCAGCGTAACCATTCCTGAAGTGCTGCGGCCTTACATGGGCGGTCTGGACAAGATCGAAGCGAATTGATGCGCATTCTCCTGACCAATGACGACGGCATCCATGCCGAGGGCCTTGCGTCGCTCGAACGTATCGCCCGCACGCTGTCCGACGACGTCTGGGTGGTGGCGCCGGAGAACGACCAGTCTGGCTACGCGCATTCGCTGTCGCTGTCCGAACCGCTCCGGCTGCGGCAGATCGGCAAGAAGCATTTCGCGGTGCGCGGCACGCCGACCGATTGCGTCATCATGGGGGCCAAGAAGCTGATGCCGGGCCTGCCGGACCTCGTCCTGTCCGGCGTCAATTCCGGAGCCAACCTTGCCGACGACGTGACCTATTCCGGCACCGTGGCGGGCGCAATGGAAGGGGCGCTGCTCGGCGTGCGCTCCATCGCACTCAGTCAGGTCTATCGTTATGTCGGCGAGGAGCGGTTGGTGCCTTACGAAACCGCCGAAGCGTTGGCGCCGGCGCTGCTGCACAAGCTGATCGCGGCATCTCTGCCTGCCAACGTGCTGCTCAACGTCAATTTTCCCGTCTGCAGGCCGGACGAAATTGCCGGCACGCTGGTCACCGCCCAAGGCAAGGTTGTACACAGCCTGTCTGTCGACGAGCGGCGCGACGGACGCGGCATGCCCTATTACTGGCTGCGGTTCGCGCGCGAGCCGTCGGAAACGGCGGAGGGCACGGACGTCCATGCCGTCCGCAACAATTTCGTGTCCGTAACGCCGCTGCAACTCGACCTTACGGCGCACCGGCTGCGCGACGATCTGAGCAGGGCGCTTTCATGAACGCGATCATCGAGGAACGGGAGGCCTTCGCCGCCTTCCTGTTGAGGCTGCGCGGCAAGGGAATGGTGCCGAAGCAGTTGATCGCCGCCTTCGAGGCGACACCGCGGCGCAGCTTCCTGTCGGGCCATCTCCATCCCGTCGCGTGGTCCGACCGGATGCTGCCGATCGAATGCGGCGAAGCCATCGAGGGAGCGGACCTGCAGGCCGCCGTCATCGCGGCGCTGGCGCTGGAGCCCGGCAACCGGGTTCTCGAAATCGGTACGGGCTCCGGCTTCACCGCCGCGGTCATGTCGCGGCTGGCCGGGCGCGTCGTCACCATCGACCGTTACAAGACGCTGGTCGAGCAGGCGCGCCAGCGGCTCGAGGCGCTGGGCATCACCAACGTCATCGCCCGGCAGGCCGACGGCTCGAACGGACTGATCAACGAAGGGCCGTTCGACCGCATCGTCGTGTGGGCCGCGTTCGAGAGCCTGCCGCGCTTCCTGCTTGACCAGTTGTCGAGCGGCGGCGTCGTCATCGCGCCGATCGGGCCGGAAGAGGGCGAGCAGGTGGTGGCCAAACTCACCAAGGTCGGCAGCCGGTTCGACCGCGAGGATATCGGCATCGTGCGGCTGCAGCCGATCATTGCCGGAACGGCCGCCGTAATCTGACCGAATGTTTTAAGAAATTTTCGACGGATTCTAACGGTTTAACCGACCAGTAACATTAACGCGCTTTAATCCAGCCCAGTGAGTACCGGGTCTATATGCGGGTTAGTGCGATGCATCTGAGTGTTTTCAAGGCCAACGGACGCAATCTGGCGCGCGGATGCGCTCTTGTCCTGGTGATCGGCGCGGTGTCCGGGTGCAGCTCCCAGGTCGCGCGATTCGGCGGGGTCGACGATTTCGCCACTGCCTCCACCTCCAATCAGCGCGCCATCATCGACAAGCAGGCGACGCAGCCCTATCCGGGCGATGTGGCTCAGGCGGCACCCTCGGTCGCGCCCGCCAACGGCAGCTATTCCCAGTCGGTCACCCGCTCCAGTCTCGATCCGGTTTCGGTGAAGCCGCTGCCGCCGGTCGCCCAGGCGGAACCCGCGCCGGCCGCGCAGAAGCCCATCCGCACCGCGGTTGCCGCTCCAAAGCTCGACAGCACGACGACCGGCACCGTCGCTTCCACAAAGCCGTTCAAGCAGGCCGCGCCGGCGGAGCCGCAGATGGCTTCAGCCGAAAGCGAGCCGCATGGCTGGTCGCGGGCAGGCGGCACGCAGATCACCGCCAAGGAAGGCGAGACGGTCTACAACCTGTCGCGCCGCTTCGGCGTTCCGGCCGATGTCATCATGAAGACGAACGGGCTTTCCAGCGCCAACAGCCTGCAGGTCGGCCAGAAGGTCATCATCCCGACCTATGTCTATTCCAGCAAGGCTCCGGTTTCGGCGCCGGACAGCGATCCCAACGTCGCCGACGCCAAGTCGTCGCGCGGCACCAAATACGATGTGCCGGCCAACAAGGTGCCGCTGCCGAGCAACGCCCCGGTGCAGAAGGTGGCGGTGCTGCCGCAGCAGCCAAAGCTGAAGGAAGGCCAGGCGGAAACGGCAGCCGGAAACACGGCTTCGGCCAGCGATCCGAAGCAGAAGCCGGCGCCGCAGATGGCCAAAGCAAGCCAGCCCGGAACCTATACGGTGCAGTCGGGCGATACGCTTTCGGCGGTCGCCAGGAAGACAGGCGTCAGCGTGGTTGCGCTGAAGCAGGCGAACGGCATGCAGGACGGTATCCTGCGCATCGGCCAGACCCTGAAGGTGCCAAGCGCCGGCGAGACGACTACGGTCGCTGCGGCGAAGCCGGCTCTCGACCCGGTCAAGACCGCCTCGACCCCTCCGCCCGAAAAGGCGACGCAGACGCTGGCCTCCTATACCCCGCCCAAGCAGGACGCCAAGGTTATCCAGCAGGCGGAGAAGGAAGACGTCGACGCGCCGGATTCGACCGGCATCGGCAAGATGCGCTGGCCGGTCAGGGGCCGCGTCATCTCCAACTTCGGCGGCAAGGGCGGCGACGGCATCGACATCGCTGTGCCGGAGGGCACGCCGGTTAAGGCCGCCGAGAACGGCGTCGTCATCTATGCCGGCAACGGTCTGAAGGAATTCGGCAACACCGTTCTGGTGCGGCACGACAACGGGCTGGTCACGGTCTACGGCCATGCCAGCAATATCGAAGTGCAGCGCGGGCAGAAGGTCAAGCGCGGCCAGGAAATCGCTCAGTCGGGCATGAGCGGCACAACGGACTCGCCGAAACTGCACTTCGAGGTGCGCAAGAATTCCGCGCCGATCGATCCTTCGACCTATCTCGAATAGAAGAACAAGAAATTGCGGGCCGCCTGACCTCCAGTCCAGCCCGCCGGCTTCGCCCGTCTCGCAAGAGGCGGGCTTTTTAGCGCTTGCGATTAGGGCCGGATTTAGTCCAGCGGCTTGCCGAGCCGGCCGGCGAGGTCCTGGGTGAACTGCCAGGCGACGCGGCCGGAACGGCTGCCGCGCGTGGTTGCCCATTCCAGAGCGTCGGCCCGCAGCGCCTCGGGATCCACGTCGAGGCCGAAATGGCGCGCATAGCCGTTGACCATGTCGAGATAGTCGTCCTGCGAGCATTTGTGGAAGCCGAGCCACAGGCCGAAGCGGTCCGACAGCGATACCTTTTCCTCGACGGCTTCCGACGGGTTGATCGCGGTCGAGCGCTCATTGTCGATCATGTCGCGCGGCAGCAGATGCCGCCTGTTCGACGTGGCGTAAAAGATGACGTTGCCCGGACGGCCCTCGACGCCACCCTCAAGCGCCGCCTTGAGGGATTTGTACGACGTGTCGTCATGATCGAAGGACAGGTCGTCGCAGAACAGTATGAAGCGGTATGGCGCAGCCTTGAGCAGCGTCATCAGCTTCGGCAGCGTGTCGATATCCTCACGGTGGATCTCTATCAGCTTGAGCGGGCCATTGGTCTTGCCGGAAGCATTGATCTGGGCGTGAACCGCCTTGACGAGCGACGACTTGCCCATGCCGCGGGCGCCCCACAGCAGCACATTGTTGGCCGCAAATCCGAGAGCGAAACGTTCGGTATTGTCGTGCAGAATGTCGCGCACGCGGTCGACGCCGCGGATAAGGCCGATATCGACGCGGTTGACCTTGGCGATCGGCTCCAGATAGCCGGCCTCGGCCTGCCAGACGAAACAGTCGGCGGCGGAAAGGTCGGCCGGAGGCGAGACAGGCGGGGCGAGGCGGGATATCGCTTCGATCAGGCGATCCAGTTTGGCATTGAGGGCGTCGAGCGCATTGTCAGGCATGATCGGTCTTTTATCGTTGCTTCGGAAAGAGGTGTGACGCTCTAACACGGGGCAACAGGCTGGAAAAGCGCCCGAAACCCGGGTCCGTCCAGTTGCAATGACAGCTTTACCGACTATATTCCGGCCAAATTTCACGCGGCCGGTTGCGGCTTTTTCTACGATCAGGAGTTTGAAATGTTCGTAACACCGGCATACGCCCAGGGCGTCGGCGCGTCTCCCGACATGTTCATCAGCATTTTGCCGTTTGTCCTGATTTTCGTGATCATGTATTTTCTGATCATCCGGCCGCAGCGCACGCAGCTGAAGAAGCGCGGCGAGATGCTGGCTGCGATCCGCCGCGGCGACACGGTCATCACCGGCGGCGGTTTCGTGGGCAAGGTCACTAAGGTGATCGACGACAACGAGCTGGAAATCGATCTCGGCGGCTCCAAGGTGACCGCTCTCCGCTCGACCATCGCCGACGTTAGGGTGAAGGGCGAGCCGGTGGCGAACCAGAACGCCAAGAAGTAACCGCCAAGAATAACCGCTCGAACGCGGACTGCGGCCAGAACGGCTGATTGGATAACGGACAATGCTCTATTTTTCGCGCTGGAAGACGATTGGAATCTGGGCAGTCGTCTTGCTGGCGCTGTTGTTCGCGCTGCCGAACCTGTTTCCGCAATCGATGCTGGCAAAACTGCCGGACTGGTTGCCGAAGAAGCAGATGACGCTCGGCCTCGACCTGCAGGGGGGCTCGCACATCCTGCTCAAGATCGAGCCGAACGATCTGATCAAGGACCGGCTGGACACCAGCCGCGACGAGATCAGGACGCTGCTGCGCGATGCCAAGATCGGCTATACCGGCCTTTCCGGTTCCGGCAGGGTCGTGCAGGTTCGCATCCGTGACGCCAATCAGGTGGCAGCTGCGAAAGAGGCGCTGAAACAACTCGTCGCCCCCGTTTCCTCCGGCCTTTTCACCGGCGGAACAGTCGTCGAGATGCAACAGGACGAGCCGGAACCCGGCTTGCTCCGCTATACGATGACGGATGCGGGCATCAAATACCGCACCTCCACCGCGCTTCAGCAGTCGATCGAGGTCGTGAGCCGCCGCGTCAACGAACTCGGCACCACGGAGCCCATCGTCCAGCGCCAGGGCGACGACCGCATTCTGGTCCAGGTGCCCGGCCTTCAGGATCCGCAGCGGCTGAAGGACATCCTTGGCCAGACGGCGAAGCTGACCTTCCAGATGGTCGACCAGTCCGTACCGGTGCAGGACGCGCTGAACGGGCGTCCGCCGGCAGGCTCCACGGTCATGTATTCGCGCGACGAGCCACCGGTTCCGTACCTCATCGAGAATCGGGTCATCGTCGCCGGCGAAAACCTCGTCGATGCGCAGGCGACCTTCGATCAGCGCACCAACGAGCCGGTCGTCTCCTTCCGCTTCGACGCCAAGGGCGCGGCGCGGTTCGGCCAGGCGACCCAGCAGAATGTCGGCAAGCTGTTTGCCATCATCCTCGACAATAAGGTCATCTCGGCGCCGCAGATCCGCGAACCGATCCTCGGCGGCACCGGCCAGATTTCCGGCAACTTCACAGCCCAAAGCGCCAACGACCTCGCCGTGCTGCTGCGCGCCGGCGCCTTGCCGGCGACGCTGACGGTGATCGAGGAACGTACGGTCGGCCCGGGTCTCGGGCAGGATTCCATCGACGCGGGCAAGATGTCTTCGATCGTGGGCTCGATCCTGGTCGTCGTGTTCATGGTGGTCGCCTACGGTATGCTCGGATGGATCGCCAACATAGCGCTCGTCGCAAACGTTGCGATGATCGTTGCCATCCTTTCGCTCGTCGGCGCGACGCTGACATTGCCCGGCATCGCCGGCATCGTGCTCACCGTCGGCATGGCGGTGGACTCCAACGTTCTGATCTACGAGCGCATACGCGAAGAACGAAGGCTGGGGCGGTCGATCGTCCAGTCCATCGATACCGGCTTCCAGAAAGCACTGGCGACTATCCTGGACTCGAACATCACAACGCTGATCGCTGCTGTGGTGCTGTTCTTCCTCGGCTCCGGCCCGGTGCGCGGCTTCGCGGTGACGCTCGCCGTCGGCATCGTGACCACCGTCTTCACGGCCTTCACGCTGACGCGCTGGCTGGTCGCCGTGTGGCTGCGCCGCTTCAAGCCGAAGGAACTGCCCAAAGGTTACTTCCGGCTGGTGCCGGAGGTTACGCGCATTCCCTTCATGCGCGTGCGCCTGCAGGTCTTCGTGCTGTCGGTTCTCCTGTGCGTGGCGTCGGTCTTCCTTCTGTTCAAGCCGGGACTGAACTTCGGCATCGACTTCACCGGCGGCACCCTCATGGAAGTTCGGGCGAAGTCCGGCGCCGCCGACCTGAGCGATATCCGTGAACGGCTGTCGTCCGCCGGCATCAAGGAGATCCAGGTTCAGGGTTTCGGCAATGACAGCGACGTGCTTATCCGGCTCGGCGCGACGGCGGACGAGGGGGAGGATGCCGGCTCCGTGATCGTGCAGAAGGCACAGCAATCCATCAGCGCCGATTATGACATACGGCGCACCGAGCTGGTCGGGCCGACGGTGTCGGGCGAACTGGCCTGGACCGCGGTCCTCGGCGTGCTGGCGGCGATGGGCGCGATTCTTGTCTATGTCTGGGTGCGGTTTGAGTGGCAGTTCGCGCTTGGCTCCATCTTTGCCACGATCAACGATATTTTGCTGACACTGGGGTTCCTGGTTGTCACGCAGTTGCAGTTCGACTTGTCGACCGTGGCCGCGATCCTTACCATTGTCGGCTTCTCGCTGAACGACACCGTTGTCATCTATGACCGGGTGCGCGAGAATTTACGTCGTTTCAAGAAGATGCCGCTCGGCCAGTTGCTCGATCTTTCCGACAACGAGATGCTGTCGCGTACCACCATGACGGCGATGACGACGTTCCTCGCGCTGCTGGCGCTGTTCCTGCTCGGCGGCGAGGTGATACGGTCCTTCGTCGCTTCAATGCTGTTCGGCGTCTGCATCGGCACCCTGTCCTCTATCTTCATCGCCGCGCCGGTCCTGATCATCTTCAAGCTGCGCCCGGTTTCGGTCATGCCCGATGCCGACAAGGAAGCGCCTGTTGAAGGCGACATCGGGCGGCAGTTGCCGGCAAAGTGAGCAAACCCGGCATCATCATGCGCGAGGCTCATTTTCCGGGTCGCGCGCCGATCGAGGCCTATGGCAATGGCGGCTTCCGCTTCGCCGACATGTCGCATCGCGGTTCGTTGCTTTGCCTGCCTTCGGGCATTCATGGCTGGGAGCCGGCCGACCCTTCGGCGCTGACGGTCGCGGATTTCGACAAGGTGCTGGCGGAAGCGAAACAAATCGAAATCCTGCTGATCGGCATGGGCAAGGAATTGCGCAGGCTGCCGGCTGAACTGCGCGCGGCGTTGAAAGAGGCCGGTATCGGCGCCGATCCGATGTCGACCGGCGCCGCGGTGCGCACCTACAATGTGCTGCTTGCCGAAGACCGCGCAGTGGCCGCGGCTTTCATCGCAGTGGAATAATGGACGGGCAGGCGAAGCTCGTTATGGAGGCGGTGCGCGCCGCCGATCATGACCGCTATATCTCCGCGCTTTATGCGCCGGAAGACAAGCGCGAGGCGCTGTTTTCCCTCTATGCCTTCAACGCCGAGATTGCCGGCGTGCGCGACCGCATCCGCGAGGCGCTGCCCGGCGAGGTCCGCCTGCAATGGTGGCGGGACGTCATAGCGGCCGAAGACCCGGAAGCCGGGGCAGGGCATCCGGTGGCTCAGGCGCTGCTGAAGACCATTGCCGCATACAATCTGCCGACGACCGCTTTCGAGAACTATATCGAGGCGCGGATTTTCGACCTTTACGACGATCCGATGCCGTCGCGCACCGACCTCGAAGGCTATTGCGGCGAGACGGCTTCGACGATCCTGCAATTGAGCTCGCTGGTTCTCGACCCGGGAGAAGCGCCCCGGTTCGCTGAACTCGCCGGCCACGCCGGATGTGCGCAGGCCATAGCGGGGCTGCTGCTGTTGTTGCCGCTGCATAGGGCGAGGGGTCAGTGCTACATTCCCGCCGACATACTGGCGGCCGCCGGAACGACGGCGGAGGAATTTGTCGCGGGAGACGACGGCCCCGCGGCGGGGCGCGCGGTCGAGGCCATGGTGGCTTTGGGTCGCGAACATCTTGCGATCTTCGAGCGGGAGGCACCGGCGCTGCCGGCGTCGCTGCGCCCGGCGTTCCTGCCGCTGGCGCTGTCGGAGGCTTATCTCGCCGGGATGGCGAAATCCCCCGGAGCGCTTGTCGACAAGGGCGCGCGGATTTCCTCGATCCGGAAACACTGGCTGCTGTTCCGCCACGCGTCGCGCGGCTGGGCCTGAGCCAGCAAGGCCGCAGCTACTCGCAAGGCCGCAGCTACTCGGCTGCCTGCGCGGCGCCTTCGAGGCCGAGCCAGCGGCGGCAATCCTGCAGGGCGCGTGCCGTCATCGCCTTCTTTTTGGCGACCGATTTGTCCTTGCCTCTGAAGCGTCCCTCGAAGCCCTCCGGTTTGAGCTTCGTGCCGGCTTCCAGCGGCGGGAACAGGCCGAAATTGATGTTCATCGGCTGGAACGAGCGTTTGCCCGGTTCGTCGTCGGAAACGATATGCCCGCCTGTTATGTGGTTGAGCAGGGCGCCGAAGGCCGTCGTAACCGGCGGCGGCGGTGCTGGCTGGCCAAGGCGCTCGGCGGCGGCGAAGCGCCCGGCCAGCAGGCCGACGGCGGCGCTCTCGACATAGCCCTCGCAGCCGGTAATCTGTCCGGCAAAGCGCAGGCCGGGCCGCGATTTCAGTTGCAGTGAGCCATCCAGCAAGGTCGGCGAGTTGATGTAGGTGTTGCGGTGCAGGCCGCCCAGACGCGCGAACTCGGCATTCTCCAGGCCAGGAATGGTGCGGAAGATGCGAACCTGCTCGGCATGCTTCAGCTTGGTCTGGAAACCGACCATGTTGTAGAGCGTGCCGAGCGCATTGTCCTGCCGGAGCTGTACCACCGCATAGGCCTTGACCGACGGATTGTGCGCATTGGTCAGGCCCATCGGTTTCATCGGGCCGTGGCGCAGCGTCTCGACGCCGCGCTCGGCCATGATCTCGATCGGCAGGCAGCCATCGAAATAGGGCGTGCCCTCCCATTCCTTGAACTCGGTCTTGCCGCCGTCGAGCAGCGCCTGCACGAAGGCCTCGTACTGGTCCTTGTCGAGCGGACAGTTGATGTAGTCCTTGCCGGTGCCGCCGGGCCCCACCTTATCGTAGCGCGACTGGAACCAGGCCTTGTCCATGTCGATCGTGTCGAAATGGACGATGGGCGCGATGGCGTCGAAGAACGCCAGAGCGTCCGCCCCGGTGGCGTCGGCGATGGACTGCGCCAGAGCGGGCGCCGTCAGCGGCCCCGTGGCGATGATCGTCTGCCCCCAATCCAGGGGCGGCAGGCCGGGGACTTCCTCGCGCACGATGGTGATGAGGGGATGTGCTTCGAGCCTGGCCGTCACCGCTTGCGAAAAACCGTCGCGGTCGACGGCGAGCGCACTGCCCGCCGGAACCTGGTGCGCATCGCCCGATTCCATGACCAGCGAGCCGGCCAGCCGCATTTCGGCATGAAGCAGGCCGACCGCGTTGGTTTCGGCGTCGTCGGAGCGGAAGGAGTTGGAGCAGACCAGTTCGGCAAGGCCTTCGGTCTTGTGGGCTTCGGTGCCGCGCACCGGGCGCATCTCGTGCAGGATGACAGGCACGCCGGCTTGCGCGGCCTGCCAGGCCGCTTCGGAACCGGCGAGACCGCCGCCGACGATATGGATGGGATCGAGGGTCATGGCCGGGACATAATCGCTTGCCGGGCGCAATGCAATTGCCGTACAGGCCGGCGTCCTGGCCGACAGAGCCCGAAAACGACAACGCCCGCCGGGGGAGGAGGTCCGGCGGGCGTCGTTTTGGTGGCCAATCCCCGGGAGGAGGATGAGGACTGGCCGTATTCGTCATTGCCGGGGAGGAGGTCGGCGTTGACGAAATTCCTTTCGCCGTTGGAAGGGGGCGAAACCCTTTCCGGTAACAACGCCCGCCGAGGGAGGAGGTTCGGCGGGCGCCGTTTCGGTGGTCAATCCCCGGGAGGAGGTGAAGATTGACCGTATCCGTCAGGTCGGGGAGGAGGTCGACGCTGACGAAATTCTGTTAGAGGCCCTTGCGGGCGACCTGCTTGATCTCGTCGCGGATGATGCCGAGATCATGAAGCTGGCGGTTGGACAGGCGACCCAGTTCATTCACCGTGTCGCGGTAAACGCGCCAATTGCGGTAGTTGCGGATCAGGTTCATTTCAGTAACTCTTCTCAAAAAGTCCGATCTGATGGATCAGGAGGTCTTGCGGGCTACGTAAGGAATGTCGCTGCGGCTGATGCCGAGGTCGCTCAACTCACGATTGCTCAGCCGACGCAGCTCGGAGACAGTCTCCATGTAGCGCCGCCAGTTGCGGTAGTTGCGGATCAGGTTCATTTCAGTGCTCGTTCGTCTTTCTTTCGGATTGTCTTGTCTTTCCGAATGACCAGAAGGTAAGTGCGCCCATATCGATTTAAAAGCGCTATTGGTGCATGGCAGCATTGCATTTTGTGCAATGCAACATGAACGGTGCGGGATCGAGCCGGTCAAAAGGAAAAATTGTCGCAGCATCAGGTATTTGCTAGGCTTGCTTGGCGCGACGGCAAGGCAGGGAAGGGCGGGAGATGGCGAGCTATTCGTCGAAAGTGCGGCAGGATATCGCGCGCTGGACCGAATCCGGCCTGATCGAGGCGGTCACCGCGCAGTCCATGATCCGCGATGTCGAGAGCCGCGAGCGCCGGTCGCTGAGCTTCGGTTCGATCCTGGCCATGATGGCGGCGCTGCTGTTCGGCGCCGCCATACTGATACTGGTCGCGGCAAACTGGGAAGCCATCCCGCGGCTGGCGCGGGTGGTGGCCCTGTTTGCGGTCATCCTGGCCGGCTATGTCGGCGGCGCAATCCTGAAGGGGCGCGAGCACCCGATAATCGGCGAAGCGTTCTGGATCGTTGCCGCCGCCGCCTTTGGCGGATCGATCGCCCTTGTCGGCCAGATGTATCATTTGTCGGGCAATGAGACGTTCGCCATGCTGACATGGTGCGCCGGAACCGCACTGGCGGCCGCCATGCTGCGATCCAATCCGCTCACGGTCGCCGCCGTCGGCATCGCCGATGCCTGGATGCTGGTGAAACTGTTCAACGGGTTCAATCTGTTCCGCAGCTTCGATTTCCCGCACATGTTCATTGCCGTGCTCGCAGTCCTATTCGGCCTTTCCTTCTGGACGCGAAGCCAGGCGGCACGGCATCTCATCGTCCTTTCGCTGATCGCCTATGCGGTGTTTGTCGCCGTCGACGGCAACCTGCTCGGCGTGTCCTTCGCGCTGGCGGCCATCTCGGCCGTGCTTTTCGTCATTGGGACGATGGCTTCCGATGCCGTCGACAGGGTTTTGCAACTGGGCGGCCGTCTGCCATTGCATGCGTTGATCGGTTTCCTGGCTGGCATGGCGATGATCCAGTTCGAGTTGGCGGACAATGACGGGAGCTTCGTGCTGGCCGCCGCAATCACGCTGGCAGGCATAGCTACCGCCATCGTGCTGGGTGGGCGCGAAAGCAGGGGATTGCGCTGGGTCGCCTATCTCGGCTTCGCCTTCGAGCTTTGCTTTATATATGCGGTGACGATGCAGACGATGCTGGGAACGGTGGGCTTCTTCCTCGCCGCAGCCATAACCCTGGGCATTCTGGCCTTCATCATCATCCGCATAGAAAAGCGGCTTCGTCCTGCCAACGAGGGAGCAGTATCATGAAGGGGAAGGGGCTTGTCGTTTCGGCGCTGCTGCTGGCGTTCGTGCAAATCGGCTTCCTGAGCTGGATCATCGCCGGGCGTGCGGCGATCCTGCGCAACGGGCATGAAGTGCTGCTGAAGGTGGAGCCGGTCGATCCGCGCGATCTTCTGCGCGGCGACTATGTTTTCCTCAGCTATGAAATCTCGCGCATCCCGGTCGAACTGGTCGCCGACATTCCGGCCGGCAAGCTGACGACCGACGACGGCCGGCTGCTGGTGCGCATCAAGAAAGCCGATGACGGTTACTGGCGTCCGGTCGCGGCCTGGCTGGGCGCGCCGCCATCGTCGCCCGGCGCCGACGAGGCCGACATTGCCGGCCATGTCGCATCCGGCTGGCAATTGACGCCCGGCACGACCCTTTCGCCTGACTACGGCATCGAACGCTTCTACCTGCCGGAAGGCGAGGGGAAGGACATCGAACGGGATATGCGTGTGCGGCCGTTCGGCATCCGCGCCGCGATCGCGGCAAACGGCACCGCGCAGATCAAGGCGCTGGTGGATGGCGACAGGACGCTGTTCGAGGAACCGATATATTAGACGACCGGGCGACTACCGCCAGGTCCTTTCTTTCCAAGCCCTCTCGGGATTTGGGGAGCGGCGGTGTCGATGGGCAACCCGCATCGGACCTATAACGGAAAACACTGTGGGTTCCTTTCGTCAGGTTGCTTACAGGCAGTCAGCATTGCCGCGTCAGCGGCTGACGTAAAACATATTCCGGCACTGTCCTTCGTATTGTGCTGCGGTGGCAGAGATTCATGCCTGGGTCTAGATAAAATATGTTTTATTTATTTATTATATAGAATTTTTTACTAGCGTTTATGGCATAATATTTTTAACAGACGCTTCTGTAGCCCCCAATGGAAAGATTTTTTCCATTAGATACAATGAATATAATCTTATTATTTTCGACTTGTCGGTAAATACAGTTAAGCTATCCTGAAGTGGGCCGGTACGGGTGGACTGCTCAAATGAAAATGTCGGTTCAGGGGAGCTCAATATGGCTGAATTACCAGTAGACTTGCGAACTCTTGTTGCACTTAAAACCTGGGAAGATCCGAAGTTCGCGGAAGAACTTCGTTCCGATGCCAAATCCGCGGTTCAGCGCTTGGCGAAGGAGTTTAAGCTGGACGTCAGCGGCGTCGATTTCAAAGTCACCGACGAACGTTCCGGCGAATATGTGCTTGTCATTCCGGCAAATCCGATGGGCGCCAGCCCGGCGGAACTCCGTACCGAGCGCAATCAATTGGCGATGCTTCGGGGTGGCGGTACTGTGAACAGCTATACTGCCGACTGCGGCTGCGGCAACTCCTATACTGGCGGCTGTTCATGCGGCACGGTATTCGGCACGCCGTGCGCGGCCTGCGCAACCGTTCTTCTTTGCTGATTCCTAGCAACTGAGCATAACACGGGCAGAATCACCCGGTCTGCCCGTGCCTTTGTCTGTGCTTGGGGAGGGAACGGATCTGTCGATCAAGATGCTTTCACCGCGCGAACGCGTTTTTCAGGCGACGATGTCGCGTTCCCGGCCGACGCAGGATCAGCGCGACCGGTTCGACTACTGGAACAGGACCTATTTCACAGACAAGCGGCTGACGATTCACCAGTGGTTCGGGATCGATGCCGCGGATATCGACCAGTTCATTGCTGGCGTCGACGTCGACGGCGCGATCCCGGACAGGATAGTGCTGCCCTGGCATGAAGTCGTTCGCTATGTGGATGGCTTGACCGCCCATTCCAGCGGGGCTGGTCCTGACTTTTCGCAATCGATCCTGCCATTCCTCAAATTTGCAAAGCGACAGCTCGGCGAGATTGATCTTGCCCGGTTTGCCGGCGAGCGGCGCCTGCGGCAGGATTTCATCGAATATTTGGCGCGGCGTCTTCAGCCGCCAGCCTATCCGTCCGCGGGCCTTGCCTTCCACTTCGCCAAGGCGAACGGTGCCGTTGGCGGCGTTGACGACCAGGATCTGCTTCGCGATTTTCTGGCAAAACTCCAAATCGGCCCGGAACGCCGCCTTCTATTGAGCAGATTTCCGGTTGGCGACCGCATCCAGGCGGAGATTACGGTCTCGGTAATAGCCATGTTTTCAGAAATGGTCGAACGACTGATCGACGATGCGAAGCCGATCGCCGATCAGTTCGGCATAGACATAGCCATGCTTTCTTCCATCGAGTTTGGCGTCGGCGACCCGCATGCCAATGGGCGCTGTGTTTCGAAACTCAATTTCGGTAAAGCGGAGCTTCTGTACAAACCGAAATCGCTTGAGACGGATATTCTCCTTGCCGAAATTTTTTCCATCCTCAATGAAAGGCTGCCGGAACCGTTGCCTCATTGCAGCACCCTTACGCGCTCGGCCTATGGGTGGGTCGAACCGGCAATGGTACACGGTTGCGACACGGCAGCAGAAGTACGCGGCTATTTTCGGCGGATCGGTGCACTCCTTGCCCTTCACTATGTGACCGGGGCTTCGGACGTCCATTTCGAGAACATTCTGGCATCTGGCGGTGCACCGGTCGTCGTCGATACCGAGACTGTCGTCCAACTTCCGGCGCCAAGACCTCCTCGAACCGATCCGTCCTACCCTCTCTGGCATCGGATTGTCGCCCGAAATCAAACTGTCCTCGGTGTCGGACTTCTCCCCAATTTAATGCTGACACCCGAAGGCACGTTGTTGGATCTCAGTGGTACCGGCTGCATCGGCGATCAGGCTACGCCGTTTCAGCAGCCGCATTTCGAAAATTTCAACAGTGGAGCCCCGCGCATCGAGTACAGACCGGGCGTCATCGAACAGAAGGGCAATCTACCGGTTTTCGACGATACCCAACAATCGATCCTGGAACATGAAGAGGAGGTTGTTGAAGGGTTCCGCATTGCGTACGAAGCGTTCCTCGATTCAAACGCGCGCCTCCGGGCCGAGGATGGCGCGCTGATGCAACTGGCCCGGCTGCCGATGCGCTGGGTTGCCCGGCCGACGACCGAATACGCGCTTGCGCTGCGCGGTTCCTATCATCCGAGTTGCATGCGCAATGGCTATGAACGCGATCTCGCCTTCTCAGTTCTTCTCGACGAAGCCGCGAGTTTCCCATCGCTGCTGCCGCTGATCCCATATGAGGTCAAGGAACTTTGGCGAGGCGATATTCCCTATTTCAAGACTGCAGGCGACGACGACAAGGCCCTATCGGATTCGCTGGGTCAAACTGTCGATACGGCCTATTTCGACATCAGCCAGCCCGACTATGTACGTTCGCGTCTGAACCGGTTGGGCAAGGGCGATCTCGATCGTCAGATCGCCATCATAAGGGGTAGCATCGCCGCGCGGCGAACGGTAGGTGGGCCGCCGCAACCAGCCGGCGCGGTCGACGTTAGCGCCGTTCCCCTTTCGCTCCCGGAGATTGCACACGTCCTGGAGGAAATCGAGACGGACCTGACGGCGGCAGCAATCGATGCCGACGGATTGCCGACGTGGACCGCTCCCGTCCAGCGAGGGGCTTTGAACTACTCCTACGACGTTATCGGACTCTCGCTCTACGATGGTCTGGCGGGGATCGGCCTGTTCTATGCCGAATATGCCAAGCGCTTCGATGCATCTGGCCGTAGCCGCGTCATGGCCGAAAACATTCTTAACAGTCTGAATGTTGCCCTGAATTGTAGCAGGCCGAAGGACATTCTCTCCGCTTTCGAAGGACTTGCTGGCGTTCTTTATGCCTGCATACGGATGGGGCGCAGCCTCGACGTAGAGGCAGAAGGAATTGCACCGGCCCTGGAAGCGTTGAAGGCAGGTATCCACCATCTCGGGCAGGCCGACGTAATTGCAGGCCATGCCGGTGTCATTTTGGCGTTGCGTGGCCTGCTCGGCACATCCCATCGTGATAGCGCGCTCGAAGTCATCGATCAAAGCGCCCGCTGGCTCAAGGACCATGCGCGTCTTGAAAATGGGCGCGCAAGTTGGCCCTCTGGCCCGAATGCGGTCCATCTGACCGGCTTTGCTCACGGCGCCTGCGGGATCGCCGTCGCCTTGGCCGAGGCTGCGCGTATTCTTGACGATTCCGGTTATATGAACCTCGCCGCACAGGCGATCGCTTTCGAGCAATCGACTTTCGATGTCGCCGCCGCGAACTGGCGAGACCGGCGCACCGATATCGACCACGCCACCGCGTGGTGCCACGGTGCCCCCGGGATTGCCCTGGCGCGCATGGCGTTGCGCGGTTCGCTTCCCGAACCGGCACTGGATGGCCAGACCGCCGCGGCCTTGGCCGCCATGGTGGCTTATGGCGGGGAGGGCAGCCACTCGCTTTGCCATGGCGCCATCGGCAATGCTGTTGTTTTCAACCGCGGCGGCGACCATAAAGCGGCATCGGCGCTCGTTTCGCGGGCGGTTTCCGAATATCGCGCGGAGGGGCGATGGCGGTGCGGGCTTGGCGGCTATATGGATTCCCCCGCGCTGATGCTCGGCAAGTCCGGTATCGGCCTCGGTCTTATGGAAACCCTCGCGGGGCCGGACATGCCTTCGGTTCTGCTGCTCGAAGCCTGAACTGGAGCCGAGTCCGAAACAGGATTTTGGCAGGCGTCGCCAATTTGCATGCTTCGTTGGAGCGGGTTTCCCATGCAAGGAAAAGCAGGGCCATCGTCTCAAGCTCTGGAAGCTGCCTGGTGCGGATGAGAGGACTCGAACCTCCACGCCTTTCGGCACTGGAACCTAAATCCAGGGCGTCTACCAGTTCCGCCACATCCGCTTCCACGAAGGGCAATCACACGCGGCCATCATTCTGTCAATGTCGGCGCGGATACCGGCTGTGCAGGAGCGCGAAGACGGTTGAAAATTGGGCTCGCGTGTGACAAAAGGCGTGTCGAATGTGACGGGACGCGACTATCCGCTTCTGCAAAATGTGAAAAGAAGTAGGAAAAACAAAGACTTATTCACATTTTGGAGCGTTTTCCGGATGATTTGGACCGCCTGATCGGGGTTCAGGACGCCGGTTCCCGCACTGAAAGCCATTCCCGGCAGGATATCCCGCAGGCGGTTACGGCGCAGCCGTTGAACCGCCTCATGGTGGAAACGAAGGTTAGATGATGCAGGTCACGGAAACGCTCAACTCCGGTCTCAAGCGCGAAATCAAGGTCACAGTGCCGGCCGGCGATATGGAAGCCAAGCTTCTGGCGCGGCTTTCGGATGCGAAGGACAAGGTCCGCATCAACGGTTTCCGTCCCGGCAAGGTCCCCGTGCAGCACCTGCGCAAGGTTTACGGCAAGTCGTTCATGGCCGAGGTGGTCAACGAAATCCTGAACGACGCCCGCTCCATCATCACCGACCGTGGCGAGAAGGCCGCCATGCAGCCGGAGGTCGTCATGACCGAGGATGAGAAGGAAGCGGAAAAAATCCTCGCCGGCGGCGCCGACTTCGAATTCAGCCTCAACTACGAGGTGATCCCGCCGATCGAACTCAAGGATTTCTCGAATATCAAGGTGACCCGCCCGGTCTATGACGTGCCGGACTCCGAGATCGACGAACAGGTGCAGCGCGTTGCCGAATCGGCCCGCTCCTACGAGCCGAAGGACGGCAAGGCCGCCGAGGGCGACCGCGTCACCATCGACTATGTCGGCAAGATCGACGGCGAGGCGTTCGCCGGCGGCGCCGGCAACGACCAGCCGCTGGTGCTCGGCTCCAAGGAATTCATCCCCGGCTTCGAGGACCAGCTCATCGGCGCCAAGGCCGGCGACGAAAGGCTTGTCACCGTCACCTTCCCGGAGACCTATCAGGCGGCGCATCTGGCTGGCAAGGAAGCGACCTTCGACGTCACCGTCAAGGAAGTGGCGAAGCCCGGCAAGCTGGAGCTCAACGACGAAACGGCCAAGAATCTCGGCCTGGAATCGCTCGAGCGCCTGCGCGAGGTGGTGCGCGGCCAGATCGAGAACCAGTTCGGCTCGATGACCCGCCAGAAGGTGAAGCGCCAGCTGCTCGACCAGCTCGACGCGTCCTACGCCTTCGAGGCGCCTTCAAAGCTCGTCGACGCCGAGTTCAACAACATCTGGGCGCAGGTCAATCGCGACCTCGATGCCGCTGGCAAGACCTTCGCCGACGAAGACACCACCGAGGAAGAGGCGCGCGCCGAATATCTGCGCCTTGCCGAGCGCCGTGTCCGTCTCGGCCTGGTGCTTGCCGAGATCGGCGAAAAGGCCGGCGTGACGGTCTCCGACGAGGAATTGCAGCGCGGCCTGTTCGAGCAGGTGCGGCGCTTCCCGGGCAACCAGCAGCAGGAAGTGTTCGAGTTCTACCGGTCCAACCCGGAGGCGCTCAACACGCTGCGCGCGCCGATGTTCGAGGAAAAGGTCGTCGACCATCTGCTCGGCCAGATCTCCGTCACCGACAAGAAGGTGAGCAAGGACGAACTGATGGCCGAGGACGACGAGGAGACCGACGCCAAGGCGAAGAAGCCGGCCAAGAAGGCGGCAGCCAAGAAGGCTGACGATGCCGAAGCAGACGAACCGAAGAAAAAGGCGGCGCCGAAGAAGAAAGCCGCTGAAAAGGCCGAATAATTCGGGTTATCGGAATGTCAAAAGGCCGCCGAAAGGCGGCTTTTTCAATTTACCCCTCATCCGACCTCGCTCCGCTCGGCCACCTTCTCCCACAAGGGGAGAAGGC
>CBFGLW010000038.1:0-28884 GCA_965649745.1 uncultured Mesorhizobium sp. | reverse complement strand
CGACCGCCGCCGTCGAATCGGCGCCTACCGGAGGAGCCTGAGCCTGCGCCTGCGCTGCGTCCGCTGGCTTGGCCGGTTCTGCCGCGGGCTTGGCGTCCGCCGTGCCGCCGGCCGCGATCTCGGTGATGCGGCCTTCGACCTTGGGCTGGTACGGGCTGTGGGCGCCGATGTAGTCGGCCACGACCTGTTCGAGGCCCGGACCGTAGTCATAGGCGTTCTTGGCCTTGTCGGCGAAAACCTTATAGCCGTCGCCGCCCTGACGGACGTAATTGTTGGTGGCGACGATGTAATCCTTCTCGGGATCGATCGGCGCCCAGCTGCCGCCGTCCATGACCTGGACATCCTTGATGCGGCCCTGGTTCGGTGCGACCGACTTGTCGAACGAGTATTTCAGGCCGGCGACCTGCGGGAAGCGGCCGGCGCCGTCCTCCAGCTGGCTGACGCCGCTTTCCAGTCCGGCCACGAGGTCCTTGCCGGCGATCTGGAAGGTGGCGAGGGTGTTCTGGAAAGGCAGCACGGTCAGCACTTCGCCCATCGTGACCTTGCCCTGGTCGATGGAAGCGCGCAGGCCGCCACCATTGGAGATGACGATGGTGACGCCCTGATCCTTGACACGGTCGAGGATAGCGTCGGAGACGAGGTTGCCCATCTCGCATTCGCGGGCGCGGCAGGTTTCGCGGCTGCCGTCGATGGGGCCGGCTGTCTCGCCAACCTCCTTGCCCTTGAGTTCCTCGATCGGCGCGCCAAGCTCCTTGATGCGAGCCAGCGCGGCAGCATCCGGCGTGATCGACTTGTCGAGATAGATCGGGTCGCCGCTGGCCTCCTTGACGACACCGTTGTCGTCGAACACGACCTTGAACTCGCCGAGATATTTCGAATAGGACGCCGCCTGGGTGACAGGCACCTTGTAGCCGTCGGGATTGTCGATCATCGTCGGATACGGGCCTTCGGCCTTGGCGTCGGTGTTCGACAGCAGCGAATGGGTGTGGCCGCCGACGACGATGTCGACGCCGGGGATTTTCGCGATCATCTCCTTGTCGCGCGGATAGCCGACATGGGTCAGCGCGATAATCTTGTTGACGCCTTCGCCCTTCAGCTTCTCGACCTCTGCGGTGATGGTCTTGACGTCGTCCTCGATGGTGATGTTCGGACCGGGCGAGGCGATTTCCGGCGTTTCGGTGGTCACGGCGCCGACGATGCCGATCTTCTGGCCGCCGACATCGAGCACGACGGACGGCTTGACGCGGTCGCCGATCTTGGCGGCGGCGCTGGCCTTCACATTGGCCGACAGGACCGGGAACTTGATGACATCGAGGAACGGCGCCAGCGCGTCCTCGCCGTCGTCGAACTCGTGGTTGCCAACGGTCATGGCGTCGAACTTCATCTCGTTGAGGAATTCCGCCTCAACCTTGCCCTTGTAGGTGGTGTAAAACAGCGAACCCTGGAAATTGTCGCCGCCATTGAGAAGCAGCACGTTCTGGCCTTCCAGCTTCTTGCGCTCCTGCGCGATGGCAGTCAGCAGCCGCGCCGCGCCGCCGATGCATTCGCCCTTGGTCTCCTCCTCGGCCGAACAGGTCGATTCATACTTGTTGTTGCTTTCGATGCGGCTGTGCCAGTCGTTGATATGGAGAATGTTGAGCGTGTAGTCGGCAAAGGACGCGCCCGTGCCGAGGCCGAGCGTCGAAGCCGACAGAGCGGCGATGGCGGCGATTTTCTTCATGGCATTCTCCCCGGTGGATCGTTTCGGGCGGTCTAACCGCCTTGTTTGACTGGCATGTAACGGCTTTCCCGGAAGCCATGTTCACACTGCGGTTTTATGGATGCAAGCGGAATCGCGGCCCAGTTTGCCGGCGAGGTTGGATGCGGTCCGTGCGGTCCATATGAGGATGATTTCGGGGTGAATGCATAACAAAAAGGGCAGCGGCGGACCGCTGCCCTTGGGGCAAAAAATGCGCTTGGCGTCAGACGCGGCGCGTCAGCACGAAGTTCTGGCCGGTGGCGCTGGTGCAGTTCATCTGGTTGGTCGAAACCAGCAGGCAGTTGAAGCTGATGCCGGACTGGCGGATCAGCGAGGTGCCGTTGATCTCGACCGAGGCCGCACCTGTCATGGTGTAGCTGCCGTCGGCAAGTTTCTGGCCAGTGTCGGTGGCGACAGTCTGGAAGCGGCCGCCGGCAAGCGTCGACAGTCCGGTGCCCTTGGCGTCGATCCATGAGCCTTCGACGCCGGTCGGCGCCTGGGCCATTGGCGGCTCAGGCGGGCCGCTGGTGGTGCAGGCGGCAAGCATGACCGCCAAAGCGGCTGCGCAGCCAGCCGGAAGCATTTTGCGCGCTGTATTCATAAGTGAAGTCCTCTCCTCGATCCGCTCCATTTCAATCGCCCGATTTCCGGGCGATTGCAAGGCGCCGGACGGGGTCGAAGCCGCCGCTATCTGACGAGGATGTTGCGGAACTGCCACGGGTCCTTCTTGTCGATATCCTCGTGGAAAAGCCCCGGCCGGCCTTCGAGCGGCGTCCAGTCGGTGTAGTAGCCCTTGACCGGCCCGAGGTAAGGCAGCTGGATTTCGAGACAGCGCCGGTAATCCATCTCGTCCGCCTCGACGATGCCGGCCTGCGGGTTTTCGAGCGCCCAGACCATGCCAGCGAGCACCGCCGAGGTGACCTGGAGGCCGGTGGCGTTCTGGTAGGGCGCCAGCTTGCGCGCTTCCTGAAGGGAAAGCTGCGAGCCGAACCAGTAGGCATTCCTGGCATGGCCGTAGAGCAGCACGCCGAGTTCGTCGACGCCGTCGACAAGCTCGTTTTCGTCGAGCACATGCTGCACGGGCTGCGCCTTGCCGGCTGCGCCAAACATTTCATCCAGGGAGAGCAGGGCGTCGTTGCAAGGGTGATAGGCATAATGACAGGTGGGGCGGTAGTGGACCTTGCCCTTCTTGCCGCGCACGGTGAAGAAGTCGGCGATCGAGATCGCCTCGTTGTGGGTGACGAGAAAGCCGTATTGCGGTCCCGGCGTCGGGCACCAGGTGCGAACGCGCGTGTTGGCGCCGGGCTGCTCGAGGTAGATGGCGCATTGCGGGCCGTGCTTGTACTCGCGGGCGTTCTTGGGCTTCCACTCCTCATGGGTGCCCCAGCCGAGTTCCGCCGGTTGCAGTCCTTCGGAGATGAAGCCCTCCACCGACCATGTGTTCCAGAACACGTTCATCGGCTTCGGCTTCTTG
The DNA here is from genome assembly GCA_965649745.1 of uncultured Mesorhizobium sp. Lineage (GTDB taxonomy): Bacteria > Pseudomonadota > Alphaproteobacteria > Rhizobiales > Rhizobiaceae > Mesorhizobium. The sequence continues at coordinate 25,672 of CBFGLW010000038.1, read as the reverse complement.
GTGCGCTGGGTGTCGCGCTCGGCGATGTGGATGCCCTTGACGCCGGCCTGCTGCATCAGCCTTGCCCAGCCTTCGCGATCGTCGGTCGCCGGTTCGGAGAATTCCAGCCCGAGATCGGTGGCGAGGTTGACCAGCGCCTGCTTGACGAACCACGACACCATGCCGGGATTGGCGCCGCAGCAGGATAGCGCGGTGGTGCCGCCGGGATTCTTCTCGACCTCTTCACGGACGGTCTGGCGCAACGCATAGTTGGTTCGCGCGGCGTTGTCGGCCTTGTCGTCGAAATAGAAGCCGAGCCACGGCTCCACTACGGTGTCGACATAGAGTACGCCGAGCTTGCGGCAGAGTTTCATCAGTTCCAGCGACGAGGTGTCGACCGAGAGATTGACGCAGAAGCCCTGGCCGCCGCCTTCGGTGAGAAGCGGGGTCAACAGCTTCTTGTAGTTCTTCTTGGTCACCGCCTCCTGCATGAATTTGATGCCGCGCTCGTCGAGCAGCTTGCGGTCGGCGTCGCGCGGGTCGATGACGGTCATGCGCGACTTGTCGAATTTGAAATGGCGCTCGATGAGGGGCAGCGTTCCGCGGCCTATCGAACCGAAACCGATCATCACGATTGGACCGGTGATTTCTCCATGGACGGGCCAGGATTCATTCGCCATTTTTTCGCCAACTCCTCGAAATTGTTTCAAAATCTACGACTTTTCGCGAGATCACTCAGGGCGCTAAACCATAGATCAATGTCACAAACCAGCGCAAACCGCTAAAGGGCTGGAGGGCTGGGACGTTCTGGAAGCCGGGTTTTGCAGGTGCCGGGTGCATCAATCCAGAGTGGCAGGGATCAGCCCGCGCAGCGAATTGCCGACGAAAATCGACTTGGCCGAGCGCAGATCGTCAAAGGAAAAAATCGCTTCCTCGGCCTTGCCCGTGTCGAGCAGTTCGGCGCGCAGAACACCTTGAAGCAGGCCGCAATCGAGACGCGGCGTAGCCAGGATGCCATCGCCGAAATCGGCGAAAACATTGGTGACGGTGCCTTCGCAAAGCTCGCCGCGCTCATTGGCAAGCAGGACCTCGTCGGCCTGCTGGATCAGATATTCCGAACGCGCCCGGATATAGGTTTCCCGCCGCGTCGTCTTGTGCCGCAGCAGGATATCGGTCGAATCGAGACGCGTGCGGGCAAGCCGCAGCTTCCAGACCTTGCCGGACGGTACGGGTACATATGGCTGGGCGGCAGCCGAGACATCGCCGTTTCGGGCCAGCACCAGGCGCACACGCATCGACGCGGCCGATTGCCTGACGGCGTTTTGCAGCGCTTCGCCCACTTTCTCCGGCGCGAACGCAAATCCCAGCTCCGAAGCCGAGGCATAGACGCGCGCCAGATGCCGTTCGAGCCGGACAAAGCCGGAGCCTGGCTCCCAGCGCAGCGTTTCGATCAGGTCGAAGCCGGCGGCGCCATCGCGAAGCGTGCTTTCAGGAGACACTCGTCATATTCCTCCCGGGCGCTGGAATCGAATACCACGCCTCCCCCGACATTGTAGACCGCCTCGCCATCGGCAAAGAGCGTAATCGTGCGGATGGCCACCGAGAAGCGCATCGTGCCGTTGGGCGCGATCCAGCCGATGGCGCCGCAATAGACGCCACGCGCAGTGTCCTCCAGTTCGCGCAGGATTTCCATGGCGCGGATCTTGGGCGCGCCGGTGATCGAGCCGCAGGGGAACAATGCCGCGAAAATCCGCCGGATCGAGAGGTCAGGCAGAAGCTTTGCGCGCACCGTACTCACCATCTGGTGCACGGTCGGGTAGGTTTCGATGCGGAAAAGTTCCGGGACCTCCAGCGTTCCCACTTCGCTGATCAGCGAGATGTCGTTGCGCAGCAGGTCGACGATCATGCGGTTTTCGGCCTGATTCTTTTCGTCGTTGCGCAGGAAATCCTTCAACCGGGCGTCTTCGGCGTCCGTCGCGCCCCGCGGCGCGGTGCCCTTCATGGGATGGGTCTCGATCCTTCCTTCGCCGTCGATCTTGAAGAACAGCTCCGGTGAGCGCGACAGGATTGTCGGACCACCCAACGAGACCAGCGCACCGTATTTCACCGGCTGGCGCGCGGTCAGCGCGTCGAAGGCGGCGAGCGCTTCGCCCGACCATTGGGCCTTCACCGGAAAGGTCAGGTTGCCCTGATAGCAGTCGCCTTTGCGGATATGATTGTGCAGCCGGTCGAAGCGCTTTTCGTATTGGTCGAATGACCATCCGGCGCGGGCATCGAAGATCGGGCCGTTGGTCGGCGTCGTCGCTGCCGCCGGTACATGTTCCGAAGGTCCGTCGAACACGCCGAGGCAGAACAGCGGAACGCGCCGATCCTGCGGCAGCAGCGGCGCAAGCTTCGGTTCGAGCAGGTAGCCGGCCTCATAGGAGAAGAAGCCTGCCAACCACTTTCCGGCGTCGTGGGCTGCCTGGAGATGCTCGAACGCGGCTTCGAAACTTTCGGCGTCGTGCGGGGCGATGATAGCGGAGGGTTGCTCGAACAAGACCTCGCGCCCAGCGAGATCGTCGCGGAAGAGAGCGAAGGGGTAAGTCTTACCCTCCCCCTTGTGGGGAGGGTTGGTGAGCGGGCGCTGCGAAGCGATGTCCGCGAGCCGGGGTAGGGGTGAAGAGGTCGGTGTCAAATTTTCAATACCCCCACCCGATCCGCGATGCGGATCGACCCTCCCCACAAGGGGGAGGGTAAGGCGCCCTCAGTCCAGCGCTTCCAGTTCGTCGATCAGGTTGCCGATGACGCCAAGGCCGATCTGCCAGAAGGCGGGGTCGGTGGCGTCCAGCCCGAACGGCTTCAGCAGTTCCGAATGATGCTTGGTGCCGCCGGCGCGCAGCATGTCGAAATACTTCTCCTGAAAGCCGCGCTCGGCGTTCTGGTAGACCGCATAGAGCGAGTTCACCAGGCAGTCGCCGAACGCATAGGCGTAGACATAGAAGGGCGAGTGGATGAAGTGCGGGATGTAAGTCCAGAACGTCTCGTAGCCGTCGCGCAGCCTGATCGCCGGGCCGAGACTCTCGGCCTGCACCTGCAGCCAGAATTCGCCAAGCCGGTCGGAAGTCAGTTCGCCGTTGCGCCGTTCCGTGTGCACCCGGCGCTCGAATTCGTAAAAGGCGATCTGGCGCACGACCGTATTGATCATGTCCTCGACCTTCTGCGCCAGCATCGCCTTGCGCTCGCGGCGATCCTGCGTGCTGTCGAGCAGCGAGCGGAAGGTCAGCATCTCGCCGAACACCGAGGCGGTTTCGGCGAGGGTAAGCGGCGTCGATGCCATCAGCGCGCCTTGTTCGCCGGCCAGCACCTGATGGACGCCGTGGCCAAGCTCGTGCGCCAGGGTCATGACGTCGCGCGGCTTGCCCATGTAGTTCAGGAGTACATAGGGGTGAACCGACGGCACTGTCGGGTGCGCGAACGCGCCGGGCGACTTGCCGGGCCGCACCGGCGCGTCGATCCAGCGGCGGTCGAAGAAAGACCGGGCGATATCCGCCATCTCCGGCGAGAAGCGGTTGTAGGCGGAAAGAACAGTATCCTTCGCTTGCTCCCACGGGATCGTCGCCTTCGGGGTTTCGGGCAGCGGCGCGTTGCGGTCCCAGTGGTTCATCGCCTCCATGCCGAGCCAGCGCGCCTTCATCGCATAGTAGCGGTGGGACAGGCGCGGATAGGCTTCACGCACGGCGGCGGCGAGCGCATCGACGACATTGCGCTCGACGCGATTGGCGAGGTGGCGGGAGTCGGCGATATCCTGGAAGCCGCGCCAGCGGTCGGAAATCTCCTTGTCCTTGGCGAGCGTGTTGGTGATCAGCGTGAAGGTCCGCAGGTTTTTCCGAAAGGTCGCGGCCAGCGCTTCGGCGGCCTTGCGGCGTGCGTCGCCATCGGGGTCCTGCAGCTTGTTCAGGGTGGGCTCGAGGGCCAGCTTCTCGCCATCGACCTCGAAGCGCAGATCGGTCATCGTCTCATCGAACAGGCGGTTGAAGGCCCCACGCCCGGTGATTGACTTTTCATGGAAGAGCTGCTCGATTCGGTCTTCGAGCTGGTAGGGCTTGTCCATCCTGAGATCGAGCACCCACGGGCGGTAATGGCCGAACGCCGGATCGGCGGCGAGCGCGCTTTCGATCAATTCATCGTCGACAAGGTTCAGTTCCAGCGCGAAGAACAGCAGATGCGCGCTGGCGTCGGTCATTTTCTCCTGCACATCGCCATAGAGCTTGGCCCGCTTCGGGTCGGACGTGTCCTCGGCATAGACCAGCCCGGCATAGGAGCCGATGCGGCCCATCAGCTCCTCCAGCGCCTCGTATTCCTCGAGCGCCTCGCCGAGGCGGCCTTCGGCGCCGCGCGCCGCCTCCACGGCAAGCGTGCCTTTCCACCGGGCTTCGAAGCGCAACGTGTCGGCGGCCGCCTTTTCCATGTCGCGCTTCAACTCCGGCGCGTCCATACCCGAATAGAGATCGGCGAGGTTCCACTCCGGCGGATCGCCGAAATCCGAAGCGCCCTGCAAGGCAGCAGGCGCGGCGAAGCGCCGGAGAGAATTCATGTCCATGCAAACACCTCTGGAAGGCCAGGCCGCACCCAGTGCCGATCAAATCCTAAGGATTTCGTTCACCGGCTTTTTTGAAAGCTTATTTAGAACCCTGTGCCAAGATGATCCATAGGGCAGCCCTTTCGCAGCGATCGAAACCGAACCACTCATGACAGGTTCCGTACTCATAGTCGATGACGACCCGGTGCAGCGCCGGCTACTCGAAGCGGCGCTGGCCAAATTCGGCTACGATACGATTCTGGCCGATGGCGGCGAGGCTGGTCTACGGATCGTCGACGGTCCCGCGGCGCGCGACGTGGCTGCTGTCATTCTCGACCTCGCCATGCCCGGGCTCGACGGCATCGGCGTGCTGAAGGCCATGCAGGAGCGTGGCATCGACATTCCCGTCATCGTGCAGACCGCGCAGGGCGGCATCGAGACGGTGGTGACGGCGATGCGCCATGGCGCTTTCGATTTCGTCGTCAAGCCGGCCTCGCCGGAGCGCCTGCAGACCGCAATCGCCAACGCGCTGAAGACCGAGGCGCTCGGCAACGAGGTGAGGCGGGTCGCGCCGCGGGGCGGCAGTACGCTGACCCTGAAAGACCTGATGACCGGCAGCCCGGCGATGGAAAAGGTCATCCGCCTCGGCCAGAAGGCTGCCGCTTCCAGCATACCGGTGCTGATCGAAGGCGAATCGGGGGTCGGCAAGGAGATCGTCGCGCGAGCCATTCAGGGTAGCGGAGACCGCCGGACCAGGCCGTTCGTAACCGTCAACTGCGGTGCGATCCCCGACAATCTGGTGGAATCCATCCTGTTCGGGCACGAGAAGGGTTCGTTCACCGGTGCCACCGAAAAACATGCCGGCAAGTTCGTCGAGGCGCACACCGGCACGCTTTTCCTCGACGAGATCGGCGACCTGCCGCTGGACGTGCAGGTCAAGCTTCTGCGCGCCGTACAGGAGGGCGAGGTCGATCCGGTCGGCGGACGCGCTCCGGTGCGGGTCGATATCCGCCTGATCTCGGCCACTCACCGCGATCTCCTTCAGCAGGTGAAGGACGGCAAGTTTCGGGAAGACCTGTTCTATCGCCTGAACGTCTATCCGATCTTCGTGCCGCCCTTGCGGGAGCGGCGGGACGATATTCCTCTTCTTGTGAGGCATTTCATGGCGCAGCTGGCGGCGGCGGAGCCCCGCCGCTCGATGCGCGGCATGTCGGCGGGGGCGCTGGCCATGCTGAAGGCCTATGACTGGCCAGGCAACATCCGCCAGCTCGAGAACGCGATTTTCCGGGCGTCCGTACTGTGCGAAGGCGACACGCTGACCGAAAACGAGTTTCCCCAGATCAGGGCGCAGGTCGAAGGCACGGTGGATCTCAGTGGATCCGAGACCGCGCCGGAGCCGTCGCAGAGCCTGGCGCTGGAAATGGAAACGCCAACGGCGTCCAAAGCAATTCCGCCGAGGCGGCATGGCACGCTGCAGGCGCTGGACGAACGGGGCAACGTCCGTTCGCTGGCGGCGGTGGAACTGGAAATGATCAAGCTGGCGATCGAACACTACAACGGCCAGATGAGCGAAGTGGCGCGGCGGCTTGGTATCGGCCGCTCGACGCTCTACAGGAAGCTCAAGGAATATGGAATCGAGCCGGACGCCGGTCGTCCGGACAGGCTCGCCTCCTGAAACCGGCGCAAGCCCTGCGACAGTTTTCCCCTCTAAACCAGCAGTTTACCAAGAAGCACCGCGTTGCATTTTTGCCGGGATATCGCCATGGTGTTACCGCATTTCAGCTTCAATAAGCGGCGATTAACCATTAGGATCGATATTCGGGTGTGTGTGGACAACATCCGTTTGGTCAAATCCGGGGACAAACGGCAGCCTACAAGGCCTTTGATTTGAACAGAATCGAGCGACCCAGTAACGGACGGCTATCCCAAACGATCGTCTGGCCGAAATGGCTGGCGGCAGCGGCGGCCGCGATAGGTTTCCTTGCTTCGATGGCGACCGCCGCCAGCGCGGAAACGCGCTCCCTGAGGCTGTACCACCTCCACACGCGGGAAAAGGCCGAGATCGTCTACAAGCGCAACGGCCGCTACGATCCGGAAGGCCTAAAGAAGATCAATTACATCCTGCGCGACTGGCGCCGTAACGAGCCGATCAAGATGGATCCGCGGCTTCTCGACCTTGTCTGGGAAGCCTACCGCGCCAGCGGCGCCAATTCCTACATCCAGGTAATCTGCGGTTATCGCGCGCCGGCCACCAATTCCATGTTGCGCAGCCGCTCGAAGGGCGTCGCGCAGAAAAGCCAGCATATGCTCGGCAAGGCGATGGACTTCTACATCCCTGGGGTGCCGCTGAAGAAGCTGCGCGACATCGGCCTGAAAATGCAGGGCGGCGGCGTCGGCTACTATCCGACGTCCGGCTCGCCCTTCGTGCATCTCGATGTCGGCAATGTACGCCACTGGCCGGGCATCAGCCGCCAGGAACTGGCGCGCGTGTTCCCGAACGGAAAGACGCTGCATGTGCCGAGCGACGGCCGTCCGCTGCCGGGTTATGAGCAGGCGGTGGCTTCCTACAAGTCGCGCAAGGCCAGCGGCTCGACGGCCATCGCGCTGGCCAGCATGGGTGGTTCCTCCAGGAAATCCGGGGGCCTGCTTGCCGCATTCTTCGGCGGCGGCGCCGACGAGGCCGACGACGAGGCCGATGTCGTAGCAGCCGCCAGCGAGCCGAAGCCGAAGGTCAGGCAGACCAAGCCGCTGCCGGGCATCACCATCGTTCCCCCGGACAAGGCCGAGCGCGCCAACATTCCTTCGGTCGAAGACGCTCCGGTGGCGGAAGAGCCGAAGGAAGAGACGCCGGAGACCATCATCGCCGCGCTTCCCGCGCGCAGCGTGCCGTTGCCGAATTTCGCGCCGCGTCCGAAGACGGATGTGGGTGAGAAGACCCCTGAAACGCCGGAGAACATTCCGTTCGGCGTGGCCGATGCGACTGCCGCGGGAGCCGTCCAGGTGGCTTCGGCGGAGCAGACGCCGGACAACATTCCTTTCAGCACGGCCGATGCCACGGCGCTCGCAGCCTATAGCGAGCCGGGCGCTTCGGCGGGCGTGCCGGTGCCGACATGGCGGCCGGAGCATGGCGTCACGGGCAAGGCAGCCGTCGACGACCAGCAATCGGTGCTGACGGCGCTCGCCGCCACGGCTCGGGGTGGGCCCGACAAGGTTTCGATCCTGCCCTCGGAGCGGCCTGACGAGATCAGGGCGGTTCTGCAGCAGGCGTCTGTTTCCGGTGAGGCAGTGACCGACGGCTATCAGGTCGCATCGCTGACCGTTCCGCAGCCGATCCGCCGTTCGGCTTTCAACGATCCGGTTGTCGATTCGGCTTCGCCCCGGCAGGCCATCGCAGCGCTTCCGGCGGGTTCCGATCCTGCCGCCGCCATGGGCGGCAGCGTGAAGACGACCCGCAAGGAGGGCCGCGCCAACGCTGTGGATGCCAAGCCTGACCCCAAGGCGGTGGTGACGACGGCTCAGCCGAGCGTCGCCCGCTGGGCGCTCCACAGCACCGACTATGTCGCCACGGTCAAGAACTCCACGACCGCGCCGAGCTTTGCTTACAACCTGGTGCGCACGGCGCCGAGCGAGGTCTACACGGCCGGGTTCCAGGCGGACGACCAGGTGGTGAACAGCAACAAGTTCACCGGAACGGCCGTGAAGTTCCTGTCGGTCGCCCGTTTCGGCACCAAGTAGACGGGTTCCGCAATCAAGCAAAAACCGCGCCGTACCGGCGCGGTTTTTGTTTGTGGACGAATTAGAGCGCTTCAGGTTTCAACAGAAGCACTCAACGATTCGCATTGACGCAGGTTCTCCACCGTCCGCGCTGCCCCTCACCTGGCTGCCGCCATCCTCTCCCCGTATAGGGACGGGGAGAGGAGCGCTTTCACCTAAGGCTTCGCAACCTGAATGTTGCAGAATAGGTGGCGAGGTTGCGGACAGCTTTCCTCTCCCAATCCCTATACGGGGAGAGGTGCCCGGTAGGGCGGTGAGGGGCAGCGCGGACGGTTGGAATGTAAGAAACCGGTTGAGCGCGTCATGAGAAGCAGAAAAGATTCAGCCGCCCCTTCGTCGTCATGCCCAGGCTTGGCGTCAGCGGCCGAGCGTGCTCGCCTCGCGGGCCAGGGCCTCGATGGCGTCCCATTTGCCGGCAGCGACCATATCGTCGGGCGCCACCCACGAACCGCCGACACAGACGACATTGGGCAGGCTCAGATAATCCATCGCGTTCCTGGCGCTGACGCCGCCGGTCGGGCAGAAGCGGATATCGGCCAGCGGCGAGGCGAGCGCTTTCAGGAAGGCTGCGCCGCCTGCCTGTTCGGCCGGAAAGAATTTCAGGAAATCCAGCCCGGCTTCGCGCGCCGTCATGATCTCGCCCGGCGTGATCGCGCCGGGAAGCAGCGGTACCTCGCTCGCCTCTCCGGCCGCCAGCAATTCGCGTGTCACGCCCGGGCTGACGATGAATTTTGAGCCTGCCTTCGCGGCTTCTTCGAACTGCCGCGCTGAAAGAATGGTGCCCGCGCCGACGATGCTTTCCTCGACCTCGCCCGCCACGCGCCGCACAGCCTCCAGGGCTTCGGGCGTGCGCAGCGTGATCTCGATCACGGGCAGGCCGCCACGCGCCAGCGCGCGCGCCAACGGAACCGCATCCACGGCCTTGGCAATCTTGAGGACCGGGATGACCGGCTGGCCATTCAGAAGCGAAAGGAGTTTTTCCGTTTTGTTCGACATGCCGCGTTCCCGTTCCTGCCAGGTGAAATTCAACCGATTAGCATGATGCAAATTGCAGGGCCGCTCTAGCAGAAGCGTGAATCCGAGTCCACGTCAGGTCCGTCCGAAAAGCCGCGCCAGCCATGCCGCAAAAGCAGTCCAGAAACCGATGGTTTCGTCTGCCGTGGACAATGCGCGTTGCAATGCTGCCGATGTGCCCGGTCCTGCGATGCCATCGGCATCCAGGCCGTGGCTTGCCTGGAAGGCCAGCACGGCTGCCTCGGTCAACGGGCCGAAAATGCCATCGGCCTGGATATCGTAGCCGAGCGCGGCGAGTTTACGCTGCAGCTCGGAGACTGCTTCGCCTCTCGATCCCTGCCGCAACAGAGGCGGGCCGCTGTCCGCATCGCCGGCGGTTCCGGTGTCGGCTTCGCCCGCATAGCGCCGATAGGCCGCGGCGATCTTCGCGTCATAGGCATTTTTCCTGTAGCCCGGCCCGTTGTAGCCGCTGGCGAAGCTTGCCCAGTCGCGTCTGCGCAGCGCCTCGGCGAGCCCTGCTTTCTCGATATATTTCATCATGAGCCGCGCCTGACCCGCCACGCCGGAGCGGGCGTCCGCCACCAGCGTGTCGACGCTGGCGTAACCGAGCCAGGCCCAGTGCGAGCCCATGACCTGGCCGAGACCCCATGAGACGGATTCGAATGCCGCTTTTGCATCGATGGCGGCAGCGGCTTCCAGCATCTGCCAGCGGGCGGCCTGGCTGACGGGATTGACGATGGCGCCGGCGATGGGCGAGGCGAGGCCTTTCTGTCGCGCCACCGCCCGCGCGTCTCCGCTCAGCCGCCGGTCGAAATAGTGGCCCTCGAAGCGGATCAGCGGCTCGCGCCTGCCCTTGACGGTAGCAAAGGCTTTGCCGGCGCTTTCCACCTCGGCGACGGCGAGCAGCAGCGCCGGTTCAAGGCCGAGCTCGGCTGCTGCCTGTGTGATCTCGCGGACGACGTCATCGCTGAACATGGACGGTCTCCCTTCTGCGCATGCATTGTCCGGCCACCCTGCGCTGGCGTGGACAGCGCATGCAGCATTTGGGCGAAAAAATGATGGCCACTCGGGTTGGCGGCTGCTTAAACCGTTGAATAGTCAGACAGAACAGGCCTAGCTTGAAAGCGGTATTTCCAGGCTGTAGTGGCTTGCGCGATGAACCAGTCCACATCCTCGCAGGAATTGCCGTCGCAGCCGTTCCGGGTCGCGGCGCTCTATCGCTTCTGCCGGCTCGATGCCTTCGAGACGCTGAAAGCGCCGCTTGCGGCGTTTTGCTGCGGGCGCGGCATCAAGGGCACGCTGATCCTGGCGCCGGAAGGCATCAACGGCACCGTTGCCGGCAGCGCGACGGCGATCGGGGAACTGATCGCGCATCTGGAAGCGATGCCCGCTTTCGCCGGCCTCGAAGTAAAGTACAGCAGCGCCTCGGCCATGCCGTTTCACCGCATGAAGGTGCGGCTGAAACGCGAGATCGTTACCATGGGCATCGATGCCATCGACCCGCAACACAGCGCCGGCGCCTATGTTCGCCCGCAGGACTGGAACGCGTTGATCGCCGATCCCGAGACGCTCGTCATCGACACACGCAACGACTACGAGGTCTCGCTGGGAACGTTCAGCCATGCGGTCGATCCGAAGACGAAGAGCTTTCGCGAGTTTCCCGCCTGGGTCGAGGAACATCGGGCGGAACTGAACGGCCGCAAGGTCGCCATGTTCTGCACCGGCGGCATTCGCTGCGAAAAGGCCACCGCCTATATCAAGTCGCTCGGCGTCGAGGACGTTTTCCACCTCAAAGGGGGCATCCTCAAATATCTCGAGGAGGTGCCCGCCGATGAAAGCCTGTGGGAAGGCGAATGCTTCGTCTTCGACGAGCGCGTCTCGGTGACGCATGGCCTGGAGGAAGGCGAGGCTGAGCTGTGCCGCGCCTGCCGCCGCCCGCTGGATAGCGAGGACAGGGCATCGCCGTATTACGTTGCAGGCATATCGTGCCCGCATTGCCATGAAGCGCGATCCGACGCCGACCGGGCGCGGTATGCGGAGCGACACCGCCAGGTCGAACTCGCCGGCAGGCGCGGCAAGCGCCACATCGGCAGCTAAGTTCCAATCGCGACGTCATCCCGGAAGCGAGCCGAGCATAGCGAGGTCGAAGCTATCCGGGACCCATTGAGCAGCGCGGCCGGGTTCCGGGTTGGCGCCACAGATATTGGAACGCGCCAACGCAAGGACCGGGCCGTACCTGACGATCTTGCGACCAATGGGTCCCGGGTCTGCGCAGTTCGCTTCGTTCCTGCTTGCCCGGGATGACGAGCGACAAAGCGCGTCAAGCCGCCATCATCCAAGGCAGGCCGAAGCACAGTGAAGCAAGGTTGGTGCGGGTTCTTGTCGTGTGCAACTTCAAGACCACCGCCCGTCATTGTAATGTCGCCTTCTCAGGCCTACTTCACCTGCAGTCCCACCCGCCCGTCCGGGCCCATTGCGGAGGTTTTGATGCTCGACCCGAAGAAGCTGCTCGACGATCTTCTGGGATCCAACATACCGGGAACCGGCTCCACCGTGCGCGAGAAGGCGCAGCAGGCGACGCAGCTCGCCAAGGACAATCCGCTTGCCGCCGGTGCCATCGCGGCGGTGCTTCTGGGAACCGGCACGGGGCGCCAGGTCACCGGCGCCGCCCTCAAGCTCGGCGGTCTGGCCGCGATCGGCGGTCTCGCCTACAAGGCCTATCAGAACTACAAGAACGGCAGCGCGCCGCAGGCGAATCCGTCCGGCGAGCCGGAATTGCTGCCGCCGCCCGCCGATACCGATTTCCATCCCTCGCAAGCGCCGCAGGGCGAGGACGAGTTCGCGTTGATGCTGGTGCGGGCGATGATCGCGGCCGCCAAGGCCGACGGTCATATAGACGAGGAAGAGCGCAAGAAGATCGGCAACAAGCTCGGCCTTTCCGGTATCGGCTCCGAGGCCGAGCAGTTTCTGAAGAACGAACTGGCGGCCCCGCTGGACCTCGACGAGATCGTGAAATCGGCAAAGACGGAAGCGCAGAAGGTCGAACTCTACACGGCCTCGCGCCTGACCATCGATCCCGACACGCGGGCCGAGCGCGGCTATCTCGACCTGCTTGCCGGCCGCCTCGGCCTGCCGGACGCTCTGGTCGACCATGTCGAGGCAACCGTTTCCGCAGCCAAGGTGCCGGTGTCGACGCCGGCGGGGCGGGCGCCGAACCCGCGCTGGTGAGGCCTTTGCCGGCGTTAACCATTCGTTAACCCAGCAAGCGCATCATTTTCATCAGTCGGATCGGCTTTCCTCCTCCCAGGCCGGTTCCAGATTAGGGCGGTCCCGCGCGGATCGCCCTTTTTGTTTCGTATAGGGTCTTTGAAAGTGCAACTTTTCGGCAAGCGCCACGTTTTCATACCGCCAACCGAGGAGGAAACAATGAAAAAACTTGCGCTCGCAATTGCCGGTATCGCCATGATGACTGGCGCTGCTTTTGCAGAAGACCTTGCAGCTACCGTGAAGAGCTACGATTCAAGCTCGCATCTTCTTACGTTAGAAGACGGGAAATCTTTCACGCTCGATGAATCGGTCGCCGTTCCGGAAGGTCTTGCCGCCGGCAAGAAGGTGACGATCCAGTTCGACAGCAACACGCCGACCCGTGTGCAGAACATCACCATCAACGACAAGATGTAGGTCATCTGCACCCGCCCGTCATAAGAAGGCATGCTCCCGGGCGTGCCTTCCCGACGTCAGGAGTGCGCTTTTTCGCTCAGGAATTTTTCCATCCGCTCCAGCGCACGCAGGATGTTTTCTTCCGAATTGGCGTAGGACAGGCGCAGATAACCCTCGCCCAGAATGCCGAAATCGGGGCCGCCGATCAGCGCGACGCCGGCGTCCTCCAACAGGGCTGACGCCAGCTTCTTCGCTTTCCAACCGGTCCCGGCGATGTTGGGGAAGGCATAGAAGGCGCCTTTTGGCGTCACGCAACTGACCTGCGGCAAGGCGTTCAGCCCTTCGACCACAAGCCTGCGACGGCGGTCGAAAGCCTGAAGCATGCGTTCGACATCGTCCTGCGGTCCGTCGATGGCGGCGATGCCGGCATATTGGCTCGGTGCGTTGACACAGGACCAGCAATTGACCGCCAGCTTGCGCACCTTGTCGTAAAGATGCGCGCCCTTCTTGCCGGTCGGCCAGATCGACCAGCCCATGCGCCATCCCGTCATCGCCCAGGTCTTCGACCAGCCATTGAGGACGATCAGCCGGTCGCGGATTTCCGGGAAGGTCAGAAGCGACGTCGCCGTTTCGCCGTCATAGGTCATGACGTCGTAGATTTCGTCGGACAGGATGGCGACATGCGGATTGGCTTCGAGGCCTTTGACCAGTTTTTCTATCTCGGATTTGGGTGTCACGCCGCCAGTCGGGTTGGCTGGCGAATTGAGGATCAGCAACCTCGTCTGCGGCGTGATGAGCGAGAGCGTTTCCTCGGCCGAGAAGGCAAAGCCATTGGCTTCGCGGACCGGCACCGGCACCGGGGTCGCGCCGGTGAATTCGATCATCGAGCGGTAGATCGGGAAGCCAGGATCTGGATAGAGGATTTCCGCGCCCGGTTCGCCGAACATCAGGATAGCGGCGAACATGGTCGGCTTGCCGCCCGGCAGGATCATCACCGCTTCGGGCGAGACCTCGACGCCGGTGGTGGCGAGCGTGCGCCGCACCACCGCCTCGCGCGTCGCCAGAAGGCCGTTCGCCGGCGTATAGCCGTGATGGCCGTCCCGCAACGCCTTTATGGCCGCTTCGACAATGTGTTCGGGGGTGCGGAAATCCGGCTGGCCGATGCCGAGATTGACAATGTCGCGGCCCTGATGGGCGAGCGCGGTCGCGCGCGCCAGCACGGCGAAGGCGTTTTCCTCGCCCAGTCGGTCGAAAGCGGAAACGGTGTGGAGCATTCTCTTGATCCGGATTGGTGCTTATAGGTGCACGGCGTTTTTGGAAGGGTGCGCGGCAGGTGTCAAATCCAATGGATCGAGATGACCCAATAGATCGAGACGACAAGGAGCCGTGCGTGAGCGACGATCTCAAGAACTGGCAGAAGCGGCCGCTGCCGCAGCGCAAGGTCCTCGAAGGCCGGCATGTCAGGCTCGAACCGCTGGATGCGGCAAAACACGGCGACGATTTGTTCGAAGCTTCGACCGTCGCCGATGCCGGCGGCCGGTTCCGCTGGCTGTTTGAGGAGCCGCCGCAATCGCGCGCCGAATTCCAGCAATGGCTGGAAAAGGCCGAGGCCAGCGCTGACCCACTCTTCTTCACCGTCATCGACAAGGCGACTGGCAAGGCCGCTGGCCGGCAGACCCTGATGCGGATCGATCCCGCCAACGGCGTCATCGAGATCGGCAACATCTACTGGGGGCCGCTAATTTCGCGCCGTCCCGCGGCGACCGAAGCGCAGTTCCTGTTTGCGCAGTATATTTTCGACGAGCTGGGCTACCGACGCTACGAATGGAAGTGCAACAACCGCAACGAGCCGTCCAAGCGCGCGGCCGAACGTTTCGGCTTCACCTTCGAGGGAATTTTCCGCCAGCACATCGTGGTCAAGGGCGAAAACCGCGACACGGCCTGGTACTCGATCGTCGACAAGGAATGGCCGGCGCTTAAAAAATCCTATCAGGGGTGGCTCGACGCGGACAATTTTGATAGGGATGGCAACCAGAAACGGCGCCTCGAAGACTTCCGTAAGTAATTGGCCCGTAAGGTTATTTCGTCACATGGGTTCGCAATGACGCACGATCATGGCGCCGACCATAGCGGGCATTCGCACGGCGTCGACGCCTACAAGGACACCAACAAGACCCGGGTTCTGATCGCGGCGGTGCTGACCGGCGGCTTCATGGTCGTCGAGGCGCTAGGCGGACTGCTGACCGGCTCACTGGCGCTGCTCGCCGATGCCGGACATATGCTGACGGACTCGATCGCGCTGGCGCTGGCCTGGTATGCTTTCCACCTTGGCGAGCGGCCGGCGACGGCCCGCATGACCTACGGCTTCAGCCGGGTCAAAACCCTTGTCGCCTACACCAACGGCATCGCGATCTTCGTCATCGCGCTGTGGATCGTGTACGAAGCCTGGCGGCGTTTCCAGGATCCGCCGCAGGTGCTGGGCGGGCCGATGCTCATCGTGGCGGTGCTGGGGCTGTTGGTCAACATCGCCGGTTTTCTCGTCCTGCATGGCGGCGACCGCAGCAGCCTCAACATGCGCGGCGCCATCGTGCATGTGCTCGGCGACATGCTGGGGTCGGCGGCGGCCATCGTCGCGGCAATCGTCATCCTCTATACCGGCTGGACGCCGATCGATCCTATCCTCTCCGTGCTGGTTGCCGTGCTGGTACTTTCGACGGCGTGGGGGCTTATGCGCGATGCCGCCCATCTCCTGCTGGAAGGCGTGCCGGCAAGCCTCGACCGCGACGGCATCGCCAGGGATATAGAGACCTCGGTGCCGGGCGTGCGCGAGGTGCATCACGTTCATGTCTGGAGCCTCGATGGCACCAGGAACATGGCGACCTTGCATGCCTGTCTCGACGAGGGTGTCGATGCGCATGGCGCGGTCAGCGCCATCAAGGCGCGGCTGGCCGCCAATCATGGCATCACCCATGCCACGGTGGAACCCGAATACGGCCATTGCGCCGATGCCAAAGGTCACGATCACGATCATGGAGACGACCACGACCATGACCACGCGCATGGCGACGCAGGCCACGCGCATGGCGCGCCGGGCGACCGCCGCCATTATCATTGAGTTTTGAGGTCCGTCCCTGCTGGCGGATTTCCGATCGGAGCAAGCTATTGGACCGCGAGAGCAAGAACGCCGCCATCGCCGCGCTGTGCATCATCCTGCTGTTCGGAGTAGGGGCCTACTACATGCCAAGCCTGATGCTGGCGCTCGGCAAGGTTTCGACGGTGCTTGCAGGCGCCGTCGCCGTTGCTTTCGTGCTTGCGTTCTTTCTGCTGTTCTGGCTGCGCGGACGCAGCCGGCGCGACAAGACCGATTGACTCGCGATCCGGCGTGAACGTCAGGCGCTGAGGCCCGCCGACAGCAGAAGCAGTCCCAACAGGAAGACGAAGGCCGCGCCGCCGATCTCGATGGTCGAATGGATACGGTTGCCGAGTCGGCCGTCGCCGGCCATCGTCACCGCCCAGTTCTTCGCTGTCACGGCAATGGTCGCCAGCACCGATACGGTGATGGCGGTTCCCACCGCCATGGCAAGGACCGACAGGACGCCGCCGGTCCACAGGCCGTTCAGGAAGGCGAAGGAGAGAACGATCAACGCGCCCGAGCAGGGGCGGATGCCGACGGCCACGACAGCCGACCAGGCGGTGCGCCAGTCGAAGCGCTCGCCGGAAAGCAGGGCAGGGTCCGGCGCATGCGAATGTCCGCAGGACTCGCAGATTTCGCCGACAGCATGCGTATGATGATGGTGCGCGGCGGCTGAACCCTGGTGGCCATGATCGTGGTGATGATTGTGCGCGTGTTTATGCCCGTCATCGTGCGAATGCGTCTCATGCGAATGGCTGTGATGGACATGCGCATGGCTGGAATGGCCGTGTGAATGGTGCGCATGATCGCCATGCGAATGCCCGGTATGCGCGTGCGCGGCGGAAAGGCTGTAGGCCGCCCCGCCGCCGAACAGGCGCAGGACCGACGGACGGGCCTTCTTCCATAAAAGCCAGGCGCCGAACGCCGTGACGAAGACATAGCTCATGATTTCCAGGAACCAGGCCGCATCCGTCATAGAGATCGCCGTGCCGCGCAGCACGAAATAGGCGAGCGCCATCACCGCGATGGCGGTGAAGGCCTGCAGGAAAGCCGAGACGAACGAGAGAAGGATGCCGCGGCGCAGCGCCACCTCGTTGGCAACCATGTAGGACGAGATCACCGCCTTGCCGTGGCCGGGGCCGGCGGCGTGGAAGATGCCGTAGGCGAACGACAGGCCGATCAGCAGCCAGAGCTTGCTGCCATCCTCGCGCATCGCCTTCATGGCGCTGGCCAGCGAGCGGTAGAACGCCTGCTGGTGCTGGTTGATCCAGACCATCCAGTGCGAGAACAGGCCGGTGGAAGGCACGATGGCGTCGTTGGTGCCGATGCCGAGCGAGCTTTGCGCGTGGGCGACCCCGGCGGCGCAGAGCATAAGAGCCAAGACGCTGAATGCGCAGGTGGGGATAAATCCGACCAATCGTTGCGGAATGAGGATGAGTCTCATGCGCGGATCGTCCTTACGATGCCTGGCAATTCAGTTCGAGCTTGGTGGCGAAGATCTTGCTCATGTCGGTGCCCGTCGGGTCGTTGAAGAACGCCTCGGTCAGCGTCTTTTGGTTCTGTGCAATGGCATCATCGGGATCGGGGCGAATGACGGTTCTGCTGCAGGTCGGGGGCAGCCCGTCGACCGCCATGTTGGCGTCTTCGGTGAAGTCGATGGCCGTGTAGAAGGTTGGATCGTAGACGCCGAAATCGACCTTGCCGGCCAGCCGGATCGGCGTTTCCGGCTCCGACTCGAACAGAACGATGAGCTGGTTGTTGTCGAAATTGGCCATGATGGAAGCCGGGGCCTTCATCTTGACGTCCTTGCCGTCGACGGTAACCAGCTGGAAATAGTCGTATTCGGCCAGCGAGGCGAAGATGGTGTCGGCGACTTCCTTCAGTTCGGCATCGTCCAGCTTCAGGTCCGAATTCTTGTCGAACTCCATCATCACCGTGCTGGAAAACAGATCGTCGAACCGCCACAGATGCCGCAGCGCCTTCACGCTCTGGTGGTCAGGATTCAACACCACGTCCAGCCGTGCCTCGGCGAACACATGCGGGTGCACCTGCGCCGGCAAGGTCGTGGCGATAAGCGCCGCTGCGGCAAACGACGATGCGCGGATCGTTTTTTTCAGGCTCATCGTCAGCGGCGATTCCCATGGAATTCGGAGCATGGCCGAAAGTTACCAGAAAGCGGGCGAAATTGGGACCGTGCGGGAGAGATTGCCGGCTACCACAATGGGCTTCACGCGTTCTTGAACCACTGTACCAGGAAATCGACGAACACACGCACCTTGGCCGGCAGGTAGCGGCGGTGCGGATAGACGGCAAAGATGCCGCCGCCGGACAGGATGCGGTCGTCGAGAACAGGCAACAGTCGCCCGCTGGCGATCTCGGGCGCGGCGATGAAGTCGGGAAGCAGCGAAAAGCCCAGGCCGGCCACAGCCGCCGCCCGCGCCGCCATCGGGCTGTTGACCTCGATGGGGCCGGAAACCGAGACGCTGACCGTGTCGTCCTCGTCGCCGCGGAACGGCCAGTTGGACAGCCAGCGGCCATTGGTGTCGATGATGCAGGGCACGCGCGCAAGGTCCTGCGGGCGGGTCGGCATGCCATGGCGGGCAATCAGCTCGGGCGAACCGCAGACCTTCACCGAAAAGGGCGCCAGCTTGCGGGCGATCAAGGACGAGTTCTCCAGGCGCGATATGCGCACGGCCAGGTCGAATCCTTCCTCGACCAGATCGACGAAGCGGTCGTCGAGGTGGATTTCCAGCACGATCTCCGGATGCTGCCGGGCGAAATCGATGAGGGACTGGCCGATCGGCGCATCGCCGAAGGTGCGGGGAGCGGACAGCTTGATTCGGCCACGCACGTCGCCGGACGATTCGCGCACGGCATCCGCCAGATTGTCGACCTCGCGCACGATCTCGGAGGCGCGGCGGTAGTAGGTGTGGCCGGCCTCCGTCAACGAAAATTGCCGCGTTGTGCGATTGAGAAGGAGTGCACCCAGCTCATCCTCGAGCTCGCGCACATATTTGGACAGCAGCGCCTTGGAACGGCCGATCTTACGGGCCGCGGCCGAAAATCCCTCCGCCTCGACGACGTCGATGAAGGCGCGCATGCGGGTGAGCGTGTCCATTGGAATCGGGTCCTCGTCGCGAACGTCGTTCACTCGATGAATACAATATGCCGGCGATCGTTCGCAGTCCTAAAAATTTCGAGGCAGGGCGAGATTTTAATTGATTGTGAAGGCGCATGTCCCTATATCGCGCTTGCCCAAAGTCGCACGTGCCTGTGGGCGTCCCCCGAACCTCGAATGGCGAGGCAATCGGGACGGTACCCGGGAAGTAACGAGCCCGGTCGGTTCAGCGGCCAACCGCCGATCCGAGGACGTCTTGAAGCAACGACGGTGCGGGCCTTTCTGGTGTCACTCGATCGTCCATAGATCGGGGTTACTGAAGAGGCACACCCTCATTGCCGGCAGTGCGGTTGGGATCTCCCTTCCAAGCCAAGGCAGACAAAGCGAGCAGGAGCCGGGCAAGGCTTCAGCTCATCGCCGCGAGACGGTGTTTCATGGTTCCGGGGTCTCCACCGGCTGGTTCCATGGATGGTTGTCCCGCCTTTGTTTGACCAGCGTGTTCGCAGGGCCGCGTGCCCGCGTAGCGCAGCTTGATTTCGCGCGGCGTACCCCGCGCATCGGGAGAATACCATGGCAACCCAGCGCATCCTCGATTTCCTGTCGACCCGACGTCCGAGCGGCCCCTGCCTCGTCGTCGACCTCGATGTCGTGCGTGACAATTTCGTCGCCTTCGAAAAGGCGCTGCCCGATTCTAAAATCTACTACGCGGTGAAAGCCAACCCAGCGCCGGAAATCCTGCGCCTGCTGGCTGCGATGGGTTCGTCCTTCGACACTGCGTCGGTGGCCGAGGCCGAGATGGCGATGGATGCCGGCGCACCCGCCAGCCGCATCTCCTTCGGCAACACGATCAAGAAGGAGCGCGACATCGCGCGCGCCTTCGAACTCGGCATCCGCCTGTTCGCGGTGGATAGCGTCGAAGAGGTCGAGAAGGTCGCGCGCGCCGCGCCCGGCAGCCAGGTGTTCTGCCGCGTGCTGACCGACGGCGAGGGTGCCGAGTGGCCGCTGTCGCGCAAGTTCGGCTGCGTGCCGGCGATGGCCATCGACGTGCTGCGTCATGCGAAGTCGCTCGGCCTCGACGCCTATGGCGTGTCGTTCCATGTCGGCTCGCAGCAATGCGACCTGTCAGCCTGGGACCGTGCGCTGGGCGACGCCAAGAAGGTGTTCGCGACGCTCGCCGAGGAAGGCATCGTGTTGAAGATGGTCAATATGGGCGGCGGCTTCCCGACCCGCTACCTGCGTGACGTGCCAGCGGCCCAGGCCTACGGTCAGGCGATCTTCTCGGCACTGCGCAAGCACTTCGGCAACCGCATCCCGGAAACCATCATCGAGCCGGGCCGCGGCATGGTGGGCAATGCCGGCGTCATCAAATCGGAGGTCGTGCTGATCTCGAAGAAGACCGACAACGACAATGTTCGCTGGGTCTATCTCGACATCGGCAAGTTCGGCGGTCTGGCCGAAACGATGGACGAGGCGATCCGCTATCCGATCGTCACGGCGCGTGACGCGGACGAGAAGACCCCGTGCGTGCTCGCCGGCCCGACCTGCGATTCGGCCGACGTCATGTACGAAAAGACGCCGTATCCGCTGCCTTTGTCGCTGACCATCGGCGACGAGGTGCTGATCGAGGGCACGGGAGCCTACACGACCACCTATTCGGCGGTGGCGTTCAACGGCTTCGAACCGCTCCGATCCTACGTGATCTGACAGGCGTACAGCCTCTCAGATCACATTCCGAGCGCCGGTGTTACGCCGGCGCCGGTTCGCTTGTGGACTTTCTCCGCTCGTGAAGGATCGCGGAAATGGAATTCTCGAACGTCTCGTCTCTGATCGCTGAAGCTTCCCCCTCATCCGGCGTTTCGCGCCACCTTGTCCCCGTCGGGGAGAGGAGACCGGTGGCGATGCTTGCGCCCTCCTCTCCCCACTGGGGAGAGGGCGGCTCGCGCAGCGAGCCGGGTGAGGGGGTCACCACGCCCGCTTATACGATCACCGCCGAAACCGATGGCGACGTGCCGGCGCGGGAAGCGCTGCTCGACCGCGCCATGGGTCCCGGCCGCAAGCGCAAGTCGTCGGAAAAGTTGCGGCGCGGCCGCCGGCCCGCCGAAGGGCTGGCGTTTGTCGCGCGCGATGATGCCGGCACGGTCGTGGCGACGGTGCGGTTGTGGAATGTGGGATTCGAATTGGGTCGAGATATACCCCCACCCCTTACCCCTCCCCTCAAGGGGGAGGGGGACGCCGACGCCTCAGAGTCCCCCTCCCCCTTGAGGGGAGGGGTAAGGGGTGGGGGTAGCAACTTCCCAGCTGCCGCACTCCTGCTCGGACCGCTGGCCGTGGACCCATCGCTGAAGAACGCAGGCCTCGGTTCGGCGCTGATGCGGCATGCGATCCAGGAGGCCGCCCGTCTCGGCCACCGCGCCATCCTGCTGGTCGGCGATGCGCCCTATTATGCGCGCTTCGGCTTTTCGGCAGACAGGACCGGTGAGCTTTCCATGCCCGGTCCCTATGAGCGTCACCGATTCCTGGCGCTGGAACTGGTGGAGGGTGCGCTGGATGGCGCTTGCGGCACCTTGCGGGCCACAGGCCGCAAGGTGAAGGCCGAACGGCTGCCGCTCGCCGCCTGATGCGGCCGGCAGAACCGGAAACTAAAAAGCGCCGTCGAGAGGACGGCGCTTTTTGTTTGCTGAGCGATAGAACTGCCTCAATCTAGCTATGAAGCGCTCTAGCCTCAGCCGATCAGCGACGAAAGCTGCATGGCGACCGTCATGTCGCCCTCGACCTTTATCTTGCCGGTCATGAAGGCCATGGTCGGGTTGAGATCGCCGGCAATCAGCGATTCCAGATCGTCTAGCGAGAGCTTGATCGTGCAGTCGGTCGGTGCGTCGGCCGTGGAGATGGTCGCGCCGTCGATGACGATGACGCCGTCCGACCCAGTGTCGAACTTGACCGAGCGGTCGAAGCCGGCGCTGGCGACCTGCGGCTTGAGCTTGTCGGCTATTTCCTGAACACCCATGTCGATCTCCTCATCCGTTGCTGATGCCGGCCCGGAAACAACTCCATCCGGCTCTTATGCCCCGCGCCGTCGCGCGTCTCAACCGGCTTATACGAGGCAGTTGACGTTTACGTCAACGTGATTTGAACGGAAAGTCCGCCGACAGGCCGTGACGGTAGGGCAGGCTTCCCGCAAACTTCAGTGTCCGGCGGCAGGAGCGGCGAA
This sequence comes from uncultured Mesorhizobium sp., assembly GCA_965649745.1. Taxonomy (GTDB): domain Bacteria; phylum Pseudomonadota; class Alphaproteobacteria; order Rhizobiales; family Rhizobiaceae; genus Mesorhizobium. The sequence continues at coordinate 3,222 of CBFGLW010000038.1, read as the reverse complement.
GGCCTTGGTCATTTCGGAAGCGGTGGAGGGGCTGCTGCGCCGGCGCATGGCGTTATCGCGGATTTCGTCCTTCGAAAGAAAATCGAGTTGGTCGATCAGCACTTCGCTGACGAGATCGACGCCGACGCGCTTGTTGACGGCGTCGCGCAGCTTGGTGCGCAAGGCGTCGACATCGATCGACTCCTGCCGGGTGAAGTCGATCTGCGGGTTGGAATAAAGATAGGAGTAGATCTCGTCGGTGAACAGCGCATTGGCGGGGACCGACAGCTTGGCCATCTGGGCCGGCTCGACCGTGTAGACAAGCTTGGTGATGAAATAGCCTTCGATCCTGGAATTGCGCATCAGGGGAATCGACAACGTGCCGGTGTTGACGTAGTCGAGCCCGCCCAGAAGCGGCTTGGCGGCGACTTCCTCGTTGCGGGCGCCGGTAGCCTGGAACGAATAGAACACCGCGCCGACCGTGGCGGCGCAGATCCACAGCGCGGCGACGACGAACTTGATCAAGCGCCGACCCGCCCGAATTCGCCGGCCGAATAGGTGCCGTCGGTCTCGGCGTTCTGGATGGCGTCGCGCATCAGGTTGGCGACCTCGCTGACCGCATTGAGATGGGCGAGTATGGCGGCCTCGTTGCGCGCCAGCTTGTGGCGCAGGCGCAGCAGCCCCTCGCGATGCTCCTCCAGGAAATCGGCCTGGTTCACGCCCTTCATGGCGCGGTTGAGTTCATAGAGATACCGACTCTTGCGCGCGTTCGACGTCTTGAGGTCGAAGCCGGTGGTGGTGCGGATGCCGGCGGTTTCGTCTTCCACGGCCTCCTCGATGCGGCCGATGATGGCCGCCAGATTGCCGGGACGGGCCGCGGAAGGCGATGTCTCGGCGGAAGCGCGCGCGGGAAGGTTCGCCGTATATTCCGAGTACTCGCTCATGCAGGACTTTCCGTTCCGGTTGCGGGGGTGGCGCGCTCCTCGCCCAGCGTGCGCGCGATCCTGAGCTGAATCTGCTGAACCAGCGATTCCGACAGGCTGTTCTGCTCATCGAGTTCGGTTTTCTGCGGACCGCCCGAAACGGGACCGACCGGCACCTTGCGCTTGCCGTCCATATAGTGGTCGGCGAGCATGGATTTGGCGATGCCGATGCCGCCGCGCTCGGCCATGACATCGGCCAGCCGCTCGGCAAGCTGGGATTTCCACATGTCGCCGGCCAGACCCTTGCCGTAGACGCCCTCGGCGTCCTTGGGAAGCATGTTCTGGATAAAGGTCTGCAGCACCATCGCCTCGAAGCGCTTGTACTTGTTGTCAGCGCCGGATGCCGGCGCTTCGGACTGCCTGGACAGGCCTGTCTCGGCCACGGAAAACGCAGCGGCTGCTCCGCCGGCGCGCTTCATCAGCGCGGCGCGCGCCGCCTCGATGTCCTGCGGCTCCGCGGCGCGGGCAACGTCGAGCACGATATCGCTGGGTGGTGAGATCGCCAAGAAAGACGGCCTTCTGCCATTTCGTTGAACTGGATCATGCCGCAACAAGCTTGCGGCAGGCTTGCCGGGTGTTCCAGCCCGGGCGAGGCTCAGTCGCGCGGGCGCTTCTGCTCGATCAGCTCCAGCCGGTCGCGGTCGGATTTCTGCCGCTCGTCGTCGCGGCGGGCGCTGCGGTAGGCGCGCTCGACCATGTTGGTGCGCGCCGTTGCCGACGCGAGCAGACCCGCTTCCCGCCGCGCGCTTTCGAGATTTTGGGCCTGCCTGTCGGCGGCCTCGGCGATATGGCGGTGATAAAGCTCCGGAAACAGGGCCGACAGCGAGTCCTCGGCGTCGAAGCGCTGCGTCAGCTCGGCGATTTCCTGCTCTGCCGCCGATGCCGCGGCGAGAAAACCTGCGCGGCGCGTTTCGTGCAGGGCCTTCAATTGCTCCTGCACCTTCACCAGTTTCTTCAGGCGGTCCTTGCGTCCGGTCATGGCTACCGCGCCAGGGTGAGGTCGACGAAGCCGTCGACGAAGAGCGACAGCAGCGTGCCGACGGCGAAATAGAAGATGATCAGGCCGCCGGCGATGACGAAGGGCAGTGAGATGAAATAGACCGGAATCTGCGGGGTCAGCTTGTTGACGAAGCCAATCGTCAGATTGACCAGGATCGCATAGGCGATAAACGGGCTGCCTAGCCTTATGACGAGAAAGAACGTGTCCGATACCGTGTCGGCGATGTCGACCAGCGCGGCCTGCGGGTTGAAGAAGACGTTGACCGGCGCGACCGTGTAGGACGACACCAGCGCGCGGATGATCTCGTGGTGGAAGTCGAACACGAACAGCAGAAGCAGCGCCGAAAACGAGATGATCGCGGCGAGCGCCGCCTGCGGGTCCGGCTCCTCGATGGCCGGGCCGCCTGCGCCGCCATAGCCGATGAGCATCGCCATGGCCGAACCCATGAAGCGCAGCGCCTCCATATAGAGCCGGGTCATGGCGCCGATCAGCCCGCCGACGAGAAGCTCGGACAGGATCATCGGCAGGAGGATTTGCGGCTGCGGATCGACGAAGGGATAGATGCGGTCCCACAGGAAGGTCAGCAGGCCGACCGTCACCGCGATCGCCAGAAACAGGCGCACCTGTAGCGGAACGCGCACGCTCGACAGGCCCGGCATGACCATGAAGCAGGCGCCGATGCGGCAGAAGGCCAGGAATGCGGCGAGGATGACATGTTGGGTGAGGGCGGGTAGGGCGGTCATGGGGGCAGCCTGCAAAGATGGAACGTCGGCGCACCCCCACCCCTAACCCCTCCCCACACGGGGGAGGGGAACCCTGTCGAGCTGCCGCCTTCTCTCCCTGAGTGTAATTTGGCGGGCGGAAGCTCCCCCTCCCCCTTGTGGGGAGGGGTTAGGGGTGGGGGTGCGCGAACACCCAAACATTCTGGCCTGTTCATATGACGCGGCTCAGCTCATGAAATCGTGCCCAGCACCCTGATCTCGACGCCCTTGGCGATCTCGACATGGCTGAGCACCGGCAGGGTAGCGAACAGGCGCTCGATGATCATGCGCACATAGGGCCGCGCATCGGGCGCGGTGACCAGCACGAAGCGTTCGCCCGCCTCCATATGCTTGCGGATCGCCTTGGTGGCGTCCTGGCCGAATTCCTCCAGCTGGCGCGGGTCGATGTCGAATTCGCGGATTTCGCCCTTGGCGTCGCGCTTGAGGCTCTGGTGGAAGGCGAGGTCCCAGCGGTTGCCGAGGCGCAGCACCTTGAGCA
>CBFGLW010000037.1:0-29006 GCA_965649745.1 uncultured Mesorhizobium sp. | reverse complement strand
CGAAACTGGCGCAGGCCGGCGACAACAGCACCGCCGCCTCGCTGCCGGCATCCCGCGCTGCGTCGGCAGCTGCGTGCTCCACCGCCGCCGCCAGCGTGCCGGCGATTTCATAGGGCGCAGCCTCGCCGAGCGTGGCGGCAAAGGCAGGCGCAGCCTCGCCGATCAGATACGCCTTGACGATGCGCGGGAAGAATTCGCGCAGCGGCTCGATGCCGCCTTCCTTGGCGAGCCCGCCGGCGATCCAGTAGATGCGTTCGAAGCTCGACAGCGCCGGCGCGGCGGCATCGGCATTGGTCGCCTTGGAATCGTTGATGAAAAGGATATGCCCCTTGCGGCCGACCTGCTCCATACGATGCGCCAGCCCGGGGAAGCTTTGCAAGCCTGACTGGATTTCCGCGGCGCTCAGCCCGACCTTGAGGCAGGCGGCCAGCGCGGCGAGCGCATTCTGCGCATTGTGCTGGCCGCGCAGCGAGCCGATGCCCTCCAGCGATGCGACGCGGCTGACGCGTCCGCCCACTGCTTCCATCAGGTTGGCGCCGTCGGCGAAGTAACCGTCATTGAGTGCCCGTGCCTTGGAGATGCGCACGACATCCCTGCCCGCGCGCTCCAGCCGGTCTGCGATCTGCGCGCACCAGTCATCATCGACGCCGACGATGGCCGTCCGGCTGCCCGCGACCAGCCGCTCCTTGATCGTGGCGTAGTGCTCCATCGCACCGTGCCGGTCGAGATGGTCGGGCGTCAGGTTGAGCAGGATTCCGGCCGTCGGATCGAGCGAGGGCGCAAGATCGATCTGGTAGGACGAGCATTCGACCACGTAATGCCGTTCGGGCGACGGCGGATCGAGCGTCATGACGGCGCGGCCGATATTGCCACCCATCTGCGTATCTCGCCCGGCGGCTTTCAGCACATGCGCGGTCAGCGCCGTCGTGGTCGATTTGCCGTTCGTGCCGGTGATGGCGATGAAGGCCGCATCGGGCGATTGTTTCGCGCGCTCGCGCACGAACATCTCGACATCGCCGATGATCTCGACGCCTGCGCCATACGCCAGATCGACGGTCCAGTGCGGCTTGGGATGCGTCAGGGGCACGCCCGGCGACAGCACGAAGGAGGAGAAGCCGGACCAGTCGGCCTCGCGCAGATCGGCGGTGGCGATTCCCTGCGCCGCGGCCTTCGCCACGCTGTCGGGATTGTCGTCCCAGGCCAGCACCTCGGCCCCGCCCGCCTTGAGCGCAAGCGCGGTCGCGATGCCGGACCCGCCGAGCCCGAACAGCGAAACGCGCCTGCCTGCGAAGGTGGTTGCGGGGATCATGGCAATTCGACCCCCACTCCGCCTCGCTGCGCTCGGCACCTCTCCCCCGCTCGACGGGGGAGAGGAAACCAAGCTGGTCTAGCGCCGAGAATGCGGCCGCATTTCCTCTCGCCCGTCGAGCGGGGGAGAGGTGGCCCGAAGGGCCGGAGTGGGGGTCGACTGAAAGTCACAACAATCACCGCAGCTTCAACGTTGAGAGGCCGACCAGCGCCAGGATGACGGCGATGATCCAGAAGCGGATCACCACCTGGCTTTCCGTCCAGCCGAGCTTCTCGAAATGGTGGTGAATCGGCGCCATCAGGAAGACGCGCTTGCCGGTCATCTTGAAGTAGCCGACCTGGATGATGACCGAGAGTATCTCGACAACGAACAGGCCGCCGATAATGGCCATGACGATCTCATGTTTGGTGGCGACGGCGACAGTGCCGATGAGGCCGCCGAGCGCCAGCGAGCCGGTGTCGCCCATGAAGATCGCCGCCGGCGGCGCATTGAACCACAGGAAGCCGAGCCCGGCGCCGATCACCGCGCCGAGCACCACGGCCAGTTCGCCTGTGCCGGGCACGAAATGGATCTGCAGATATTCCGCGAACACCGCATTGCCTGACAGATAGGCGATGACGCCGAAGGAGGCGGCGGCGATCATGATCGGCACGATGGCGAGACCGTCCAGGCCGTCGGTGAGGTTGACGGCGTTGCCCGCGCCGACGACGACGAAGGCTGCGAACGGGATGAAGAACAGGCCGAGATTGATCAGGAATTCCTTGGCGAAGGGAAACGCCAGCGACGACGAGAACGGCGCCTGGCCGTTATGCATGATGATCCAGGCGGCGATGCCGGCGATGATGAACTCCAGCGCCAGCCGCGCCTTGCCGGAAAAGCCGAGATGCGACTGCTTGGTCACCTTCAAATAATCGTCGTAGAAGCCGATGGCGCCGAAGCCGACGGTCACCATCAGCACGACCCAGACATAGACGCTGCTCAGGTTCGCCCATAGCAGCGACGAGCCGATGATGCCGGTCAGGATCATCAGCCCGCCCATGGTCGGCGTGCCCGCCTTCTTGAAATGCGTCTGCGGACCGTCGGCGCGGATCGGCTGGCCCTTGCCCTGTCGGATGCGCAGCGAGTTGATGATCGCCGGGCCGAAGATGAAGACGATGAGCGCCGAGGTGATCAGCGCGCCGCCGGTGCGGAAGGTGATGTAGCGGAAGACGTTGAAGACCTGGAAATCTTCCGCGAAATCGACGAGCAGCGTAAACATGCGTATGTCCCCCGATCCGGCCCTTAGCCTTGCCCTTTGGCGGGCGCCTCGGCCGGAAATTTCTTGAGCAGCGCGTCGACCAGTTTCGAAAAGCCGATCCCCTTCGAAGATTTGACGACGATCGTGTCGCCGCCCTCGACGACAGCCGTCAGCTTCGACTTCAGGTCGTCGGCCGTCGCCTGGTAGATCACCTCGACTTCGCCCGACAGGGCCTCGGCCAGGGCCTGCATATGCGGTCCGGCCAGCAGAAGCACGTCGACGCCGGCTTCCTTGACCGGCCCGGCCAGGGCGGCATGCAGCTTTGCCGAATGCTCTCCGAGCTCCAGCATGTCGCCCAAAACGGCGATGCGCCGGCCGCCCTCGGCCACCGGAGCGGCCTGCAGCAGGGAAAGCGCCGCCTGCATCGAGGCCGGATTGGCGTTGTAGCTTTCGTCGATCAGTGTGATCGTGCCCTTGGGATGGCGGAGCCTGTGGCGTTTGCCCCTGCCCGCTTCGGCCGACAGGTCGCCCAATGCCACGGCGACCTTGTTCACATCCGCGCCGACGAGATGCGCGGCGCCGAGCACGGCGAGCGCGTTCTGCGCCATGTGGCGGCCGGCGGCGCCGACCCGCGCGACGATTTCGCGCCCGCCGATCCTAGCGGTCACGATGGAATGATCGTCATAGAGGTCGCACTGCATCAGCCTGTAGGTGGAGCGCGCGTTCTCGCCGAAGCCATAGACATGCTCGACGCCTGCCGCGCGCGCCATCTTGCCCAGCATGTTGGCGCGCGGATCGTCGCGGTTGAGAAGCGCCGAGCCGTCCGGCTCGATGCCCTCGAAGATTTCTGCCTTCGCCTTGGCGATCTCGTCGAGATTGCGGAAGAAGCCGAGATGCGCCGCCGCGATCAGCGTGACGATGGCGACATGCGGCCTGACCATCTTGACCAGCGGGCGGATCTCGTCGGGATGGTTCATGCCGATCTCGAACACGGCATAGTCCGTCTCTTCCGGCAGCCGCGCCAGCGTCAGGGGCACGCCCCAGTGGTTGTTGAAGGACTTGTCCGAGGCATGCACGGTGCCGACGCTGGAAAGCACATGGCGCAGCGCTTCCTTGGTCGAGGTCTTGCCGACCGAGCCGGTCACCGCGATGACTTTCGCAGCGGTGCGCTTGCGCGCGGCGACGCCGAGCTTTTCCAGCGCCGCGAGAACGTCCGGCACTACGATCATCGGCGCCGTCAAACGTCCGAGCCCGGCAAGCCGGCCTTCCGCCACGACCAGAACCGTGGCGCCGGCCTTGACAGCGGCCGTCGCGAAATCGTGGCCGTCCATCGTGTCGCCCTTGATGGCGAAGAAGGCATCGCCGGGCTTCAGGCTGCGGCTGTCGATCGAAATTCCGGTCACACCTGCCGGAAAGGTGCCGAAAGGCCGCCCTCCCATGGCCTGCACCAGTACATCGGAGGTCCACAAAAGGGTCATGCTGCGCGCTCCTTCAGCGCCGCCCGCACCTCGTCATGATCGGAAAACGGCAGGGTCTGCGTCCCTATCGTCTGCCCTTCCTCGTGTCCCTTGCCGGCGACGATCAGCGTGTCGCCCGCCTTCAGCATCGCCACCGCTTCATGGATCGCCTTCCGCCTGTCGCCGATCTCGATGGCGCCGGGCGCGGCCGCAAGGATGGCAGCGCGAATGGTCTCTGGAACCTCGGAACGCGGATTGTCGTCGGTCACGATCACCACATCCGCCAGCCGCGTCGCGATTTCGCCCATGATCGGACGCTTGCCACGGTCGCGGTCGCCGCCGCAGCCGAACACGACGACCACGCGTCCGGTGGTGAAGGGCCGCACGGATGCGAGCACATTCTCCAGCGCGTCGGGCTTGTGGGCGTAGTCGACATAGACCGGCGCGCCGTTCGCGGCGGTGCCGACGAGGTCGAGCCGGCCCGGCGCGCCCTTCAGCTTCTCCAGCGCGGCGAATGCCCTGTCGGCCGGCGTGCCGGTCGCGATGGCCAGCCCCGCCGAGACGAGTGCATTCGAAATCTGGAAATCGCCGGCAAGCGGCAGGTCGATCTCGTGCAGCACGCCTTCGAACTCAACCTCGGCGCGCTGCCGGTGCCGCTCATGCTCGACGCGCTTGAGCTTGAGGAAATTCCCGTGTCGCCCGACGGTCAGCACGTCGAGGCCCGATGCTTTGGCAGCCTTGACGGTCGGCTCCGACCACGGATCGTCGGCGAAGATCACCGCCGGCGCGCCTTTCGGCAGCAGGGCTTCGAAGAGCCGCATCTTGGCCCGGTGATACTCCTCGACGGTCGGATGATAGTCCATGTGGTCGCGGCCGAGATTGGTGAAGCCGCCGGCCTTCAGTCGGACGCCATCGAGCCGGCGCTGGTCGAGCCCATGACTGGACGCCTCCATCGAGGCGTGGGTGACCCCGGCGTCCGCAAGCTCGGCCAGCAATTTGTGCAGGGCGACGGGGTCGGGCGTCGTCAGCGAACCGTAGTCGTTTCGCCCCGGCGCCACCACGCCGGTGGTGCCGATGGAGGCGGCAGCATAACCCGCCTGCTCCCAGATCTGGCGGGTGAAGGCCGCCACCGAAGTCTTGCCGCTGGTGCCGGTCACGGCGACCATCGTCTCCGGCTGCCGGCCGTAGAATTTCGCGGCGACCAGCGCCAGCGCCAGGCGCGCATCGTCCACCACGATCACCGGAACGGAAAGGCTTTCGACGCTGCCAGACGTCGACGTGACGATGGCGGGGGCGCCGCGTTTCGCGGCGTCGGCGGCATAGGCCATGCCGTCCGCTTTCGTACCCGTAAGCGCGAAGAACAGCGTGCCCGGCGAAACCTGCCGGGAATCCGACGAAACGCCGGCGACCGCGGTGTCGGAGAACCCTTCGACAGGCAGGATACCGGCTAGATCTCTAAGCTTCATCGAATCCCAGTCATTGCAACGAATGGACGCGTTTCGGGCGCAGGAGAAACTCCGCCGGCCAGTGCGGAAACGCCGGCAGAATCATTGGAAGGAAACCAGCGTTGGATCATTTTCATGGCTGAAATCTGGCTTCACGCCAAGCATGGCGGCCGAGCGTGCAATGATGTTGTGGGCAATCATGCCGGCGTTCGACGCCGCGGTCGCGCCCATGCCCGGCTTTTCGGGCTTCGGCTCGTCGGCGATGGTCAAGACGATGTATTGAGGATCATCCATCGGGAACGCCGCGACGAAGGCGTTGAAGTTCTTTTCCTTCGAGTAGCGGCCGTTGACGACCTTTTCAGCCGTGCCGGTCTTGCCGCCGACGCGGTAGCCCGGCACCTGCGCATTGCGGCCCGACCCTTTTTCGGCATTGAGCCGGTAGACGTAGCGCATACCCTCCGCCGTGCTTTCCTTGACCACCCGCTTGGCGACCTCCATCGCCTGTTCCTGCGTGCGGCGCAGGAAGGTCGGCTCGATCAGGAAGCCGCTCATCAGCGCCGCGCAGCCGACCGCCGTCTGTAACGGCGTCGTCGAGACGCCGTGGCCGAAGGCGACGGTGATGGAATGGACCTTTTTCCACACTTTCGGCTCGGTCGGCCGGGCGACCTCAGGCAGTTCGGTCTGCATTTTTTCGAGGATGCCGAGGCGATGCAGAAACTCGCGGTGGCCTTCGATGCCGACCACGTCGGCTTCCTTGGCCGAACCGATGTTGGATGAGTAGATGAACACTTCCGGCACCGTCAGCCAACGGCCTTTGCCGTGGAAATCGTGGATAGTCTGGCGGCCGATGCGGATTGGACGCGTCGCATCGAACTTGGTGTCCATGGAGACCTTGCCGGAATCCAGCGCCATGGCGGTGGTGAAGCTCTTGAAGGTCGAGCCCATCTCGTAAAGGCCGGCCGACATGCGGTTCAGGCGGTCCTTGTCCTGGGCGTTGTAAGGGTTGTTCGGATCGAAATCCGGCACCGACGCCATTGCCAGCACTTCGCCGGTCTTGATGTTGAGCACCACGGCACCCGCCGCGATCGCATGGTATTTCTCCATGCCGGTCGCCACCTCGTCGCGCACGACGTGCTGGACGCGCAGGTCGATGGACAGCTGCACCGGCTTCAGATCCTTGGCAATGGCGAGACCCGACTGCTGCAGGTCGGAAAGGCCCTGCTCGTCGATGTACTTCTCCATGCCGGAGATGCCCTGGTTGTCGATGTTGGTCAGCCCCACGACATAGGCCGCGGTCTCGCCGCCGGGATAGAAGCGGCGCTTCTCGGTGCGGAAGCCGATGCCCGGAATGCCTAGTTGCAGGATCTCGCCCTGCTGCTTGGGCGTGAGCTGGCGCTGCAGCCAGACGAAGCCGGCGCCGCTTTTCAATTTGCGATAGGTCTGCTCGTAGTCGATCTCCGGCAGCACTGTCGCCAGTTTTTCGATCGCCTCGTCGGCGTCGACGATGTGGCGCGGCTCGGCATAGAGCGATGCGGTCTTGATGTCGGTCGCCAGCACTTCGCCGTTGCGGTCGACGATATCGGGCCGCGACGCGGTCACCCGGCTGGCCGGCACGCCGGACGTGTCCGGATCCTGGAAACCGAGATAGACCAGCCGCCCGGCGATCGTCGAATAGATGGCGAAGAAGACGGCCATGGTCATGACGACGCGCATCCGAGTGCGGCCGCCAGTCGCCTTGCGGGCGCTGTCGAAGACGATGGAGCCGTCGGATGCCGCCGTCGAGGCCCGTTTCAACAGTCTGCCGATCATCATCGCACGGCTCCCGTAACCGTCTTGTCGACCGTCTTGTTCTGGCCGTTCTCAGCCATGTCGCCGCCGGGGTCAGCCGACAGGTCCTCGATCGTCAGCGGGCGGATGGGGATGTCGTCCAGCTTGACGATCTGGTGCGGATCGACCGGCTCCAGCGCCAGCTGCGACTTGTAGATTTCGGCCAGCTTCTGCAACCGGGACGGCTGCGTCAGCAGGCTCCAGTCGGCATTCAACAGGTCGATCGTGTCTTCCTCGGCGTTGATCTGCGCCTGCAGGCGATGCACCACCGCCTGCTGCTCCTCGGCCTCGCGCTTGATCTTGTAGGTTACGGCGGCGGCCGAAACCATCACTGCGATCAGGACTATGTCAGTGGTACGGAACACGTCTTACCTCTCTCCCGGACGGTCGATGCCGGGCAGTTTTGGAAGGCCGAAAATAGAAAGATCGTCCGAACGCGCAGACGCTTCGGTGCGCAGCGCTGCTCGCAGCCGCGCCGAGCGCGAGCGCGGATTGGCGGCAAGCTCCGCCTCGCCGGCCGTCGCGGCGGAGCCGAGCTTGCGGAAGGTCGCGACACGCACATGCGCCTCCGGCAGATGCCGCGAGCCGCCGCCCGCTTCGGAGCGGTCTGCGATGAAGCGTTTGACGATGCGGTCCTCCAGCGAATGGAAGGTCACGACGGCCAGCCGTCCGCCCGGCTTCAGCACCCGCTCGGCCGCCAGCAGCGCCTTGGCCAGCTCGCCCAGCTCGTCGTTGACGAAGATGCGTAGCGCCTGGAATACGCGGGTCGCGGGATGGATCTTGTCGCCGGGCTTGCGGCCGATATGCGTCTCGATGGCGTCGGCCAGGTCGAGCGTGCGTTCGAAGGGCCGCTTTTCGCGGCGCTGCTCGATCATGCGGGCGATGCGCCCGGCGTGACGCTCCTCGCCGAGAAAGCCGAAGATGCGCGCCAGGTCGCCCGGCTTGAAGCTGTTGACCACATCGGCGGCGCTGAGGCCCGCCTGCGCCATGCGCATATCGAGCGGACCGTCAAAGCGAAAGGAGAAGCCGCGCTCGGCCTGGTCGAGTTGCATGGAGGAAACGCCGATGTCGAGCACGACGCCGTCGGCGCTTTCGATATGCCGGTCGAGTGTCGAGAACGGCGCCTGCACCAGCGTCAGCCGGCCGGCGAACTCCTGCTCCATGGGCTTGCCTGCTTCGATCGCATCGGGGTCGCGGTCGATGGCGATAACGGACGCACCGGCTTCGAGAATGGCTCTCGTATAGCCGCCCGCCCCGAAGGTTCCGTCGATGATTGTTTCGCCGGGCCTGGGCGAAAGCGCCGCCAGGACCTCGGCGAGAAGGACCGGAATGTGACGGGCCGGTCCGCCAACGGCGTGAACGTCATCGCCGTGGCCCGCCATCATTCCGGCTGCCCCCCGTTTTTCGTCCCCTGCCGAAGCTTCAAGAGCCGCGCGCGCGCCTGCGCCCCATAGGAGGCAAGCCGCGCCGGCTCCCATATCTGGAAGAAATTGCCGCGCCCCACAAAGGCCACCTCCGTGGAAATGCCCGTGTGCTCGCGAATGAAATCCGTAACCGTGATGCGTCCGTCCTGATCCAGCTTCAGGAAGGCGCCGTCGCCATGGCAGAAGAAGGACATGTCGTCCGCCGTCTGCAGGAACGGGTCCTCCTGCGCGATGCGCTGCTCGTAACGGTCGAGAAGGTCCAGGCCGCCCACGTCCATCGCCGGATTGTCCAGGCAGCGCAGGGCGTAGAGATCGGCATAGCCCCGCTTCTGCACGACCGAGCGGAAATGCGCCGGGACGGAAACCCGTCCCTTGGCGTCGATCCGGTTCACCGCGTTTGACAGAAAACGGTCCATGACGCCTTACAGCCGCTTCCGCCGCCGCACCCCTCTCCATCGTCGCATCCGCGCCGCCGCGGCGCGGTCCCTTGCGTGCTTCGCAGGTGCCGGAGCGAGCGAAATCCGGCAAACGGAAAGCCGCTGCGGCTGCCCGTCTGGCGTACGCTTCACCCTGACACGGAACGAAGGCTTGAATGAGTGAATGGGATATCATGGGGCAATATGGGCGTCAACGGGAACAAGCTTCACGAACCGGGCGCCGAGCCCCCTTCACCGGGCTTTGCGCAGATTCCCGCATTTATCGTCCATTAAGCCTAACGAACCGTTTAGAGACGGCTGGCCCTGCCGACGCGATCCGTGGAAGCGGACCGTTCGCACCGCCGCCTTTGCGGGGACGCAATGTCGGAAAAATGCCAGCCGGCCTGTAAGCCGGGTTCTGTATGGCCCCTGCCTCGCGGCAGGAACGTGGCGGCCATTCATCTTGGGCGCCTGTCGCCAGGCGCCTCACGCAACCTACCCGGGCGGCTGGGCCGGAAACAGCCCCGAAGGTTGCCCTTCGCGCCACCCCTATTCGGTTTTGCTCCCGGTGGGGTTTGCCCTGCCGCGTCCGTTGCCGTCCGCGCGGTGGGCTCTTACCCCACCCTTTCACCCTTGCCGCGAAAATCGCGGCGGTTTGCTTTCTGTGGCACTTTCCCTGGGGTCGCCCCCGCCGGCCGTTAGCCGGCACCGTGTTTCCATGGAGCCCGGACTTTCCTCACCCGCAGCCTTTCGGCTTCGCGGGTGCGGCCGCCCGGCCAGCTGGCAGAGCGTATAAAGGGGTTCGCGCCTGAAAACGCAAACGAAAAAGCCGGCGGGGCGGATGGACCGCCTCGCCGGCTCGCAGTCAGGCGCCGACGCCGAGCGCCGCCATCTGCACCTTCACCTTGGCGCAATAGGCCGAGGACACCGGGTTCATGCGCTTGGCGGCATGGCCGGCATTGTATTTCAGGATGGTGCCACAGGTGCTGCCGCCGCCGAGGTCCTGCGCCATCGCCAGATACTTGATGCCGTATTTGATGTTGGTGTCAGGATTGTAGAGCCCGGCCACGGAACCGGTGTAGCCCAGCATCCGCGCCGTCGCCGGCTTGATCTGCATCAGGCCGATCTCGCCGGCGCTGCCGACGATGTTCGGCCGGTAGTTGCTCTCGACGCTGATGACGGCGTGGGCGAGCGATACGGGAACGCCGTAGCTTGCCGCGTAGCGGGAAACGATGGCCGAATATTTCGTGCCGCCGCTGGCGACCGCCGCGGTAACCGCGGGAGCGCCAACGGTGCGCTTGCGCGCCTTGAGCACGACGGTCTTCACCGGCTTGGCCGCACGCTTGTGCATCTTGGCGGTCTTTCCCTTGGCTTTTACAGCCTCGGCTTCCGCAACCTTGTCAGCTTTCGCTTCGCCGGCCTTGGCCTTTGCCGCCTTGGCGGACACCTTCTTGGTTTCGGGCTTGATGGCAGCGCTCTGGCATCCGAACACGGAACAGATTCCGTTGGAACTCTTCTCGAAGGTCTTGGCGGTTTTGACGTGGGCGGTTTTGGCCCGGGCGGCTTTCGTCTTGCCTGCTTCGATTTTCTTGACCGCCTGGCCAGTATAGACGCTTCCGACTTCCTTAGCACTGGCAGCAAAACTCGTCACTGCGGCAGCAAAAGCAGCCGCTACAAAAATATAGCTCTTCATAGGGTCCTGTTTGTCCCGTCCGCACGAAGATATATCCGTGCAGAAACCTCAATTAGTGCCGGATTGATTATCGCTATTGCCAGCACGGGTGCAGAACAGGCTTCTGCAGGCCCAATGCGCGTCAAAAAGGGCGGCGCAATTCACTTTACGTTACGATCTGTAAATTAACGGGAAGCTGCGAATTGCTATCCGGCGTTCTCAAGGTCGGCGAGGAGCCTTCGCAACGTATCCATCGTGGATGCATCGGCAACGCCGTCGGCCCGGCGCGGTCGGAAATGCCGCTGGAAGGCTTCCACCACGGCTCTGGTCCGATTGTCGAACTGGCCTGAGACCGCGATCTCATAGCCATAGCGCTGTAGCAGCGACTGAAGCTCCTCGACGGATTTTCCCCCATCGCCAAGCTTCAGGCCCTTTGCCGAGCGGATGGGCGCGGCAGGAACCAGATGCCCGACGCCTGCCTCGTAAAGCGTCCGCCAGGGGAACTTCTCGCCGGGGTCGATCTTCCGTCCCGGCGCAATATCGGAATGCGCCAAGATCCTTTCCGGTGCGATCGAATGCCGCTCGACGATGCCGGCGCATAGCGCGATCACCGCATCGATCTGCCGCTTTGGAAACGCCGGATAGCCGTTGGAATGGCCCGGATTGACGATCTCGATGCCGATGGAGCAGGAATTATTGTCCGTCACGTCATGCCAGAAGCTCTTGCCGGCATGCCATGCTCGATCCTTTTCGCGCACCATCTGAACAGTCCGGCCATCTTCATGCACGATATAATGGGAGGACACTTCGCTTTTCGGATTGCAGAGCCAGTCTTCTGCCGCCGCCCCGCTCTCCATGCCGGTGTAGTGCAGCACGATCATGTCGGGGTCCTGCGTTTCGCGCCCCGGAATTCCACGACGGGAGCCGAAGTTGGGCGACGGCCTCACCTCGGCGCCGGGGTGGTCGGGCGCGAACTCGCTCATGCAGGCGCCAAGTCCCTTTCGATCGTTTCATAAGCGGCGTTGATCGCCGCCAGCCGCGCCGTCGCGATCTTGATGAATTCCTGCGGCAGACCGCGTCCGATCGCCCGGTCGGGATGATTTTCGGCGACCAGCTTGCGGTAGTGCTTCCTGACCTCTTCGAACGGCCTGCCCCGCTCTATGCCAAGAATCGCATAGGGATCGTCCCGCCCCAGATGCACGTGGCGGGCGAGGATGCTCTGGTAGTGGACCTCGTCGATCCTGAAGATGGTCGCGACCGTGTAGAGAAAACGCGCCTCGCGCTCATGCAGCACGCCGTCGGCGGTGGCGATGTGGAAAAGCCCGTCCAGTATGTTTTCCAGCGTATCGCAGTTCTGATGGCCGGAACCGCAAAGCTGCGCCATCTTCTCGGCATAGGCCTCGAAGCCTGCGGTGTCCTTTTTCGCCAGATCGTAGAGCCGCGCCACATGATGCGTCTCTTCGCGCGGAACTTCGAAAATCTCGCGGAAGGCGCGGATTTCCTCCTGAGTCACGACACCGTCCGCTTTGGCCATCTTGGCCGAAAGGGCGATCATCGCGATGGAAAACGCCACGCGGCGGCGCAGTTCCGCATCGCCGGAAAACACCGTGCGTACAGCCTCGACCAGCTCGGCGACGCCCGACGAGGCTGATGCGGAAACCCGGTTGATGAAGTCGCCAATGCGGTCCCATATCGACATGGGCGCCTGTGTAGAGCGAACCGGTTGCCGCTCGCAAGCGAAACGTCTTCACATGCTTGCTATCCGATAACCGGCGCAAAAAGAAAGGCCGGCAAAACACCGGCCTCTCTTTCACTCACCCACGCTCAATCAGTTGGCCGGGGCCGGATTGGCGGGAGCCGGTTCGGCCGGCTTCATTTCCGGGCTCGACGGCGCGCTCGGGTTCATCGGCTGCTCGGCAGCCGGCGGATTCGTGCTCTGCGTGGTGGTGGTGTCGGCGGTGCCGCTGTCGCTGCAGGCGGCAACGCCCAGCAAGGCCAGCGCGGAAACAGAAGCGAGAACAAGTTTCTTCATGACATCTCTCCTTTCGCAATAACGCCCCTCTCGGAGGCGGTCGGAGAGAAAATGCGCCGTCAGCGATTCCGTTTCGTCACGTTGCGTTTCGTTTTGTAACAGACGGCAGCACGAGTTGCCGCCGCGCACCGCCCGCGGCGTCACATAACGCGTCATCCACCTGTCATCGCCCTGCGATACCCGCTTGCGTCAATGCAAATCGGGGATTCGTGGTTCCATGACCGACATATCGGGTGAACTGGTTTTTCGTCGCGGCAAGGAAGTCGGCAAGGCCGTCTATCAGAACCGGGCGCTGTCCAAGGCCGGCATATCCGAACGGCTTTTCGCGCTTTTGTTTTCAGGCCTCGTCTACCCGCAGATATGGGAAGACCCTGACATCGACATGGAAGCGATGGCGCTCGGCCCGGACCATCGCATCGTCACAATCGCTTCGGGCGGCTGCAACGTGCTGGCTTACCTGACCCGCTCCCCGGCCAGCGTCGAGGCCGTCGACCTCAACGCCGCGCATATCGCGCTGAACCGCATGAAGCTCGCAGCCATGCAGCACCTGCCTTCGCAGGCCGATGTCTTCCGCTTCTTCGGCAGCGCCGGCAATCCGCACAACGCCGCCGCCTACGACCGCTTCGTCGCACCGCATCTCGATCCCGTCAGCCGCAACTACTGGGAACGCAAGAGTTGGCGCGGCCGGCGCCGCATCGAAATCTTCAACCGCAATTTCTATCGCACCGGGCTTCTCGGCCTGTTCATCGCCGCCGGCCACCGCACCGCCAAGCTGCACGGCATCGATCCGGCCGAACTGATGCTGGCTGGATCGATGGAGGAACAGCGGCGCTTCTTCGACGACCGTCTGGCGCCGGTTTTCGACCGCCGCCTGCTGCGCTGGGCCACCGCGCGGAAATCCTCGCTGTTCGGCCTCGGCATCCCGCCGGCGCAATACGATTCGCTGATCACCTCCGGCGATGGCACAATGGCGAGCGTGCTCAGGGCGCGCCTGGAAAAGCTCGCCTGCGGCTTTCCCTTGAAGGACAATTACTTCGCCTGGCAGGCTTTTGCCCGCCGCTACCCCGAACCGGACGAAGCCGCCCTGCCCGCCTATCTGGAGAAGCACAACTATGCCGCGCTCAAGGCCAATGTCGGGCGCGCCTCCATCCACCACGCCAACATGACCGCTTTCCTCGCCGCCAAGGAAGCCGGAACCGTTGACCGCTTCGTGCTGCTCGACGCGCAGGACTGGATGACCGACGCCCAGCTCAATGCGCTGTGGACGGAAATCACCCGCACCGCCGCGGCCGGAGCGCGCGTCATCTTCCGCACTGCCGCCGAGCCCAGCCTGTTGCCCGGACGCGTTTCGGCCTCGCTGCTCGACCAGTGGAGCTACGAAAAAGACGCCTCGCTGGATTTCTCGGTGCGCGACCGCTCCGCCATCTATGGCGGCTTCCATCTCTACGTGAAGCGCCCGGCATGAGCGTGCCGCAAGCCGCACCGCTGGACGGCGGCCATGCCGAACTGATGGATGGCGTCTACCGCTGGCAGCGCCACATCTACGACCTGACGCGCAAATACTATCTGCTCGGTCGCGACCGGCTGATTGCCGGTCTCGATGTTCCGGCCGGCGGCACCGTCCTCGAACTCGGCTGCGGCACCGGCCGCAATCTGGTCCTGGCGGCGCGGCGCTACCGGCAGGCCAGATTGTTCGGCCTCGATATCTCCAACGAGATGCTGGAGACCGCACGTACCGCGCTTGCCCGCGAAGCGCTTGCGGATCGAGCCGCCGTCGCGCGCGGCGACGCCACCGATTTCGACCCGGCGGCGCTGTTCGATGGCGTGAAGACCTTCGACCGCATCTTCATTTCCTATTCGCTGTCGATGATTCCAGAATGGGAAAAGGCCGCGGCGGCGGCGCTGGCGGCTCTGTCGCCCGGCGGCTCCCTACACATTGTCGATTTCGGCCAGCAGGAGCGTTTGCCGCGCTGGTTCCGCGCGATTCTGCGCGGCTGGCTGCGCCGGTTCCACGTCTCGCCGCGCGATTCTTTGCGCGAAGTGCTGGAATCGGAATCTGCACGAACCGGCGCAACCCTTCGATTTGAAACGCTTTATCGCGGTTATGCGGTTCACGCGGTTCTGATGGCGCCCAAAATCCGCTAGCGCAGCGCCGCCAGCAACTGGCTCGCCAGCACCTGCGGCCGGTAGTGCAGCTTCGATGGCGTCAGGCCCAGACGCACGACGACCAGCTTCTCCGAAGGAACCACGACGATCGTCTGCCCGTCATGGCCGACGAGCCAGAACGTGTCCTTTGGCAAACCGGCGGCCACGCCGGCTCCGGGAGTTTCGTCGCCCGGCGCTTCGAGCCACACCTGGCCCTTGCCATAAAGGCCGTTGGAGGCAGGCGCGGGCTCGTGCATCCAGTCGACATAGCCCGGCGGCAGGATTTCCCTGCCGTTCCAGACGCCGCCCTGCAACAGGAACTGGCCGAAGCGGGCCCAGTCGCGCGCCGTGGCGTAGAGATAGGACGAGCCAGCGAAAGTACCCTGCTCGTCGGTTTCCATCACCGCGCTCTGCATGCCGAGCGGATCGAACAGGGCAAGCCGAGGCCAGGCCAGCGCCTGCCCCTTGTCGCCGACCGCGTCCTGCCAGATGCGCGACAACATCACCGCCGTGCCGCTGGAATAGGAAAACATCTTGCCGACATCGGCTGCGAGAGGCTTGGCTTCGGCGAAGCCTGCCATGTCCGATGTCAGATAGAGCATGCGCGTCACATCGGTGACGTCGCCGTAATCCTCGTTGAACTGCAGGCCGCTCGACATCGCCATCAGGTCGGCGATGCTGATCGCCGCGCGGCCGTCGTTGCGCCAGGCCGGAAACAGGCCCTTCCGGTCGAGGGTAAGCCTGCCGTCCTTGACCAGGGTACCGATGATGGCCGCATTGACGGTCTTGGTCATCGACCAGCCGAGCAGCGGCGTCTTCTCGGAGAAACCCTCGCCATAGCGCTCGCCGGCGATGCGGCCGTTCTTGACCGCCACGACGGCACGCATGCCCGGCCCGGTCAAGGCCGGATCGTCGAGAATTTTCGCGACCTGAGGGTCCTGCGAGGGATCGACACGATCGCCTTCCGGCCAAGGCGCCTCCGGCGGCGGAGCCGGCGTTAGGGTCGGCCCCGATATGGCTCTGGCGGCGGCAACATCGCCATCCGGCACGCTGGTGCAGCCGAGCCCGTCGCGACGCACCGCCACGCTGCGGCCGAGAATGCCGAACAATCCGGCGGAAACGGTGCCAGCCTCTCTGTCGACATCGACCCGCATCAGCTTGAGCAGCGGATGGCCGGGCGCCTGCACGTCAAGGGCGAGCACGTCCTGCGCATCCCGGCCGGCCAGGAATACGTTCGAGCAGACGATCTTGGCGGAATAGCCGGCGCCGACGCGGATCAGGTCGGGCGGCGACACGTAAAGCCAGATGAAAAGCGCGGCGACGGCGACGGCGACCAGTGCCGCAAGCCATTTCACGATACGCACCACAATACGCATTGCGCCTCCTCCGTGCCGCCGACGCAGGTCTGCCATGGATTCGCCGCCATTGCTCCAGCAAAATTGCAGGTGAGTCACCTCTCATAACCGAAAATCAACCATGTTCGGCGATGACATTGGGGCAAACTGGGGTCGCCGGGGCGGCGCGGGGCGGGATGAAACCGGCGGACGCGACCTGCACGTGACCTGAACCGGTCGGGGGAAACATGCGCCGTTTCGCGGCATTCATCGCTTTGACGCTGCTGGCCGCATGCTCCACGGTGAACGATCTTGTGCCGGAGCCTTCCGCCGGCGGATCGGGCGTTTCCGTGCGCTCGCCGCGTTTCGCCGACACCGATCCGCACGAATGGGAAAGCGGCGCACCCTGGAACTACGCCGTCCACGGCACCGACGTGTCGAAGTACCAGACCTCGGTGGACTGGCATCAGGCCAAGGCCAGCGGTATCTCCTTCGCCTTCATCAAGGCGACCGAGGGCGGTGACCGCGTCGACGAGCGCTTCGCCGAACACTGGGGCGGCACGAAAGCCGCTGGAATCCCGCGCGCCGCCTATCATTTCTACTATTTCTGCCGGCCCGCTGCCGAGCAGGCGCGCTGGTTCATCCGCAACGTGCCGAAAGAGCGTTCCTCCCTGCCGCCGGTGCTGGACATGGAATGGAATCCGCACTCCCCCACCTGCAGGCTGCGGCCCGACGCCGCCACCGTGCGCAGCGAGATGAGCGTCTTCCTGTCCATGGTGGAGAAGCACTACGGCAAGAAACCGATCATCTACACCTCGATCGACTTCTTCGACGACAACGACCTTTCGAGTTTCCGCGGCTATCCCTACTGGCTGCGCTCCGTCGCCGGCCATCCGCGCGAGAAATACGGCAGCCACCCCTTCACCTTCTGGCAGTACACCGGAACCGGCGTCGTTCCCGGCATGAAGGGCAACGCCGACATCAACGTTTTCAACGGTTCGGAAGCCGCCTGGAACAGCTGGCTGAGACAAAACACCCGTTGACACGGGTTCCCCTGCCTGCTTTTCGACACATGTTGTCGGCAAGCGGTGCCACGGCAACTGTTCCCGGAGAAACGATGAAATCGCGCTTCAGCCCGTTCGTGGCGTTTTTGCTGGCGGCTTCGGCATGGCCGGCGACCGCGCAGGAATGCGGCGGCGACTTTGCGACCTGGAAACAGGGCGTCTCCGCCGAGGCCACCGCGGCCGGCGTCGGAGAAGCGGGCCACGCAGCGCTCGCCGCCGCCGCGCTGGACGAAAAGGTTCTGGCCCGCGACCGCTCGCAGGGTGTCTTCTCGCAGACCTTCAACCAATTCTCCGGCCGCATGATCTCGGCTTATAGGCTGAAGCAGGGGGCCGCCAATCTGGCGAAATATGCCGACGTCTTCGCCCGGGCGAAGCAGGAATTCGGCGTCCAGGGCCCGGTGGTCGCCGCCTTTTGGGCGCTTGAGACCGATTTCGGCGCCGTGCAGGGCGATTTCAGCACGCTGAACGCGCTGGTGACGCTGGCGCATGACTGCCGCCGCCCGCAGGTGTTCCGCCCCCAGCTCATTCCGCTGCTCAAGCTGATCGACCGCGGCATCGTCCCCGCCGACGTCAAGGGCGCCTGGGCCGGCGAAATCGGCCAGACGCAGATGCTGCCCGCCGACTATCTGGAGGACGGCGTCGACGGCGATGGCGACGGCGCCATCGACCTGCGCAACAGCGCTCCAGACGTCATCATGACGACCGCCAAGAAACTTGAAATGAAGGGCTGGAAGCGCGATCAGCCCTGGATCCAGGAGGTCCGCGTGCAGGCGGAAATGCCGTGGGACCAGACCGGCCGCTCCAACAAGCTGCCGCTGGCGCAGTGGACCGAATGGGGTGTCACCAATCCCGATGGCTCGGCCCTGAAGGACAACGGCCTCAAGGCCAGCATCGTCCTGCCCATGGGCCGCAACGGCCCGGCCTTCCTCGTCTATGAGAACTACGACGTCTATCTGGAGTGGAACCAGTCGGCCACCTATGCACTGACCGCCGCGGTCCTTGCCTCCCGCCTTGCCGGCGCGCCGGCCTACGACCCGCGCAATCCCGAGCCCGGCCTTTCCATGGACCAGATGAAGGACCTGCAGACCCGCCTCGAGGCGCGCGGCTACGACGTCGGCAAGGTCGACGGCATTCTGGGCAACAACACCCGCGAGGCGATCCGCAAGGAGCAAATGCGGCTGGGCATTCCGGTCGACGGCTGGCCGACGCCGGAGTTGCTGGCGAAGATTTGAGCCTCATCGGGCTCAAGCCGAATTCTTGACATAAGCAAGCCCTATCGTTACATGTAACAGAACCTGGAGTTCTGCCATGCCGGCTTCCGTTAACCAACGTGTCCAAAAGCGCCGTGAAGCGTTGCGCGCAGCCGGCCTGCGGCCGGTGCAGATATGGGTTCCCGATACCCGGCGTCCCGGTTTTGCCAAGGAGTGCCGCCGGCAGGCGCTGCTGGCCGCGGCCGCAGACCGGAACGATCGGGATTTGCAGGATTTCCTGGATGCTGCACTCGCCGACCTGTCCGGGCATGATGAATGAGACGCGGCGATCTGGTCACCGTCGCGATATCGGGCGATTTTGGCAAACCTCGCCCGGCGCTCGTCATTCAGTCGGATCAATTCGAGGCAACCGGCACCGTGACGGTTCTGCTGCTTTCAAGCATGACCGTGGATGCGCCACTGATCCGGATAGACGTTCAACCGACACTGCGAAACGGCCTTCGCGAAATTTCGCAAGTGATGGTGGACAAGGTCATGACCGTTCGAAGAGAAAAGGTTGGAGAACCGTTCGGACAGATAGATGATGAAGCGATGGTGTCCGTCAATCGGTCGCTGGCGCTGTTTCTTGGCTTCGCCTGAGCGGCCAGGTAAAATCTGCGACGATAGTTCGCTGTGCCGAGGCGGATGGCGTGACTTTCGAGAACCGGAGCGGAGCGTACTTAAAGTACGTGAGCACCGGAAGCGCAGAAAGTCGCGTCAGGCGCCCGGCCACAGTAGAACTAGCGCGCAGATTTCAATCCGCCATCGTCTCCAGGCTTGCAAATCCCTGCGGCGCCTCGCCTTCGTCGAAGGGCGTCGTCACCTCCACGAACGTATCGGGATAAAACCCGTTGAAGCGCGTCCTGAGCGAAAGCGAATAGGCGCCGATGTGGCCGATCTCGATCCAGTCGCCCGTATCCACCGTCTCCGGCAGCCAGAAAGGCCGTGACAGGATGTCGACGGAATCGCAGGTCGCGCCGCACACCCTGAACGGCACGATATTGGCCTCCGAGCCGTTGCGCGAGCGGATTGCGGGATCGGCGATGAAGCGCGCCGGCAGAGTGATCTTGCCGGTCCACGAATCCGACAGCGAAGCCCAGATGCCGTCATTGATATAGAGCCGCCTCCCCTTGCGCAGCAGCACGCGCACGATCAGCGAGAAGCAGCGCGCCACGATCACCCTGCCCGGCTCCGCCACCAGCGGCACCTGCGAGAAGCCGTATTCCTTGAGGTCGCCGCGCAGCCGCGCCATCAGCTCGGCGAGCGACGGCATCTCCACCGCCTTGCGGTTGGGGTCGTGGCCGTATTCGGCGGGAAAGCCGCCGCCGACATCCAGCCCCGCGATGTCGAAGGAAAGCCGGTTGCGCACCCAGTCGGCGGAGGCCAGCGCCCGCTCATAAGTATCCGGCTCCTCGATCTGGCTGCCGACATGGAAGCACAGGCCGACCTTGTAGCCGGTGCGGTTCAGACGCTCCGCCAGCTCGACCGCCATGGCGGGACCGGCGCCGAACTTCTTCGACAGTTCGTAGGTGGCATGCCCCTTGGTCTGCACCCGCACGAACACCGTCATCGAGCCGGGATCGATATCGAGCGCGCGCACCACCCGCGTCAGTTTGGTGATCTCGTCCTCATGGTCGACGGCAATGACGCGGATGCCGTATTTCTCCAGCGCCAGCTTGATGTCGGATTGCGCCTTCACCGGATGCATGTAGAGCATCTCGGCGTCGGTCGAGACCGCCCGCACCGCGGCGAACTCGCCGGGCGATGCGACATCGAAGGTCGCGACGCCGGCCGCGGCCAGCGTTTCGAGCACCATCGGCTCGCCATTGGTCTTCACCGCATAGGCCGTCTTGCCCGGAAACATGCTCATGAACTGCCGGGCGTCCGCCTCCAGCACCTGGGGGCGGAAGCAATACACCGGATCGTCCGGGCGAAGCGCCAGCGCCGCTTCGCGCGCATTGTCGAATCGCTGCATCACGGATTTCCTCGTAGCCGATTGGCGCACTCTACCCGCACCGGCACGCGAATGGGAACCGTGCTTTCAGGGCTGTTTAACGCGGTTCCGGGCTCTCTTGAGACGAGTGTGCGGGAAAATCAAATAAGGCAATTCCGCCACATTTTTTGCACAGGCGACGCGGTGCGATTTCGGCAGCGATTTCAAACCTTAAGCCTATAGAATGGGTCGAATATTCCACAATCCTGTCGCAATGCAGCACATTTTGGGCTTGTCTGTGGCTCAAATGACCCTAGACTCCCACCCATAGCTCTTTGATGAGGAGGCTATGCATGGGACTTACGAGGCCGCTTAATGCTTTGATGATCTGTGCTGCGTTCGCTTTCATCGGCGCCCTTATTATGGGCGTTCTTCCATAAGGCCGCACCTGCGGGGGAAGACCAGCACCCCATAGTCGAAATCATTGAAAGGCCGGGCAATTGCCCGGCCTTTCTGCATGAAGGCTGCAGGCGATCAGGCCGCCGCCGAGCCGGCGGCATCAGTCGGCTGCTGGGCGCGGATGCCGATCATGTGGCAGATGGCGAACACCAGGTCGGCCCGGTTCATCGTATAGAAGTGGAAATCGCCGACGCCGCGCTCGACCAGATCCAAGACCTGTTCGGCGGCGACGGCCGACGCCACCAGCGCATGGGTCTGCGGGTCGTTTTCGAGCCCCTCGAAACGTTCGGCCAGCCAGATGGGCACATGCGCCCCTGCCCTCGCCGAGAAATTCGCCACCTGCTTGAAGCTGTGCACCGGCAGCACGCCCGGCACGATCGGGATGTAGATACCGGCGCGGCGCACCCGCTCGACATAGCGTTCGTAAAGATCGTTGTCGAAGAAGAACTGGGTGACGGCGCGCGTCGCACCGTTGTCGACCTTGCGCTTCAGCATGTCGATGTCGGTAGCGAAGTCCGGGCTTTCCGGATGCTTTTCCGGATAGGCGGAAACCGAGACGTCGAAATCGCCTATGGCGCGCATCGCGCCAACCAGTTCGGCGCCATTGGCATAGCCGCCAGGATAGGGCTGGTAGGCCGCCCCGACGCCCGCCGAGGGATCGCCCCGCAGCGCCACGAAACGGGAGACGCCCAGATCGGCGAATTCGCGGATCACGGCGTCCACCTGGCTGCGCGTCGCGTCGACGCAGGTCATATGCGCCGCCGGCGTCAGGCTGGTCTCGGTGAGAATGCGCCGGACAGTGCGCGCCGTGCGCTCACGCGTCGAACCGCCCGCGCCGTAGGTAACGGAGACGAATTTCGGCTGCAGCGGCTCGAGCCGCGTCACCGTATCCCAAAGCCTGGCCTCCATCTCGTCGGTCTTCGGCGGAAAGAACTCGAAGGACACCCTGATCTTGTCGCCGATATCGGGACGGCGGGAAAAACGGAACTGGTTCATCAGGCGATTTCCCCCATGGGCGATACGTTGGCGTCGCGTGCAGTGTTGGACGGCTCGGCGACCAGCAGACGCCGGTCCCGGCCAAGCCAGAGCTTGACCGTCAGTTTCGGCTCGCTGCCGCCGCGTGGTTCGAAATCCTGCGTCTCCTCGAGGCCGAGGCCGGCTTCGTTCAGCCATTCGGCTATCTGGCTGTCGGAGAAGCCGAGGCGCTGGTGCGCATGCCGGTCGCGCAGGAAGTCGAGCGTATGCGGTGCGAAATCGACGATCGCAAGCCGCCCCGCCGGCCGCAGCAGCCGCGCCGCCTCGCGGACGGCACGGGCGGGATCGTCCAGGTAGTGCAGCACCTGATGGATGGTGACGAGATCGAAGGAATCGCGCTCCACCGGCGGCGAGAAGATGTCGCCCTGCCGCACCTGCGCATTGGAAATGCCGGCCTTGTCGAGATTGGCGCGCGCCACCGCAAGCATCTCGCGCGACATGTCGATGCCGACGCCGCGCCGGTAGAGCGGCGAGAAGATTTCAAGGATACGACCGGTGCCGGTGCCGAGATCGAGCATGGACTGGAACGGACGCTTGCCCACCAGCTTGAGCAGCGCCGCCTCCACCGCCCGCTCCGGCACGTGCAGCGAGCGGATATGGTCCCAGCTCGCGGCATTCTCCGAGAAATATTCGGCCGCCCTGTCCTGCCGCTTGCGCTTCACCCCGGCAAGCCGCTCAAGGTCGCGCTCGACCTGCGCATCGCCGGAGCGGATGCCGGAAACGAGCCGCAGCACGAAATCGCGCGCCGCGTCCGAATCCGAGAGACGGAAGAATGCCCAGGAACCTTCCTGGTAGCGACCGATGAGCCCTGCTTCCATCAGCAGCTTGAGGTGCCGCGACACGCGCGGTTGCGACTGGCCGAGAATCTCGGTGAGATCGGAAACCGTCAGATCGCCGCGCGACAAAAGCGTCAGAATGCGCAGCCGGCTGGATTCGGCTGCCGCCTTCAATGTATCTACCATCGTGTCGAGCGGGACGTGCATGGGCTTCTTGCCAAAAAGATATAAAGATATGTTTATGTCGATTTTGTTTTCAATGCAATCGCCAATGTCGTTTCCCGACAATAAAAAGGCGCAGCCGGGCCGGAAGCAGCAGGCCGGCGAATGAGTGCGCCGACCGGCCGCCGCCGCGCCATCGCCAAGGCCCTCACGGCGCTCTTGCCCATGGCGCCCTACGCCGACATGGAGAAAATCCGCGCCGACGCCGGCGCTGTCCACATGAAGGCGCTGCCGCCATCCATCGCCGTCTGGCTGGCTACAATCGCGCATGTGCGCCATCTCCATACCGACTACGAGAGGCTTCTGGCCGAGGGGTATGACCGCGACGCGGCGCGCTTCTTCGTCATCGACCAGACCAACGAGGTGCTGACACGCTGGCGCGCCACCCGCCTGCTGGATGCCGACGACGAGGAGGCCTAGCCGCGATAAATCCACTGTTCGGGGATGCGCACCGAGATTTCCTCGCCCTGCCGGATCAGCCCCGGCTTTTCCACCCAGGCGACCAGCCCGCGCAGGCGCTTCGCGGCCTTGACGAAGGCGAAAGCGCCCACTGTGTGGTCGGCCATGCCAGCCTGCTCCGCCACCAGCCGCCCGGCCTGCCGGCAGGGATTGTTCTGCGCATCGATCTTCAGCGTCGCGCCGCCCGCGAAGAACAGCAGCGTCGCCGATGGCAGCAGCGACAATCGCGGCAGCCCTTCGATCAGAAGATTGGCGCCCACCCATTCCGGCCTGATCCCGGCAATGCACATGCCCTGCGCCGCCTGCGCCAGTTCGTCGGCGGCCACCAGCGAAAGCTGGCGCTCGTTGCGCATTTCCGTGCCGCGCGGATACCAGGGTTCGCGCCCGCCGGAGCGTCGCGTCACCCCGGCATGGTAGTCGCCGGCAATGCCCTCGAAGCCGACCGCCAGCGCATTCGCCGCGCGCGTCTCGAAATGATCGGACGGCGCGGTGTAAACGCCGGCGACCCGCGCGGTCAGCTTGCGGGCCGGAATTATTTCGGGTTCGGCGTTCACCGCTCAGTCAAATCCAGCATCGGGGCGCTTCCTGTCTTGATCCCCGAAAATGTCGGTTCCCTCGGCAGGCGTCCAGCCAAAAAGCCTGAACCCGGCATCGACGGCGTCAACGGATCGCGCCCTACATCATGCGCAGCAGCGCGCCGCCGATGGAATAGCCGGCGCCAAAGGCGCACAGCAGCCCGTAGTCGCCGGCCTGCATGTCGGCATGGTTTTCCGATAGCGCGATGATGGACCCCGCGCCCGCCGTGTTGCCCAGCCGGTCGAGCACCATCGGCGCGCGGTCGTGGCCGACATCGTGGCCGAAGGCGAGTTTGAGGATCATCGCGTTCATCCGCGCATTGGCCTGGTGCAGCCAGAAGCGGCGGATGCCATGCGGCGTCAGCCCGTGCTCGGCGAGGAAATCGACGATGAAGCGATGCCCGGCGACGGTGACTTCCTTGAACACCTTGTTGCCGACCTGCTTGATCATGTTGCCTTCGAGGCCGATCAGATAGGGGTCGTCCAGCGCCGTGCGGGTCAGATAGCCGAGATTGGTGCGGATGTTCGAGGACATCTGCGTCCAGGTGCGCGTGTCGAGTACCTCGAACCGGCCGGGGCGCGTCTCGCCCTCGTCCAGCGCCTCGACCACCATGGAAACGGCAGCGTCGCCGAAGATGAAATGCGTCTGCCGGTCGCGGAAATTCAGATGCCCGGTGATGATCTCCGGCACCACCACGAGCACGCGCCTCTGCGCCCCTGCCCGCACCAGATTGGCCGCCACATGCAGCGCCGCCGCGGCGGAGGAGCAGCCGAGCCCCATGTCGAAGCCGGCCCCTTGCGTGCCCAGCGCCTGTTGCATCTCGATGGCGATGGCCGGATAGGGCCGCTGCAGATGCGAGGAGGAGCAGATCACCAGATCGATATCCTGCGGATGCCGCCCGGCATGGGCCAGCGCCTTGCGCGCCGCCGCGATGCCGAACTCGGCCTGCAGCGACAGCTCCTCGTCGGCGCGGGCGGGGATGCGCGGCGCCATGCGCGACGGATCGAGGATGCCTTCGCGCTCGACGACATGGCGCTGCTTCACGCCGGAGGCATGGACGATGAAATCGGCGTCGGACTTCTGCAGCGGCGGCTCGCCCGCCGCCACCCGTTTCGGATTCTCGGCATCGACCCAGGCGTTGAAACTGGCGACCAGTTCCTCATTGGTGATCGACGCCTGCGGAATTTCGACGCCGATGCCGCTTATCACTACGCGATGCATGTCCAATTCGTCCCGTACGCAAACCCTGCGGCGTTCAAGGAAGGGCGATGCGAGGGCTTCCCTCACCTTGGCACCGGGGCGGTTTACGCCAGCTTAAGCGGCGCGGCGAGCGATTCTTTTCGCTCGTGTCCTGCAATGCCCCTGCCCGCGGCGTTTCCGGCCTGCAAACCGGCCAGGAAAAGCATTTCTATGCTGCCCGCACCGCGACGATGAACAGCCGCGGAAACCGCAGCAAAACCTTGCCGTCGGCGGCCGGCGGATAGGCCTCGGCGATCCGCGCCGTATAGCGCTCCAGGAACAGGCTCCGCTCCGCCTCGTCCAGCGGGTCGAGGAACGGCTTCAGCCCGGTCGATTTCACCCATTCGACGATGGCTTCAGTGTTCGCCAACGGGTGGTTGTAGATCGTGTGCCAGATGTCGAGCCGCGCCGAAAGCGGCGTCAAAAGATCGTAGTAGAACGACACCGGCGGCAGCGGCGGGCGCGCCGCGCCTTTCAGCTTTTCCGAAAACGGCGCCTCCGCCGCCACCTCACGCATCAGCCGGTGCGACGGCTCGGCGATGTTGTCCGGCATCTGCACGGCGAGCATGCCGCCCGGCGCCAGCAGACCCATCAGCCGCTGGAACACCGCGGGATGCTCGGGCAACCACTGGAACACGGCATTGGCGAAGATGACGTCGACCGGCTCCGAAGGCATCCACGTCGCCGCATCCGCCTGCTCGAACGAAATGTGCGGTAGCCGCTTGCGCGCCTTGTCCAGCATGTCGGGCGAAGTATCCAGCCCGCTGATCTTCGCGTCCGGCCAGCGCGCGGCCAGCA
Source organism: uncultured Mesorhizobium sp. (assembly GCA_965649745.1). Lineage (GTDB taxonomy): Bacteria > Pseudomonadota > Alphaproteobacteria > Rhizobiales > Rhizobiaceae > Mesorhizobium. Next base: position 2,897 of record CBFGLW010000037.1, on the reverse strand, counting down.
ATTCGGTCGAATTGCCCGGCCCGCAGCCGATGTCGACGACGCGCTTCGGACTGGCCAGCAAAACCTGCGCCAGCAGGTCCCGCGCCGGCCGCGTGCGCTCGTCCTCGAATTTGAGATATTGGGCGGCGGACCAGTCGGGCTTTGTCATATGGGGCCTATAGGACGAAAATCCGCGCGTGCCTACCGCAAGCCTGGGTGATCGCCGATGGAAATTTCGAGCACCCCCACCCCTGCCCCTCCCCGCAAGGGGGAGGGGGACGCCAACACACCCGCCTCGCTCAGAACGCCAATTTAGTATCGCCGCAAAATCCCCCTCCCCCTTGTGGGGAGGGGTTGGGGGTGGGGGTGCGCCAGCCGACAGCTCACTCACCCCCACCCCGTCTCGCGCACTCCACTACGTTTCGTGTGCTCACCGACCCTCCCCGCAAGGGGGAGGGTAAAGACGGGCGCGCGTCATCGCCACCACGCTGCGAAATCGCCCTGGTCATTGATTGCCGAAAAGAATGGAAAGCCGGCCGGAGAAACCGGCAACGCCGGACCGCACGGTTCAGGACGTGTCGAAGGGCCTTGCCCCGCACCGCCCCGCAAAATCTCCCGCCGCCGCCACCGCGACTGGCGCGAAACCGGCGCGGCTGCGCCCGCCGGGACCGCAGGCGAGGAACGCCAGCATGAAAGCCAGCGCCCGCAGGCGCGCGGCAAGGCGCAGCGCCGCTTCCGCGTCGAAGTCTTCCGGCTCCGGCAACGCAACCTCGTCCGCGATCAGGCTCCAAGCGACCTCTTCCGCCGGCAGCAGGAAACACAGCACCGAGGCCCGGACACGGGCCGGAGCGCCGGACGCGCGCTCGGCAAGGGCGCTGAGGCCGAGCAGCAGCACGACGATGCGCATCGCCTGCCCCCTCATCCCCTCGCCATCTGCCGTCCAGTCCATCGTCGCCTCCGTTGGCGGGGGATTATGGGCGTGTCGGGAGAAAGGTGGATAAAGGGGAGGTGCGATTGACGGGGAGAGTTTGTAAAAGCGACAGACTTCTAAAGAGTTGTGCCGCAGACTGTTTGTTGGGCAAAGATGGGTAAAATACCGTCGTGCTACACAGAAGACAGGCCAGGTCGATTGCAATGGAATTCGGTTTTGAAGAATCCCAGTCGCCCTATACAAGCGGTTCGCAAAGCGCGCGTGTCTGGACAGAGCAGTGGGTGGCGAAGTGGGCCTACTGCCCGAACTGCGGCAAGTCTCAGTTAAACCAGTTCACTGCCAATCTTCCGGTCGCGGATTTCTTTTGTAGCGATTGCAACGATCAGTTCGAACTCAAGAGTCAGAAGAAGACATTCGGACGGAAAGTGGTAGACGGCGCTTATGCCACGAAGATCGAGCGTCTAGCGTCCGCCACCAATCCAAATCTGATGCTGCTGAACTACGATCTGGCCCGTCTCAGCGTTACTGACGTTTCTATCGTTCCTAAACATTTCTTCGTCCCCGATATAATCGAGCGGCGTAAACCGCTCGCTCCTACTGCTCGGCGCGCGGGCTGGATCGGATCGAATATCTTGCTCGATCGGATTCCAGCATCCGGAAGAATTGTGATTGTCAAAGACGGCGTTTCACTTCCGAAAGAGACCGTCCTCGAAAAATGGCGCAAAACTCTGTTTCTGCGTGACGAGGAGATCGGAAGACGCGGCTGGCTCATCGAAGTCATGAATTGCGTCGAGAAAATCGGCCTGCACGAATTTGATCTTGATGATGTCTACGCATTCGAGCAGAAACTGAGCAGGCTCTATCCGAAAAATCAGAATGTCAGGCCTAAGATCAGACAGCAATTGCAAGTCTTGAGAGACAATGGATATCTGGAATTTGTCGGCAGAGCACGTTATCGTTTGAAATCAATTTAACATATCAACGCGCGATCAGGACAATGGCTTGGTATCGCAACCACTATGAGTGTTATCGCTGTAGCGAGACTTGGGATGACGAATGGTCCTGTTGTTGTGACGACGACTGTCCATTCTGTGGCGCGCGACATGCGAGCCCAGTGGATAGCGAGGACCTAACCTTCGTCATTGAGGATGAGAAGCACTGTTTTGTTGTGCTAAAGTCACCGCCCCAAGCGGATGACCATCCTGACTACCGCGAAGTCATTCGCTTCCTATCGAAAGACTTTGCTGAGGCATACATTCGGGCGGAACCTACGCACGCGCTCGTCTAAATCGCCCCCAGCCCTCGCCCATCCCCAGCCCGGCTCCCTACCCTTCAAACGCCACCTTCACGCCGCGCTGACGGAAATAGGCCTGCATGAGCTTGCGGCCGGAGCGGTTGTTCTGCGCCAGCCGCGCCGGGTCGAACACCGCTTCCTTCACGCCCGCGCGCGCCAGCGCGGCCTTGAGCGAGGCGATGTGTTCGTCGAGGCCGGCATTGTCGGCCTGCAGCGCCGCATAGATTGCCTCGGTCGCCTCGGCCACGGTGGGATCGCTCACGGTTCGCACTCCTGATTTGTCGGCGGGCGCAATGGCTTAGCGCGTCAGCCGCTTGTGCGTCATGCGGTGCGGCGTCAGCGCCTCCGGTCCCATCCGGCGCACCTTGTCCTTCTCGTAGTCCTCGAAATTGCCCTCGAACCATTCGACATGCGCGTCGCCCTCGAAGGCGAGCATATGGGTGGCGAGGCGGTCGAGGAACATGCGGTCGTGGCTGATGATGACGGCGCAGCCGGCATAGGCTTCCAGCGCGTCCTCCAGCGCCGCCAGCGTCTCGGTGTCGAGGTCGTTGGTCGGTTCGTCGAGGAGCAGCACGTTGCCGCCGTTCTTCAGCATCTTGGCCAGGTGCACGCGGTTGCGCTGGCCGCCGGAGAGCGAGCCCACCTTCTGCTGCTGGTCGCCGCCGCGGAAGTTGAAGGACGAGCAGTAGGCGC
>CBFGLW010000036.1:0-29278 GCA_965649745.1 uncultured Mesorhizobium sp. | reverse complement strand
GCCTTCATGTCCTTGTAGGAGAGAAGCTGCGGCAGGTTGTTGCGGATGACTTCCGACAGATGCGTCAGCAACACCGACATATTGTCGGCGAAGGTGAACTGCTCGCGCTTCAGATCCTCGGTGAAGGCTTCCAGCACCGAATAGGCGCGCATGCCGAATGCCGGCTCGCGCACTTCCTCGCCCGGAATCTCGGGAATGTCGCGGGTGCCGAGCAGCACCATCAGTTCGCCGACGCGCATCTGGTGCTCGGCGACGACCGTGCCGTGAATCTTGATCTGGTAGCTCTTTGGCGGAATGGCGAAGTCGTCGGTGAGCCGCACTTCCGGCACGACGAAGCCGAATTGCGTGGCGAACTTCTTGCGCATCTTGCCCATGCGGAAGGCGAGTTCCTGGTGTGAGGTGAGCAGCTTGGTGGAAAGCTGCTTGCCGATCAGAAGCTCGATCTCGGCCGTGGCGAGGGATGCCTTGACCGAGTTCTTCTCCTCCTCGGCCTTGGCAGCGGTCTCCTGCTTCCTGGCCGCTTCTTCCTCGGCCATGCGGCGGTTGTGGCGCATCGGTATGACGTAGCCGAGCCCGGCCATCGCGGCGGCCAGCGTGACGAAAGGCAGCATCGGCAGGCCCGGCATCAGCGACAGCAGCGTCAGCAGGGCGGCGGCGACGTAAAGTGCGCGCGGGTAAGCGCCGAGCTGGCCGAACACTGCCTGGTCGGCGGAGCCGCGGGTGCCGCCCTTCGAGACCAGCAGGCCGGCGGCGAGCGAGACGATCAGCGCCGGTATCTGCGTCACCAGCCCGTCGCCGACGGAGAGCTTGATGAACACGTCGGCGGCTTCGCCCATGCTCATATTGTGGCGCAGATAACCGATGGCGATGCCGCCGACGATGTTGATGGCGGTGATGATCAAGCCGGCGATGGCGTCGCCGCGCACGAATTTCGAAGCACCGTCCATGGAGCCGAAGAAGGAGGATTCCTCCTCCAGCTCGCGGCGGCGAAGCTGGGCGGTCTTGTCGTCGATCATGCCGGCGGAGAGATCGGCGTCGATCGACATCTGCTTGCCGGGAATGGCGTCGAGAGTGAAGCGCGCGCCGACCTCGGCGATGCGCGTCGCGCCCTTGGTGATGACGATGAAGTTCACCACGATGAGGATGAGGAAGACGATCAGGCCGATGACGAAGTCGCTCGACATGACGAGCTTCGAAAAGCCGGAGATGACGTAGCCGGCGGCGTGTGTGCCCTCATTGCCGTGCGACAGGATCATGCGGGTGGTGGCGATGTTCAGCGACAGGCGCAGCATGGTGGCGATGAGCAGAACTGTCGGGAAGGACGAGAAATCGAGCGGCCGCTGGATCCATAGCGCCACCATCAGGATCAGCACGGACAGCGCGATGGAGAAGGCGAGGCCGACATCGATCAGGAAAGCCGGGATCGGCAGAAACAGCACGGCCAGGATGACGACGATGCCGAGCGCGAAGAAGATATCGCGGCTGTTGCGCGGCAGTGGCGTCGCGGCAATGCTTTCGCTGATGGCCATTTCGTCTCCAAACGCCAGCCGGCCGCATAGCGCGGCCCGAGACGCAACCTAGCCGCCCAAGCTTGCGCGAAAGTGGGAAGGCGGCGATCCTGAAATACGGCAAGGCAAGGACCGGCATGCTCGACGACGCACGGCCCTGGGTCCCGGATGGCTTCGCCTTCGCTGCGTTCGGCTTGCTTCCGGGTGACGATCGTCCGATGCCGTGCCATTGAAGTTGCAAAGCCCGCTGGATCGGTCGTATCACGCTGATACTTATCGCCCTCAGAGTAGCCGCCCGTTGCTTTCCGCCGACAAACTGCCCGTCCACGCCCGCCGCCTGCGGGCGCTGCTGATCCGTTCCATCCCGATCCTCGAGGCGCGGGGCATCGTGGTCGTCATCTTGGCCGGACTGGTGGGCGTGATCGCCGGCATCCTGGTCACGGCGATGAGTGCGGCTGTGCAGGGGTTGCACGGGCTAATGTTCGACGTGCAACCGGGCGGGCGGCTTTCGGCGATGTTTTCGCTGCAACACCCGGCGCAGGCGGCGCTGCCGGCGGTGGGCGGCATCCTGCTCGGCCTGAGCATCATCTGGTTGCGCAAGCACAAGTTCCGCACGCCTGTCGATCCCATCGAGGCCAATGCGCTCTATGGCGGCCGCATGTCGCTGACCGATACGTTCATCATCGCGGCGCAGACCATGCTTTCCAGCGGGTTCGGCGCTTCCGTCGGGCTGGAAGCCGGCTACACACAGGTCGGTTCCGGACTGGCGTCGCGGCTCGCGCGATTTCTGCGCCTGCGCCGCAACGATGTGCGCATCCTCGTCGGTTGCGGTGCGGCGGGCGCCATCGCCGCCGCCTTCGACGCGCCTCTTACCGGGGCGTTCTACGGGTTCGAACTCGTGATCGGCATCTATTCGGTGGCCAATGTCGCGCCGGTGATGACGGCGGCCATTTGCGCGGCGCTGACGGCCGAGATTTTCGGCGGCGTGCCGTTCCCGCTGGAACTCGGCGGCTTGCCCGCGCTGACGGCCAGCCAGTATCTGCCGTTCCTGCTGCTCGGCCTGATCGGCGGCGGCGCGTCCATCGCCATCATGAAGCTGGTAACGCTGGTCGAACGCGGTTTCGTGCGGCTGACCATCGATGCGTCTGTCCGGCCCTTTCTTGGTGGCATTCTGGTCGGTCTGCTGGGTCTGGTGACACCGCAGGTGCTGGCCAGCGGCCACGGCGCGCTGCATCGCGAATTCGCCATGAACTACGGACTGGCGGTCATCGCCACGGTGTTCGCGCTGAAGCTGGCCGCATCCGCCATCTCGCTGGGGTCGGGCTTTCGCGGCGGCCTGTTCTTCGCCTCGCTGTTCCTCGGTGCGCTGCTCGGCAAGATGTTCGCTGCCGTCATGGCGTTCGTGTCGCCGGCTACAGGAATCGATGCCGGCGTCGCCGCGGTCGTCGGTATGACCTCGCTGGCGGTGGGCGTCGTCGGCGGCCCGCTGACGCTGACTTTCCTGGCGCTGGAATCCACCGGCGACCTGACGCTTACCGGCGTGGTGCTGGCGGCGTCCATCATGTCGGCCATTCTGGTGCGTGAAACCTTCGGCTATTCGTTCTCGACATGGCGCTTCCACCTGCGCGGCGAAACGATCCGCAGCGCCCACGATGTCGGTTGGATGCGCAGCCTGAATGTCGGGTCGATGATGCGCAAGGACGTCCGCACCATCGGCGCGTCCACGACACTCGCCGAGTTCCGCAAGGCGGTGCCGCTCGGGTCGGCGCAGCGGCTGGTCGCGCTGGACGGCGAGGGACGGTATGCCGGAGTGCTGATCGTGTCAGACATCTACAGCGATACGTCCAACCCCGAAAGCACGGTGCTGACGCTGGCGAAGTACAAGGACGCGGTTCTGGTGCCGACGATGAACGTGCAGTCCGCCGCCGAGACGTTTCAGCGCGCCGGTGCCGAGGAGCTCGCCGTGGTGGCCGACTTCGCCGACCGGACCGTGGTGGGGCTGCTCACGGAAGGCCACCTCATGCGCCGCTACGCCGAGGAACTCGACAAGGCGCGCCGCGATCTTTCCGGCGAGGGATAAAAGCCGATCTATCCGTGCAATACGGCCTAATGCTCCTCCGAGCCGCGCGGCGTCGTCAACGTATGGGTCGGACGTTCGATCATGCGCCGCACCCGTGGCCGCTCGGAGCCTGCGTGCAGCGCCCGTATCCGCTCCCAGATTTCCGCATCGGCATGGGTAGCCCGCTTGTTGTGGCGGATGTAGTCCAGCCAGGTCGGCGTGTGGTAGGTTTCGATCCAGATTTCAGGGTGTTCCAGGTCGCGCGCCAGCACCCAGTTGCGGGCCCCATCGCGGCGGCGGATGCGGCTGCGCTCTGTCATCACGGCGAGAAATTCCTTTATGTCCTCGTCACGGATGACATATTCGATGGTGATGGCGATAGGCCCGCTGCGCGGTTTCAGGTCAAGCGCCAGCATCGGTTCGGTCCAACGGTCCAGTGGGTCGAGGTTGGGCATGGCGTGCTGGGGCAGCGGCAGGATGAAGCCGAGCGCGCCGCCGAGCAGCAGCGCCACGCTTACGAACAGCAGGGCGGTGTCGACGCCGTTGCCGTCGGCGAACACGCCCCAGAGCCAGCTGCCGAGCGCAATGCCGCCGAAGGTCGCCATCTGGTAGATGGAGAGCGCCCGCCCGACCACCCAGCGCGGCGTGGACATCTGCACGGTGATGTTGAAGTGCGACATGGCGAGCACCCAGCAGGCGCCGCCGACAAGCAGCCCGAGCGCGGTTTGCCACGCCTGCGTGCTCATGCCGGCAATGAACGCGCATACGGAGAAGCCCGTGAAGGCGAGCCGCACCAGCGTCTCGCTCGGCAGGATCTGGCGCATGCGGCCGCTGATGAGCGCGCCGCCGACCGCGCCGACGCCGAAAGCGCCGAGCATGATGCCGTAGGTCAGCGGTCCGCCCTTGACGAGATCACGCGCCACTAGCGGTAAAAGGGCCAATACAGCGCCGGCGGTGAAGCCGAAGGCGAAGCCGCGCACCAGCACTTTGCCGATGTTCGGCGACATGGCGACGTAGCGCACGCCGGCAAACATCGCTGAACCGAGCGTTTCGCGCGGCAGCGGCCGGACCGGCTCCTCGCGCTTCCAACGCCATAGCACGACGATGAGCGCCACGTAGCTCAGCGCATTGGCGGCGAAGGCGGCCGCCGCTCCCGCCGCCGCGACGATGACGCCGCCGATGGCGGGGCCGACGCTGCGCGTCAGGTTGAAGCCCATGGAGTTCAGTGCGACCGCCGCTGGCACCTTGCGGCGCGGCACCATGTCGCCGACCGAGGCCTGCCAGGAGGGGCTGTTGAGGGCGGTGCCGCAGTCGATCAGGAAGGTGAAGGCGAGCAGAAGCCAGGGCGTCAGAAGGTCCAGATAGGTGAAGGCCATCAGCAGTCCGGAGACCACCAGCATGAAGGCCTGCGCGACCAGCATGACCTTGCGCCGGTTGAAACTGTCGGCAATGGCGCCCGCCACGAGGGCGAAGAGCATGATCGGAAGGGTGGTGGACGCCTGCACCAGTGCCACCTGGTAGGACGACGTGGCGATCTGCGTCATCATCCACGCGGCGCCGACGCCCTGGATCAGGCCGCCGAGATTCGAGACGAGGCTGGCGCCCCAGACCGCGCGGAAAATGCCATGCTGGAAAGGCGAAAGGGCAGAGACGCGTTCGTCCGTCGTATCGTCTTCGATGGCGTGTCCGCTGTGTTGCGGCATCATCGGTTCCCGGATTTCCCTGCCGTTCGTTCGCCTGTCCGCAAACTAGACCAGTGGCGGCAAAAGGCGAACGCCATCTGCAGAAAAATCATGGTCCACCAACAGGATAGTCGGGTGGTTTAGCGGTCTGGCCATCAATGTGGTCATATCGGGAGCGAAAATATGACAGCTTGTCAGAAGCCGGTCTGGATGCGCTCGAAAATGACGTTGGTGAAGGCCGATATCTGCCCGCCCATGAACGGGCCGGTCAGCGCCACTACCAGCATGATCGCGACGATCTTCGGCACGAAGGTGAGCGTGATTTCCTGGATCTGGGTCAGCGCCTGGATGAGCGCGATGCCGATGCCGACGACCATGGCGACCAGCACCACCGGCGCCGATGCGGTCAGCACCGTCCACACCGCGAATTGCACGATGTCGAGAGCGTCGGCCTCGTTCACCGGACTTTCTCCCGTGATGCCACGCGGTTACTTGATGGTCACGCCGGTGCCGATGGCGACTTCGGTGCCGTCCTCAAGCACAGCGATCAGGCCGGTCCCGGCGAGGCGCACTTCCTCGACCTTGCCGCTGGTCTTGCCGTCGGCCGAGGCTATGGTGCGGCCGATGAGGCTATCAGCCTGCGACAGCGCCGAGGACTGCAGCAGTTGATCGAGCTTGGAGTTGGTCTGGACCGACTGCTCCACCTGCGAGAACGTCGCGAGCTGGGCCACGTATTGTGTGGAATCCATCGGCTTTGTCGGGTCCTGGTTCTTCATCTCGGCGACGAGAAGCTTCAGAAAGGACTGGTAGTCGACCGCCGTCTTGGAGGTGGCCGTCGTCTGGTTGGCGCCAACGGGTATCTGGGTCGTCATGTCGACATTCATCAGCGTGCTCCTGCCGCCATCAGCGGCGCCGGTTGCGGAAGATCGTCTTCGCCGTCGAGCGCCAGCCGCTCCAACGGGTAGAGCGAGCGGATGGCCTTCAGCGCCTCATAGACATGGCCCTCGCCGACCATGCGGTCGACATTCTTCAGCGTCGTGCAAATATGCTCGTCGTCGAAGCTTGCCAGCATCAGCGGCAGCGAGCGGCGGAACATGTCGCGCGCTTCGGCTGCGCTCTGCGGATTGATCAGCATGACCTGGACGATGAAATAGAGCTGTCGCAGCGGCGTTGTCGCGTCCTCCGGCTGGAGCACGTGGCCTTCCAGCAGGAACTGCACGTCGTTGAGAAGCTCGATCGTCACCTTGCGGTCGACCCGGATCACCGCGCCGTTGATGTAGATCTTTTCGTTCGGCTTCAGCGACAGTTTGAGCGTGTTGGTCATTGGATGCCGTCCCGGATGATCTGCGAGACCTCGATGAGGCCTTCGAAATTGTCGGTGCGGCCCTGCCGGATATCCTCGGCTTCGCGCAGCAGCCACAGGCCGATCGAGATCAGATTGGCGCGCAGTTCCTTCGGCAGCGCGTTGTCGCTCGATCCGAGATCGTCGAGGAAGCTGGTCCAGACCCGGTTGGTGAACAGCAGCGCCTCGACAGCTTCCTGGGACTGCTGGCCCGCCGCCGCGGCCGCCGTCAGCATCTCGATGGAGCGGGTCAGCAGCTGGCGCTCGCGGTCGCGCGCGTCGGCGACGGAGTCAGTCTGGATGTCGGCGTAGGAGAATTGATACATCGCTGGCGGTTCCGGACCCTAGGTGAGGAAATTCAACAGGCTCAGTTGTTGTATGCGCGCGGTGAGCGCGAACGACGTCTGGATGTGCGAGAGCAGGTCGTTGACGCGGTTGGCTGCTTCGTAGGGGTCGACGCCCTCGAGGTCGAGGATGTGCCGCTCGAACAGGTCGACCTGCGTTTCCATGCGTTCGCTGGCGTCGGTGACGCGCTTCTCGACGATGCCGGTCTGCGCCTGCAGGTGGCCGAGGCCGCTGATGACCTGGCCGGTCAGCTCCAGCGCCTTCTTGGCAACCGCGCTCTTGGCGTCCTGGCTGATGTTGGAATCGAAGAACTCGGCCATGATCGTCGCGGCCATCGCCATCTTGCGCATCGGCTCGTTGTTGCCGCTGACCGATGTCTCGGCCGTCTCGTTCAAGGCGATGCGGCTGACGATCTGCTGGTCGGTGGCGTTCGACCAGTTCGCCTCCCAGCCGGCGCCCATGAATTGCGGCATGACGTCGTTGTCGATGAAGTCCTCGATGTCCGATGCCGGGATGCCGGCGGCGGCGGGATCGTCCTGCGCGAAGCCGAAGCGGGCGACGAAGGCCGCATCGAACGCCGCTTTCGCCGGCGAGGTCGCGGTGTAGTCGTTCAGCGGCCTGATGTCGGTGTTGGTGCCGGCGAACAGGTATTCGCCGTTGATGCTGGTGTTCAGAACCGAATTCAGCGCGTCGAGCGTGGCCTTGCCGCTGTCGCTGGCGATTGTGTTGGAGATGTCGCCGGACTGGGCGCTGGTCAGCGTCGCCAGGAAGGATTGCGCGGTCTCGCTGAGACTGCTCATGCCGTCCTGAGTGGCCTTCAGCCGCGATGTCACCAGCGCGTTGGAATCGACGATGACGTTCAGCCGGTCGAGGTCGCGGGCAAAGGTCACCGACTGCGATGCACGCGCGCCAAGCGCCAGGCCGATGTCGGCCACCTTGCCGGTATCCAGCTCCTTCTGCGCCTTGACCAGATCCGCCTGCATGCGCATCTGCGAATAGCGCATGGCGTTCGAGATGGCGGAGGAGGAGACGGAAAAGGTCTTCATGGCGCTACCCGACCGCTTCCATGAGAGCGTCCAGCATCTGGTTCACGCTGGTCATGATCCGCGCCGAGGCCTGGTAGGTATGCTCGAGGTCGAGCAGCATCGACATTTCCGCATCGACGTTGACGCCGGTCTCGTTGGACAACGCCTCGGCGGTCCGGGACGCGAGCGCTTCCTTGGTGTCGGCTGCCGTGGCCGCCTGCTGGCGCACGCCCTGGAACCAGCCGATGGCGCTCGCCGAGTAGCCGGTGACGCTCGCCGTGGTCACGATGCCCGCCTCCGACGAGAAGCTCATCGGCTGGTCGAGACGGTTGCCGTAGGCGATCAGCAGTTCGGCATAGGAAGCGCCGCCGCCGGTGTTGACCACATAGGCCGCGCCATTAGCGCCGCCGTCGCGAAGCAGCTCCGGATTGCCGCCGACGGAAGGGTCCATCGCCGCGTTGACGCCGATCGAGGCGGCGAGGCCGTCCACCAGCGTGCCGGCGGCCGGAACGGCCGGCGCGCCGGACCAGGTGAACAGACCGACCGCGTTCGGCTGCGACGGCGCGGTCTCGGCGAATACGGTGATGAGGCCGCGCGCGATCTCGTCGAGCTGCGCCTGCATGGTGTTGGCGACGCCGTCGCGCAACTGCAACATGCCGGCAAGCTTGCCGCTCGCCTCGCCTTCGCTGGATAGCGGCACGTTGTCGATATAGATGGCGTTGCCGTCTGCGCCCGCCGCATAGCCTGACGACGCCTGGAAGGAGACGGACCGCGGAATGGTCTCGAACAGCGTGGTGCCGTCCTTGGTGGTGATGACCATGTCGTTGTCGCCACGCGTGAAGGTCGAAACCGGAACGTATTCCGAAATCTTCTTGAGCAGGGCGTCGCGGCGGTCGAGCGCATCGGCGGTGTCGGTGCCGCTGCGCGTCCCGGTTATGACCGCCTGGTTGGCGTCCTCGAACTGGGCAAGCAGCGAGTTGAGCTCGTCGACGGCGATTCCGATCTGGCTGTCGGCGTCCGTCCTGAAAGCCTGGATCGCGGCGCTGCCCTGATTGAGGCTGTTGGCGACCTGGCGCGCCGCTTCGATGACGTTGGTGGCGAGCGTCTTGTCGGATGGCGATGTCGCATAAAGCTGCATCGCCTCCTGCAGCTTGCCGATCGCCGTGGCGGCGGAAGAGGCGTTGTCGACGCCGTTCACGGCGAGGTCCAGCCGGTCGAGCCCGCTGTAGAGCGTGCTTTGCCCGCTCCATGCGGAAAGCGCCGAAAGGTTCTGCCGGAACAATAGGTCATTGGTGGCGCGCTGGATGTAGCTGGCCTTGACCCCGCCATCCATGGATACCAGCACGGCGGTGCGGCGCGCGTAGTCGGGATTGGAAGCGTCGGCAATGTTGCGCGACACGACGCTGGTCTGGCGAGAGGTGGCCAGAAGCGAGGACTGCGCGATACTCAATGCGGACGTCAGGGACATAGGTCGTGGACCCATAAATCTGGTCGAAATGGTGTGGGGCCATCTGGCCGGATACGCGGAGAGAAGGCGAAGGCAATGTTGACCATTGTCGAGCCTTTTCGACAATGTAGCCGGCCAGATGGCCCAACATCCGAAGGACGCCGAAACGGCTGCGACCTGCCGCGTCGAGCCGCTCGGTCGATGGAACCACATCGACCTTCCCGTCTCTCCTCGCATCTCTTTGCCGTTTCAGGCGCCATTTCGATCACATTTATGAGTCCACGACCTAGGTCTTTCAGATGCCGCGCCGATGCGGCCTTTTCGCTATCTCTTCAGGTTGACAAGGACATCCATGAGGTCCGAGCCGGTCTGGAACACTTTGGAGTTGGCGGTGTAGCTGCGCTGCGCCTCGATCATGTCGGTCAGCTCTTCGGCGATATCGACGTTGGAGTTCTCCAGCGCGCCGGAGACGATGCTGCCAAGCCGGCCCTCATTGGCGAAGCCGATGCGCACGTCGCCGGAATCGGTGCCTTCCTGATAGACGTTGCCGGCGAGAGCGGTGAGCCGGTCCGGGCTCTGCACGTCGGCGAGCGGGATCTTGTAGAGCGCCTTGCTCGACCCGTCGGCATACTGGGCGTAGATGACACCGTCCTGGCTGATCTGGATTTTCTCGATCGAGCTCGGCGCGTTGCCGTTGACGGCCGCGTCGCTGACGGTGAAATCGCCGCCGAGCTGGCTGAGCTTCGACAGGTCGAGCGTCAGCGGCTGGCCGTTCGGTATGGTGAAGGAGAGGCTATCGACCGCGCCGGTCAATTTGCCCGTCGTGTTGTCGAAGGTCAGCGTCGCCGAACCCAGGGCGCCGCCAGTGTAGGGGAAGGAGGTGCCGGGCGTAGCCTTCGACTGGTCGAACACCGCGACTTCCCAGGTGCCGGCGCCGGTCTTGGTGAAATAGGCGTCGACCAGAACCTTGTTGCCGAGATTGTCGTAGGCGACCATCGAGGCTTTCTTGGTATATTCCGCCGTCGTGCTGTTGCTCGAGGGCAGGGGACCGGCCGGCACTTCGGCGCCGCTCGGCAGATTGCCGGTGAAGTAGCCCTCGGTGCTCGGCGTCGCGGTCATTTCCTGGTCGCGAATGACGACCGGAACGAGGCCCTCGAAGCCGTTGACGGTTGCCGCCGGCACGCCGTTCTCATAGCTGTAGGCCATGAGTTGGAAGCCGGCCGCGTTGACGAGGCGGCCCTCGCCGTCGGGCACGAAGGCGCCGGCGCGCGTCATGTAGGGGGTGCCGCCGGCATCCTGCACGACGAAGAAGCCGCTGCCGTTGACGGCGAGGTCGGATACCGAGGTGGTATATTGCAGCACGCCCTGGGCGCTGATCGAGGAGATGACGGCGGTGTTGACGCCGCCCGAATTGTAGGTGCCGCCGGTGTTGGGCAGGACGAGCGTCGAAAACTCGGTCGACGAGCGCTTGTAGCCGGTGGTGCCGGAGTTGGCTATGTTGTCTGCCACGGTGGACAGGCGGCTTGCCTGCGCATTCATGCCGGAAACGCCGGTGCGCATCATTCCATACAAGCTCATCGAAACGTCTCCTGATTCCCCGTGCGGTGGTTCATGAGGATAGACGTGCTGTCTTGCGTGAAGCTGGTGAAGCCGGATGCGGCTCGGCCTGCGCGCATCAGGCGACGAGCCGGTAGCCGAGGAACCGTTTTGAATCGATCGGGTCGTGGCCCAGTTTCTCGCGCAGTTTCTTGCGCAGCTTGCTGATGTGGCTTTCGACCACGTTCTCCTCGACCTCTTCGTCGAAGATGCCGTAGATGGCGTTGAACACCTGGGTCTTGGTGACGCGGCGGCCGCGGTTGCTGGCCAGATATTCGAGGATGCGGCGCTCGCGCCGCGGCAGCGGCAGCGGCTCGCCGTCGATCTCCGGGTCGCGTCCGTCCATGAAGATGCGCATGGCGCCGATTTCGGTATAGTTCGCCTCTTCCTGCGCACGGCGGCGAATGGCGGTGATGCGCGCCAGGATCTCGCGAATGTGGACCGGCTTGCGCACCACGTCGTCAACGCCGGATTCAAACAGGCGCAGCGTGTTCTCGAGCGAGTTCTGCTCGCTCAGCGCGATCACCGGCGCGCCGGTGCGGTCGCGGATCTGCCGGGGCGAGACGCTGCCCTCGCGGCAATCGCCGATCAGAAAGGCGCGCACCGATTTAAGGTCGTCGTCAGGCGCTGTGGTGACCCAGTCGTCGAAGTCGGTCGGCGCGAAGCCCGCACAGGCGACGCCTTCCCGGTCGAAGAGAGAATTATACCCCTCGGTCACGAGCTCGCGCTCGTCCACGATCACTATCATCGGCCCGCCCCGAATCAGTTCCATTTGCCCTGGGAAAACGGGTAGCGGCAGGCGGGAATCCTGACCAACCGTCATTTCTTGTAGCTGGTTTCTTGGGAGTCCGGAATCGCTATGGTTGCAGCGGTCGATGGAATGGCGTTCCGAAGGGGAGGCCGGGGCTTTCCCACAGGTTTCGAGACCTGCCGAGCGATCGTTCGACGGTAAATTTTATACAACCTATCGATTGCAGAAGTTGCGCGCGTTCGGCGTCCATTTCCCGAAGCCGACGGCGACCATGTTGGTTATCACGCGACAGACATAGATTTTCTGCGCCGGGTCGTTGTTCGGACCGGCGTGGTAGCGGGCGACCGCCATGGACCATGTCTCGTGCCGCGCATGGAGGCTGGCCAGGAAACGTGCCGCGTAGTCGACATTGCGATGCGGGTCGAGCATATCGGAAACGCTGGCGAATTCGCCGCCATGATAGTGATGGTTGATCTGCATGCAGCCGAGGTCGATCAGTTTCTTGCCGCTGCGGCGGGCTGTTTCGAAGGCCGCAAGGGCTCCCGCACGGCTTACCGGGAAAACAGCTTTTCCTTCTATATTCAATGCATTGGGTTGCAGGCTGCCCTTGTTTCCTGTTTCCGTCAGGCCGACCGCATAGAGAATGCCGGCCGGTATCCCGTAGCGATCGGCGGCGCGCAGGATTTCGGCCTCGCAGGGGTTGGGCGCGGCCTTCGCCACGCCGGCCGCCAAGCTAGATAAACAGGCCGCCGCCGCCGCGCTCGCGAACAGCCGGAGCAGAGCGGACGGCTTCCTGGGCGTCATGATTGCGGTTCCTTCCGGATTGCTGTCCCGTCTGCCCGTCGCCGCGCCCGTCGGACCCGCCCGGTTGGAACGATGGCTGGTCGCGGCCTGTCTGGTTCATGAGGGCCGGCCCGTCTGCGCGTGCTGCGGCTGGTGTTGCTATCGAGGGTTGCAGAACGGTCACGCTTTCGATGTCGAAGCCGAGGCTGCGCAGCGACCTGGCGAGCGTCTCGGTATCGGTTGAAAGACGGCGGTGCGCCTCGTGCGTTTCGGGCTTGATCTCGACCGAAAGTTGCTGGCCGGTGAGACGCAGGCTGGCGACCACGGAACCAAGTTCGGCGGGGTGGAGTTCGATCTTCAGTATGTGTGCCGGAACGGCAACAGTCGAGCCCGGCAGAAGCAGCGCGGGGAGCGTTGCGGAAGCTTGTCGCAGGCCGCTGTCGAGGGCATTGACGAGAGCGGCGGAGGTGCTGCCCAACGGTTGCGTTATCGGCGCCGGGAAGGATTGCTGGCTCTTTATGGTGAAGTCGCCGGATGCGGCGTGTTTTTCGGCGGCGTTGCGTGGTTCGGGCGCGGCTTTGGCCGGGCTGGCATCGTCGTCAAGCAAGATGGTAAGTCCTTGCTTTCCATTTCCGGGCGTCGTTTCGCCCGTCGCTTCCGCTATGATTTTTTCGCTTGGGTCTGAGGCAAGGCTCAGGAACGGTTCGGATTTCGATCCCTGATCGCTCACGTCCCGGACGGGCGCAGAGACGCCGGGATCGGTGGAAACGGGCTGTTTCTCCAGCGGCGCGCCGGCGGCGGAAGCAAGATGCGCGACGTCCTTCGCCGCGCCCGCGCCAGGCTTGGCTTTTTCAGCCTGCGCGACCTGGTTCGACTGAGCGGGCAAAGCGCCGAGCTGCTGCAGGGAAATAAGTTCGGGCAGCTTGTCGCGCGGCGGCTGGGACTGTTCCTCCGACAGGGCGTTTTTCGCGTTCCGCTCATCAGCTTTTGCCGCAGCCTTCTTTCCGGTCGCCCGGACAATGGATGAAAGGGCGGAGTCGTCTGCCTGCCCGGTCTCAGGCGGATCGTCGGCAACGCCATGCCCGGTCTGCGCAGCCTTCTTCGCATCGGCTCCGGCCTTCATTTTGCCGGACAGCAGATCAGCGAAGCCGCCGCCGGCTTTCGCCTCGTCGTCCTTACCGGGTTCGGTACCGGCACGGCCGACGCCGGTTGCGGCAAAAGTCTGGCCGACGCTCACGGTCATTGCGGCGATGCTCCCAGCAGCTGGTCGATGGCGTTCAGCCTGCGTTTCGTTTCGGCGATCGCCTTGTCGGTCTCGTCGACCAAGGCTGCCTTTTGCGGCTTCGGCAGATCGGCGGCAAGCTGCGGGGAGGCCGGCGGTTGCTCTCTTGGGGATTGCTCACTTGGTGGCGGCTCGGCGGCAGCGACGGTTTGCGCGCCGGTTGCCGGGCGTTCCGAGGCGATGCCTTCGACCGGCGGCAGATCGGAAGCGTCCTCGTCCGGCTCCACGACCTGGTCCGCCACGGTTTTCCCGTCGGGCGCCGCAATGGCAGCGGGCGGTCTGGATGCCAGAGCGCGAATTGGTTCATCTGTGGGTTTTGCCGGCACTGCCACGATTTCATGCGTCACGGCGCGCGCGGCGTCGAGCAGGGCGCGGTCGCTCTCGGAGAGCTGGCTGCGATCGATCCGGTCCAGTTTTTCGCGCAGCTCAGCCACAGAGGCCGACGTCATTGAGGACAGGCTGGCATAGAGCAGCGCCCGCGGATCGTCTTCGTTGTCCTTGCCGTTGCGTCCCTGTTCGGCTCTGCTCGCAGCGAAAGCGGAGAGGTCGCTGAGGCCGTCGATCGCGGCGCGGCGCGCGATGCGCAGATAGATGACCTTCTCCCGCTCGGCATCCATCATCGAGACGATGTCGGCGAGCTTTTCCTGGCTGACGGCCATATGCAGCGCGATGACGCCGGAGGCGAAGGAATCCGCGAACTGGCTCGCATAAGGCGAATGGAGGAAGCGGTCGACATACTGCGTCGAGGCCAGCACGAAACGGGCGGCATCGTTCTGGGATACGGCGATGCCGACCGAGCGGCGCAGTGCCGCCTCCTCGACCAGCGTTCCGGGGCTGAGCAGGCGCGCCTGATCGAGAAGCGCCAGCGCTTCCTTCGGCTTTTCCAGAGCCAGAAGCGAGCCTTTGACCAGCGCGACGAACGCGCCGAGGTCGGGCGATTGCTGCATCGGGTCCACGAGTTCCAGCAGCTTGATGGCTTCCGCTGGGCGGCCGCCGAGATAGGCGACGATGCCGGCAGCGATATTCTTGCTTGCCGGATCGGTCTCGACGCGGGAGGCGGAGGCCTCGACAGTCGAGGGATTGCCGCCACTCATGCCGTAAACGAGCAGGGCGTGGAAGTTCTTCGGCTCGGCGAAATCGTCCTTGCCGGCGCTGCGCAGCCGGGCGTCGATCAGTTCGAGCAGCTTGCCCTGCATCGGCAGGGCCGCGTGATCGCCGGCGGCGATCCTGTCCTGAACCAATTGCAGGGACCGCACGAGCTGGTACGGCTGCAGCGGCTCGGCCGCGTATGTGGCAGTCACCAGGCTCGCGCCGCACAGGGCGAGGCCGATCGCACCACAAAGGACCGCAGCGCGTCTCATCCGCCGGTTTCCAGCAGTATCTCGATGCGCCGGTTGACGGCCGACATCGGGTCGGCCTTGTCCTTGGGCAGGCGGTCGGCGAAGCCGGCGACTTCGCGGATACGCTTCTCCTCGACGCCGCCGCGCACCAGCATGTAATAGGCCGAGTGGGCGCGCGCCGTCGACAGCCGCCAGTTGTCGTAGGTGGCGCTGCGGAAGGGGCGGGCGTCCGTGTGGCCCTGAATGGAAACCACGCCCTTCTGGCCGTTGACGATCTTGCCGATCTTTTCCATCGCCAGCACGAGTTCGCGGCGCGGGACCGCCGAGCCGATCTCGAACATGCCGAAATCGAACTGGTCGGTGACGGAGATGACGACGCCCTTGTCGGTCGCCTCGACCGACACGCCGTCGTGCATCTTGTCGCCGGGCTTGAACGCTTCGGCGAGCTGCTGCTTCACCGCCTCGGCGGCTTTCAGGGCTTCCGGGGTCGGGGTCTTCTGCGCCGTGGTTTCGACGGCCTTGGCTTCCGCCGCCGCCTTTTCCGCGGAGCTTGCATCCTGCGCCTGGGCTGTTTCAGACAGTGGCGGCAATGGCGTCGCCTTGACCCTGGGCGCCGCAACCGTCGCTTCCTCGTCGCCCGGCTTCAGCGGATCGCCCTCGATCCTTGCGCGCTGCGCGCTGGCCTCGGCGCCGGGAGCCGCTGTCTGCTGCGACCAGAAATCCGGCGAGAAGGGATCGCGGTAGGACTGTCCGCCATCCGCGCCCGTGGACGGTCCGGCGTTCTGCGCGCCGCCTTCGCCCTTCTGGCTGACGTTCTGCATGACGCCGGTATCGGTGGCGATCTCGGAGAGCACGGCGTAAGGATCGGCGAACAGGTGTTCGTCGGAATTCTGCGTCTCCTGCGAGGACTTCGTTTCCTTGTTCTGCTCCAGCGTTGTGCCGGGGTTGCCGTTGCCGTTCTGGCCGGAGCGCTCGGTGTTTTCCTGCGGCGAATCGGCGGTCAGGCCGACCGCGGCGGGGCCGTCGCCCAGATCCTCGAGGCCCTTGCGGCTGGCGTTGCGGTCGATCAGCTTGATCGGGTTGAAGTAGCTGGCGACGGCCGCCTTGGTCTGCTCGTTGGCGGCGTTGATCAGCCACATGACGAGGAAGAAACACATCATCGCCGTCATGAAGTCGGCGAAAGCGATCTTCCAGACGCCGCCATGATGGCCTTCGTCATGGTCGTCGTGGTTGCGGCGGACGATGATGATCTCGTGGCGCGGCTCGTTGCCGTCGGCGATACTCATGGCAACACCTGTGCGAGCGCAGCCGACCATTCGGCCATGCGGGTTTCGAAGACGGTGTCGTCGACGATCAGGGACAGGTCGAAGCCGGGCGCTTCGACGAAATGAAGATTGTCGGCGCGGGCGCCCAGGGCCGCTTTCAACGGCTCGAAAAGCGACAATGGCCCGCGTATCTCGACGCGCGTCGATTCCGTATCCGCCACCGCCGAGCGAACGGCCTGGGCAAGAGCGTCCAAAGAGCGCTTCTGCAGATCGTCGCTCAATATGCCGCCGATCATGCGGGCGACGGAATCGCTTACCAGCCGGACGACGCGCTCCTCCATGTCGCTGATACGAGCGGCAACCGTTTCGCCGACATCCTTGCCCAGTGTCGCCAGGAATATGCTGGCTTCCTCGGCATTGGCCTGCCGCTCCGCCTCCAGCTCGCGCTGGTGAGCCTCCCTGAGCCGCGCTTCGAGCGCCCGTTCGGCGTTGGCTACGGCCTCGGCGATCATTTGCGCGGTGTCAGCCGGCTCTTCTGCCGGTGTCGCAAGCATGGGCGAAGGGCGGGCTTCGGCTCGCGTGGTACGCGGCCCAAAATCGGGCAGCAGGTCGGAGAGCGCCGTTGCGTGCATCAGGCGGCTGCTTCCGGCGCGGCGGCCCATTTGCGTAGGATGAGGGCGGTGCGCTCCTCATTGAGATCGACCATGCGGGCGAGCCTGTCCTGCGGCGCTGGCCGCAATTTCTGCCGCAAATCGTCCAGCGGCGGTGCGCCGCCCGTTGACGCTCCCGGCAGCGCCGCCGGCGCGGCATCGGCTGCCGCAGCCGTCTGGTCCGACGTCGGCAGCGAGCGCTGCACCTCGTCGAAGCTCGGTCCGGCAATGGCGGGCTTGGCAGTCAGCGCGCTCGCCATCGGCCGCAGGCCGAAGAAGGCGATGAGGAACACCACCACGATGAAGGCGCCGGCGTTGATGAGGCTGCCGGTGTAGCGTCCGAGCGATTCCAGCATGCCGGGCGCCGCGATTTCCTGGCCGTCCAACCCGTCGATGAATTCCACCGCCGATACGTCGATCATATCGCCGCGCTTTTCATCGAAGCCGGTGGCCGAAGCGACCATCTTCTGAATGTCGCTGACCCGCGCCGCGATCTGGTCGGCGGGCGCGTCCTTGCCGAGAATGGCGAGCAGCCGCTGCTGGTTGACGACCACGGCGATCGACATCTTGTTGACCGAATAGCCGTTCGAGACGGTGGCGATGCGCTTGGAATTGATCTCGTAGTTGGTGATCTCTTCCTTGCGGTCGTTCTGCGACGTCGATTGCGGCCCTTCGGTCGAGGTCGCCTGCGCCTCAGGGAGGTTCTGCTCGACCGTCGCCGGCGTCGAGGCCTGCTTCTGGCTGTTGTTCTCGTTGGCGCGCACCGACTGCACCGAACGCTCGACGCGCGAATTCGGGTCGAAGATCGTTTCTTCCGTCTGCCTCGTATCGGTGTTGACGTCGGCCTTGACGCTGGCGCGGAAATTGTCAGGACCGAGATAGGGCGACAGCGCACGGCGGATATTGTCCTCGATCTGGGCCTCGACCGTCTGTTCGATGCCCAGCGAGCGCGCAGCGCTGGAATTCGAGGGATCGTCGCCGGCGGCGAGCAGATTGCCGGCCGAATCCAGCACCGTCACCTTGTCGGCGGCTAGCGCCGGCACCGCGGCGGCGACGAGGTGGCGGATGGACATGGCGGTCTTCTCGGCATCCATGCCGGCGAAACGGATGACGACCGAGGCCGACGGCTGCTGCTCGTCGCGGCGGAAGGAGGCGCGCTCGGACATGACGATGTGGACGCGGGCGGCCTTGACGCCGGCCAGCGACTGGATGGTGCGGGCGATCTCGCCTTCCAGTGCGCGGACGCGGGTGATCTGCTGCATGAACGAGGTCAGGCCAAGCGAGCCGACATTGTCGAACAGCTCGTAGCCGGCATTGGCGCTGGTGGGCAGGCCCTTTTCCGCCAGCAGCATGCGCGCCTGGGCGGTGTTGCCGGCAGCCACCAGCACGCTGGTGCCGTCCGAGCCGACGTCGAAACTGATGCCGGCTTCGCCCAGCACCATGCCGATCTGGTTCACGTCGGAGCGTTCCAGCCCGACATAGAGCGTCTCGTAGGCGGGACGGTTGAGGTAGACCGACCCGATGCCGATGACGGCGAGGACCAGCGCCAGGATGCCGGCGAGGATCATCAGGCGGCGCGTGCCGAAATTCTGGAGATTGCTGACGATGCTTTGGATCTGTTCCGGCACGGATCGACGGCTCCCGCATGATTGGCCGTCGCGAGACTAGACGCCGAAGCTTGTGCGAAAATGAAATGGGCCGCGTTCAACGCGGCCCATTCAATCCGGGGAAGCGGACGCTGGCGGTCAGCTCTTGAAGAGAGACAGGATCGACTGCGAGTTGCCGTTGGCGATGGACAGCGACTGGATGCCGAGCTGCTGCTGCACCTGAAGGGCCTGCAGGCGGGTCGATTCCTTGTTCATGTCGGCGTCGACGAGCTGCCCGACGCCGCGCTCGATGGAATCCATCAGCTTGGAGACGAAATCCTTCTGCAGGTCGATGCGGGCCTTGCCAGCGCCGAGTTCGGAGGCGGCCGCAGTCATCGCGGCCAGCGTCGTTTCCACGTCGGTCAGCAAATTGTCGAACTTGAGGTCGTCGGTGGCGCCGGTGACGCCGGTCAGCGTCTCGACATCGAGATCGAGCAGCGACCTGGTCGACGCTGCGCCAGCCTTGTCGAGAATGCCGGCATTGGCGGCGTTGCTGTCGATGAGGCGGATGTTGGCGTAGTCGATGTCGATGGAGCCGGTGACGACGGCGCCCGTGGCATCGCGGTTGTAGGACGAGATGATGTTCAGCGTCGTGTCGGTCGAGGTCGAATCGGTCTCCAGCAGGTTCGAGCCGGCATAGGTCGCGCCGCCGATCGTGTCCCTGAGCTGGTCCTGATAGGTCTTGATCTCGCTCTGGATCTTGGCCCGGTCCTCGGGGCTGGAGGTCTTGGCCAGCAGGACCTTTTCCTTGATCTTGTCGACGACCTCGATGGCGGCGTTCATGGCGGTATAGGCTGTGTCGACCTTGCCGGCGCCCAATCCCAGCGCGTCCTGGACGACGGAATTGGCCTTGTTGTCCGAGCGCATGGTGGTGGCGATCGACCAGTAGGCGGCGTTGTCGCTGGCGGTGGCGACCCGGTAGCCGGTCGATATGCGGCCCTGCGTGATGTCGAGCTGCTTGTTGGTTTCGTTCAGGCTCTGCAACGCCGTCATCGCAGATGCGTTGGTCATTATGCTCGCCACGTGTCTCGCCCCTTCTGAACTGTCCTCGGGCTGCGCGCCGGCATGCCGTTGGAGACGATCGGTTAACCATAATTAGGAGTTCATGGTTAACATCAGATTAAGGAGTGCCGGCTTGCTTGGCGGCAAGCAAAAGGCCGCGCCTCCGGAGAGGCGCGGCCTGGTCGGTGACTGTCGGTCGCCGGGTCTTAACGGAAGAGCGACAGGATCTGCTGCGAGTTGCCATTGGCAATCGACAGCGACTGAATGCCGAGCTGCTGCTGCACCTGAAGGGCCTGCAGGCGGGTCGATTCCTTGTTCATGTCGGCGTCGACGAGCTGGCCAACGCCACGATCGATCGAGTCGGACAGCTTGGAGATGAAGTCCTTCTGCAGGTCGACGCGGGCCTTGGCGGCGCCGAGCGAAGCAGCGCCCGTTGCCATATCCTTCAGGCCGGCTTCGATACCGGTCAGCATGTCGTCGAAATCGGTCGAGTCGAGGTTGGCCGTCGTGACGCTGAGGTTCAGGATCGTCGCGGTGGCTGCGCCGGCGCCGGTCGTGGTGAACTCGGTGTCGAGGATGCCTGCATTGGCGCCGCCGGAGTCGATAAGGCGCGTGTTGTCATAGTCGACAGAGATCGTGCCGGTGGTGACCGCGCCGGTCGAGTCGCGGTTGTAGGAGGTCATGACGGTCAACTGGGTGTCGGTCGTCGACGTCGAGTCGGTCTTGAGCAGGTTCGAACCGGCATAGTTGGCGCCGCCGATATTGTCGGTCAGCTGAGCCTGGAGCGTCGCGATTTCCGACTGGATCTTGGCGCGATCGTCGGCGCTGGAGGTCTTGGCCAGCAGGACCTTCTGCTTGATCTGGTCGACGACGTCGATGGCGCTGTTCATCGCGGTGTAGGCGGTGTCGATCTTGCCGGCGCCGAGGCCGAGCGCGTCCTGGAGAACGGAGTTCGCCTTGTTGTCCGAGCGCATGGTGGTGGCGATCGACCAGTAGGCGGCGTTGTCGCTGGCGGTCGAAACGCGATAACCCGTGGAAATACGGGCCTGGGTCGTCTCGAGAGCTTTGTTGGTGGCGTTGAGGCTCTGCAGCGCGGTGAGCGCCGAGGCGTTGGTCATGATGCTAGCCATGGATACACGTACCCTTTTTACACACAAATTTTGGGAGACATACCGGGCTGACCGGTATGACGGTACGGCATCATGCCAATGATCTGCTAAACCCGATCACCCGCCATCGAGCGAGGACTATGCCCGCCAGTTCCTACCAAACTGATAAGGTCGACGGTTAATCGGAAATTTTTGCCCAATAATTGGGCGACCGCCGAATGGCGGTTGCGGCGGCGTCAGATGCCTACGTCAGGTGAAAGACCGCACGAGGCTTCCGACCAAAAGGTTCCAGCCGTCGATCAGCACGAAGAACATGATCTTGAACGGCAGGGACAGAACCGTCGGCGGCAGCATCATCATGCCCATGGCCATGGTTATGGTGGCGACGATCAGGTCGATGACGAGGAACGGCAGGACGATCAGGAAGCCGATTTCGAAGCCGCGGCGGATTTCGGAAATCATGAAGGCGGGCACGAGGATGCGCAGGTCGACCGTTTCGCGCGAGACTGTCTGCCCGCGCTCGCGCGCAAGGTCGGCGAACAGGTCGAAATCCTTGTCGCGGACATTCTGCAGCATGAAGCCGCGGAACGGTTCAGAAATCCGCTCGAAGGCCTGCGTCTGGGTGATCTGGTTGTCCATCAGCGGTCGAACGCCATTGTTCCAGGCCTGATCGAATGTCGGCGCCATGACGTAGAAGGTCATGAACAGCGACAGCGAGATCAGGATGAGGTTGGCGGGCGTCGACTGCAGGCCGATGCCGGCGCGCAGGATCGAAAAGGCGATGATGAAGCGGGTGAAGCTCGTCACCATGATGAGCAGGCCGGGCGCGACCGACAATACGCTGATCAGCCCGAACATCTGGATGATGTAGGCGACGGTGGTGCCGTTGGCCTGGGCGATGCCGCCGAGGTCTATCTGCTGCGCCGACGCCGCCGAAACGGCGAGGGCTGCCATGGCGAGCGCGAGAAGGATGCGTTTCATTCGAACAGCAGCGTCCTGATAAGCACGTCTTTCACATGGCCCTGGCTGCGGATCGACGCCCGTTCCTGCAGGTCGGCCTTGAGATGCTGATAGCCGCTGGCGCCTTCGACCTGATGCATCTTGACGGTGCGCAGGAAGGCCAGCAGGTCCTGGTGGATGGTTTCGATCAGTTCGGGCGGCTGCGGCTCGTCCAGAACCAGGGATACGTCCATGCGCACCCAGATCTCGGCGGGCGCGGCGAGATTGGTGGTGATGGGAGCCAGTTCCACCAGCGTCAGGGCTTCGGGCGCACCAGGAGCGCCGTGCGCAGGGGCGGCGGTGTCGTCCGCGCCGCCGGCGTGCGAGGCTTTCGGCGGCGGCGGGTTTTCCGAGTTCTTGAGATAGGCACCCGACAGCCAGCCGACAGCCAGCGCCGCCACGGTCATGACCAGCAGGATGCCGATCTGGATGACGAAGGACGGTCCCTTCGGCCCCTCGGCAGTCTGCTCCACATTGGCCATCGACCCGCTTCCTCCCGCCTAGAAGGGAAGGACCTGATCGAGGAACTGCTGGCCGTAGGGCGGCTGCTGGACCTCGGTCAGGCGGCCACGGCCGCCGTAGGAAATACGGGCTTCGGCGATGCGCTCGTAGGAAATCGTGTTCTGGCCGCCAATGTCGGAGGGCCGCACGATGCCGGCAATCGTCAGCACTCGCAGTTCGGCGTTGACCCGGACTTCCTGCGAACCCTTGATCATCAGATTGCCGTTCGGCAGGACGTCGGTGACGACGGCGGCCACGTTCAAGTCTATCGATTCAGACCGCTCCGTGGCGCCGGCGCCTGCGGTCGACGTCTTGGAGCCTATGCCGGCGTCCAGCGCGCCGCTGGTGCCGACGCCTTCCCAATCCGCCTCGAGCGAGCCCGTCAGGGTGCGGTTGGTGGTGCGGCTGCGGTCGGATTCGTTCTTGAAGCGGGCGCGGTCGTTGATCCTGATCTTCACCGTCAATATGTCGCCGGCCTGAAGCGCGCGCGGGTCGGTGAACAGGCGGCTCTGCTTGTCGTCCCACAGGGAGAAGCGCTTCACCGGCGCGCTCGGCGTCTCCGGGTAGCGGTAGACGGACGTGCTGCCGGTTTCGATGCCGGAGCCGACGGGCGACAGGGCTGGCTCTCTGCCGATCTCCTTCAGGTTGGTGCCGCAGCCGGAAAGGCCTGCCACGGCGAGGAGGATGGCGGTTCTGCGGATCATGACGGGTCCACCCTGCGGGCCGCGCTCGCCATGATGCCGGTGAGCATGGCTGCAGCCTTCTGGTCCATTTCGTTGAGGATGACGCCGGCCTTGCGCGAATCCAGCTTCATCAGGATCGCGGCGGCGAGATCGGCATGGACGATGGCCAGCCTTTCGGCGGCGGCGTCCGGTTTCATGTCGGCGTAGATCTTGACCACACCATCCTCGGCGCGGGCGAGGAACACCTCGCGCCGCTTGAGCCATTGCTCGTATTCGGCGCGCTTGTCTTCGAGCGCCTTGATGCGGTTGTCGACATCGGTCTGGAGCTGCTTCAGCTCGGCGGTCTGCAAGGCATAGCGGCGGTCGCGGGCGGCATCGGCGATGTTGGAGCAGAAGCGCTGGATCTCGCTCTCCTCGCCGGCGGAGCCGGTGATGTCGGCGGGTGCCGGCGCTGCCACGCGCTTGAGGTCTTTCTGTTCAGGCGCGGCCGGTGCACCGGGCAGGACCTGGCGCACGCCCTCGGTGCGGGCAGGGCCGATGCCGGCGATGATGGTTGCCAGCACACAGGCCGCGAGCAGGTGCGGGCGGCGGCTTCGGTTCCGGCGGGGAAGGGTAGGATGCAGCATCGTCAGCACCTATTGAAGAACCAGATCGGCCTGCAGGGCGCCGGCCGATTTGATGCCTTGCAGGATCGCGATGATGCCGTCGGGCTTGACGCCGAGCCTGTTCAGCCCGGAGACGAGCGTTTCGAGATTGGGTCCATCCAGGACGGCGACGCGCGCGTCGGGCTGGGTGGCATCGATGGCCGTGTAGGGTTCGACGGCGGTTTCGCCGCGCGAGAAGGGTTCCGGCTGGACGACGCGCGGCGCTTCGGTGATGCGGACGGTCAGCGCTCCGTGGCTGATGGCGACGCGGGAAATCCTGACCTGATTGCCGATGACGATGGTGCCGGTGCGCTCGTCGATGACGACCTTGGCAGGCGTGTCGGACTCGACCACGAGGTTCTCGATCTCGGCATAGAAGCGGGCGGCGGCGATGCCTTTCGGTTTCTTGATCGAAACCGTGCGGGCATCGCGTTCGGCGGCGACGCGCGCGCCGAAACGCTGGCGCGTATAGTCGTTGATGGCGTCGGCAATCCGCACGGCGGTGGAGAAATCCGGATTGCGCAACTGCAGGGTCAGCACCGACTGGTCGCCGAACTCGGCGTCGACCGAGCGCTCGACGATTGCGCCGTTGGGGACACGTCCTGAAGTGGGCACACCCTGTGTCAGCTGTTCCGCCTGGCCCTGGGCGGTGAAACCGGAGACGATGACGGAGCCCTGGCCGACGGCATAGATTTCGCCGTCCGCCGCCTTGAGCGGCGTCATGATCAGCGTGCCGCCCTGCAGCGAGGTGGCGTCGCCCATGGATGACACGTTGATGTCGATGCGCGCGCCCGACTGTACGAAGGGCGGCATGTTGGCGGTGACGATGACCGCCGCCACGTTCTTGGCGCGGGCGCTGCCGCCCTCGGTGGCGATGCCGAGGTTCTCCAGCATGGCGCGGATCGACTGTTCGGTGAAGGGCGAATTGCGCAGGCTGTCGCCGGAGCCCTGGAGGCCGATCACCAGACCGTAGCCGACAAGCTGGTTGTCGCGGGCGCTCTGGAGCTGGGCGATGTCCTTGATGCGGGAGGCAACCTGTCCCGGCGGCAGCGAGGACGGGCCGGACGATACCTGGAACATGCGGGCCGATGTGCTTGGGTCGTAGTCGGGCTCGTTGAAAGCGCCGCCGTCGCGCGCCGCCAACTCGCGTTTGGCCTTGGCCGTTAGGCCGTCGGCAAAGGCCGGCTGGAGAAAGAGCGTCGTGATAAGGGCGAGCGGCAGGCCGAGTCTCATGATGCGCCGACCCTGATCGTGCCGTCGGCCATGACGGTGCCGGAAAAGATCTTGCCGCTGTCGATATTGCGAACCTTGACCAGGTCGCCGGCAGCTCCCGGCTGCAGCGTCACGGCGCTTGCCGAGATGGTCAGCGCACCGGCGACGAACATCACCTGAACCGGGGCGCCCTGTTCGACCAGCCATGCCTCGCGCAACGCGTTGGCCGGAATGTAGCGGCCGGGCAGCAGCGTGCGCTTGGCGATCTTGCCGTCGAGTTCCTGGGCTGTCGTCGCCACGGCGTCCGGCTTGTGGCGGCCGGGCTGCAACGTTACTTCCTTCAATGCGGCGAGCGCGATCGTTTCGCCCGGATAGATGACGCGGCTGGGGATGAGCACGATCTCGTCTGCAAACGCCTGCGCGCCGCCGCAAGCGACGGCGGCGGCGACAGCAAGGCCCTTGAAAAAGGCGCGGAGAACGTGCGCGGCCATCGGCGTCACCTTATGTTCTTGGAGACGACGGCCGCCATCTCGTCGGCAGCCTGGATGACCTTGGAGTTCATCTCGTAGGCGCGCTGCGCCGAGATCAGTTCGGTGATTTCCTTGACCGGGTCGACGTTGGAGTTTTCCAGGTAGCCCTGTTCGACGGTGGCGTAGCCCGGATCGCCCGGCACGCCGACATTGGCCGGCCCGGAAGCGGTCGTTTCCTGGAAGAGATTGTCGCCGAGCGGCGCAAGGCCGGCCTCATTGGCGAAGGTGGCGAGCGTGAGTTGGCCGAGCTGCTGCAGATCGGTCTGGCCGTCGATCCGCGCGAAGACCTGTCCGGTCTTGTTGACGATGACCTCGACGGCATCCGCCGGAACGGTGATGGCGGGTATGACGTTGGCGCCGTCGACGGTGACGAGCTGGCCGGTGGCGTTGGTGTTGAACGCGCCGGAGCGGGTGTAGAGCGTGCCGCCGTCGGCGGATTCGATCTGGAACCAGCCCTTGCCGGTCAGCGCCATGTCGAAGGCGTTGCCGGTGCTCGTCAGGCCGCCCTGGATATGGACGTTGCGCACCGCCGAGGTCTTGACGCCGAGGCCGATCGACACGCCTTCCGGCACGATGGAGGCATTCGAGCGGTTGGGCACGCCCTGGGTGCGGTCGACCTGGTAGAGCAGGTCGGAGAATTCGGCGCGGGCGCGCTTGTAGCCGGTGGTGTTGATGTTGGCGATGTTGTTGGCGATGACTTCCAGGTTCGTCTGCTGGGCGTTCATGCCGGTGGCGGCGATGGTCAGGGCTTTCACGGGACGTTCCTCAGATGCTCATGCGGCTGATGTCGAGATAGGCGCTGACGATCTTGTCGCGGATGGCGACGGCGGTCTGCAGCGCCTGCTGCGCGCTCATCACCGCGTCGGCGACCTGGCGGGTGTCGGCATCGCCCTGCAGGGCCTTTATGGAAACCGCCTCGGCGTTCTGCATGGTGTCGACCGTGCGCGTCGCGGCCTGCGCGAGCGCGTCGGTGAAGGAGGCCGGCGTGACGCCGCTGGCGGGCGGCGCCGAAGGCTGCAACAGGCCGGTCGCGGCATCGGAGCCGCCGACCGAGGGCGTGAGCTGGATTGCACCGAGACCGCCGATCATCACTGGTTCCTCATCAGGTCGATGGTCATGGAGATCAGGTCGCGCGCCTGCTTGATGACCTGCAGATTGGCTTCATAGGACCGGTTCGCCTCGTTCATGTCGGCCATTTCGATCAGCACGTTGACGTTCGGCATCTTGACGTAGCCGTTCTCGTCCGCCGCCTCGTTGCCGGGCTGGAATTCGACGGGGAACTGCGACGGGTCGCGGTCGATCGAACT
This sequence comes from uncultured Mesorhizobium sp., assembly GCA_965649745.1. Taxonomy (GTDB): domain Bacteria; phylum Pseudomonadota; class Alphaproteobacteria; order Rhizobiales; family Rhizobiaceae; genus Mesorhizobium. The sequence goes on along the minus strand of CBFGLW010000036.1, from coordinate 2,570 downwards.
GACTTCGACCGTCGATCCGCCGGAAGCGCGATCCAGTTCGGAGACGAAGCTGATGGTCTTGCGGCGATAGGGATCGGAGCCCGGCGCGGTGCCGGTCGACTGCGCATTGGCCATGTTTTCCGAAACGACACGGAGCCTTTCGGACTGGGCGCTGAGGCCGGAAGCTGCGACCTTGAGGGCGGCTGTCAAGGCGTCCATCAGCTTTTGACCGCCATCATCATCATGGTGTGGAAGGCCTTGACGATGGCCGTGTTCAACTCAAACGAGCGGCGGACCTCGCCGGCCTTGACCAGCTCGTCTTCCAGCACCACCGTGTTCTTGGACGGCAGGAGGACGCCGTCGTTTTCCTGCGGCTTTACGGAAAAGGCGGCGCTTTCGCCGCCGCCGAGATGCGCCGCCTGTGTGGCGCGCAGCGAGACCAGCGACCGGTCGAGGACCTTCTCGAAAGGCTCGACATCGGTCGCCGTGTAGCTGGGCGTGCTGGCATTGGCGATGTTGCCGGCAATCGACGACTGGCGCACGGCCAGCCACTGCGACTGTCTGGAGGCAAGGTCAAAAAGGTTGACGGGTCCCATCACGATCTCCGGGCATCTTTGCGGAGACTAGTGCGCCAGTCTTGCGCGGGCCTTGCGCGGAGTTAACAAGGCATGTCGCGTCTCATAGGGTTCACACGCTTCTGTCGCTTTCCTACTCTGTACCCCCACCCCTAACCCCTCCCCTCGAGGGGAGGGGGACTTTATGGCCGCCATGAAGCGCGAACCGTTGGATGTTTGACGCCGAGCGATGATGCAGCGAATCCCCTCCCCTCAGAGGGGAGGGGTTAGGGGTGGAGGTGAACAGCCGAGGCGCAAGCATGCCTTAGCGGCTAGCGGCCCTCAATCGTAATCACCTTTTCGGTACTGGTCACCAGCACCCATTTGCCGTTGCGCTGCTCGATGGCCGCGACCTGGCTGGAATCGGGAAGCGTCGAGCCGCGCTGGACGATCCACAGGCCAGTATCGTCCTCGATCATGGCGCGGCCGTTGGCGACATGGACGAGCCGGTATTCGACCGGTTCGGCGGGGAAGGGCTGCTGGTCCGGTCCCGGGGCCTTTTGCGGAGCCTTGTCACTGTCCGGCAGCGTGCCGGTCGAGAAGAAGTCGACGTCCCTGGCCTTCTTCTCCTCGCCCGCCGGCGGCGTTTCATAGCCGGCCGTGCGCTCGACGGCGACTCGGCCGGCATTGGCGCCGCGGCCGCCGAATTTGATGCCCTGCACGCCGAACTGTTCGGGGTTGAAAAAGATGTACCAGGGAAAGACCGCGCAGATCAGGCCGAGCGTCACGCCCAGCGCCGCGATCATGAAATCGCTGCGCCGGCTTTCCCGCGCTTTCGAATAGGAGGTGAATTTCGACGTGCCGGCCGCGAACAGCTGGTCGAGCTGCTCGGAAAGCTGTTCTTTCGGCGGTTTCCTTCGAAGGAACGGCAGGTTCGGGAGCGCCGGTCGAGGCATGAGCATGAGCGAAGTCCATCGGCGGCGTGGAGCCTGCGCGGTTTCCTCGGCCTCTTTCTGCGCCAGCATCTCGCGCAGCAGGCGCTCGGTATGTTGGCGTTCACTCTCCATCGGGCGCCTGCTTCTTCAAATGTCTTGCAAGATCGGAGAAGGGATCGGCCGACGGCTTGTCCCTGGGGGTCTGGATCAGCGCCTCGTAGATGAGCGGCACCTGGCGCACCGCCATGTCCAGTTCAGGATCGGCGCCGCCCTGATAGGCGCCGAGCAGGCGGATATCGCGCGTGTCCTCGAAGCGGGCGATCATCGACTTCAACCGCGTGACGAGGGTTTTCTGCTCCGGGCTCCAGGCCTTGCCTGCGAGCCGCGAGATCGATGACAGCGGATTGACCGGCGGATAGCGGCCCTGTTCGGCAATCGTGCGGTCGAGCACGACGTGGCCGTCGAGAATGCCGCGTACGGAATCGGCGACCGGATCGTTGTGGTCGTCGCCATCGACCAGCACCGAGATGATGGCGGTGATCGAGCCGGTCCCTTCGGCGCCCGGCCCGGCGCGTTCGAGCAGCTTCGGTAGGTCGGTGAAGACGGACGCCGGATAGCCGCGCGCCACAGGCGGCTCGCCGGTGCCGGTGGCGACCTCGCGCAGCGCATGGGCGAAACGGGTGATGGAATCGAGGATCAGGAGGACGCGATGGCCCTGGTCGCGGAAATGCTCGGCCACCCGCATCGCAGTGTCCGGCGCGCGGCGGCGCATCATGGCGCTTTCGTCACTGGTGGCGACCACGGCGACGGTCTTGGCCATTGACGCGCCGATGGTGTCCTCAAGAAATTCGCGTACCTCGCGGCCGCGCTCGCCGATGAGCGCGACGACGACGGTGTCGAAGGCGTCGGCGCCGGCGAGCATGGCCAGCAGCGTCGACTTGCCGACGCCCGAACCGGCGAAGACGCCGAGCCGCTGGCCGAAGCAGAGCGGCGTGAAAATGTCGATGGCGCGCACGCCGGTCATGAACGACGTGCCGACGCGCTGGCGGGCCAGCGCGCCCGGCGTCCTGTCTTCGGCCGCGGCAGCGCCTCGCGCAAGCGG
>CBFGLW010000035.1:0-29482 GCA_965649745.1 uncultured Mesorhizobium sp. | reverse complement strand
GGAAGACCATGGCGAGCTTGCGCCTGGCCGGCGCCTCGTCGGTGACGTCGCGGCCGTCGATCATGATGGAGCCGGACGTGGTGTCCTCAAGCCCCGCGATCAGCCGCAGCAAGGTCGACTTGCCGCAGCCGGAAGGACCGACGAACACCACGAACTCGCCATCGGCGATGTCGAGATCGATGTCCGGGATGATCGTCGTCGATCCGAACGATTTCGTCACGTTTCTCAAAACGATGTTGCCCATGGCGTCCTCCCAAGGCAGCGCTGCGTCCCGCAACGCCGTTTCAATTTCGTTTCTACTTGACCGCCCCGAAGGTGAGGCCGCGTACCAGCTGCTTCTGGCTGAACCAGCCCATGATCAGGATCGGCGCGATCGCCAGCGTCGATGCCGCCGAGAGTTTCGCCCAGAACAGCCCCTGCGGGCTGGAGAACGACGAGATGAAGGCCGTCAGCGGCGCCGCGTTGGTGGTGGTCAGGCGGATGGTCCAGAAGGCTTCGTTCCAGGCCAGGATGATGTTGAGCAGCATGGTCGATGCAATGCCTGGCACGGCCATGGGCGTCAGCACGTAGACGATCTCGCCCCACAGCGACGCGCCGTCCATGCGCGCGGCTTCCAGGATCTCGCCGGGGATTTCGCGGAAGTAGGTGTAGAGCATCCACACCACGATCGGCAGGTTGATGAGCATCAGCATGACGGTCATGCCGACGCGGCTGTCGAGCAGGCCGAAATCACGGAAGATCAGGTAGATCGGGAACAGCACCGCCACCGCGGGCATCATCTTGGTGGACAGCATCCACATCAGGATGTCCTTGGTGCGCTTCGTCGGCGAAAAGGCCATCGACCAGGCCGCCGGTACGGCGACGATGAGCGCCAGTATGGTGGAGCCGACGGAGAGGATCACCGAGTTCAGGAAGAATTTGAAATAGCCGCTCTGCGCCTGAACTTCGGCATAGCTTTCCAATGTGCCTGAGGGGATCAGGTTGAAGCCCTGGATCGCCTCCTGCTCCGATTTGAACGAGGTGACGATGGTGTAGAGGATCGGGAAGAAGATCAGCAGGGCCACGATCCAGGCCGCCGCGGTGGCGATCGTCTTGTGCCGATTGGTAACTGCGCGTGCCATGATCGACCTCCTATTTGTCGAGGTTCTTGCCGACCGCGCGCATGGCGAAGAAGGCGATGATGTTGGCGAGGATCACGGCGATGATGCCACCGGCGGACGCCTGTCCGATTTTGAATTCGAGCAGCGCCTTCTGGTAGACCAGGAAGGGCAGGTTGGTGGACGCGTAACCCGGGCCGCCATTGGTGGTGACCAGGATTTCGGCATAGACGCCGAGCAGGAAGATGGTCTGGATCAGCACGACGACGGTGATGGCGCGCGAAAGATGCGGCAGCGTCAGATACCAGAAGCGGCTGAGGAAGCCGGCGCCGTCCATTTCCGCCGCTTCCTTCTGCTCGCCGTCGAGCGACTGAAGCGAGGTGAGCAGGATGAGCGTGGCAAACGGCAGCCACTGCCAGGCGACGATCACGATGATGGAAAAAAGCGGATAGTCGGCAAACCAGTCGACCGGCCGTGCGCCGAAGAAGCGGGCGATGTCGGCGAAGACGCCGTAGCCCGGATGCATGATCATGTTCTTCCAGACAAGGGCGGCCACGGGCGGCATGACGAAGAAAGGCGAGATCACCAGGATACGCACGATGCCCTGGCCCCACATCGGCTGGTCGAGCAGAAGCGCCAGCAGAATGCCGCCGATGATTGTGATCAACAGCACGCTGCCGACGATGATCAGCGTGTTGAGGATGGCGGCGAGGAAGGCCGGGTTGTTGTAGAAGAGCGCGTAGTTGGAAAGGCCGATGAATCCGTCGCGGATGGGGTTCAGCGGATTGTACTGCTGGAAGGAGAACCACAAGGTCATGGCCAGCGGCACTGCCATCCAGACCAGGAGCAGCAGCACCGACGGGGCCATCATGAAACGCGCGAGCGAACTTGTCTGTCGAGTAGCCATGGCGGTCACCCTCAGTTTGACGGATTCGGTTTTTCAACGGCTTTGAGGAATTGGCCGCCCGGCAGTTCGTCAGAACGCTGGGATCCGGGCGGCCAAGGCACCGGAAGGTTGCCTTTACTGTATGTAGCCACCTTCCTTCATCGTGCTGGCGGCGGCGTCCTGCGCCTGCTTGAGCGCGTCGTCGACGCTCATCTGGCCTGCCAGAGCGGCCGAGAAGAGCTGACCGACCGTGGTGCCCAGTCCCTGGAACTCGGGAATGGCCACGAACTGCACGCCAACATAGGGGACCGGTTTGACGGTCGGATGCGTCGGGTCGGCGGCATTGATGGAGTCCAGCGTCATCTTGGCGAACGGAGCGGCCTTCTGGTACTCGGGGTTGTTGTAGAGCGAGGTGCGCGTTCCGGGAGGAACGTTGGCCCAGCCTTCCTTCGAAGCCACCAGATCGAGATATTCCTTGCTGGTCGCCCATGAAACGAACTTCTGCGCGGCATCGCCTTTCTGCGTACCGGCCGGAACGGCCAGCGACCATGCCCACAGCCAGTTGCCGCGCTTGCCGAGCCCGTTATCGGGAGCGAGCGCATAGCCGACCTTGTCGGCGACCTGCGAGGCCTTCGGATCGGAAACGAAGGAAGCGGCGACGGTGGCGTCGATCCACATGCCGCATTTGCCCTGCTGGAAAAGCGCCAGATTCTCGTTGAAGCCGTTGGAGGAAGCCCCCTCCGGACCGTCGGCCTTCATCAGGTCGACGTAGAATTGCAGCGTGTTCTTCCATTCGGGCTGGTCGAACTGCGGCGCCCACTTCTCATCGAACCAGCGTGCACCGAAGGAGTTCGACATGGCGGTCAGGAAGGCCATGTTCTCGCCCCAGCCCGCCTTGCCGCGAAGGCAGACACCATTCACGCCGTTGGCTCGGTCGGTCATCTTGTCGGCGGCCTGCTTGATGAAATCCCAGGTCGGCGCGTCGGGCATCTGCAGCCCGGCCTTCTCCATCAGATCCTTGCGGTACATGACAAAGGAGGATTCGCCATAGAACGGCGCGGCATAAAGCTTGCCGTCGACCGACAGGCCGCCGGCAATGGCCGGAATGATGTCCGCGGCGTCGTAATTGTCGCCCAGCTTGTCGAGCGGCAGCAGCCAGTTCTGTTTCGCCCAGATCGGAACCTCGTAGGTGCCGATGGTCATGACGTCGTACTGGCCGCCCTTGGTGGCGATGTCGGTGGTGACGCGTTCGCGCAGAACGTTTTCCTCGAGCGTAACCCAGTTGAGCTGGATGTCAGGGTTCTTGGACGTGAAGTCCTCGGTCAGCTTCTGCATGCGGACCATGTCGCCATTGTTGACGGTGGCGATGGTGATGGATTCGGCGTGCGCGGCAAAGGCGAGCGCGCTCGCGGAGCACAGGCCCAGAATGAGCGTATGAAGTTTCATCAAAGTCCTCCCAAAAACCAAAGTGAGCATTTGCTTTGGTAATGAGCAATTACTCACTAAGTCTGATTTATGTCAAGGCAGAATCGTTGCTGCACCGCAGCACGCGTCGGCCGGAGTCCGTATCCAGTGGACGATGGCAGGCCCTTATGTCTGGGAAATTGTCTGGTCCGTCGGGAGCGGATCAGGCCGCCAGCAGCGCCTCAGCGGTCCGCTCGTCGGTGATCAGCCCATTAACGAGGCGCCTGTTCACCGCCGCCAGGATGCCCGGCAGCTTCAGCTCGCCCATGGCGAGGGCCACCACCAGCGACTTTTCACGCGACGGCAGCGGCGCGGAGGAAACCCGGTCGTTGGTGATGCCTTCAATGAGGCGGCCTTCCCTGTCGAATACCCAGCCGACGATCTCGGCTACCCCGCCGGCCTTCTGCAGAGCCTTCAGTTCGGCATCGGAAACGAAGCCGTCCTGATAAAGGGGCGCCTTCGGCCCCAGATCGCCGATGCCGACGAAGGTGACATCGGCCTGGGCGGCAAGCGCCAGCGTCGGCTGGATCATCGGCTGACTCAAGAGCATCTCCCGTTCCTCCGACGACGAGGCGATGACGGGAAGCGGCATCGGGAAAGAGCGGGCTTTTATGCGGTCCGCCATAGTGAAAATGACGTTATAAAAGGCGGCCGAGCCATCAGGCGAGATGTTGCCCGTCAGGGACACGACCTTGTGCTGGGGGCACTCCATCGGCGGCAGTTGCTCGATCGCGGCCTTGAGTGTGCGGCCCGTGCCGATCGCCATGACGATAGGCTCCACCGAACGAAGGCGGCGTTCGATCTCGGCGGCAGCGGCCTCGGCAATGCCGATCGTGGTCGAGGTAGAGGCCGGATCGCTCGGCACCACTTCGACCAGATCGAGCGCGAAGCGTTCGCGCAGCCTTGCCGCGAGATCGAGGCAATTGGCGATGGGATGATCGACGCGAACCTTGATGAGACCCTCGGTAACCGCCAGCGAGACCAGGCGCTGCGCCGTCTGGCGCGATATGCCCAGCTTTGCCGCGATCTGGTCCTGGGTGTTGCCGGCGACGTAGTAGAGCCAACCGGCGCGCGCCGCGTCGTCCAGCCTCGTCGTACCGGCGTCCTGCCTGGCGTTCATGCGAATGCTTCTCCCAACCCTCACATTACAGGGATTCCTGATCTACGCAATTGTCGTGCTCATGCGTCAATTGCTCGACTGTCTGAAAGACTTGTATCCGGATAAACCGTTTCGTTTAACCGGAAAACACTCTAAGAGACCCGCTGAAAGGATCCATACATGACGCCGAAAGCCGTTTTCTGGGATATGGACGGGACGCTGGTCGACAGCGAGCCGCTGCACGACGCCGCGCTGGTCGCCGCCATGCACAGCCTGGGGCTGACACCGCCAGCCGACCTGCACGAGCGCGTGCTAGGCCAGAGCGCACAACATGTCTATGCGATGATGCGCGACGAATTCGGCCTGAAGCTTCCTTTCGACCAATGGATCGCGCGAAAGTACGACTACTATCTCGCTCATGTCGGTGATTTGCAGCCGCGGCCGGGCGCCATCGAGATTTTCATGGCGCTGCATGAGCGCGGCGTGCCGCAGGCCGTCGTCTCCAATTCCGACCGCCTGATCGTCGATGCCAATCTGCGCATGGTGGGTCTTGCGCTCGCCGGCCTGCGGACTGTCAGCCGCAACGACGTGCGCGAGGGCAAGCCGCATCCCGAACCGTTTCTGCGGGCGGCGTGGCTGGCAGGCGTCGATCCCGCCGACGCCGTCGCAATCGACGACAGTGTGACCGGCGCGACGTCGGGCCTCGCAGCCGGCATGAAGACGATCTTCTGGCCGGAAAGACCCATGCAGGCCCCGGCGGGAGCGGTATACATCGAAACGCCGGAAGAACTCAGAGCCGAGCTCGGCCTCTGAGATATCGTGCGCGGCGGATACTATTCGGCCGCCACGCCCGTTGCGCGCAGCCCGCCATTCTCGACTATGAAGTCGATCACCGCCTGAAGCCCCTTGCCGCGCGACAGGTCGGTGAAGCCGAAAGGCCGCTTGCCGCGCATGCGGGCGGCATCATTCTCCATCACATCGAGGTTCACGTTCACGTAAGGGGCCAGGTCGCTCTTGTTGATGACGAGGAAATCCGACCGGACGATGCCTGGGCCGCCCTTGCGCGGTATCTCCTCGCCCTGGCAGACGGAAATGACATAAAGCGTCAGGTCCGCAAGGTCCGGCGAAAAGGTCGCCGCTAGATTGTCGCCGCCCGATTCGATGAAGACGATGTCGAGGTCGGGGAATTTGCGGTTCATCTCGGCTATTGCCTGCAGATTGATCGACGCGTCCTCGCGGATGGCCGTATGCGGACAGCCGCCTGTCTCGACACCCATGATGCGGTCTTCCGGCAGGGCCTGCAGCCGTGCCAGCATCAGCGCGTCTTCCTTCGTGTAGATGTCGTTGGTGATGACCGCGATGGAGAAATCCTCGCGCAGCGCCTTGCAGAGTTTTTCCGTCAGCGTCGTCTTGCCGGAGCCGACCGGACCGCCAATGCCGATGCGAAGCGGGCCGTTTGTCGATGTCATGCGGTAAACTCCGAGATGGCGAGAATTGCGAAGCCGGCCCCCAGCAGCAGGCAGAGCGGCGAATAATAGTGGACATCGAGCCGCGCGAAAGGCTGCTCCGGCGTCAATTTGCGCCATGCCGGGGTGAAGCCCGCGACACCCCGGCCGAGAAAGACCAGCGCGAAGAGCAGCGCGGTGGCCGCCAACCCTTCTTTCGGGAAGGGCGAAGCGAAGACGCCTTCGAGCGCCAGCGGCCAAAGCGTCGCGAGGCCGAGGCAGGCGGCGACGGCAAAGCAGGAGAGCGGCGCCGGCATTTCGTCTACGCCCTCGAAGCCGACCACCGCGTGGGCGCAGGACGCCTGATCCTTGCCCGGCAGGATGCCGCCAATGCCCCAATAAACATGCGCGGCGGTGACCAGAAGCAGGATGGCGGAAAGCGCGAAGGCGAGAACGATCATGACCGGAAGAGCCTTGAATGCTGGGTCTCGTGCCGCATCGCCATGACGTCCGAAACGATGGCGCAGCCGCCAAGATCGTCGAGCGTCGAGCGGGCCGCGCGGGCTGTGATGTCGAGGAGCATCGGTTCGAAACCGGCGATCAGCGCCATGGCCGCTGTCTGACCAACGACACCGAGACGAATGCCAGCCTGGGTAAGGTTGGAAACAAACGCTTGCAGGAAGGCAGCCAGCGCGTCGTCCAGGGAAATGCCATGGCCGCCGGCCACTGCCCCGACAGCCACGCAATAGGGGCAGTCCGTCGGCAATTTTGCCAAGACTTCGGTTGGCCATGCCAATGCCGCGTCGATGAAGGCCTTGCCCTGCAGCATCGTTTCCATGTGGCGCTCCCGGGAACCCGCCAGCGCCTCGGCCAGCGCCGCCAGTTCAGCGAGATCGCCGCCATGCCTGGCCCTCCGCAAGCTTTCAGCGAACAGCACGGCATCGTTCCAGCCGGAACCTGTTTCGACGATGGCCGCGAGCCACGCAGCGAGGCTGTTTTTGTCGCAAACCGGACCCTCCTCGACGGCACGCTCCAACCCGTGGCTGTAGGAAAACGAGCCCACCGGAAAGGCCGGCGACAGCCAGGACATCAGGCGCAGCAGCGCGGGGCCGGAAGCGTCAGGCATGGTTGTGGCCGTAATGAGGGTCGCCGGGCAGGCGTCCGAAACGGTCCGGCTCGCCATGATCGTGGTCGCCATCACTATGGCTGTGGCCATGGTGATGGCCGTGGTCGTGTCCGCCCGAATAGGCGCCGCGCACAGGCTCGAACGGCGCGGCGATTTCGGCAACTCTGGCGCCGAGACCTTCGAGCATCGCCTTGATCACATGGTCGCGCAGGATGAGGATGCGGTCCGCCTCGATGGCGGCGGCGAGGTGCCGGTTGCCGATATGCCAGGCGAGCTCTGCCAGATGCACGGCATCGCGGGCGCGGATGTCGTAGACCTCCTCCTCCGTGGCGACGATCGCGACCTGCCTTCCATCTTCGAGGACCAGCCTGTCCCCGTCGGCAAGGGCGACAGGCTCCAGCAGATCGACCAGTACGCGCTCGCCATGAGCAAGCTCTATGACCCGGCGGCGCAGATGGCGCTCGTCATGGGCAAGCCTGGCGGCATCGAAGGGCCTGGCGTTGCCGGCTTCGGCGGCGCGCAGGACCGATATGGCGCGCGGAAACTTGGTGAAGTCGGCGTTGATGCTGAATTTCATACGAACGATCCCTGTACGGCGATGCCCTACTCTAATGCAACCGTGCCGCCAGCCCAATGGCCGTCAGGCGATGGTGTCGAAGAGCCGCAGGATGAACGACACCTGATAGATCAGGGTGGCGACAATAAAGAACAGGTGGAAATAGCGGTTCCTGACCAGGATCGCCACGACGCATAGCGCAACGAAGACCGGCGTCCGGAACAGATATTCGTGGCCGAAATGCGCGAAATGCGCCGCGCCCTTCAGCAGCGTGTCGATCACGTCGAGGAGGTAGGTTGCGGCCAGCAGCCCGAAGAACCAGCCGCGGCGCGAGTAGAAGTAATCCTCGTAGCTTCGGTAATCCTGCATGGAGTCAGGGAACAGCAGGGCGCAAAGCAGGAAGAGCGAAATGGCGTAGACAATGAGGAACAGATATTTGCCGAAGGTCCAGTTCTCTATCTGGTAGAGGCCGAACTCCCACCACCAGAAATGCACCAGCATGAGCAGCACCGACGCCACCCAGGCGAGATGTACGGGATAAAGCTGATACTGCTTGGGATGCTGGACGATGCGCGCGACGCCGGACAGAAGGCGGGTGACGCCAAGACCGATCACCATGCCCATGATAATACGGATATGAGGGAAGATATCGTGAGCGGTGGCGAGTTGCTGATCCATCCGTCGAAGTCCGGTCCGCGCCTGTCATCCTGCGGCGTGTCCGTTTTCTAGAACAGAAAATACCGCTGCGCCATCGGCAGCACCGTCGCCGGCTCGCAGGTCAGCAATTCGCCGTCGGCGCGAACCTCGTAGGTCTCGGGATCGACCTCGACATGTGGCGTCGCGTCGTTCAGCACCATCGAGTGCTTGCCGATGTTGCCTCGGGTGTTCTCGACCGCAATCATCTGCTTGTCGACGCCGAGTCTCTCGCGCAGACCGGCATCCAGAGAAGCCTTCGACACGAAGGTGACGGAAGAATTCGTCCTCGCCTTGCCATAGGCACCGAACATCGGCCTGTAGTGCACGGGCTGCGGCGTCGGGATCGAAGCGTTCGGATCTCCCATCGGCGCGGCTGCAATTGATCCGCCGACAAGGACCATGTCCGGCTTGACGCCGAAAAAGGCGGGATTCCAGAGCACCAGGTCGGCACGCTTGCCGACCTCCACCGATCCGATTTCCGTCGACAGCCCGTGCGCGATGGCCGGATTGATCGTGTATTTGGCGATGTAGCGGCGGACGCGGAAATTGTCGTTTTCGCCGGTTTCCTCCCTGAGGCGCCCGCGCTGGCGCTTCATCTTGTCGGCTGTCTGCCAGGTACGGATCGTGACCTCGCCGACGCGGCCCATCGCCTGCGAGTCCGACGAGATGATCGAGAAGGCGCCGATGTCGTGCAGGATGTCTTCCGCCGCGATGGTTTCCTTGCGGATGCGGCTTTCGGCGAAGGCGATGTCCTCCGGGATCGACGGCGACAAATGATGGCAGACCATCAGCATGTCGAGGTGTTCGGCGATGGTGTTGACGGTATAGGGCCGGGTCGGATTGGTCGAGGACGGGATGACGTTGGGCAGGCCGCAGACCTTGATGATATCGGGCGCGTGGCCGCCGCCGGCGCCTTCCGTGTGAAAGGCGTGGATCGTACGGCCCTTGAAGGCCTTCACCGTGTCCTCCACGAAGCCGCTCTCGTTCAGCGTATCGGTGTGGATCATCACCTGGACGTCATACCGGTCGGCGACGGATAGGCAGCAGTCGATCGCGGCCGGCGTTGTGCCCCAGTCCTCGTGCAGCTTGAGCGCGCAGGCGCCGGCCAGCACCATCTCCTCGATCGCCGCCGGCAGCGACGCGTTGCCCTTCGCCGACAGGCCTATGTTCATGGGAAAGGCGTCGAATGACTGGATCATCCGGCCGATATGCCACGGTCCCGGCGTGCAGGTGGTCGCCAGCGTTCCGTGAGCCGGTCCGGTGCCGCCGCCGAGCATGGTCGTTATGCCGCTCATCAGCGCTTCCTCGATCTGCTGCGGGCAGATGAAATGGATATGCGCGTCCATGCCTCCCGCTGTCAGAATCTTGCCTTCGCCGGCGATGATTTCGGTTCCCGGGCCGATGACGATGGTCACGCCATCTTGCGTGTCGGGATTGCCGGCCTTGCCGATGGCGGCGATGCGGCCATCCCGGAGGCCGATGTCCGCCTTGAAGATGCCGGCGGCATCGAGCACGAGAGCGTTGGTGATGACTGTGTCGGCAGCGCCGGCCGCCCTCGTCACCTGGCTCTGGCCCATGCCGTCGCGGATGACCTTGCCGCCGCCGAATTTCACCTCCTCGCCATGGACGGTGAAATCCTTCTCGACCTCGATGAAAAGCTCCGTGTCCGCGAGACGTATCCTGTCGCCCACGGTCGGCCCGAACATCCGTGCGTAGGCGGTACGGGAAATCTGAGCCATCAGCCTTTGCTCCCTCCAGACAGCAGCGCGACAGGAGTCACGCTCCACATTGCCGCCACCCTATGGTCACGCAATAACCCGATGAGGGGCGGCTTCTCATCCCATTTCCCATGTCGACTGCTCGGGTCACCTGACGATGCACCATTCGAAGGAAGGGAAAACCCATGCGTAAAGTGACGATGCTTATCGCCGGCGCGGCGATGATGACCGCAGCTGCCGCCAGCGCGCAACAGCAGCCTGCCCCCACGACACCGGCTCCTACGGCCCCGGCTCCGGCACCCGCCCCGTCGGCCCAGCCGACCATCAGGAGCGTGAAGATCGTCGATATCGAGCAGCTGCCTGCCGCGACCAAGGAGCAGGTCAACGCGGTGGTCGCCAAGAGCAGCGACGCCGAGCTTCAGAAACTGCGCGGCTCCATCGACGCAATGCCGCAAATCAAGTCCGCGCTGGAAGCCCAGGGGCTGACATCGGCGCAGGTCGTCGCCGCCAGCATGGGCAATGATGGGGCGTTGACCCTGATCACCAAGAAAGCAAGCTGATCCGGCGGCGCGGCGGGCAAGGCCCGACACGGCAGCCCGCCGCGCTGCTGGAACCTTCTGCAAAGCGGTTTCGTTTCGCATCAAGATGCGAATCGACACGACGTCAGGAGGGAAGGCATGACCACCGACGATTTGAACACGAAATGGCTCTACGCGGCGGCGATCGGCGCTTTGCTCGTCGCAGCCATGCCGACCAGAGCACTGAACGCACAGGGGCTGGATTCCCCGCAATCGATCGACAAGATCGTCGGTTCCGAGGTCACCCAGGAAGAAAAACCGGCTGTTGCCGACGAGAAGAAGGTCATCGCCGCGATCGAGCGAACCAGCGAAGCGATCGGCGAGGTCCGCAAGACTTCGGCGCTCGACAGGATCGATATCGTTTTCCTGACCGATGCGGCGCGCAGCGAAGGCGGCCCGCCGCCCGCTATCGAAACGAAGGTCCGGGAACATGAAAGCGAGGTCGCGGAGTTGCGCCAGGAAATCGAGGCCAATGCGCTGCTTTTCCACGCTATCGATTCGCGCCGCATCCTTGCGCAGGATGTGCTGGCTATTGCCTTTGAAGGGCCGCGCAACGTCACTGTCTATGCGGCGGCCAAGCCGGCTAATTGACATGTCTGGCCGCGTATTGGGGCTCGCCGACGTTTTACAGGCCAGACCGTTCACAGCTTGCCCATTACTTGCTGCCTGAAGCCGTAGACTTCGCGCCTGCCGCCGAGCGGAACAAGCGTCACGTCGCGCTCCTGTCCGGGTTCGAAGCGGATGGCCGTTCCAGCGGCGATGTCGAGACGCATCCCGCGCGCCTTTTCCCGGTCGAAGCGCAAGCCCTGATTGGTTTCGAAGAAATGGTAGTGGCTGCCGACCTGGATCGGCCGGTCGCCCGTATTCGCGACCTTGAGGGTCACGGTCGGCAGGCCGGCGTTCAACTCGATGTCACCGGCGGCAGGAATGATCTCACCCGGAATCATGTCGACCTCAAATCACGCCGAAGATCAGACCGATGCCAAGCGCGGCGCAAACGCCTCCCGCAACGCGCGACAGTCCCCGGGAACTGGTTCCAAGGCCGAGACCGAAGCTGATGCCGATGCCGTGCAGCAGCGCGGTCGCCAGCGCGAAACCAGCCATATATTCAAACCCGCCGGCATTTTCCGGGACTTCGGCGCCATGCGCGTGACCGTGGAAGAGCGCGAACATGCCAATGATGACGACGCCGGCTGCAATCGGCAGATCGACGGCCAGGGCGACCAGCAGACCAAGCACGACGATTGAAGCCAGAATACCCGGCTCTACGAAGGGGAGTGGCGCTCCCGTCATTCCCAGCGCACCGCCCAGCAGCATGACGGCGACGAACGCCAGCGGCCACGCCCACACGGCCCTGCCGCCCTTCAAGGCGGCCCACAGGCCGACAGCAATCATGACGGCCATATGGTCCAGTCCCGACAGCGGATGCATGAAGCCGAAATGAAAGGACGAAACGTCGCCCAACCCGACATGGGCGTGGGCCGGGATGGCCGCCGCCAGCAGGAGCAGGGCCGAAATCGTCGCTTTTCTCAAGAATGAAGGCATCGTCACGCTCCTGCCGATAATGATGTTGATTGGCCGCACAATTTCACGATCGTCACCTTATTGGCTGATGCACCGTCACCAGCTTGGTGCCGTCAGGGAACGTCGCTTCGACCTGGATGTCGTGGATCATCTCCGCCACGCCCTCCATGACCTGACCGCGGGAGACGACATGGGCGCCGGCTTCCATCAGCTCCGCCACTGGCCGGCCGTCCCGCGCGCCTTCGACGACAAAGTCGGTTATCAGCGCAATCGCTTCGGGATGGTTGAGCTTGACGCCCCGCTCAAGCCGCCTGCGGGCGACAATGGCCGCCATCGCCACCAGCAGCTTGTCCTTTTCCCTCGGCGTCAGGTTCATGAATTCGTCCTAGAGTGACCATAATTTGGGCAGACCGGCCTGTCCGTTGAGCAATCCGACAAGCGGCATCAGCCTCTGGCGCAGGCTGTAGCCGTCTGCATCGTAGAGCCTCGCAAGAAGCTTGCCAGTCCGGCCGACGGTCCAGAAGCTCGTGCCGCCTTTTTCTCCAATGGTCCCACGCACCGCTTCAATTCTGGATTCCGCATCGGGGGAAATCAAAAGGACCGTCGCCATGGCCATGCAGCCGCCCGTCACGGCAGGACGAAGCAGGGTCGCAGCAATTTGCGGGCCGATGCTGAAGTCCTCCGCGTGGACAAGGCAGCCACCGCTGACGATGCGCCAGCGGTCCCGGAAAAGTCCGTACCCGGCGGTTTCACCCATGGCCTGGCGGCCGAACAGCGTGGCCTCAAGAATGAGTACCCGCGCATTCTCCGCCAGATCGACGTCCAGCCTGCGGGAGAAGGCGGCGCGGTCGAAGACAATGGTTTCCTGCGGCAGCCACGCCAGTTGCCCGCCGGCTTCGACCGTCAACCTGACATCGACTTCGGCCCGGCCGGATGCGGCGCGGTAAATTTTCTCGCAAGCCTGTGTGGTCACCACGGCGGCTGCCTGCGGGCCGATATCGACCTCCCATCGCAGCCGGTCGCCGCCCGTCAATCCACCGGAGGTGTTGATGAGAACGGCTTCCAGCGGCCCGTCCCCCACATGAGGTAATCGGATTTTCGCCGAACCTTCCTGATAGAGCCTCTGCAGCCTGGTGCAGCCATCGCTCCGCCCGCAGGAAAGCCCGGCCGTTCCAGCGGACCGCTGGGCCACAGGCGGCGAGAGCTGAATGTCGTTCATGCTGTTCATCGACCGACAGGTTAAGCACTGCGGCGGCTTTGTCGATATCGGTTGTTGCCACCCACGGTTTCGGTTTCTATAGAGGATGACCTCCAGGTCTGCCGAAGCCCGGGCGGGGCGGTTTCCGCGGCACGGCTGAGTCGAGAGGCAAAAAAGCGCCGCAGCGTCGGAAAGCTTATATGTTGGGGAAGGAACCGGATGGCTGACGAGCTGGCGACGGACATCATCGAAAAGATCAAAGCCCACGCCGACACCAATGGCGACGAAATCACCACGAAAACCGAACTCACGGCGCTGGGCATCCATTCCCTGGAACTCACCGAGATCATATTCGATCTTGAAGAGGCGTATGGCATCGAAATCGAGATGAACACCGTCGATGCCTGGAGCAATCTCAAGAATGTCGGCGACATGGTTGAAGCGGTTCGCGCGCTGATCGCGAAGAAAGCCTGATCAGAGCCTTCATGCGCAAGCGAGTCGTCATCACCGGTCTGGGCGGCATCTGCGGTCTCGGCAACGACGTTGCGAGCATCTGGAACGAGATGCGCGCCGGCCGTTCGGCCATCGGGCCGCTGGTCAACAACGAACTGCACGACCTGAAAGTCCGGATCGGGGCCGAGATCAAGGCTCTGCCCGATCATGGCATCGACCGCAAGCAGATGGTTACGATGGACCGTTTCAGCGTGCTGGCTGTCATCGCCGCACGTGAAGCAATGCGCCAGTCGGGGCTGTCCGCTGCCGATGGTGACCCGTTGCGGTTCGGCACCTCGGTGGGGGTCGGCGTCTGCGGCTGGGAAGCGATCGAAGAAAACTACCGCGCCATCCTGCTCGAAGGCAGGACACGGGCCGGCATCTTCACCGTACCGAAGGTGATGCCGAGCGCCGCGTCCGGGCAGGTCAGCATCAATCTCGGTCTGCGCGGTCCTGTCTTCGGCGTCACGTCCGCCTGCGCCTCGGCAAATCATGCCATCGCCTCGGCGGTGGACCAGATTCGTCTCGGCCGCGCCGACGTCATGCTCGCCGGCGGAACGGACGCGCCGCTGGTATGGGCCATCCTCAAGGGTTGGGAGGCGTTGCGGGTTCTCGCGCCCGATACCTGCCGCCCGTTCTCGGCCGACCGCCAGGGCCTAGTCATCGGCGAAGGCGCCGGCATGGCGGTGCTCGAAAGCTACGAGCATGCCCGCGCGCGCGGCGCCACGATCCTCGGCGAGGTCGCCGGCGTCGGCATGTCTGCCGACGCTTCCGACATCGTCGCTCCGACCATCGAAGGACCTGAGAACGCGATGCGCCTGTGCCTCGCCGATGCCGGGCTCAATCCGGAAGACGTGGACTATCTCAACGCCCACGGCACCGGCACCAAAGCCAACGACCAGATCGAGACCGTCGCGATCAAGCGGGTGTTTGGCGAGCACGCCTACAAGCTTTCCCTGTCGTCGACCAAATCCATGCACGCACATTGTTTCGGTGCATCCGGAGCCCTGGAGATGATCGCCTGCGTCATGGCTATGAAAGAGGGCGTGGTCCCGCCCACCGCCAATTACCGCGAGGCCGATCCGGACTGCGATCTCGACATCACCCCCAACACCGCCCGCGAGCGGCCGGTGCGCGCGGCGGTATCCAATGCCTTCGCTTTCGGCGGCACCAATGCGGTGCTCGCATTCAAGTCTGTCTGAGGAATCCGATGGCTGACCTGTCCGCTTTCCCAATCACCAAGCGCTGGCCAGCGAAACATCCTGAACGGCTCCAGCTCTATTCGGCGCCGACACCGAACGGCGTGAAAGTGTCGATCATGCTGGAAGAGACCGACCTGCCCTACGAGGCGCACTACATCAATATCGGCAAGGACGAAACCTGGGGACCGGAGTTCCTGTCGCTCAACCCGAACGGCAAGATTCCTTCGATCATCGATCCCGACGGGCCCGGCGGCGAACCGCTTCCGCTGTTCGAATCGGGCGCCATCCTGGTCTATCTCGGCGACAAGACCGGCAAGTTCCTGCCTGCCGATCCGGCGCTGCGTTACCAGACCATCCAGTGGGTGTTTTTCCAGATGGCGGCCATCGGCCCGATGTTCGGCCAGCTCGGCTTCTTCCATAAATTCGCGGGTCGCGAGATCGCCGACAAGCGACCGCTGGAGCGCTATCGCAGCGAATCGCGCCGCCTCATCGGCGTTCTGAACACCCGCCTGCAAGGCAGCAACTGGCTGATGGGCGATGACTACACCATAGCCGATATCTCAATGCTGGGTTGGGTCCGCAATCTTATCGGCTTTTATGAAGCACGGGAAATCGTCGGCTTCGACGATTTCCCCAATGTCGCGGCGTGGCTTGAACGCGGCTTGGCGAGGCCTGCCGTGCAGCGCGGCCTAACCATTCCGTCTGCCTGAGTAGCATAAGCTACTTCGCCTTGGCGCCGCTTTTGGTGCGGGAAGATTTCTTGCCGCCGACGAGGGAAGCAGCCCCTTTCGCCGTCGCAACAGCCGCCCCAACTGCGACATTGGCCGTCGCCTTGACCGTGCGAGCCAGAGACGAAACGATTGAATCATCGGATCCCGTCTTCGGCCTTTTTGACTTGGTGGCGGTGGCCTTCGCAGCAGACGCCGAAGCGGTCTTTGCAACTGAATTCGCCTTCGCTGCGCCGGCCTTAACAGACGAACCCGGCTTTGCAGCAAAAGCGGCCTTCGGGGCGGCCGTCGCAGCTGCAGGCGTCACACGTTTCGGCGCTGCTTTTCCAAACGCCGGCTTGGCGTCCTTCGAACGTTCCGCCACAGCTTTGCCGGCGCCAGCCTTTGCCGCCTTTGCGGTCTGAGTTGCTTTTGCCTGCGCCGTTTTGCCAGCCGTTGCCGGCTTCTTCGCTTTTGTCGTCGCCATCGCATTTTCCTCATGGCCGGCGGAATTGCCGTCAAACCGTTAAACGGCTTTCGTCATGAAGGGTTCCGGGAGCCCTCGCGTGCCCTAAAGTGTGTGATCCAGCACAAGGTCGGCCGCGCGGCGCCGCGCCAGCACGCGTTCGATATTCGGCATGTCGTTGGAAGCAATCCAGGCCAGAGCCTCATCCTCGGCCCGACCATGTTCGTGCCAGCGCTGCCGAAGCCTGCGTTCCAGTTCGGGCCGAGGCACATCGAGGAAAATCGTGAAATCGAACATCGGCTTCAATCGCGACCACGGCTCCTCGTCCAGAAGGAGATAGTTTCCTTCGACCAGGATGAATTTCACATCGGCGGCGATAACCGAGGCGGCCGCGCGCGAAAGCTCCATGCTGCGGTCGAAGACCGGGACCGCGATATCCGGCTCGCCGGCTCGGATGCGCTTGAGCAGAACTTCAAAACCGGCGAAATCGAAGGTTTCCGGGGCGCCCTTCCTGGCCCGCTGTCCCCGCTGATCGAGCACGGCATCGTCGAAATGGAAGCCGTCCATCGGAACGATTGCTGCCGTGCCTTCCGGCAGCACGTCATGCAGTGTGGTGGAAATCGTTGATTTTCCGGCACCCGGCGGTCCGGCGATGGCGACGATGAAGCGGCCGGCTTTCCCGGCCCGCTTGAAGATGGAGGCTGCTATATGAGCGATTTCGGACATGGTTCTTCCGTCGTGAAGCTTCGAAGCAGATCCCTCCTGTTGTAGCTCGGATTCCGCTTCGGATTTGACCCATTTTGGCGGCGGATCGATAAAACTTCAAACCCGCCAGACCTGCCCGGAGCGATCAAACCGAATTGGTCTTTGCAAGGAACGTTCCATCAAAAGGCAGGTTCCGGACGTTGCCATCTGCCATCTCAAGCGTCAGGCTGTCGTCGGAAACCGTTATGTGACGCGGTGGCTCCGCCTCTGCCTGCAGGCCCGAACCGACGATCTGTCGAAACGAGACGCGCCGCCCCTCGGCAAGTTCGAAAGCGGTCGGTATCCCTTTCCGCTTCAACCAGTTGTCGCCCAGCGACGCAGCGTGCCCTACAGCGGCGCGGCCGTCCTCGATCCCGATGACGCCACGGTGGCGACCATTCCACGGCGCATAGTCGCGGCCTCCATTTGAAATCCAAAGCATGGTGACTGGCAATTCGGCGGGGTTCTTCAACACCAGCACGAGGTCCTTCTCGGCAGCGCGCGCCACGGCGGTCCAGCCAAGCCCTTCATGCTCGGCTTCGACCAGTGTGACGAAATCCTCGTGCCGCCGGTCCATCCCATAGCGGCTCAAATCCAGCGTACTGCCATCCTTCGTCGGAAAGCGGGTGAGGTCTTCCGACCGGGCAGGATAGGCAAGCACGAAACGGCCGCGTGTCGGATCGGGTTCCAGCGGTTCGTCTCCGGTCGCGGCAATCCGTTTGGGCGAGAAAGCCAGCCGGCCGCCTTCCGTCATGACCGTCATCGCGTGATGCGCGACCGAGATGCCGCCCGAACCGCCGGTGAAAGCGTGCTCCTGATAGAGAAACGGATGACCGTCCCGCAAGGTGAGCCGCTTCTCCACCGTTGCGCCCATCACCTTACGCCGCAGCCGGAACAGCGCGCCGCATTCGCCGTCGCCGCGCCATCGGTCCGTAAGGTCCCACCGACTATTCGCCGGCCAGCCATGCAGCGGCGCTTCCTCGACGTCGCTGCGGGAGAATGGTGCGCACAGGAAATCCCCGGAGAGTCGGGCACCGCCCGCCGGAAAATCTGCCGGTATCGTGCCGGCGGGTTCGTCGATCCAGGGCGCTCGATGCAGGGGGCGCAAGGTCCGCCCACCGGCTTCTACCGTCATGTCCGCCAGGTGGCCGACGGCGAGGTCGACCGTCACGGATATGCCTTTGGCCTCGATCGTGACGCTGTCCAATGCCGTACCTCTTGTCCTTATTCTTCCCGCCATCGCAGCTGAGCGGCATGTTAGCCACAGCCACGAAGGCAAGCCAGCGGTTGGCGCGAACCATTCAGAGTTTTGAGCAACTGATTGACAGGCAATCAAGGCTGAGGAGAAGCCCATTAACCAAATGGACGCCGAAAGACGCTTAGGATAGTTTGCGCCCGTCTCAGCAACCGTCACGACCCAACAGACTGCCTTGTACATTTTTCCGTCTTTCGCCGCCCGCGTTCTCGCCGCCTTCACGCTGCTGCTTCTGGTGGCGGGGTGCACGACCACGCCCCCGGAAGCCCTGCTGAACGTGCCGGCGCCAGCTGAGAAATATGCCGCGATCGTCGTCGACGCACGCACGGGCAAAAGCCTGTTCGACGTCAACTCGACCGCGCCGCGCTACCCGGCCTCGCTGACCAAGATGATGACGCTCTACCTCGTCTTCGAGGCACTGGAAACGGGACGCCTTAGCAAAGAAACCCAGATCCCGGTCTCCGCCCATGCGGCGTCCCAGCCGCCGACCAAGCTTCGCTTCCGTCCGGGCGAAAGCATCGATGTGGATGCGGCGATACGGGCGCTGACGGTAAAGTCGGCAAACGACGTGGCTGTCGCGGTGGCGGAATATCTCGGCGGCAGCGAGGAGGGGTTCGCCGCAATGATGACGGCGAAGGCGCGCCAGATCGGCATGCGCAACACTGTCTTCCGCAATGCTTCGGGACTGCCCGATGCCGCACAGCATTCGACGGCGCGCGACATGGCGGTCCTGGGGATCGCCCTGCGCTCGCGGTTTCCGCAATACTACTACTACTTCTCGGTCACCGATTTCATGTTCCGAGGCAAGCTGGTGCGCGGCCACAACGACATGCTCGGCCGGGTGCGCGGCGTCGACGGCATCAAGACCGGCTATATCCGTGCCTCGGGTTTCAATATCGTAACCTCTTACGATGCGGACGGGCGCCGGCTGGTGATCGTGGTGATGGGCGCCGACAGCGCGCGCCAACGCAACGACCATGTCGAAGCGCTTCTGCGCCGCGCGCTTTCGCCTGCCTCCGGCAATACGAAACTGGTTTTCAATGCCGGCAGGCAAGCCCCGCAATCTGCCGCGCTGGCGCCAATCGGCGGATTGACACCGCCGAGCACGCTGCCCCAATAGAGCGACCCAGCCTTATCCCGCCATCAAGCCTGCCGCGCCGCGCCGCCAGTACGCGGCGGCAAGAGTCTGGTCGCGGCCAAGACCCATCGTGCCGCGCCATTGCTCGCGCACCATCCTGGCCGCTTCCGCTTCTGCCGCGAACCAGCCGAAGGAGGAGCCCTCCAGCGGCCACTGCACGGACATGACCAGCCGGGCGAGCCGCCCGTCGGCTCCCGCCGGTGTGCCGTTGCGTTCCAGCCAATGCAATTCGATCTGGGTCGTATTGGCGATCTCCTGCCGTTCGTCCGCATCGGCGATCTCCACGAAAGCCACGCCCGTCGTCCTGGCAGGCAAAGTTTCGAGCAAGCGGCCGAGCGCCGGCAACCCGGTCTCGTCCGCACCCAGCACGTACCAGTCCGCCTGCCGTACGGGCCGGCCGACCGGACCCATGATGCCGACCTTCTGACCGGGCACAGCCCGCTCGGCCCATGCCGAGCCAACGCTTTCGCCTTCGTGGACGAGGAAATCCACATCCATGAACCCGGCCTCGATATCGAGCGACCGTATCGTGTAGACCCGGGCAACCGGCCGCCGATCTTCGGATGGCCACGCCGGCAGGCCGTTGCTGCCGAGCACCGGCCAGACCGGGTCAGGGACCGTCTTGGTTGGAAACAGCATACGGATATGCATGCCGCCGAACTTGCCGAAGCGGCCGAGGTCTTCGCCCGCCAGTCGGACACGTCGCATATGCGGCGTCAGATTGGCGACATGGATGACGGTCATCAGGCGGAACTGCGCCAGCCCGGTCTCCTGCGCCATGTCGCCTGTCCAGACGATTTCGGGCTCGTCTTCCTTCGCGTAGACCTGCACCGCCGTGGCGAGCAGATCCTTGATGCGCGCAAGGCCGTCGCGATCTTCCGCTTCCGCCCGCATGACCAGCGATCCGGGCTGCATGTCGAAGGACGCGCTGCCGAAGGCGAAGCGGAAGCCGATCCGGCGCTGCTCCTGAAGCACATCGGCCTCGAAGCTTTGCAGCCTGTCGGTGATGCGGTCGATGTAGAGCGGCAGGTTCGGCAGCCGCAGATGCGCTTCGCAGTTCAGGGCGGTCATTTCTCTCTCCGGGATTCAGCCGCCGATGCGGCCGGTCAGGGCAATCTTGAACGTCCTGCCGCGGCCCTGCTCGGTCGCGGCCGACGTCGACCACGAGCTCTGCGGATCGGTGTACGCTTCGTTGAAGACGTTATCGACGCCGAAATCGAGCCGGGCGTGGTCGTTGACCTGCCAGTTGGCGAACACGTTCACGAGCTGGAAGCCATCGCTCACGACAGGCGGATCGGCCGGGCGCGAGCGGCTCGTGCGGGTGATCTCGCCGACGCTCAGATATTGCGCGCCGACAGTCAGCCTGTCCTCAAGCATCCGGAAGCCGACCGTCGCCGAGAAGCGGTCGAGCGGCGTGTTGTTCAGCGCCTGCCCCTTGTAGACGCCGTTGACAATCTCGGCGTCGATCAGCGCGCCGGCAAGGTTCACAAAGCCCCAGCCGTAATCGTAGACCGCTTCCGCCTCGACGCCCTTCAGCCGGGCGTCGCCGATATTGATGGCGGTGCGCGGCGTGGTCGTGAGATCCACGTCGATATAGTCGTCGACATCGGTGTGGAACACATTGACCTTGGCACGCAGCAGGTCGCCTTCCGCCAGCACGTCGTTGTATTTCAGGTTGACGCCGGCCTCCCAGCTTCTCGCCGTTTCCGGCTGCAGCAGCAGGTTGGGAATGTAGCTGTCGCCGGAGCCATGCGCGCCGCCGCCGCGATAGACATCCTGCAAGCCCGGTGCCCGATAGCCTTCCGAATAGGTGCCATAGAGCTGGAACCCTTCCATCGGCGTGATGCCGAGGGTGACGCGCGGCGACCAGCGGCTGCCGGAAATCGAGGCGTCGACCGGCGGCACCGTCTTGGTCTGGCCGTCGAGCCGGTAGCCGTCGTAGCGGATGGCTGTGATCATCTGCAGCCAGTCGCCATAGTCGCCCTGCCATTGCAGGAAGCCGCCATAGCCCTGCTGTTCGCCGGCGCCGAAATGAGCGGCGTCGGAATCGCCGGTCAGGTAATAGTAGTCGGCACCGTAGGTGACGGTGTGCGCCAGTCCGTAGGCGTCGAAGCGCGACGAGTTCTTGAGATTGAAGCCGGTGGTCGCGACATCATAGTAGCGCGAATTGCCGATCGCCGATGCCGGCCAAACCTGATCCTGATCCGCCTTGGTACGGTTGTGATAGGCATTGAAGCTGAAATCGACCAGGTCGTTGCCGTCCGGACGATAGGTGTAGGCGGCGGTGTAGGTCTGGTTGGTGGTGTTGGCGTCATAGCGGCTCAAGGTCGGCGAGGTCGATCCAGAGGAGCCGGTGATGTAGTCGTTGTAGTTCTGCAGGATCATGCCGAGCTTCAGCTCATGGCCGTCCGCGGGTCGTAGGGTGGTCTTGAGATATCCGCTTTTGACCGTCTCGCCGGTCCACGGAACCTGATCGCCATTGCCGTCGTCATAAGGGTTGCGATCGCGGTAGATCAGGTTGCCGATGATGTCGGCGTCGTCGCTGAAGCGGTAGGCGCCCGTCGTGCTGGTGGTGAAACCATCGCCGTTGCTTTCATAGCCGAGCTTCTCGCTCAGCGCCCAGCGCTCGTCCGCCTTAAGGAAATCGCCGGCGTCCTTGGTCTCGAACGAAACGACGCCGCCGATGCCGCCCGAGCCGTAGGCGTTGGAGACCGGACCGCGGATGACGGTGGCCTCCTTGATCAGTTCCGGTTCGACATAGAACGAACCAGAGCCGTGGCCGACACGCCAGTAGTCCTGGCGCGCACCGTCCAGCGTTACCACCACGCGGCCATATTGCTCGAGACCGCGGATGTTGATGGCGGTCGCCGGATCGTCGCCGTTCATCGACGCCGCTACGCCCGGCGTAGCTCTGAACATGTCGGCGGCCGTGTCCGGCTGTATGCGCTGAAGTTCTTCGCTGTCGACCGTGCTGATCCCCGCCAGCGCGTCGATGATCGCTTCTTTCACCATCGTTGCCGAGATGGTGATCCGGTCCAGCATGGTCGGCGTCTTCTGCGATGCGGTCGAAGCCGCCAGCCTGTCGGCCTTGGCGGCTGCCGCGTTCTGCCGCTGATCCTGCGCCCAAACCGGCGTGGTCATGCAGACGCCGCACGCCAGCACCAGCGCCGTGCCCGCCAAGATTCTTCTGCCCGTCAGTCCCATGCTTAGCCCCCAAGCTCTTGATTAGATGCTGGCGGTGGCGATGGCCGTGGCTGGCAAAATCCCAAAAACACCGGCTGGCGGTGCGAGGGCTAGATATTAAAACATGATGACAAAAGTCAACTTTATTCGTATAGGCTCGCCGCCGAAAACGAAACGGTGTCAGATTCAAGAGAGGACGGGATGGACGAAGGCCGAGGATGGAGATGGAAAGGCCGGTTTGAGACGCCGTCCTCAAAGTCGCCCGGCCTCGTGGGCATTATGTTCTGCGTGCTGGCAATCCTGTATTTCTGGCCCCTGCCCGCCATCGCCGGAGAAGTCATCGACGCCAAGAAGCGGACGGTCGAGACCGGTGCCGCAGCCCGAATCGTCACTCTCGGCTCCGATGTCACCGAGATCGTTCACGCGCTTGGCGCCGGCGACCGAATCGTCGCCATCGACAGGGGCAGCACCTATCCGCAGGCCGTGACCTCGAAGCCGAATGTCGGCTATCGCCGCAGGCTTTCCGTCGAAGGACTCGCCGCTTTAACTCCCGATCTGATCCTGGCCGCGGAAGACATCGGGCCGCCGGAAGCGGTGGATGTCCTGTCCTCTTTGGCGATCCCCATCGTCTTCGTGCCAGAGGACAATTCAACTGAAGGAATCCGGCGCAAGATCGGTCTGATAGCCGCTGCGCTGGAACTCGACGGCAGGGGAAAGGAGGTTTCCCGCACGGTGATGGCGGCCTTCGATGCGGTTGCCGAACTCACCGCCGACATGCCGGCGGAGAAGCGCAAGAAGGTCGTGTTCTTCCACGGTCTGGTGCGCCTGACCGCGGCAGGCGCAGGCACCGCCGCCGATGCGATCATCCGCTATGCCGGTGGCGTCAATCCGATGGCCGTGGTCAACGGCTACAAGGCGGCTTCGGAAGAAAAGCTCATCGAGATGGCGCCCGACGTCATCCTGATGATGGGCAACGGCAAGGGTGGCCCGACCCCGGAAGACGTGTTTTCCATACCCGCGCTGGCGGCAACGCCAGCCGCCAAAAACCGGGCGCTGATCGTGCTCGATGGCGCCTATATGATCGGCTTCGGCCCGCGCACCGCCGACGCGATCCGCGATCTGGCGAATGCCCTTTATCCAGAGGCGATTGCCGGCAAATAGATCGTTCCGACCTCAACCGGATTCACCAGCCCACCCCGCCTTCCTGCGACCTCTACCCCTGCGCACACGACGGCAGAGGGTTCTCCATTATTTTCCGAATGCGTGTCGCCCGTCCCGCCCAGCCCGGAATGGCAACGTCCCGCACAAAGTCCGGGCAGGCTTGACGTGCGGGATCAGGAGCGCATGAATAGGA
Source organism: uncultured Mesorhizobium sp. (assembly GCA_965649745.1). Lineage (GTDB taxonomy): Bacteria > Pseudomonadota > Alphaproteobacteria > Rhizobiales > Rhizobiaceae > Mesorhizobium. Next base: position 5,554 of record CBFGLW010000035.1, on the reverse strand, counting down.
AAACAAAGCGAAAGAAAAGGGAACAATTCGATGACGATGCATAGACTGGCCATTCGCTCACGCTCCCTGCTCGCAGGCGCCGCCCTGTCGGCGATTCTGATGGCCGCTCCGGCCCTTGCAGTCACGCCGGCCGACACGCTGGTCGAAGGCTTCGCCATCGACGACATCATCACCATGGACCCCGGCGAAGCGTTCGAGCTTTCGACCGCCGAGGTCACCGGCAATACCTATGACCTGCTGGTGCGCCTCGACCTCGACGACACGTCGAAGGTCAAGGGCGACCTGGCCGAAAGCTGGACCGTCTCGGATGACGGGCTGACCTATACGTTCAAACTCAAGCCCGGCATGAAGTTCGCCTCCGGCAATCCGATCACCGCCGAGGATGTCGCCTATTCCTTCGAACGCGCCATCAAGCTGGACAAGAGCCCCGCCTTCATCCTGTCGCAATTCGGTCTGACTGGCGACAACGTCACCGAAAAAGCCAAAGCTACCGACGAAACGACGTTCGTTTTCACCGTCGACAAGCCCTATGCGCCGAGCTTCGTGCTGAACTGCCTGTCGGCGACCGTCGCCTCCGTCGTCGACAAGAAGCTCGTGCTCGAACATGTGAAGCCGATGACGCCGAGCGCCGACTACAAATACGACAATGATTTCGGCAATGAATGGCTGAAAACCGGCTATGCCGGATCGGGCCCTTACAAGCTGCGTGAATGGCGGGCTAACGAAGTCGTCGTCATGGAGCGCAATGAAAACTATCATGGCGACAAGGCCAAGCTTGCCCGCGTCATCTACCGGCACATGAAGGAAAGCTCGGGCCAGCGTCTGGCGCTTGAGGCAGGTGACATCGACGTTGCCCGCAATCTCGAACCGAACGACTACGACGCGGTTTCCAAGAACACGGAACTGGCCACCGCCAGCGCGCCGAAAGGAACGGTCTACTATATCAGCCTCAACCAGAAGAACCCGAACCTCGCCAAGCCGGAGGTGCGGCAGGCCCTGAAATATCTGGTCGACTACGACGCGCTGGGCTCGACCATCCTCAAGAGCATCGGCGAAATCCACCAGACATTCCTGCCCAAGGGCGATCTCGGAGAACTGGACGAAATGCCGTTCAAGCTCGACGTGGCCAAGGCCAAGGAACTGCTGGAGAAGGCCGGCCTGAAGGACGGTTTCTCGGTAACCATGGACGTTCGCAACATCCAGCCGGTGACCGGCATGGCGGAATCCTTCCAGCAGACGGCGGGCCAGGCTGGGGTCAAGGTGGAGATCATTCCCGGAGACGGCAAGCAGACGCTAACCAAATACCGCGCCCGCAACCACGACATGTATATCGGCCAGTGGGGCCAGGACTATTTCGATCCCAATTCCAACGCCCAGACCTTCGCTTCCAACCCCGACAATTCCGATGCAGGCAAGGTGTCGACGCTGGCCTGGCGCAACGCCTGGGATATACCGGACCTCACCAAGGAAACGGAGGCCGCGCTGCTCGAAAAGGATACGGCGAAGCGCGCCGCCATGTATCAGGAGTTGCAGAAGAAGGTGCTCGACACCAGTCCCTTCATCATCATCCACCAGCAACTCGAAGTCGCCGGGCTGCGCGGCAATCTGAAAGGTTTCAAGCTCGGGCCGAGCTTCGACACGAACTTCGTCTGGGCTGTAAGCAAGGAATAGTCTCAAGTCCGCGGCAGAACCAGCTTGAGCGCGGTCGACACACGAGCGCCTGAACGCCGGCATGGCAGGCGCCTCTATTCGGCCGTTTCGGCCGTGGTTCGCTTTATCGTCATCGCGGTAACGACCTATATCGGCCTGCTCGCCGTCACCTTCTTCATAGGTCGGGTCATTCCAGTCGACCCGGCGCTGGCGGTTCTGGGCGACCGGGCGTTGCCCAGCGTGGTCGAACGGACGCGGCGGGAGATGGGGCTGGACCTGCCGCTCATCCAGCAATTCTACCTCTATATAAAGAATGCGCTGAATGGCGATTTCGGCAATTCGGTGCTGACCACCAACCCGGTGATGGCGGATCTGCGCCGCGCTTTCCCGGCGACGATAGAACTCGCCACGCTGGGCACGCTGATCGGCTCGATCATCGGCGTGCCGCTCGGCGTGCTGGCGGCGGTGCGGCGCGGCTCGCTCACCGACCAGTTCGTGCGGGTGATCGGCCTTCTCGGCTACTCCATTCCCATCTTCTGGCTCGGCCTGCTGGCGCTGGTGCTGTTTTACGCCAAGCTGCAATGGGTCGCCTATCCCGGCCGCATCGACATCGTCTACGAATACAGCTTCACGCCGGTCACCGGCTTCTACCTGCTGGATTCGGCGATGCAGGGGCAGTGGGACGTCTTTCGCGATGTCGTTCGTCACATCGTGCTGCCAGCCTCGCTGCTCGGCTATTTCTCGCTCGCCTACATCAGCCGCATGACCCGCTCCTTCATGCTCAACGAGTTGACGCAGGAGTATATCGTGGCGGCGCGCGCCAAGGGTCTTTCGGAAAGGCGCATCGTCTGGGGCCATGCGCTGCGCAACGCCGCCGTGCCGCTGGTCACCGTCATCGCGCTTTCCTACGCCGGGCTCCTCGAAGGCTCGGTGCTGACCGAGACTGTCTTCTCCTGGCCTGGCATCGGCCTCTACATCACCAACTCGCTGCAGAACGCCGACATGAACGCCGTGCTCGGTGGCACGATCGTCATCGGTTCGGTGTTCATCGGCATCAACCTTCTGTCCGACCTGCTTTACCGCGTACTCGATCCGAGGACGAAGGCGCGATGAGCGAAAGGACCCTCTCCCGTCGCGAATGGCTGCTCAGCGAACGCCCGGCCTCGCGACTGCAGGCGCGTCTCGGGCGCGCCTACGTCATCTGGCGGCGCTTCTCATCGAACCGCCTCGCCATGCTCGGCCTCGCCATCATCGTCGCGCTGCTTGTGGTAGCAGCTTTCGCGGATGTGCTGGCGCCGCAATCCGCGACAATCGGCGATCTCAAGAACGCCCGGCTGCTGCCGCCGAGCGCCGCCCATATTTTCGGCACGGACGATCTCGGCCGCGATATCCTGTCGCGCATCGTCTACGGCTCGCGCCTGACGCTTTATGTCGTGGTACTCGTCGCCATCATTGCCGCGCCGATCGGCCTGCTTGTCGGCACCGTGGCCGGCTATGCCGGCGGCTGGATCGACGCGATCCTGATGCGCATCACCGATATCTTCCTCGCCTTCCCGAAGCTGATCCTGGCACTGGCTTTCGTCGCCGCGCTCGGTCCCGGGATCGAGAATGCCGTGCTCGCCATCGCCATCACCTCCTGGCCGCCTTATGCGCGCATCGCCCGCGCCGAGACGCTGACGGTGCGCAACTCCGACTTCATCAAAGCGGTGCAGCTGATGGGGGCATCGCCCTTCCGCATCGTGCTGCGCCACATCATGCCGCTCTGCATCTCCTCGCTGATCGTGCGGGTGACGCTCGACATGGCAGGCATTATCCTGACCGCCGCCGGGCTCGGCTTCGTCGGGCTCGGCGCGCAGCCGCCGCTGCCTGAATGGGGCGCGATGATCGCCTCGGGCCGCCGCTTCATCCTTGACCAGTGGTGGGTGGCGGCTGCGCCCGGCTTCGCCATCCTGATCGTTTCGCTCGGCTTCAACCTGCTTGGCGACGGGCTGCGCGACGCGCTCGACCCCCGGAGCGGCGACCAATGACGGCGCTCCTCGAAGTCGACGATCTGCGCGTCACCTTTCCGACCCGCACCGGCGAGATCAATGCCGTGCGCGGCGTTTCCTTCTCGCTCGGGCGCGAAAGGCTGGGCATTGTCGGCGAATCCGGCTCCGGCAAGTCGCAGACCGGCCGCGCCATTATGGGGCTGACGCCGCCCCAGGCAATCGTCAGCGCGAACCGGCTGACCTTCAATGGGCAGGACCTGTTGGCGATGCCGCCCCGTGAAAGACGGGTCCTGCGCGGCAACCGGATGGCCATGATCCTGCAGGATCCGAAATATTCGCTCGATCCTGTCATGACCATCGGAAACCAGATTGTCGAGACGCTGCGCGCGCATGAAGCCGTCCCGAAACCGGAAGCGCGCGAGCGCACTCTTTCCATGCTGGAAGCGGTGCAGATACGTGATCCGAAACGCGTCTTCGATCTTTTTCCCCACGAAGTTTCGGGCGGCATGGGCCAGCGCGCCATGATCGCGATGATGCTGATCGCCGGGCCGGAACTGTTGATCGCCGACGAACCGACTTCGGCGCTCGACGTCACCGTGCAACTCGACGTGCTCGGCATTCTCGACCGGCTGGTCGCCGACCGCGGCATGGGGCTGATATTCATCTCGCATGATCTCAGGCTGGTTTCGTCGTTCTGCGACCGCGTCGTGGTCATGTATGCCGGCAAGGTGGTCGAGCAATTGCCGGCGTCCGGGCTTCACAATGCCGAACACCCCTATACACGCGGCCTGCTCGACTGCATGCCGAGGATCGGCGCCGACCGGCACCCCTTGCCGGTGCTTGCGCGCAGGGCGGAGTGGGCGCAATGAGTGCCGCAATCTCCGTCGCCGATCTCGAAGTCGTCTACGACCGGTTCCGTGCCCTGAACGGCGTCAGCCTCGACGTACAACCCGGCGAATCGTTCGGACTGGTCGGCGAATCCGGCTCGGGCAAGTCGACTTTGCTGCGCGCCATCGCCGGTCTTGCGCCGGTGAGCGCGGGAACGATTTCGGTCGAGGGGCGCACGCTTGGCCCCCGCCGCGACAAGGCCTTCTACCGGCAGGTGCAGATGGTGTTCCAGGACCCGTACGGTTCGTTGCACCCGCGCCAGACGGTGGACCGGCTGCTGCAGGAGCCGCTGGCGATCCATGGCGCCGGCGGCGGCGAAACGCGCATCCGGCGGGCGCTGGATGAAGTCGGCCTCGGCTCCGGTTTCCGTTTCCGTTACTCGCACCAGCTTTCCGGCGGCCAGCGCCAACGGGTGGCCATCGCACGCGCGCTTATTCTGGAGCCTTCAATCCTGCTGCTCGACGAGCCGACCTCGGCGCTCGATGCGTCGGTACAGGCGGAGGTGCTGAACCTTCTGGAGGAGGTACGGCGTGCCAGGGGCCTGACCTTCCTGATGGTCAGCCATGACCTCGCGGTGATCACGCATATGTGCGAGCGGTTGATGGTGATGCAGAACGGCAATGCCGTCGAAACCTTGTCGGCCGACGAACTGGCGTCGCGGCGGGCCAGCCACGACTATACGCGGCGGTTGCTCACGGCCAGCGCCGGTTTCGTTCGTGCGTAGCGTGACGCAACACGCTCAAAGTGCTTCGCAGCATCTTATCGGCAGATACACCTTTGCGCGTCTGACCTAGGGGGCTTGCGATACCGCGCCGGGCGTTGGCGCTGGACGCGTTTCCGCTTCCCCGTCCTTTGGCGTTCCGACGAAGCGCTTTGCCTTTTCACATTGAAGAGCCGCATCGCTTCCGCTAAGAAGCCGGAGCCGAACGGTTCGCCGTCCGGCTGTTTTCGTGAATTCATCGCGATTCCGAAAGCACCCGTAGCTCAGCTGGATAGAGCGCTGCCCTCCGAAGGCAGAGGTCACAGGT
>CBFGLW010000034.1:0-30340 GCA_965649745.1 uncultured Mesorhizobium sp. | reverse complement strand
GCGCCTGGTTGGCGCCCTTGCCGCCCGGCGCGGTGGAAAAACCGCTGCCGGGCACCGTTTCGCCGGGACCGGGCAGGCGGTCGACCGTGGCGATCAGGTCCAGGTTGATCGAGCCGATGACGATGATCATGAAGTCCTCCCAGAATTCTCCGTGGGAAAGGCTCTAGCCGGTGCGGAGGGGAATGGAAATACGGCAGCGGACACCAATGCCTTACTTTGGGGTCACCCCTCGGCCTCGTGGGCCTCGATACCCTATCCATATTACCCCACCCCTGACCCCTCCCCACGAGGGGAGGGGAGCTGCCGCATGCCAAGTCCCCCTCCCCCTTGAGGGGAGGGGTCAGGGGTGGGGGTAAATTTACATGCGATCGCCCTTCCCTAACGGGGCAAGGACAGAGGCGATGGCTGGACCACAGGACAGTGCGGTTTCGTGCCTGTCGGTTCGCAAAACCATGCTGTAGTGTGAAAAATATAATGCTTTCAGCTATTTGATAGAATCATAAGGCAAACCGAACGATGCGCCCGCGCCATCTCCTGCTCGCCCTCGTCGTGGCCGCCATATGGGGCGTCAACTTCGCCATCATCAAGCTCGGCCTGCGGCAGGTGTCGCCGCTGGGGCTCGGCGTGGCGCGGTTCTTCCTCGCGGCCTTTCCATGGGTGTTCTTCATCCGCCGGCCTGACGTGCCGTTCCGGCTTCTGGCCGGGTACGGGCTGATGATTTTCGCCCTGCAGTTCGGCCTTTTGTTCACCGGCATGAAGGTCGGCATGAGCGCCGGGCTCGCCTCACTGATCCTGCAATTGCAGGTGTTCTTCACCATCGGGTTTTCGGTGGCGCTGCTCGGCGAGCGGCCGAGCGTGTGGCAGATTTGCGGCGCGCTGCTGGCGTTCTGCGGCGTCGGGCTGGTGGCGGCGCATGTCGGCGGCGAGGTGACGCCGGCGGGGCTGGCGTTGCTGGTCGGCGCGGCGGCTGCCTGGGGCGGCGGCAATGTCGTGTCGAAGCGCATTTCGCAGACGAACGCCGCGGTGAACGTGCTCGGACTGGTCGTGTGGGGCAGCCTGGTGGCGCTGCCGCCGCTGCTGATCGTTGCGGTGGCGCTGGAGCGGGAGACGTTCCTCGCCAGCTTCACCGGCATGGACTGGATTTCGGCTGGCTCCATCGCCTACATCGTCTACCTGTCGACGCTGTTCGGCTTCGCGGCATGGAGCGGCCTGCTCGGCCTCTATCCGGTTTCCACCGTCGCGCCTTTCACGCTTCTGGTGCCGGTGTTCGGTTTCCTCGGCTCGGCAGTCCTGCTCGGCGAACCCGTGCAGGACTGGAAGCTGGTCGCCTCGGCGCTGGTGATCGCCGGGCTCTGCCTCAACCTGTTCGGGCCGCGGCTGTTCAGGCGGCGGGCGCCTGCAATTGACCCGCCTCCCAGCCAAGGATAGCGCGCTTGCGGGTCAGGCCCCAGTGGTAGCCGGTGAGCGCGCCTGACTTGCCGAGGGCGCGATGGCAGGGCACCACGAAGGAGAGCGGATTGGCGCCGACTGCCGCACCCACGGCGCGGCTGGCGGTCGGCTGGCCGATGCGCTCGGCGATCGAGGAATAGGTGCAGGCCTTGCCCATCGGAATGCGCAGCAGCGCATCCCAGACGCGCAACTGGAAGTCGGTGCCGATCATGACGACGCGCAGCGGCCGGTCGGCTCGCCATTGGGCCGGGTCGAAGATGCGCGCGGCGTAGGACGCGGTCGCCGCCATGTCCTCGACATAGGTGGCGTTCGGCCAGCGGCCCGACATGTCGGCGAAGGCGGCGCGCTCGTCGCCGGCATCGTTGAAGGACAGGCCGGCAAGACCACGCTCCGTCACCATGATCAGCGCGACGCCGAAGGGCGAAATGTGATAGCCGTAGCGGATGGTCAGGCCGGCGCCACGGCTCTTGTAGTCGCCGGGAGACATCGCTTCGTGGGTGACGAACAGATCGTGCAGGCGGCCGGGGCCGGACATGCCGACCTCGAACGAGGTTTCGAGCAGCGGCATGCCCGAATCCAGCAGCTTGCGCGCATGGTCGAGCGTCACCGCCTGCAGGAAGGCCTTGGGCGACAGGCCGGCCCAGCGAGTGAATAGCTTCTGCAGGCCGGTGGGCGTCTCGCCGACGGCTTGCGCCAGTTCCTCGAGCGAGGGCTGGTCGCGGTAGTCGAGGCTGATCTTCTCGATCGCGCGGCGCACGACCTCATAGTCGCTGCCTTCCGGCGTGACGTCGCGTTCGAGGGTGGGCACGGGCTTCATCGGCATGGCTTCAAGCATATGGGTTTTAGTCAAAGACATCTGGGCGTTCATGGCAATCACTCCTTGGCCCCGAATATCGCCATTGCTGCCGGCGCGAACCACCCGAAACCTGCCGACCGGGCGGGAACTTCGCGATCGCCGCGTCTACCGCGCCTTCGCTGTCGCCAGTGCGCGCGAAAAAGCGGTGGCGAAGCTTTCGCGGTCGTCCGGGTTGAGGAAGGTGCCGATCGGTACGGCTTGCCCCTGGGCTTCCACTCTCATGCCGGTGATGCCGATCTCGGCATGGCGGGCGATCGAAAAACGCGTCCAGAACGGGTTGAAGCGGTGTGCTTCTTCCTTGCCGGAGGGCGCTACCTTGCGGATATCCAGCGCCGTGCGCGACACCGACACCTCCTCGCGGGCGCGGGCGGCGCGGTAGTTCAGCCGGAAGGCGACATAGACGGCCAGCACGTCGAGGCCGAAGAAGCCGAACACCGGCCAGGCGCCGTGCGACAGCATGATGATGCCGGTCACGACCCAGCCGAACAGCAGGGCGCCCATCAGGATCATGAAGCCTGTGCGTCCGAGCGACCGGTGCGGGGTCAGCAGGGCGTGGAAAAACGGTTCGTCGGCGGCCGGCGCCGGATTTGTCTCGCTCATGTCCTGATATTATAGGAAGTCTATGCCCGCACCCAAGCCCAAACAACGCCGCAGTTCCAAATCCGCGCTTGCCGCAAGGGCGTCCCCCGCGGCCAAGGCGCGACCAAGGGCGGCCAAGCCGCCGCGTTCGCTCTACAGCGCCGCCGAGGTGCACGAGATATTCCGACGCTTCTCGGTGCAGCGGCCGGAACCGCGCGGCGAACTGGAGCATACCAACGCCTTCACGCTGCTGGTGGCGGTGGTGCTCTCGGCGCAGGCCACCGATGCCGGGGTGAACAAGGCGACGCGCGCGCTTTTCAAGGTTGCCGACACGCCGGAAAAGATGCTGGCGCTGGGCGAAGCGAAGGTGGGCGAATATATCCGCACCATCGGCCTGTGGCGCGGCAAGGCGAGAAACGTCATCGCCCTGTCCGAGGCGCTGATCCGCGACCATAGCGGCATGGTGCCGGAAAGCCGCGACGCACTGGTCAAGCTGCCGGGGGTCGGGCGCAAGACCGCCAATGTCGTGCTCAACATGGCGTTCGGCCAGCACACGATGGCGGTCGATACGCATATATTCCGCATCGGCAACCGCATCGGCCTCGCGCCCGGCAAGACGCCGGAGCAGGTCGAGGCCGGACTGGTGCGGGTCATTCCCGACGAATACATGCGCCACGCGCATCACTGGCTGATCCTGCACGGGCGCTATGTCTGCAAGGCGCGCAGGCCGGACTGCCCCATCTGCGTCATCGCCGATCTTTGCAAGGCAACGGTGAAGACGACGGATATTCCGGCGCCGTTGGTGGAGGTGGGTTCGCTTGGACCAGTGGCGGAGTGAATGAAAGCTGAGAGCGGCTTGGCCTCACCTTCCATGTATGCAGCTTGTACCCCCACCCCTAACCCCTCCCCTCAAGGGGGAGGGGGACTTGGCATGCGGCAGCTTCCCCTCCCCCTTGAGGGGAGGGGTTAGGGGTGGGGGTATGGTCAGTAAAGAGCCTACAGCCCATACCCCCGCGCCATGGCGGCGGCGAAGACGGGGATGAGCAGGAAGATCGCCGCCTGCGCCCGGATATAGCTTTTCGCCGTGGCCAGTTCCGCGGCCGGCACGGCGAAAGCCGTGTCCTTCACCGCCTGGCTGTTCCAGGCGATGAAGCGCATGGTCGGCACGATCGACAGCAGGCCGACAATGGCAAAGGCGGCCATCTTGGCCCAGAACACCCAATTGTAGACGTAGAATTCCCAGCCTTTCAGGCCCCATACGACGCGGCCTATGCCGACGACAATCACCAGTCCGGCAATCATGCCGTAGTGACGGTCGATCCGCGCCAGACGCCGTATGGTCGAGGCGGTCATCTCGTTGCGGATCAGCACGAACTCGGCGGCGATGATGCCGGCCAGCGAGAAAACCAGCAGATGATGCAGGATGGCGAGGACCAGCTCAGTGGTTTCCATGGATTTTCCCTTCGGTCCGGCCCGATGTCCGGGCTGCGTGGGTGAAGGCGCCGAACCTATCATCGTCGACAAAGATTCGCATAGAGCGGCGAGATGCGCTTGACGGTATATGCGGGTTGCCTAGTTTCACGGTCATGACAGGCCTGAAACGCGCCCCGAACCCAATGCCGGATGATATTCGGGAAGCGTTGCGCGAGCGCGGGCTGACTGGCGCTTATGAGGCGCGTCCGCCCTATCAGCGCAACGATTATCTCGGCTGGATTGCGCGGGCCAGGCGGCAGGAGACGCGCCAGAAGCGGATTGACCAGATGCTGGCGGAACTGGAGCGCGGCGGCGTCTACATGAACATGGCCTGGAACGGCTGAGCGTCCGTTCTGGCCCTTGATGCGGCGCGTCGATGCCGGTTGGGTCCGCTGACTTCAGCCTCCGGAGCCGCGCCATGGCCAATCATCAACGAAGCGCCCCCGTTCTCGAAACGGAACGCACAATCCTGCGGCCCCACAAGCCGGAGGATTTCAGCGCCTACACGGCCATGGGCGCCGATCCGCTGGTGTTCCGCTTCATTGGCGGGCGGGCGCGGACGCGCGAGGAGAGCTGGCAGCGGCTGCTGCGCCATGCCGGCATGTGGTCGTTCATGGGCTTCGGCCACTGGGCGATCGAGGAAAAGGACACGGGGCGCTTTCTCGGCGAGGCAGGCTTCCACGAGTTGCGGCGAGCCATCGAGCCCTCCTTCGAAGGTACGCCCGAAGCAGGCTGGAGCCTCGTCTCGGAGGCACATGGAAAGGGGCTGGCGACGGAAGTGGTCAGCCGGTTCCTGGAGTGGGGCGACCGGGCGTTCGGCGGCGGACGCACCGTCTGCATCGTCGAGCCGGCGAACCCGGCTTCGCTGAAGGTGGCGCAGAAATGCGGCTACCGCGAATATGCGCGCTCCTTTTATCAGGATCACGAGGTGGTCCTGCTCGAGCGCCGAGCCCGAGCTGGTTAGCCGGCCTGCGCCGCCAGGGGAACAAGGTGGCGGCCGGCCAGTTCGAGCGCCGAGGCATCGCCGCCGAGAGCGGATGTCGCACGTGCGGCACATTGCAGGATCAGGCCGCTCATGCGCTCCAGGAAAGCACGGTCGACGCGCGACCGCGGCCCCGCCAGGGTGAGCGCGCCGAGCAGCATATGGTTTGGTCCAAAGACCGGCGCTGAAACCCCGGCCGTTTCGGGATCGCGTTCGCCGATGGAGATATGGTGCATGGTCCGGCGGATGGTTTCGAATGGCTCGCCCTCGAAGCCGGAAAATGCCGCCAGCGTGCAGCCTCCCGAGCCGATGGCGAGCGGCAGAATATCGCCTTCGCGGACCGTGTAACGGATCGGATGCTTGGATTCGATGCGGTAGAGGCAGGTCCGGACATCGCCGGAACGGACGTAGAAGGCGACGCTTTCGCGCGATTCGTCCGCCAGCATTCGCATGATCGGCAACAGCACGTCTGTCGCCACCACCGAACGCTGGTAGAGCGTCCCTAGCCGGAAGGCGCCATAGCCGATGCGATAGCGTCCGTCCGGCAGCCGTTCCAGCAGCTGCCCGCGCAGCAGCGAGCCCGCCAGCCGCAGGATGGTGCTCTTGTAGAGGCCGGTGCGCGTGGCGATCTCGGCCAGTCCGAGGGATGCGTCGGCCGGGGTGAAGGCTTCGAGAATGGCGAGCGCCCGGTCAAGGGCGGCGACACCCTCGGCAGCCGGTTTTGCGCGCGTGTCGCCGTTCGACGAACTCATCCTTGCTCCCGGGTCGATGTAACGACCGTCCGGTTTCTACTCCGATCTTGGTGTTCTGTCCAGCAGAACGTCGTTTCAGTTGACAGAACCAACAGAAGTTTGCTTCAATTCCGTCAGCGGGGCTTCCGGCCGCGTTTCTTGCGCACCTTCCGCGGGCGCCGACAATTTGGGAGGATTACGAATGCTGAACAGACGAGAATTTCTGGCGGGTACGGCGATGGCCGGCGCGGCCGGTTTTGTGCTTGCGAATTCGGGCCTGGCTTTGGCCCAGAGCGCGCCGCAACTCGAACTCTTCGTGCCGGCGGCGCCCGGCGGCGGCTGGGACCAGACGGCGCGCACCATGGACCAGGTGCTGCGCAACGAGAAGCTGATTTCGGGATCTCAGGTGACCAACGTTCCCGGCGCCGGCGGCGCCGTCGGCTTGCCGCAGTTCATCAACCAGTGGAAGGGCAAGGGCAACACACTGATGGTGGCCGGCATGGTCATGGTCGGCGCCATCCTGACCAACAAATCGCCCAACAACCTCACCCAGGTGACGCCGATCGCCCGGCTCACCGGTGAGTTCGAGGCGCTCGTCGTGCCGGCGGCCTCGCCGTTCAAGACGGCGCAGGACTTCGTCGCCGCGCTGAAGGCTGATCCGACCAAGGTGCCGGTCGCCGGCGGTTCGGCCGGCGGTTCGGATCACATCCTGTTCGGCCTCATCGCCAAGACGGCGGGCGTTCCGGCGACCAGCCTGTCCTATGTTCCGTTCGCGGGCGGCGGCGAGGCGCTCGCCGCGCTTCTCGGCAACCAGGTCGCGGCCGGCATTTCCGGCTATGGCGAGTTCGCCGAGCAGATCAAGGCCGGGGCGCTGCGGCTGCTGGCGGTTTCTTCCGGCGAGCGCCAGGAAGGCATCGATGCGCCGACGCTCAAGGAATCTGGCATCGACGTGGAGCTGTTCAACTGGCGCGGCGTGTTTGCGCCGCCGGACATTTCGGACGACGACAGGAAGTCGCTCATCACCATGGTGGAATCCATGGCCAAGAGCGAAACCTGGGCGACCGAATGCAAGAATCGCAACTGGACGTCCATCCTGATGACCGGCGACGACTACAAGAAGTTCGTCGAGGAGGACACCGCCCGCATTGAGGCGATCCTCAAGGACCTCGGCCTCGCATAGTGTTCGGGCAAGGGGCGGCTTGTGCCGCCCTTGCCTTGAACGCCCATGTCCGGCCCGGCTAGCTGGGCGGCAATGGTGACGAAGGCGACAAGGACAGCCACGCTGGGAGGACGGATATGAGCATCAGCGACGAGGGGGGTGCGCGGCCGCGCATCGCGATGCCGGAACTGCTTCTGGGCATAGGGTTTCTGGCCTGTGCCGGAGCGGTTCTCTGGCAGACCCTGGTGATCCCGGTGTCGCCGCTTTACTCGAAGGTCGGTCCCAAGGTCTTCCCCTATATCACCTTCGGCGGCATGCTCGTCCTCGCCCTGCTGCTGATCTGGGCGGCGATCCGCGGCGGCTGGCAGCCGCAAGAGGAGAAGGAGACGCCGACCGACTGGCGCTCAATGGGCTTCGTCGTCGCCGGGCTGGTCACCAATCTGGTGCTGATCCAGCCGCTCGGCTTCACGTTCGCATCCGTGGTGATGTTCGTGCTTGTCTGCTACGGCTTCGGCAGCCGCCATCCCATCCGTGACGCGCTGATCGGACTGGTGCTGGCGCTGGCAGCCTATTTCGGCTTCGCCAAGGCGCTGGGCGTCAATATCGGCGCCGGCATCGTCGAAAACCAATTGAACGCCGCCATCGCGGCGGTTGCCGGCATGTTCGGAGTCTGATGCGATGGACACACTCAACCAACTGGCCCACGGTTTCGCCGTCGCCTTCACTCCGGTCAATCTTCTGTGGTGCCTGCTCGGCACGACGCTCGGCACGGCCATCGGCGTGCTGCCGGGGCTGGGGCCGGCGCTCACCATCGCGCTGCTCCTGCCGATCACTTATCAGGTGGCGCCGGAAGCTTCCTTTATCCTGTTCGCCGGCATCTACTACGGCGCCATGTATGGCGGTTCGACCACGTCGATCCTGCTCAATACGCCGGGCGAAAGCGCCACCATCGTCACCGCGCTGGAAGGCAACAAGATGGCCCGGTCCGGCCGCGGCGGCGCGGCGCTGGCCACGTCCGCCATCGGCTCGTTCGTGGCTGGAACCATCGGCACGCTCGGCGTCGCCTTCCTCGCGCCTGTGGTGGTCAAGTTCGCGCTCGCCTTCGGCCCGGCGGAATATTTCTCGCTGATGGTGCTGGCCTTCATCACGGTTTCGGCCGTACTCGGCTCGTCGGCGGTGCGCGGCCTCAGCAGCCTCTTCCTCGGCTTCGTGCTCGGCATGATCGGGGTCGACCTGCAGACCGGCCAGCCGCGTTTCACCTTCGGCATGACGGAACTGCTCGACGGCGTCGACGTCATCATCGCGGCTGTCGGCCTGTTCGCCATCGGCGAGACGCTCTATGTCGCCTCGCGGCGTTATTCAGGCAGGGACGAGATCGTGCCGTTGCGCGGCTCGCTCTACATGACGGCGCAGGAATGGGGGCGCTCCTGGAAGGCATGGATAAGGGGAGCGTTCATCGGCTTCCCGATCGGCGCCATGCCGGCCGGCGGCGCGGAAATTCCGACCTTCCTGTCCTATGCGATCGAGAAGAAGCTGTCCAAGCACAAGGAGGAATTCGGCACGGTGGGCGCCATCGAGGGCGTCGCTGGGCCGGAAGCCGCCAACAACGCCTCGGCGGCCGGCGTACTGGTGCCGATGCTGACGCTCGGCCTGCCGACCTCGGCGACCGCGGCGATCATGCTGTCGGCCTTCCAGAGCTACGGCATCAATCCCGGGCCGCTGCTTCTGACGACGCAGTCGAACCTGGTCTGGGGCCTGATCGCCAGCCTGTTCATCGCCAACGTCATCCTGGTCATCCTCAACCTGCCGCTGATCGGCCTGTGGGTGCGGCTGTTGAAAATCCCGGCGCCGCAGCTCTACGCCGGCATCCTCGTCTTCTCCACCGTCGGCACATACGGCATCTCCCAATCGCCGATCGATCTCATCGTGCTCTATCTGCTGGGCGGCGTCGGCTTCCTGATGCGCCGTTTCGACTTCCCGACCGCGCCGGTCATCATCGGCATGATCCTCGGGCCACTGGCGGAGGCGCAGTTCCGCCGCGCCATGACGATCTCCAACGGCGACTGGACGGTGTTCTACACGCATCCGCTGTCGCTGACGCTGCTCGTCCTCGCCTTCATCGGTCTCGTCGGCCCGCATATCTGGGGTTATGTCGAGCGTCGCCGGCTGAAGGGGCAGGAGGCGGTGCCGGGCGATGCTTGAGATGAGTGCAACGCTGGCGGCCCCCTCCCCCTTGCGGGGAGGGGTAAGGGGTGGGGGTAATAATAAACTGGAGAATCAGAAAATTTGCTCGGATGACCTGACACAGCGGCGCCTGAGACACCCCCACCACTTACCCCTCCCCGCAAGGGGGAGGAGGACGTCGGCGTTGCGTTCATCATGACAGACCTTCTCTCCGGTATCCGCGTTCTCGATCTGACGAACGTTCTCGCCGGTCCCTATTGCGCCTATCAGCTCGCGCTGCTGGGAGCCGACGTCGTCAAGGTCGAGGCGCCGAACGGCGGCGACCTGGCGCGCCAACTCGGCGCGTCGGCGGAGCTCAACGCGGCGGGCATGGGCGCGTCGTTCCTTGCCCAGAACGCCGGCAAGCGCTCCGTCGTGCTCGACCTCAAGAAGGACGACGACAGGCAGCGGTTCCTCGATCTGGTGGCGAGCGCCGACGCCTTGATCGAGAATTTCCGTCCCGGCGTGATGACGCGGCTGGGGCTCGGCTATGACGAGCTGAAACAGGTGCGGCCAAGCCTCGTCTACTGCGCCATTTCCGGTTTCGGCCAGACCGGGCCGATGCGCAACAACCCGGCCTACGACCAGATCATCCAGGGCCTGTCGGGAATCATGAGCATTACCGGTACACCGGAGACGGCGCCGCTGCGCGTCGGCTATCCAGTCGCCGACACGCTGGGCGGTCTGACGGGCGCGTTCGCCATCGCCTCGGCGCTGGTCAGGCAGAAGACGACCGGCGAGGGGGCTTTCCTCGATGTCTCGATGCTGGAATGCACGCTTTCGGCGCTCGGCTGGCCGGTGTCGAACTATCTCACGGCGGACGTTGAACCTCAGCCCATGGGCAACGAGAACATGACGGCGGCGCCCTCCGGCACCTTCCGCGCCGGCGAGGGGCTGCTCAACATCGCTGCCAACAAGCAGGAGCAGTTCGTGGCGCTGTGCGGGCTGATCGGACGGCCCGAACTGGCCGAGGACGACCGCTTTGCCGCCCGCGAAACGCGCAAGCGCAACCGGATGGAGTTGAAGGCGCTCATCGAGGAAGCGCTGCAAGGCGATACCGCTGCCGCCTGGGAAGAAAGGTTCAATCGCGCAGGCGTGCCGGCCGGGCGGGTGCTGACCATTCCGCAGGCGCTGGCCGAGCCGCAGATCGCCGGTCGCGACATGGCTGTCCAATTCGAAGAGACCAATCAGCTTCATCGTCCCCTGACGGTGGTGCGAGGCGGCTTCCTGGTCGATGGCGCCGCACCCCTGCCGCAGCGGCCGCCGCCGGCGCTGGGCCAGCATACGACCGAAATTCTTGGTCGCCTGCCGGCGCGCGCCGCCAGCACGGGAAGCGGGTCATGACTGAGGAAAAGAAGACGGGCCGCGAGCGCGGCGAGGAATGGTGGCAGACCGGCATCATCGAGATGAAGCCGGGCATGATCCGCCTGCGCGGCTACGAGATACAGGATCTGATCGGCCGCGTTTCCTTTCCGGCGACGATCTGGCTGATGCTGCGCGGCGAACTGCCGAGCGAGGAGCAAGCGGCGCTGCTGGGCATTGCCCTCGGCGCCGCCGTCGACCACGGACCGCAGGCGCCATCCATCGCCATCGCCCGCATGGCCGCTACCTGCGGCGTCGGCATCAACAGCGCCATGGCCTCCGCCATCAACGTGCTGGGCGACGTGCATGGCGGCGCCGGCGAACAAGCGCTGGAGTTCTATGGCGATATCGCCGCCGCCATGGATGCCGGTGGCACGTTGAAAAGAGCGGTGTCGTCGCGACTCGACCGTTTCTTCACCGAGACGAAGGGCTACGTGCCAGGCTTCGGTCACCGGTTCCATCCGGTCGATCCACGCGCGCCGAGGCTGCTGGAGCTGACGCGCGAATTCGCCGCGCGAGGCGTTGTCGGCGGACGGTTCGCCGATATTGCCGAGACGCTGGAAGCGGAGATCGCCCGCCGCAAGGGCAAGCGCATTCCCCTGAACATCGACGGTGCGACCGCCGTCATTTATGGCGAACTTGGTTTCCCGCCGCCGCTGACGCGCGGCCTGTTCGTGCTGTCGCGGTCGGTCGGAATACTGGCGCATGCGTGGGAGCAGACCCAGCAAGGCGGCCGCAACAAGGGGCCGCTGCCGCGCGAATGGCTGTGGGCCTATACGGGAGCAGGGCCGCGCCCGGTGCCTGAGAGTTAGGACCTTTCGGCTTTCACGGGAAGCGCTCAGCCGGTTTCGGCTCACCGCAACGTTTGCGCCGCCCCTCACCTGGCTGAGTGCTTCCGTCAATCTGAAAATTCCAAGCTCTGACCGGACCCCAAGGTCCGACGAACGCTCAAGACGCCGGTGGAATGAGCGATTTCACCAGCGTGGCGAGGTCCGGCTCGTCGATCAGCAGCGCCGCGTCGGCGGGCGCCAGCCAGGCGCGCTGACGCTTCTTCTTCTCCTGCCAATTGGCGAGTTCTTCGCTGACCTCCAGCAGGTAGACGGTGACGTTTACCCGTATGAAGCGGGTCGAAAGGCGCTTCCAGTAGGAATAGGCGCCGGCCGGTTCCTTCAGCGTCTTGCCGACGACGCCCGCCTCCTCTTCAGCCTCGATGGTCGCCGCCTTGCGTCCGCTCTTGCCTTTCATCGGCCAGCCCTTGGGGACGATGAAACGCTTCGTCTCGCGGGAGGTGACAAGCATCACCTCCATGCCGCCGTCGGCATTCAGCCGAAACGGCACGGCGGCGACCTGACGAATGGTCTCGCCCTTCTTGGCCTTGCGGATCGCGTTTTTCTTTGTAACAGCCATTCACGTCTTCGTTCGGCAAGCTTCGGGGGCGCGGCAATACCTAACCGATTCTCCTGTGAATTTTATCACAGAAGAATATAGACGGCTAAGTAAAAGCAAACCTGATTTCGACCAGGTCCGGGCGGATATCTACCGGCAGGTCGTGACGGTACGGTTTCCGTAGATCTGGGCCTGGCAGCCGGGCTTGACGCGCGGCACTTCGGGCCTCGGCTGGGGCTGCTGGACGGTCAGTCGGTCCTGCTCGCGCTGCAATTGCTGCAACTGCTGGTATTGCTGGCGCTGCAATCTGTTCTGAGCCGCCTGGAGATCGGCACTGTAGCCGGGCGAATTGAGTCCGCTGTTGCCGGAGCCGATTTCGACGGCCGAGACCGGCGTGGCTGAATGCGCCAGCAGCGCAAACGTCGCAGCGGCAATGGTGGAAACGGCCCGTCCGGCGGACAGGGGGTTCTGCTTGGCAGTCATGAGACAAATATAGGGCGCGCCGCGCTGCTCTGCCATAGGACATTCGCCGCGTTTCCGGTCACGCGCTTTCCAAACGCAGAAAGGGCCGCCCGGAGGCGGCCCTTTCACGAATTCGAGACAGGCGTTGCCCGGCCAGATTTACTGGGCGGTGCTGAGTGTCGTCGAAATCTTGGTGAACTTCGCGGCGAGCTGGGTGCCGACAGCGGTGGCGCCGGTGATGATCGCCAGGGCGATGAGGGCAGCGATCAGGCCGTATTCGATAGCCGTTGCACCCGATTCGTCCTTGTAGAAGCGCGAAAGAAGCTTGGTCATGATTGTGTTCCTTAAGCCCGGTTGTGACAGTCAAACGGTTTCTTGTTGAACCGTGGCCCGATATTGCGAGGGATCGATTGCGGTTGCGTTAAGCGAGATAGTAAACGAAGTGTTGATATAAACATTGCTTAACGGTGACTGAATTTTTCATGAGATTTTTATGTATTTTTCGAGCGATGACCTTGTCGCTGAAAATATACACGGCTGGCTGCGCCCGGCCTCTGTGCCAGCGCGCCGCGCTGCCGGGCGCTTGAGCGAAATACCGCCCGCGTCGCAGCAAGCGAAAGCAGGAACACTGCTATTCCGGCGGGAATGTCGACGAGATAATGGCCGCCATGGACGACAACGGCCGGCAGGACTGCGAGATTGACGAGGACAAGAACCGGAAACAGCCAGCGCATATTGCGGGAATAATGGACGGCGGCGCAGGCCAGAACCGTATGGAAGGACGGGAAGGCAATGAGGCCGCGAAAATCGTCCGGGCTCAAATAGGGCGCACCGTTTGAGATTACCGATACGACATAGGCGCCGTATTCCGGTCCGAGGAGGGGCCGGGCTTTCGCCAGCAACTCCTCCGGCAAGGCATAAATGGCGCTGGGGCCGGTGGTGGGGAAAAGACCCCAGAAAGCCACCGTAACCAGGGCGGCGGTCACTACCGTCACCAGAAGCCCGTGCAGGTCCGCGAGCCGACCCCTCAGCCCCAGGAGAACGACCAGAAGAGCGATCTGCGGCAGGGTCGACATATAGGCGAACCGCATGATCTCGTTGAGGAAGGGATGCGTCGCGCCGAACGCAACTGCGGCTGGCCAGCTGAAGCCGAGCGATGCATCCAGTCCGTTGACCCAGTGGTCGATCGTCGGCCTGCCGTTGGGCAGAAGCAGGTAGTTGAACAGCGACGCCGCGGCGGTGAAGGCGATGAACAGCCCGGCGCAGGTCGTGGCCGCGCCAATGCCCTCGCTGCGCTCGAGGCGCCGGTAGATGTAGCCCACGGCGACCAGCAGGGCGGCGAGACCCAGGATCATCTTATAGGCCGCGCCATCGACCGCCGAGCCTCGCGCCAGGATCAGGGCGACATCGATGCCGCCCAGAACCAGCGTGACGGTCAGGACGAAAACCTCGGCCGGTTGAAGCAATGTCTTCGACAGCATGGCCCGTTGTGCCACGACAAAGCTGACAATTCGCTAACCATCAGCGCCGTTCGATTCGTGGCGCAAAATCGCCTTCCCTGACGACGGCTCGCCAGCCGGGGTCCAAACTTCGGCTTCGGTGGCGACAGCCACCGAAATGCAGAATACCAACGGCCAGAGAGGTTGGCCGGCGCCGCCGGTGGGAGGTTGCCTGAACGGCGCCGGCCGGGCGGAAATCAGGTCCGCCGCAACGGCACCATAGCAGAACCGAAACAGAATGTTATAAGTTGATGACCCTGGGGAAGATTATCCCGATCTTTTTTGTGCGACATTGATCGAGTCCATGGCTTTTGCTTGGATGTGAGGTCTACGACCTGGCAGAATGCGACGCCCGTCAGCTCGGCTTTATGCCGTAAAGCTTGGCGGTCGGGATCGAATCTGCGCCGTAAACGCGTTTTTCCCAGTCGTAGTCCTGCTGGTTGGCGTCCTTGGTCAGCCGGCCGACGAAATACTCGTTGAACAGCGCGAGCAGCGAACTCGACTTCGGCATGACGGGGTTGGCATCCTGTTCGCGAACGCAGGCGCGGATCAACTCATCCACCGTGTCCAGCGCCTTCAGCGTGAAAGCCTTCTGGGTTGCTTCGCTCGAAATATCACCCAGCAACAGGGAAAGGCACGTCCTGCTCAGTTTTTTGTAGCGTTCCGGCCACCGCGTAACGCTCTTTGTGACCCATTTCGGATTGGTATTGGTGTCCAGCGTCAGCAACGACAAGGACCAGCAAAAGCTTTCCAGAACGATCTTGGAAAACAGAGCGGCCATTAAAAAATCTCCGGCTTCCCAGGATCCCACGGCGTCGTTCATCTCGACATAGGTCGGGCATTTATAACGGTAGGAGATGAAGCAGAACTTCGAGCGGATTTCCTCGCCGAGCATGCTTTCGAAAAGTTCGGGATTGGCGAGGCACTCGCCTTGCAGCAGTTTTCCCATGAAAACGAACGGGGTGTAGCCGAAATCGGCCGTGTCGTAGCCGCGCATGTAGTCGACCGTGGCGGCCGCTCTGGCAAAGACTTCCTCGATACGATCGCGCTGCCTGGTCAATTGCGACGCCGTCATGAACGTGATATGGACGGGCCCCAACCCGCCATTGCTGTATTTGAACACCTCCTTGACCTGCGAATCCGGGTGGGTATCGTCATCGCGTTCCGCTACGGTTCCATCCGGCGAAACGGTTGAATGGAAATCGTACTGTTTTAGGTCGACTTCGCGCGCCAGCGGCAGGGTTTCGCCGATGACGTAGGCATCGAGATCGGATCGGCTGTTGCCGAAGCCCGTTACCAGGCTGCCTGCGATGACGATCGTCTGGTCGGACCGGGGCGTGAAAAGCTCGGCTAGTCGTGTCGATGCGGATTTTCCCAATGGCGATAGGCGATGCTGCATCCAGAAATTTCCCCTCATCTCAGGACTTAAAAACTTCGAATAAGGCGGCGGAACGACTCCATTCGGCTCATAACGCAAGCTCGCGCAGGATCGTCTGCACCATGTTGAGGTGATGACCGGCAAGCTCGCCCGAATTGTCCAGGACAATCGGCTCGACAAAGAAAAGACTGCCGATCTCGTCCTCATGCTCCACTGCCGCCCCGGGCGGCGCCTCGGGAATGAAGTAGGCCATGCCTGGCTCAATGTGGAATGGGCATTCGACGCGGTTGCCGAGAAATTCTCCCGCCGCCATGTCCCACACGCCGCGCTGCGGCAACATGGCGGCGGACTTGGCCTGTTCCCGGTTGCGAACGACGAGGTGGGAGAAATTTCTGCGCGGCCGCGGTGAGAGCGCCTCGTTGACGGTGTCGACGGGAATGTCCGCTGATTTCCCCTGCATTTCGAGCAGATGAAAGACGGTCATGGGCGGCACGCCCATGGACAGCATGATCGGGTTCGAGATGGTGGCCGCGGCCGTGACGCGCGGATTGATCTCACCGAAGAAGAGTGCGCCGGTGTCGAGGTCGAGCAGCAGGTCGATGCCGAAATAGCCGCGAAAGCCGGTGCGATAGATGGCGTCTCCAATGGCATTCGCATAGCGGCGCGCCTGACGGCAGATGTCGTCTTCGATATCGGCGCCCGGAACTTCGTTGCCGCACCATCCGCCCTTGCGCGTGGTCAGCGCTGCAAGGCCGATCGTGTCGACGAGCGCAGGGCCGACAATGGTGCCGGCGGCGGTGGCGCAGGCTTCCACAGTCAACGAACGGCACCGCAGGCGCCGCAGGACCCGGACGTCTCCGACCGGCTCTCCCGGAGCAAAGCATCGGTCCCAATCCCGCTGCGAGGAGATGAAGAATGTGCCTTCGCCGGAGCAACCGAAAGGCAGTTGCACGACGAGATCCTCGCCGAGCATGGCGCCGGCGGCGCGCGCTTCGTCATAGGTTCGCGGTGCGAGAACGACACCGGGTACGTTGGGCACGCCACAGGAACGCGCCAGCGCCATGCCGGTTATCTTGCTGTCGGTGCGGCGGAATACGTCGTAGGGAACATTGGCGAAGGACAGGCCGAGCCGGTTCGCCAGCGCCTGCGTCTCCTCGTCATGCACAAGACAAAAACCCAGGCCGCCTGCCGGCTCGCTGGCGAAGAAGCGCCTTGTATCGTCGGCATCCATCAGCGCGTTCGTAATGATTGCAAAGCCGGATCCAGACGCGGCGGCGTCGGCGGGGAAAAAATGACGCTCCGGGCGCGCGTGCGGTTCGGTGCGGACGAGGCTTACATAGCGCAAAGCCTCGATATAACCGTCGAGGCCGAGTTGCACGTAGTCGGTGTTTCCGAAGTAGTAGGCAGCGCGGTTACAGGCATCGAGCATCGGCTGGAACGTCGAGTCGATTTTGAACATGCGCGCGATACCGCCGTTACTGGGTGTCCACGAACGTCACGCCGGTATCTTAGTTGGGTAAGTATGGATCAGACAAGAGGCAGCATCTCCATTACCGAGACATCTAGGCCTTTTTGGAACGGCGTATCCCTTTCTGGACAGATGTCGACGACTTCGTCTTCGGCGCGGCAGCCGGCGCAAGCGCCTCCTGCGCGAGCCGCGCCTTGCGCAGTCGCTCTGTCTTGGCGTCGCGGGCCGCCGCCTCGCCGTTGATGATCGTCAACGCCGCCCGCGTGGTCGCATCGCCCTTGACTTCCGAGGCGGTCGGCTTGGGTTTGAAGATTCCTTCCGGGACTGGGTTCTTCATCGGCTTTCTCCTGAACAAGAAAAAGGCCGGGTAAACCCGACCTTCTCAAAGCCTCTACTGCCAGTGCCAGTACATCCGTGGTCAAAGGCTGGAGGCAAGCAGTTTTGCTAGACTTCCTGCAAACTTTCGGCGGAGCTGCGCCCGGTCTTGCGGTCGGCGACGATTTCGAAGCCGATCTTCTGGCCCTCGACCAGCCCGCGAAGGCCGGCGCGCTCGACAGCCGAAACATGCACGAAGACATCCGGCGAGCCGTTGTCCTGCTGAATGAAGCCAAAACCCTTGGTGGAATTGAAGAACTTTACAGTTCCAGTATTCATCGAAATTCCTTTCAATTGACATAGATATTCGACGCCTGGCGGAAGCCAAACGTCACTCTCTTCGAAATTGATAGGAAAGATCGAGTGAACGCCGCAGCGACAAAACAAGCCCAACAAGCAAGATCGATTTGAGAGATGTAGTGCAAAATTGCGCCCATAACAAGGCGGTCGCACAAAATCTTGATTTGTTGCGCAAGCAAGCCGGATTCGCCCGGTTGAGCTGGCCGATAAAAACCCCGGCCGAAGCCGGGGTTTTTCATGTCAGGTCAGAACCAGACCCATACCCAAACGCGGGTGCGATAGCAGCGGGTGATGCGGCGGCCATGGCGCCAGTAGCGGCGGCAGACCCGTCTCCAGACCCGCCGGCGCCGCCGCCGGCGCGGCCGATGGTGGCCCGGCCGGTGGTTGACGGGTTCGGCGATAGCTGGCGTATCGCCGTCGAGGAAGTCCGCCGTCGGCGCCTCGAGTTCGTCGAGAATTCCGTTGCCGCCCGGAACTCCCGCGAGCGCACCCGTCGGCCGAGCCACTGTAGCGACCGCGGCCGTCGCAGCGAAACCGAGCATTCCGGTCAGAAAAAGTCTTCGATCCATCGAAACCTCCCATCTGGTGGCCAGGAAAACAGATTTCATCACGAAGCCGGGCCGAAGTCGATAACTCTTTGACGGGCAACAGGTTCCGCGCCAGGCGTTCGATACGGGAGGCTTAACGATCTCTTGCAAACCCTCTTCGGGTCGCAAAGCTTCGGCTGCAAGGAAAGGTAAAAAAGCTGGCGGAGAGAGGGGGATTCGAACCCCCGATACGGTTCCCCGTATACACACTTTCCAGGCGTGCGCCTTCAACCACTCGGCCACCTCTCCGTCCATGCGCTCGCCGCAGCCGGTTTCGCCGCGCGGGTCGGGGATGCGCATCCCTTTGGAAATCGGCCCCGGATGACCGGGTAACTGGCGCGCCCTCGACCTTCGGACGCCCCATTCCTGCGCCCTTGGCCGCAAAAGCGGCGGGCGCGGGGCTCATCTAGTCGATCCGGCGCGGAATGCCAAGGCTTATTGGCGTCAACGCAATTCTTTGTCACATGAGGGGGCGTTCCGGCGCGAGTGCGCGCCGTTTCCGCTGCGTTGGGCAACGGCGGCGACGTCAATCCGCCAGCGGACCGCCTGCCCAGGAACCATCGCAAGAGCATCCGCCACCCGGCCGCTCAAATCCCTGTGTCCCGCATTGCGTCGGCGCCGGCCGCGCCATATTTATTGCGGCATGGAGCAAGCCAAGCCGAAAAGCCTTCGCAGATGGAGACCGGCACAGACTGGAAGGCCGGCATGATCCGTTTTCTGTTCCGTTTCGCGGCGACGGTGTCGCTGGCCGTCGCCGTCATCCTGGCGGTGCTCGACACGACGCGATCGGTGGTGGCCTCGCAACTGGTGATGACGCCGCTCAGGACAAGCTGGAATGCGGTTTCGCCGGATACATTGGTCTCGTTCGAGGCATTTGTCCGTGAAAGGGTCGGCCCTTTTGTCTGGGACGGCGCCTTGAGCTGGATCATCGACCAGCCCGGCTTCATCCTGTTCGCGGTGCTGGCTTTTCTGCTCTATTGTGCTGGCTACCGGCGCCAGCCGCTTGCCGACAAGTACGTGACCGGCTGACCTGATTCCTGAAAACGGAAAGGAGATTTGCGCATGTTTTTCCTGGGCGACCTCTTGAACAAGAAAGTGACGATGCCGAAGGCCGACGAAGCGCTTCCGGGCCGCGACAGGCCGATCCCGACCGCCTCGAAGCACTATGTCTCGAAGCGGCCGCTCAAGGGGCCCTATCCCGATGGGCTGGAGACGGCCATGTTCGGCCTCGGCTGTTTCTGGGGGGCGGAGCGGCTGTTCTGGCAGACCGAAGGCGTGTGGGTCACGGCGGTCGGCTATGCCGGCGGCCTCACGCCGAACCCGACCTACCAGGAGACCTGCACCGGCCTGACCGGCCATGCCGAGGTCGTGCTCGTCGTGTTCGATCCCAAGGTGGTTTCCTATGCCGACCTCTTGAAGCTGTTCTGGGAAAGCCATGACCCCACGCAGGGCATGCGCCAGGGCAACGATGTCGGCACCACCTACCGCTCCGCGATCTATACGTTCGGCGAAGCGCAGCAGCAGGCCGCCGTCGCCTCCCGCGACGCCTATGAGGCCTCGCTGCGCGGCGCGGGGCGCGGCAAGATCACGACCGAGATCGCGCCGGCGCCGGAGTTCTATTTCGCCGAGGAGGATCACCAGCAATATCTGGCCAAGAACCCTTACGGATATTGCGGGCTGAAAGGCACCGGGGTGGCCTGCGCCATGCCTGCCGCCGCTTCGGCGGCAGCGCCCGCCTGACGCCGCGGACGCTCGTCCGGACCGTTCGGCCATGGCGCCGCCACACCGCGCCATGGTTTTCCAAAAGGTCAAAATTCCACGTGAATTTTGTTTGCGGCCATGCAAGATTGGCGGCAAGCGGGAGGCCTATCGTTCCTGCCGGAACCCTGTGTGCACGGCCCGCGAGCCGGCGGCGCGGGGCGCGAAAACGGAAACAACCGACAGGGTGTGGATCACATGAAACGTATTGTTCTCGGCCTCCTGGCCGCAACCGCAATGGTCATGCCGGCCTTCGCGGCCGATATCCAGCCGGCGCTGCTCTACGATCTGGGCGGCAAGTTCGACAAGTCGTTCAACGAGGCGGCCTATAACGGCGCCGAGAAGTTCAAGACCGAAACCGGCATCTCCTATGTCGAGTTCGAGGTTTCCAACGCATCCCAGCGCGAGCAGGCGCTGCGCCGCTTCGCCGAGGACGGCCGCAACCCGATCGTCATGGCGGGCTTCTCCTGGGTGGATTCGCTGAAGAAGGTGGCTGCCGAATATCCCGAGCTGAAATTCGCCATCATCGACGACCAGGTCGACCTGCCGAACGTGCGGTCGCTGAAATTCAAGGAGCAGGAAGGCTCCTATATCGTCGGCGTGCTGGCCGCGATGGCGTCCAAGTCGAAGAAGGTGGGCTTCGTCGGCGGCATGGACATTCCTCTGATCCGCAAGTTCGGCTGCGGCTATGTCGGCGGCGCGAAATCGGCCGGCGCGACCGACGTGATCCAGAACATGACCGGCGACACCCCGGCGGCCTGGAACGACCCGGCCAAGGGCGGTGAAATCGCCAAGACGCAGATGGACCAGGGCGCGGACGTGATCTACGCAGCCGCCGGCGGCACCGGCGTCGGCGTGCTGCAGGCGGCGGCGGATGCCGGCAAGCTCGGTATCGGCGTCGATTCCAACCAGAACGGCCTGCAGCCCGGCAAGGTGCTGACCTCGATGCTCAAGCGCGTCGACATCGCCGTCTACAGCGCTTTCATGGACGCCAAGAACGACAAGTTCGAGGGCGGCATCCAGGATCTCGGCCTCAAGGAGGGCGGGGTCGACTACGCCATGGACGACAACAACAAGGATCTCGTCACGGCGGACATGAAGGCGGCGGCCGAGAAGGCCAAGGCCGACATCATCGCCGGCGCGGTGCAGGTGCACGACTACACGACGGACAGCGCCTGCCCGTATTGAGCGCTTGCAGGTTTAGATTGTTGGAAACCGCCGGGCAGTGCCCGGCGGTTTTGTTTTTGGTGCTTCGTTCGGAGCAGCTCTACAGCCTCCCGACCAGAAACCCGAGTGCGAAAGCCGCGGCCAGCGCGAACACGATAAAGAGACCGCGCCGGCCTCCAGTCGTATGCAAGCCGATGCCTATCGGCTGGGGCGAGGCGCCGATCACAGGCTTCGCGCGGGACGCCGACTGCTCCTGTTGCGTCTCCTGCGGTCTGCCGGCGTGCATTTGCGGCAGGCCGGCGAGGCGCTGCGCGATTTGCCGCCACTCTTCGTCCGGCTGCCCCGGCGGCGGCTCGAACCGGTCGAAGGCATGGATGCGCTCCGCCAGCTTCAGCACGGCGTCGCGGAACGCCGGGTCGATCTCGAGGTCGTGTTCGGCGCGCTCGCGCTCGGCTTCGTCCATCAGCCCGAGCACATAGTCGCCGGCTCGGGACATTCGATTTCGGTCGCTGGGCATCTCTCCCCCGCTATCCCTCTACCAATGCGGCGGCTTGGTGACCGGAATATCGGGCGCCGCCTGCTCCTCCAACGCCAGGAAGCGTTCCGTCAGCGCATCCAGCTTCTTGCTCATGCGCTCGATCGTTTTCCACTGTTCGGCGATCTGCGCCGAAAGCTCCTCGATGGTCCGTTCCTGCTCGGCGGCGCGGATTTCCAGCGTGGTCAGCCGGTCTGCTGGCATTGTCATGCGATGTCCTCTGTGGCCGCCCGACAACGCCCGATTGCGCACGTCCTCTTGCCAGCGGGCGATGTGGCGATTTCGGCCTCGTCGAAATTGACAAGCACGCGGGGATTTGTCGAGAGTGACGATGCCGGCATGCCGATTGGCATGACGAGCCATGCCGTGCTACGATTTTTGACCGAACGATAAAAAACAAGAGTGGGAACAGCCGTATGGCGCAAGCCGCAATCGAGCTGATCGGCATCAACAAGAGTTTCGGCGCCGTCCAGGCCAACCGCGACATCAATCTGGAGATTACGCGCGGCACGATCCATGGCATTGTCGGCGAGAACGGCGCCGGCAAGTCGACGCTGATGTCGATCCTCTACGGCTTCTATCAAGCCGATAGCGGCGAAATCCGCGTCAATGGCAAGCCGGCCGCGATCAGGACGTCCAACGACGCCATCGCGGCGGGCATCGGCATGGTGCACCAGCATTTCATGCTGGTCGACAACTTCACCGTGCTGGAAAATGTCATCCTCGGGGCCGAGAGCAACGCGCTGCTCAAATCCTCGATTTCCAAGGCGCGGTCGGAACTGATCCGGCTGGAGCGCGAATACGGATTGCAGGTCAACCCCGATGCGCTGATCGAGGAACTGCCGGTCGGCCTGCAGCAGCGGGTCGAAATCCTCAAGGCGCTCTACCGGGGCGCCGAAATCCTCATCCTCGACGAGCCGACCGGCGTACTGACGCCGGCTGAGGCCGACCATCTGTTCCGCATCCTCGGCCAGCTCAAGGAGCAGGGCAAGACGGTGGTGTTGATCACGCACAAGCTGCGCGAGATCATGGCGATCACCGACAGCGTCTCGGTGATGCGGCAGGGCACCATCGTGGCGACGCGCGAGACGAAGAACACCACAGTCGAGGAACTCGCCGAACTGATGGTTGGCCGCCGCGTGCTGCTGCGGGTCGAAAAGGGCGAGGCGAAGGCCGAAGCCGTCAAGCTTGCGGTGAAGAACCTGACGGTCAAGGATTCACGCGGCGTGACAATGGTGGACGATGTGTCCTTCGACGTGCGCGCCGGCGAGATCGTCGGCATCGCAGGCGTCGCCGGCAACGGCCAGTCGGAACTGCTGGAGGCGATTTCGGGCATCCGCAAGGCGGTTTCCGGCAGCGTCACGCTGGACGGCAAGCCGATCGACCTGACCGGCGCGGCAGACCCTGGCGAGTTGCGCGAGCGCGGGCTCGCCCACGTGCCGGAGGACCGCCACCATGTCGGCTTGGTGCTGGCCTTCGAGGAGAACGAAAACTCGATCCTCGGCTATCAGGACGATCCGCTCTATAGCAACGGGCCCCTGCTCGATGTCGACGCGATCCGGGACGACGCCAAGGACAAGATCGAGAAATACGACATCAGGCCGGCGAACTGCCGACTCAAGACCGCCAACTTCTCCGGCGGCAACCAGCAGAAGATCGTGCTGGCGCGGGAGATGGAGCAGGATCCCGGCGTGCTGATCGTTGGGCAGCCGACGCGCGGCGTCGATGTCGGCGCCATCGAGTTCATCCACAAGCGGCTGATCGCCATGCGCGACGCCGGCAAGGCGGTGTTGCTGGTGTCGGTCGAACTGGACGAAATCCGTTCGCTGGCCGATCGCATCCTCGTCATGTTCGCCGGCCGCATCGTCGGCGAGCGGGGTCCGGATTCCGGCGAGGGCGAACTCGGCCTGCTGATGGCCGGCGTCGAGCATAAGGAAGCGGCCGAATGAGCACGCCTTACGCCAAGCTTCCGGCCTGGGCCGACTACGGCCTGATCCCGCTGATCAACCTTCTGGTCGCCTTCATCGTTGCGGGATTCGTCGTGCTTCTGGTCGGCGAAAACCCGTTCCGCGCCGCCGTCATCCTGGTCGAGGGCGCGTTCGGGCGAGGGCAGGGCATAGCCTTCACGCTGTTTTACGCCACCACCTTCATCTTCACCGGCCTGTCGGTGGCGGTGGCGGTGCATTGCGGCCTGTTCAACATCGGCACCGAGGGCCAGGCCTATATTGGCGGCCTTGGCGTTGCCCTCGTCTGCCTGGCTTTCGACAGCGTCACACCGTGGTGGATAACCTTTCCGCTCGCCATCGCCGCATCGGCGCTCATGGGCGCGCTGTGGGCGCTGATCCCGGCCTATCTGCAGGCCAGGCGCGGCTCGCACATCGTCATCACCACCATCATGTTCAACTTCATCGCCGCCTCGATCATGGTCTACCTGCTGGTCGGACCGCTGAAGCCGGCCGGGTCGCAGGCCCCGCAGACGCGCAACTTCCTCGAAGGCGGGCAGTTGCCGAAGCTCAACTGGTTGATCGAGCTGTTCGGCGCGAAGATACGCTCGGCGCCGCTCAACATCTCCTTCCTGCTGGCGCTGCTCATGGCGTGGCTGGTCTGGGTGCTGATCTGGCGCACCAGGCTGGGTTACGAGATGCGGACCTACGGCCACAGCCCGAAGGCGGCGCGCTATGCCGGCATTTCCGAGATCCGCATCATCGTCGTCACCATGATGATTTCCGGCGCGCTCGCCGGCATGATGGCGCTCAACCCGACCATGGGCGACCAGCATAATGTCGCCATCGATTTCGTCAGCGGCGCCGGCTTCGTCGGCATCGCCGTGGCGCTGATGGGGCGTTCGCACCCGGTCGGCATCGTGCTGGCGGCGATCCTGTTCGGCGCGCTCTATCAGGGCGGCGCTGAGCTTGCCTTCGAGATGCCGGCGATCAGCCGCGACATGATCGTCATCATCCAGGGTCTCGTCATCCTGTTCGCGGGGGCGCTCGAACATATGTTCCGCCCATATGTCCAGGCGCTGTTCGCCTCCGTCAGCCCGAAATCCATGGGCATGGCCACGGCCAGGGGCGGGGGGAGCTGAGATGGATTTCTTCAACATCGTCATCCAGACGCTGGATTCGACCATCCGCCTGTCGGTTCCGCTGCTGCTGGCCTGCCTCGCCGGGCTCTATTCGGAGCGCGCCGGCGTGTTCGACATCGGGCTGGAAGGCAAGATGCTGGTCGGGGCGTTTGCCGGGGCGGCGGCCGCGGCGGTGTTCCATTCGGCGCTGATCGGCCTCGGCATGGCCATCCTCATTTCCGTCGCCTTCGCGATGGTGCACGGCTTCGCCTCGATCACTCATCGCGGCAACCAGATCGTCTCGGGCGTCGCCATCAACTTCATCGCGGCGGGATCCACCGTCATCCTCGGCCAGGCCTGGTTCCAGCAGGGCGGCCGCACGCCGGCGCTGGCGCCGGCCGAACGGTTCGAGGCGATCACCTTTCCCGGCGCCGATGCGCTGCGCGGCGTGCCGATTTTAGGGCCGATCTATGCCGAGCTGATCTCCGGCCATTCGCTGCTGGTCTATCTCGCCTTCCTGGCCGTCCCCTTCACCTGGTGGGTGCTGTTCCGCACCCGCTTCGGCCTGCGGCTGCGGGCCGTCGGCGAAAATCCCGCGGCGGTGGATACGGCGGGTATTTCGGTCGCCTGGCTGCGCTATCGCGCGCTCATCTGCACCGGCATCCTGACCGGCCTCGCCGGCGCCTATCTGTCGATGGTGCAGAATGGCGGCTTCGTGAAAGACATGACCGCGGGCAAGGGCTATATCGCACTCGCCGCGCTGATCTTTGCCAAGTGGAAGCCAGTTAACGCCATGTTCGCCTGCCTGCTGTTCGGCTTCCTCGACGCGCTGGCGATCCGCCTGCAAGGCACGCCGCTGCCGCTGGTCGGCCGCGTGCCGGTGCAGTTCATGCAGGCGCTGCCCTATGTGCTGACGGTTATCCTGCTCGCCGGCTTCATCGGCAAGGCGATCCCGCCACGCGCCGGCGGGGTGCCGTATGTGAAGGAGCGGTGAGATGAGGCAATCGGAACTGCGGCAATCGGCAGTCGGCAGTCGGCAGTCGGACTTTGTTGGGGCGCTGGCGAGCGCCTTCTCCGATCATCCTACATTCCTACCCAAACCGATTGCCGATTGCCGATTGCCGACTGCCAGGTCTTCTTCCCATGTCCCATGATCTCTTCCTCGCCGCGCAGGCCGCCATGGCCAAGGCCTACGCGCCCTATTCGAAATTCCCCGTCGGCGCGGCGCTGCGCACCGAGGACGGGCGCGTGTTCGCCGGCGCCAATATCGAGGTGGCGTCGTATCCGGAAGGCTGGTGCGCCGAGACGACGGCGCTCGGCCACTACATCATGGGCGGCGGCGGCAGGATCACCGAGGTCGCGGTGATCGCCGAGCGCATGCCCAGGTGCACGCCGTGCGGCGGCTGCCGCCAGCGGCTGGCGGAGTTCACGCAGCCTGATACCAAGCTCTATCTCTGCGATGAGACCGGCGTGGTCGAGACGGTGACCATGGGCGACATCCTGCCCTACGGTTTCAGGGGCGATATTCTCAAATGAAGTCGGCAGTCGATCATCTCGTCGAGAGGCTGGACGGGCTGGTGCCCTCCACCGCGCTGGTGCTGGGTTCAGGACTGGGCGGACTTGTCGACGGAGTCGAAGGCGCGGTGCGCATTCCCTATGCCGATTTGCCCGGCTTTCCGCGCAGCGGCGTCACCGGCCATGCCGGCGAGTTGATCGCCGGGCGCTTCGCCGGCAAGCCGGTGCTGATGCTGGCCGGCCGCGCCCATTATTACGAGGAAGGCAACGCCGCGGTGATGCGTCCGGCCATCGAGACGCTGGCGGGCATCGGCGTTTCCCGGCTGCTGCTCACCAACGCCGCCGGCTCGGTCGATCCCGAGATGCTGCCGGGATCGGTGATGCTGGTCACCGACCATATCAATTTCTCCGGCTCCAACCCGTTGTTCGGCGAACCGACGGACCGCCGCTTCGTCGGGCTGACCGAGGCTTATGACGCCGGCATGCGTTCAGCGCTGGAGCGGGCGGCGCAGGCCACCGGCATAGAACTGCACAAGGGCGTCTACATGTGGTTCTCCGGTCCTTCCTTCGAGACGCCGGCGGAAATCCGCATGGCGCGCGCCTTCGGAGCCAATGCGGTCGGAATGTCGACGGTGCCGGAGGTGATCCTGGCGCGCTTCTTCGGCCTTCGCGTCGCCGCCTGCTCGATCATCACCAACCTCGCCGCCGGCATGACCGGCGCGGAGCTGTCGCATCAGGAGACCAAGGACATGGCGCCGATCGGCGGGGCGCGGCTGGCGACGATCCTGATGCATGCTTTCCGGGAAGGATTGCTGGATGGGTGAGGCGCGGTGCGTTCCCTCCCCCTTGAGGGGAGGGTGCCGAGCCCCCGGGTCCGGCCTGTGGCCGGCCCGAGGACAGGCTCCGCGAGGCGGGTGGGGTACCCTCCACCACGCCGACGCTGAAGAAGGCCAGAGCACAGCTTCGGGCGACCCCACCCGGCCGCTTCGCGGCCACCCTCCCCGCAAGGGGGAGGGATAGTCGCGCCATGCTTCCCCAGGAAATCATCCGCCACAAGCGCGACGGCCGAAAACTTTCGGACGAGGAGATCGCCGCCTTCATCGCCGGTGTGACGGACGGTAGCGTGTCGGATGGCCAGGTGGCCGCCTTCGCCATGGCTGTCTTCTTCAGCGGCATGGCACGCGACGAGGCTGTGGCGCTGACCATGGCGATGCGCGATTCCGGCGACGTGCTCGACTGGTCGGACCTGCCCGGCCCCGTCACCGACAAGCACTCCACCGGCGGCGTCGGCGACAATGTCTCGCTGATGTTGGCGCCGATCGTCGCGGCCTGCGGGGCTTATGTGCCGATGATCTCAGGCCGTGGCCTTGGCCACACTGGCGGTACGCTGGACAAGATGGACGCCATTCCCGGCTATGTCAGCCAGCCCGACATCGGCCTGTTCCGCAAGGCGGTTCTGGAGACGGGCGCGGCGATCATCGGCCAGACCGGCGACCTGGCTCCGGCCGACCGGCGGCTTTATTCGATCCGCGACGTGACGGCGACGGTGGAATCGGTACCACTGATCACCGCCTCCATCCTGTCGAAAAAACTGGCCGCAGGGCTGCAATCGCTGGTCCTGGACGTGAAGGTCGGCAACGGCGCCTTCATGGAAAAATCGCGCGACGCCACCGCGCTCGCCACCAGCCTGGTCGAGGTGGCGAACGGCGCCGGCCTCAGGACGACGGCGCTGATCACCGGCATGAACGAGCCGCTGGCTTCGGCAGCCGGCAATGCCGTCGAGGTGCTCAACGCGGTCGATTTCCTGGCCGGCCGCAATCGTGACAAGCGGCTGGAGCAGGTGACGCTGGCGTTGGCGGCGGAAATGCTGCAATCGGCCGGCATAGTGTCTTCGAACAAGAATGGACTGGAAAGGGCAGGTGAGGCGTTGTCGAGTGGGCGTGCGGCGGCGGCCTTCGGCCGCATGGTCTCGGCGCTCGGCGGGCCGGCAGGCCTTGTAGAGCGGCCGAAGGATTTCCTGCCGAAGGCGCCGATCGAACATGCGGTCAAAGCCGATGGGAACGGCTTCGTTACCGGGGTCGCCACGCGCGAGATCGGGCTGGCGGTGGTGACGCTGGGCGGCGGACGCCGGCGCAACGAGGACGCGATCGATCATGCGGTCGGAATCACGAGGCTGTTGCCCGTTGGCTCGGAAGTCCGGACTGGCGAGGCGCTGGCGCTGATCCATGCCCGTAACGAAACGGACGCGGAGGCGGCAGCGGCGGCGGTGCACGCCGCCTATACGGTCGGGCCGCAGCGGCCGGCTACAGAGAAGGCGATCATACGGCGCATCCTGCCGCGCTGACACCCTTTGGCGGCGAAGGAGCATATGAAGCACCCCCACCCCTAACCCCTCCCCTCGAGGGGAGGGGGATTTGGCGTCGGCACTTCCGGGTTCGCCCTCCCCCCTGAGAGGAGGGGTTAGGGGTGGGGTGCCAAGCCAATTTATGGGCAACAATTTTGCAATTGCCTGCGTGCGGGCGCGAGGCCGGCTTACTGCGCCAGCAGTAGCGCGCCGTCCTGAACCTGATACTTGTCGAGGCGTTTCAGGAAGCTCATGCCGATCAGATTGGTGCGCAGCGCCTTGTCGTCGATGACGACGGCCTGCACGTCCTCGAGTGCGATCCGTCCGAGTTGGATGCTCTCGATCTGGACCACTGCCACCCTTGCCTGTCCGTTGGCCGTGCTGACCTCGTGGTTGTAGTCGCTGGGGCTCAATGAAATGCCGACCTTGCGGGCTGTCGAGGCGGTGAGGGCGACGACGGTGGCGCCGGTATCGACCATGGCGTCGACCGGGCGTCCATTCACCTTGAAGGTGGTGATGAAGTGTCCGTTGCTATCGCCCTGAATGAGGACCTTGCGGCCGAGCGGCCTGTTTGCTTCCGGGCCGGTAACCGCCGTGGCGATCGTCATCGGTGCTTCGGCGTCCGGATCCTTCGACCGGTCCAGGGCGAACCGCATGACGTGCTCGAAAGCTTCGGGATGCGACTGGAGAAGGACCGGCAGCGATGCCGAACACCCGACGATCACGCCTGCGATGATGAGCTTCTGCAGCATGGATGCCTCTTTGAGAGCATCGATAAGGCCGCGATGGTGTTTTCCGGCTTAACGCCGGGATGGATCGCGCGCCGGCTGCCGCGAAAACGTGCCTTTGCGTAAACAACCGGTAAACGGCATTACTTGGTACCATACATGCGGTCGCCTGCGTCGCCGAGGCCGGGCATGATGTAGCCCTTTTCATTCAGCTCGCGGTCGATGGAAGCGGTATAGACCGGCACGTCCGGATGGGCGCTGGTGAAGCGTTCGATGCCTTCGGGCGCCGCCAGCAGGCACAGGAAGCGGATGTTGGTGGCGCCGCGCCCTTTCAGCTTGTCGATGGCCGCGATGGCCGAATTGGCGGTCGCCAGCATGGGGTCCACGACGATGATGAGGCGGTCGGCGAGATCGCTCGGCGCCTTGAAGAAATATTCGATCGCCTCCAGCGTGTCGTGGTCGCGGTAGAGGCCGATATGGGCGACGCGCGCCGCAGGAACCAGGTCGAGCAGGCCGTCGAGCAGCCCGTTGCCGGCGCGCAGCACCGAGGCGAACACCAGCTTCTTGCCGTCCAGCACCGGCGCATCCATCGTCTCCAGCGGCGTCTCGATGGTGGTGGTGGTCAGTTCGAGGTTGCGGGTCACCTCATAGCCGAGCAGCAGCGATATCTCGCGCAGAAGCCGCCGGAAGCCGGCGGTCGAGGTGTCCTTGTTGCGCATGATCGACAGCTTGTGCTGGACAAGCGGATGGTCGACGACGGTGACGCCCTTCATGGTGCCGGCTCCCGATCAGGTGGTGAATGGTGAATAGTGAATGGTGAATGGTTTTGCGAGTCCTTGTTTGGCAACAGGGTCCGTCGCCAGCAAGTTCGCAAATTGACGGGCGGCCACAGCCGTCCAATTCCTACCATTCACCATTCACCATTCACCATTCACCATTCACCATTCACCATTCACCATT
>CBFGLW010000033.1:0-30596 GCA_965649745.1 uncultured Mesorhizobium sp. | reverse complement strand
TGATTTGCGGCGGCATCGTCGGCTTCAACATCTTCCGCGACAATGCGATTTCGCAGTTTTTCGCCAACATGCCCGTCAATCAGCTCACGGTTTCAACCGCAAAGGTGGAGCCCGCCCCATGGACTCCCGGCATCGAGGCGATCGGCACGGTGGCGGCTTCGCGAGGCGTCGACCTGACCGTCGAGACGACGGGCATCGTCAAGGAACTGCTTTTCTCGGCCAACCAGCATGTCGAACAAGGGCAGCTTCTGGTGCGACTCGACGACGCGGTCGAACAGGCGGATCTTGCCGCCTCCAAGACGCAGGCGGCTCTCGACCAGCAGGCGCTCGACCGGGCGGTCCAGTTGCAAAGACGCGGCGTCGGCACCGATGCGACGCTGGATTCGGCGCGCGCCGCGGCGTCCACGTCCAAGTCCCAGGTCGTGAAGCTGCAGGCGCTGGCGGACCAGAAACTGCTCAAGGCACCGTTCTCCGGCACCCTCGGCATTCCGAAGATCGAGCAGGGGCAGTACATCGCGCCCGGAACCATCGTCGTCACGCTGCAGGCTCTCGACACCATGCGCGTCGACTTCACGGTTCCCGAGCAGCAGATCGGCTCCCTGAAGATCGGCCAGCCGGTCGCCTTCGGCCTGACCTCCGATGACCTGCCCTACAAGGGAAAGATCACCGGCATCGACCCCAAGATCGATCCTGTGAGCAGGCTGGCGTCGGTGCGGGCGGAGGTTTCCAACCCGGAAGGAAAACTCAGCC
This sequence comes from uncultured Mesorhizobium sp., assembly GCA_965649745.1. Taxonomy (GTDB): domain Bacteria; phylum Pseudomonadota; class Alphaproteobacteria; order Rhizobiales; family Rhizobiaceae; genus Mesorhizobium. Next base: position 29,846 of record CBFGLW010000033.1, on the reverse strand, counting down.
CCGGCCAGTTCCTGCAGGTCCGTGTCGAACTGCCGAAGGAGGACGGCGTCATTGCCATTCCGCAGACGGCGCTGACGACGAGCCTGTACGGCGATTTCGTCTATGTGGTGCGCCCGGCCAAGCCGGCCGAAGCTCCGGCCCAGGGGCCGGCGCCGACGAATGCCGAAGACACCAAGGCCGAGCCGGCGAAGCCAACTGAACCGGCAGCGCCCAAGGCCGATGCGCCGGCGCTCGCCGCCTACCAGGTCTTCGTCAGGGTCGGCCGCCATTTTGGCGGTCGGGTCGAAATCACCGAAGGCGTTGCCGGCGGCGACGAAGTCGTCACGGCGGGCCAGAACCGCCTCTCGAACGGCGCTCCCGTCAAGGTCGACAATACCGTCGACCTTTCCAAACCGCAGGACACGGCGAAATGAGTTTCTCCGATATTTTCATTCGCCGCCCGGTCCTGTCGACCGTGCTGGCCTGCATGATCCTGCTGCTTGGCTTCCAGGGCATCTTCAACCTGTCGATCCGGCAGTACCCCAAGGTCGACGAAACCGCGATCACCATCACCACGGCCTATCCGGGCGCCAGCGCGGATCTGATCCAGGGCTTCATTTCCGCTCCGATCGCGCGCGCCGTCGCCTCGACCGAGAACATCGACTACGTCACGTCTGCCAGCCGTCCGTCGTCGAGCACGGTGACGGTGCAGATGAAGCTGGGCTCCAACCCGGATGTGGCGCTGACGGAGGTGCTTTCGAAGGTGCAGGGCGTGCGTGGCACCTTGCCGGAGGAAGCCAAGGATCCGGTGATCGTCAAAGGCACCGGCCAGCAATTCGCGATGATGTATATCTCCATGCAGAATCCGAATATGACGCCGGAGCAGCTGACCGAGTACATCGAACGCGTCATCCGGCCGCGCATGTCGACGGTGGAAGGCGTTGCGGACGTGCAGATATTTGGCGCCGCCGATTATTCGATGCGAGTATGGATCGACCCGGTCAAGCTCGCCTCGCGCGGAGTCACCGCGGCCGACGTGCTGACGGCGATCAACTCATCCAACTTCCTGTCAGCGCCGGGCAAGGTCGAGAACGAATTCGTGGTCTCGTCTATCACGGTCCGCTCCACGCTGCAGACGCCGGAAGCGTTCGGCGCGCTGCCGCTCACCTCCAAGGACGGCAATGTCGTGCGTCTGCGCGACGTCGCCAGGATCGAACTCGCGGCGGAAAGCACCGACACCAAGGTCACCTTCAACGGCAAGCCGGGCACGTTCCTCGCCATCTTCCCAACGCCGGCGGCAAACCCGCTGACCACGGCCCAGGCGATCCACGACATCGTCCCGCTGATCCAGGAGAGCCTGCCGCAAGGCATGACCATCGAGATCGTCTACGATTCGACCGAGCAGATCAGCGCCTCCATCGACGAGGTCTACAAGACCATCGGCGAGGCGGTGGCGATCGTCGTTGTCGTCATCCTGCTTTTCCTCGGTTCGTTCCGGTCGGTTCTGATGCCGATCGTGACCATTCCGCTGGCATTGATCGGCGTCTGCTTCATCCTGTTCGCAGTCGGTTATTCGATCAACCTCCTGTCGTTGCTGGCGATGGTTCTCGCCATCGGCCTGGTGGTCGACGACGCCATCGTGGTGGTGGAAAACGTTCACCGCCACATGGAAGAGGACCACATGTCGCCCATGCAGGCGGCGTTCAACGGCATGCGCGAGATTTCCTCGGCGATTGTCGCCATGACCCTGACGCTGGCCGCCGTCTTCGCGCCGCTCGCCTTCACAGGGGGGCTGACCGGCGCGCTGTTCCGCGAATTCGCCGTGACGCTGGCCGGTTCCGTCATCATTTCCGGCATCGTGGCCGTCACCATCACCCCGATGATGTCGGCGCGCATCCTGAAGCACGGCAAGCAGGGCCGCTTCCAACGCATCGTCGAATCCACATTCGGCTATGTCGAGAACAAGTATGAGCGGCTTGTCAGCGGATCGCTGAAATACCGCCCGGTGACATTGATGATCGTCATCGCGCTGGTGGCGGTCACCGGCTTCATGTTCACCAAGACCTCCAGCGAACTGGCGCCGGAGGAAGACCAGGGCTTCCTGCTCTCGCTGGTGACGGCGCCGCGCTATGCGACATCCGAATACACTGCCACCTATGTCGACCAGATTCTCGGTCTGGTGAGGGACATTCCCGAAACGCGGGCGCAATTCTCCGCCGTCGCGTTCGGCGGCGAGACCAACAGCGCCTTCGTCGGCTTCGCCTTCAAGGACTGGGCCGACCGCACGCGCAGTTCCAAGGAATTGCAAACGGACATCCAGGGCCGCCTGAGCAAGGTCGCCGGCGTCGAAGCCTTCGTCTTCGCTCCGCCAACGCTGCCGGGCTCCGGTGGCGGCCTGCCGATCACCATGGTGGTTCGCTCGACCGGCGACGCATCGCAGGTGTTCGAGGCTGCCGATGAAATCAAGAACAAGGCGCAGCAATCCGGGCGATTCATCGTCGTACAGAACTCAATGTCCTACGACGCTCCGCAAGTGACGGTGACGATCGACCGCGACCGCGCGGCCGCCCTCAACCTGCCGATCGCCGATATCGGCCGGACGCTGACGCTGCTGGTCGGCGGGGCCGAGGTGGCCCAGTTCGACCGCGACTCCAACAGTTATGACATCATTCCGCAGGTGCCGCAGGAATTCCGCGACAATCCCGAGAAGCTCGGCGACTATTTCGTGCGCAGCGTTACCGGTGAAATGGTGCCGCTTTCGGCGGTGGTGAAAATCTCGACAAATTCCTCGCCGGCCGCCATCGAGCAGTTCAATCAGCTTAACTCGGCGACGATCTCGGCGCTGCCGCTTCCCGGCGTGACGACCGGCGATGGCCTCAAAACAATCGAGGACATCGCCAAACAGACCCTGTCCGATACGTTCTTCATCGACTATTCGGGCCAGTCTCGGCAGGAAAAGGAGCAGGGCAACACAATCCTGATCGCATTCGGAGCGGCCATCCTGGTCATCTACCTGGTGCTGGCCGCGCAGTTCGAAAGCTTCCGCGACCCGCTGATCATCATGATGTCGGTGCCGCTGTCGATCTTCGGCGCCATCGTGCCGCTCAACCTCGGCCTCGGCACGCTCAACATCTACACGCAGGTGGGTCTCATCACCCTGATCGGGCTCATAACCAAACACGGCATTCTGCTTGTCGAATTCGCCAACCAGCAGCGCGACATCCACGGGATGCGGCGGCGCGACGCCATCGTCGCTTCCGCCAAGGTTCGCCTGCGGCCGATCCTGATGACCACGGCGGCGATGGCGCTCGGCGTGGTGCCGCTGATCACGTCAAGCGGCGCCGGCGCTGCGGCGCGCTACTCCATGGGACTGGTGATCTTCACCGGCATTTTGATCGGAACGATGTTCACGCTGTTCGTGGTGCCCATGTTCTATACCTTCATCGCCAGCAAGGATCTGCCGCACCATGCTGAAAAGCCGGATCCCAAGCTGATGCCTGCTGCCACGGACTGACCCGGTCGGAAACTTGCCGGCCAGAAAAAGGCGGTGGAACGATCCACCGCCTTTTCTGTTCGGGGAAGGCTGAACCCGTCATTCGCCCTTGGCCAATCGTCCGGATCGGACGAATTTTCGCGACCACGCCGACGGCAGGGCGAAATCTTCGATTCTGTTAAAACGGATAGTGAAATTAAACCGTAGCAAGGCCGGACTGTCACGTATATAAGGCCTCGTTTTCTGGTTCCGCGCAAGGCGTGTCGACCCCAGCTAGGACAAGCTAATGCCTCCCTATCGCTCACGAACGACCACTCATGGACGCAACATGGCCGGCGCGCGCGGCCTGTGGCGCGCCACCGGCATGAAGGATAGCGATTTCGGAAAACCGATCATCGCCGTGGTCAATTCCTTCACCCAGTTCGTGCCCGGGCACGTGCACCTGAAGGACCTCGGCCAGTTGGTGGCGCGCGAGATCGAAAAGGCCGGCGGCGTCGCCAAGGAATTCAATACCATTGCCGTGGACGACGGCATCGCCATGGGCCATGACGGCATGCTCTATTCGCTGCCGTCGCGCGAGATCATCGCGGATTCCATTGAATACATGGTGAACGCGCACTGCGCCGACGCCATGGTCTGCATCTCCAATTGCGACAAGATCACGCCCGGCATGCTGCTCGCCTCGATGCGGCTCAACATCCCGTCGGTGTTCGTCTCGGGCGGCCCCATGGAGGCCGGCAAGGTCGTGCTCGGCGGCAAGACGCGCGCCATGGACCTGGTCGATGCCATGGTGGCGGCGGCAGATGACCGCGTTTCCGACGAGGATGTGACGGAAATCGAGCGCAATGCCTGCCCGACATGCGGCTCATGCTCGGGCATGTTCACTGCCAATTCGATGAATTGCCTGACCGAGGCGCTCGGCCTGTCGCTGCCCGGCAACGGTTCGACGCTGGCCACCCATGCGGACCGCGAACGCCTGTTCGTCGAAGCCGGTCACGTCGTGGTGGACCTGGCGCAGCGCTGGTACCAGCAGGACGACGCCAGCGCCCTGCCCCGCAACATCGCCTCGAAGAAGGCGTTCGAAAACGCCATGTCGCTCGACATCGCGATGGGCGGGTCGACCAACACGGTGCTGCATATCCTTGCCGCCGCGCATGAAGGCGAGATCGACTTCACCATGGCGGACATCGACGCTCTGTCGCGCCGGGTTCCGGTGCTGTGCAAGGTGGCGCCCGCCAAAAACGACGTCCACATCGAAGACGTCCACCGCGCCGGCGGCATCATGGCGATCCTCGGGGAACTGGACAAGGCAGGCCTGATCAACCGCGACCTGCCAACCGTGCATATGCCGACGATCGGCCAGGCGATCGATCATTGGGACATCACGCGCACCAAAAGCCAGAACGTGCACGAATTCTTCAAAGCTGCGCCCGGCGGCGTGCGTACGCAGACCGCCTTCAGCCAGAACCGCCGCTGGAAAGAACTCGACCTCGACCGTGAAAAAGGTGTCATCCGCAGCGCCGAGCATCCCTTCTCGAAGGATGGCGGTCTTGCCGTGCTGAAAGGCAATGTGGCGCTGGACGGCTGCGTGGTGAAGACCGCCGGCGTCGACGAATCCATCCTGAAATTCTCCGGGCCCGCCGTGGTGTTCGAAAGCCAGGACGCGGCCGTCAAGGGCATCCTCGGCAACGAGGTCAAGGCCGGCGACGTCGTGGTCATCCGTTATGAGGGACCGCGTGGCGGCCCCGGTATGCAGGAAATGCTCTACCCGACCAGCTATCTGAAGTCGAAAGGGCTCGGCAAATCCTGCGCCCTGATCACCGACGGCCGTTTTTCCGGCGGCACTTCGGGCCTGTCCATCGGCCATGTCTCGCCGGAAGCCGCCGATGGCGGCCTGATCGGCCTGGTCAAAAGCGGCGACCGCATCGAGATCGACATCCCGAACCGGACGATCCACCTGGCCGTCCCGGAGGCAGAACTTGCAGCACGCCGCGCCGCGCAGGACAACGCCGGCTGGAAGCCGGCACAGCCGCGCAAGCGCAACGTGACGGCGGCTCTGCGCGCCTATGCGGCCTTCGCCACCAGCGCCGACAAAGGCGCCGTTCGCAAAGTGCCGGACTGAGCAGGAACGCATGGCATTCGATCTCATCGTCCGCGGTGGCATATTTCCTGACGGCAAATCCGCGGACATCGGGATCGAAGGCGAAACCATAACGGCCATCGAGCCCCGGCTCGAGGCCGAAGCCGGCACAGTCGTGGACGCTCAAGGCGACCTCGTTTCGGCGCCTTTCGTCGATCCGCATTTCCACATGGATGCCACGCTTTCCTACGGCATCCCCCGCATCAACGCATCGGGAACGCTGCTGGAAGGCATCGCGCTATGGGGCGAGCTCAAACCGCTGCTGACGCGTGAGGCCGTGAAAGAACGGGCGCTGCGCTACTGCGATTGGGCGGTGTCGATGGGCCTGCTTGCCATCCGCACCCATGTCGATGTGTGCGACGACCGGCTGCTGGCCGTCGAGGCGCTGCTAGAGGTCAAGAAGGAGATCGCGCCCTATATCGACCTGCAACTTGTTGCCTTCCCGCAGGACGGGTTCTACCGATCGCCGAGTGCCTGCGAGAACACGATCCGGGCGCTCGACATGGGCGTCGACGTGGTCGGCGGCATCCCGCATTTCGAGCGGACGATGGCGGACGGTGCGCGCTCGGTGACGGAACTTTGCGAGATGGCCGCGAAACGCGGGCTGATGGTCGATATGCATTGCGACGAGACCGACGATCCGCTGTCGCGCCATATCGAGCAACTTGCCTACGAGACGCAGCGCCTCGGCCTGCAGGGGCGGGTAGCCGGCTCGCACCTCACCTCCATGCATTCCATGGACAACTACTATGTCTCAAAGCTGCTGCCGCTCATGGCGGAAGCGCAGGTTTCGGCCATTCCCAATCCGCTGATCAACATCATGCTGCAAGGCCGCCACGACACATTTCCGAAACGACGCGGTCTGACCCGCGTGAAGGAAATGCAGGCGCTGGGTATCCGGGTTGGCTGGGGTCAGGATTGCGTACTCGACCCATGGTATTCGCTCGGCACCGCCGACATGCTCGACGTCGCCTTCATGGGCCTGCATGTGGCGCAGATGTCCTCACCTGCCGACATGGCCCGCTGCTTCGATATGGTCACGAACGCCAACGCCGCCATTATGGGGCTGGATCATCTGGGACTTGAGGTCGGCAAGAGAGCAAGCCTTGTGGTGCTCGATGCGGCCAACCCGGTCGAAGCCGTGCGGCTGCGGGCCGAGCGTCTATGCGTCATTTCCCGCGGCAGGATTGTCGCCTCGCGGCCAAAACGCGATACACACCTTTCCATCGCCGGGCGGCCCGGCAGCGTGAACCGCCGTCACGCCGCCGGCATAGCCTGACCCATCATCAGCGGGTAACCGACCGACATGGCTTTTGCCCGACTTTCTCACCTGTTCACGACCAACACCCTTCTAGCCGGCATCGTGCTGATGCTGCTCGGCGACATGATGTTTTCGCTCAACGATGCGATGGGCAAGATCATGGTCATCAGTTTCTCTGTCGGACAGGTGCTGCTGATCCGTTCCGTCGGCGCCTTCATCGTCCTCGGCCCGATGCTCGCCCGCCAGGGTGCTATAGACCTTTTCCATGTCGAAAAACCCTGGTTGCAGGTGCTGCGCGTCATTATGGCGACGGCGGATACCGGGCTGTTCTATGCCGCTGTGGTCTATCTGCCGCTGGCCGACGCCATGAGCTTCTACATGGCAGGCCCCATCTACGTGACCGCGCTTTCGCATTTCTTCCTCGGCGAGAAGGTCGGCTGGCGCCGCCAGATAGCGATCTATATCGGCTTCATCGGCGTCATCATCATCCTCAAGCCATCGACGGCTGCCTTCTCGCCGGCGTCGATGCTGGCGCTTGCGGGGAGCATCGCCTTCGCGATCTCGACCGTGTTGAACCGCCGGCTGCGCCACACCAGCGACACGACACTGGTGACCTGGCAGACGATCGGTGCGCTGCTCGTCGGTGTCGCTCTCGTGCCCTTCGACTGGAAAGCGCCGAGCCTGACAGAGACCGGCATGATGCTGCTGCTCGGCGTTGTCTCCTGCGTCGCGCATCTCCTGATCACCCGCGCAGCGAAGCTCGCGCCGGCCTCCGTGCTGGCGCCCCTTCACTACAGCCTGCTCCTGTGGTCGGTGATCCTCGGGCTGGTCCTGTTCTCGCAGTTCCCTGAACCGCGCGTGCTGATCGGCTCAGCGGTGGTCGTGCTTGCCGGGATGTTCATCTTCCATCGTCAGAAAATCGTCGACGACGTGCCGGCGGACGTCCCCAAGAGCATCAATTAGGCCCTGGGCTTCGATTCCATCCGCTTTATGCGCCATCTCGGCTACACCGGAATGCAGTTCGGCGCAGAAAATTATGAGTTTGTTAATCATAAGTTGAAAGATTTGGACGACGCGAACGCCGCCATCCTATTTCGTCCGGAATGAAGCAGCGGCTGCCGTTCGCGCCGCACGGCCAGCCCCAACGGATGGCCCTTGTTGGTTCCGGCGTCCGATGAACATAGATATTTTTCAATTGCCCGGGATTCTCAAGCGCCGGGCCGGCTATGTGATTCTGACCACGCTGTTGTGCGTGGCGCTGGCCTTTGCATTCCTTCTCGTCCAGAAGCCCTACTATCGCTCCAGTGCCCAGATCCTGGTCGACCTCGACCAGGCGCCGGTGATCGGCGCCGAAAGCGCCGTCGCCATTGGCCAGCCTGCAAGTGCGGCGACGGTCGGCAGCCAGATCTATGTCCTGCAATCGCGCGATCTGCTGCGCGAGGTCGTCAAGAAACTCGACCTGACGAAGGACAGCTATCTGGCCGGCGGCGGCGGCCTTCGCCAGATGATTTTCGGCGGTGTGTCCCAGACGGAAGGCGACAGGACGGACGCCGTGGTCGATGCGTTGCTCAAGAACCTGACCATCACGCGGGCCGATGACTCGCTGGTGTTCACCGTCACCGTCAAACACCGTGACAGAGAGGCGGCGGCAAAGATCGCCAACACCATCGCCGAACTCTACATCGACAATTCCACCACCTCGAAATCCGACGCCGACACCAAAGCCAGCATGGCATTGCAGGTGCAGACTGAAGAGCTGCGCAAGAGGCTGATCGCGGCGCTGGCCGAAGCCGAGAAGTTCCGCGCCGAGAACGGCCTCGTCAGTACCGGCCAGCAGGGACTGGTCGGCGACCAGCAACTGGCCGGCCTCAGCCAGCAGCTCCTGGCGGCGAAACAAGTGGCCGACCAGCAGAAAACCATTTCCGAGCAGGCCAACCAGCTCAATCTTTCGGATGTCGAATCCGGCGCGATCGCCGAGGCGCTTCAGTCCACCGGGTTGACCAGCCTGCGTGCCCGCTACGCGCAGCTGCTCGACCAGCAGGCGCAGCTTTCCACCACGCTGGGCGAAGGCCATCCGCAGATGCGCGCCATCCGCTCGCAGGTGGCGAGCATGCGCACGACCATCGAGAAGGAACTCGGGCGCATCCGCAAGTCGGCCGCCAACAACTACGAACGGGCAAGGGCCAATGTCGCTGCCCTGCAAAACCGTTTCGACGAAACGAGCGAAAGCAATAGCGACAAGGGCAAGGCCAAGATCCGGCTGGCGCAGCTCGAGAGCGAGGCCGCGTCCATCAACACGGTCTACCAGTCGTTCTTGACCCGCGCCGAGCAGCTCGGCCGCCAGCAGGACATCAACAGCAACAATTCGCGCATCATATCGGCGGCGGTTCCCTCCTCGACCCCGGTGCAGGCGCCGAAGGCGCTCGTCCTCGCCGCGTCCTTGCTGTTCGGTCTGGCGCTGGGCAGCGTGATTGCCGTTGCGAGGGAAATGCTGTCGGGCAGCTTGCCTGTCGCAACAGCTTCACCCTCGCCGGCGCAACGGCCCGAAGAAGTTCCAGCGGCATGGAATGAGCGTCGCTTCGCGGACAATGTGAGGCAGATGTTCAGGCTAAGGCGCAGCCGTGCGCCGGATGCCGGCAAGCCGGCCGCACGGCCAACCGAACTAGGCTTTGACCGGATGATCGAATTACTCCGCTCAAGCCGCGAGGCCGGCTCCGCAACCGCCATTGCCGTACTGGCAGCTAGCCATTCCACCGACCTTTCCGCCGCGGATATCGCCCAGTCACTGCACCGCGCCGGGGAGGAAGTCTTCTTCAGCGACGGCGCCTTGCGGCTTGAGACGATCCAGTCGCTGGCGGGCCGCCAACCTGCTGGCTTCCTCGACAGGGTCGCGCCGTTGACGCGCTATGGCATGAACCCGTTGACCGAACTGCTGGAATTCAGCCGCCTGGGCGAAAAGCCGCGTCCGGCGAAGACGCTGCTTTCGCTTGTCCCCGAAGCCGGTCCGCAGAACAAACCGCCCTTCCTGGTCGTGGATGCCTGGGGAACCGAAGCCGAGGAAATCCTGCCTATCGTGCTGAGATACGCCGACCATATCCTCATCCTGTCGCAAGGCAGGGCCGACCGCGCCGGTATCGACATGCTGATGGCTGAAATCGAGCCATGGCGCGAAAAGCTGATCGGCAACGTCATCGTCACAAGGAAGGCGGCATGACTGCCCGGCTGACGATATGAGCCGGGACTGGACGCTCCCGGCCCAGCCGTCCCCATTCGGTGGTTCGACTGTTTCGTTTTCGTCCGCGGAAGATCAGGCCGCACCGCAGGCCGTCCGGTTCCTGGCGGCGCTGCTGATTGTCGGCGCACTGGTGTTCAACTTTCTGCTCTGCTTCGTCAACACCCGTGTCACCGGTATCAATGACAGCTATGTCATTCTGTCGGAAATGGCGATTGTCGGCTCCATGTTCCTGCTGGCGATGACGCGGCGGTCCGCGCTCTATCTGCTGGTCGCCGTCTTCGTCAGCTACATGATCCTGCTGTTCGCGCTGCGCGGCGGCCAGTTCAACCTGAAATCCGTCCGCGACATACTGATCCCGATCGCTTTCTACTTCGCCGGGATGCGTGTGCACGACCCGAAGCTCGGCGACAGGCTTGTCGTGATAAGCGCGCTGATCGTCGTCGGCATCGGCCTGTTCGAATATCTTGCGGTCGATACCTTCATCTCCTACTTCAACGTCATCGGCTACTACCTCGCGCGCGGCACCGTCACGGTCGACCAGCTCTACGGCCAGACCAAGGGCCTGTTCATTTCCGGCGTGCGGCCGGAGCCGCGAACCATCCTGCCCTTCCTCGGCCAGCACCGCGTCTCGTCCGTGTTCCTGGAGCCGGTGTCGATGGGCAATTTCGCCGTCATCATCTACTCATGGGCGCTTTACCGAGGCCGTGAATTCGCCGGCCGCTGGTGGGTGTTCGTGCTGGCCTTCGTCGTGGTGGCGCTGGCTGACGCCCGCTTCGGCCTCTACACCTGCGTGCTCATCACGGTGCTTTATCCATTCTACGCCTACATACCGCGCCTGTTCTGGAGCGTGCTGCCTTTCATCCTGCTGGCGGTGCTCGCCATCTACGGCATCACCTCGGTCACCGGCGGCGGGCCGAACGACATTTCCGGCCGCTTCGCCGTTACCGCCAGCATCCTGACCAAGCTTTCGACCGGCGTAGTGCTTGGCGCGGAAACCACCGACCAGTTCACCGCCGATTCCGGCATCGCCTATTCTCTCACCGCCTTCGGCATCGGCGGTTTCGTCGCGCTCTGGGTGCTGTTCGTCAACGCGCCGCTGGCGGAAGCGCGAGCCTGGCGCTTCCATTCCATGGCGATCGTCTACCTGCTGCTTCTGATGCTGATCAGCGACTCGTTCTATTCGATCAAGACGGCGGCGCTATTGTGGTTCCTGCTCGGCTGCTCAGATGTGTACAGGAAGGCCGCAAATCAGACTTTCAACGACAGGCTGCTTGGCGCGCGTCGCCGGGCGATGCCCTCAACATCGATGTCCCCGGCGCGTTAGCCTGGCTGCTTTTCCAGCGCCGGACAGGCGCCCGATGGCGCGGGAACCCCGCCGCCGAGCTCGAGCGCCTTCAACTGCAATCTGTCGCCGTCTTCCGAGGGCTGGATGTTCATCGGCTCGGTGGCCGGCCACCAGTCGCCCGCGACCCAGTAGGTCCAGCCGACCCAGCGCTGCGGATCGGCGTTGACTAGGCCCGCCATGTTGGCGATGCCGGTCATGCATTCGGTATTGGCAGCGCCGGCGAACTCGCCGAGAAAGCCGCGCTTGCCGTTCTTTTCCAGCCAGGCGCCGACATTCTTCAAGGCCGTCACGGCGTCGTCCGCCCGTTCGCAGGTGGGGGCCGTGCCGGAAAAATTGCCGTCCATATATTGATGGACCTCATAGGCGTAGTTTTCGCCGGGGTCTTTTACCCCAAGCATGACCGTGCCGTTCGCCTCTTCGGACGAACCGCTTTCCCAGCTGTGCGCGCCCGTCCAGTTCGTTCCCGGAACGAGGACCAGATTGCCGGCCCCGGCCTCGCGGATGCCCGAGATGGCCGCGTTCGCCGCCGACAGCCATTGCGTTGTCGGCATGTCATGCGGTTCGTTCATCAGGCCGAACAGAACCGCCGGATCGTTCTTGTATTCGGCCGCCAGCCGTTTCCAGAAATCGCCGAAGGCCTTATCCGGCACCGCCTCCGAGCCGATCGTCTGGCCTCGGTAGCGGGCGTAGTTGTGGGGATCGAGGATGACCGTCATGCCGGCGGATCTTAGCCGCGAGATCGCGTCCGTAAGCCGGTCCTTTTCCGCGCCATCGAAGTCCTTCATCAGTTGCGGCTGCAGCCGCTCCCACAGGAAGGGGAGCCGCACGGCATTGAACCCTTTGGCGGTGAAGTATTCGATCGTGCGGTCGCTGGGGTAGATGTAATCCTTGGCGTACACGCTCGGCGGCTCGCCGAACTCCGCGCCGGAAAGATTGATACCGCGCAGGCAGCTTGCCGATGCGTCGAACGAAACGGCCAGCGTTACCATGGCCGCAGACAGGCGAAGAGAAGCGCGGCGCACCCGATTACTCGTGCGTGGCGTGCTGGCCGAACCGATCTGTTGGCTCTCGTGCAAGGTCGGGCTCAGATGCGCTTGTGGCGCAGCATCAGCTGCTCGTCGGACATCGGGGAGGATTTCAGGACCTGCCCGTATAGATCGACATAGCGATCCGCCACGCGCTCCCACGAATAGTCGGCGGCAGCCTGCATCGCCGCCATCCGGTAGGTATCCGCGCCGGCGGACAGTTGAACGAATGCGGCTTGGATAATTGCCGCTGCTTTTTCGGGTTGGGCGAAATCGCAGAGCCGGACCTCGCCATGCTTCGACGCCAAGTCGCTATAAGCGGTATTGGGTTGAAGCAGCGGCATCAGACCGGCGCTCATCGCTTCGACGGCAACTAGGCCGAAACCTTCATATTCGGATGCGGATGCAAACAGCGAGCAGCGGCCGAGGAGCGTGCGGATGGCGCTGTCCGGCAGACCGATATGGCACTCCACCACGTGAGCAAGGCCCCGCGCTTCGATCATCCGCTGCAGGTCTGCCTCGGTCACATCACCCGGAATGCCGACGATATCCAGCCGCCAGTCGGGCTGCATGCGGACGAGCTGCTGCATCGTGTCCAGAAGACTGTCGAGGCGCTTGTTGGCCGAGAAACGGCCAAGCGTGATGATGCGTCGAACCGACGTCGGCGATGCCGCGCCAGCGAATTTGTCGATGTTGACGCCGTTGTCGATCTGCACCACCCGCTTCCCGGCGATCGCCTGGAAGGCGCGGGTATCCTGCGCGCTGCAGCCGACGAGATAGCGGTAGGCCAGCGCGGAGAGCCGCGTCATCGTCTGGAACCAGACCTTCTTGATCGCGCCGAAATTCCTGGTGTGGAAGAAGCCGCCATGCGTGGTGGCGACGAGCGGCTTGCGGTGAAGGAAGCGGCCCCAGGCGAGTGCGTCGAAGAAAAAATCGATGGCATGGACATGGACGATGTCGGCGTCACCGATGTGGCGGAAAACGCCCGGCGCTATCGGATAGCGGGTCGATCCCCGGAACGGCACCCGCACCACTTCGACCCCTTTCAGGGTTTCTTGCTCAGGTAATTTCCTGTCGAGCGCGGTGAACTGCCGGTCGAGCGTCACCACTCGCACACGGTAACCGCGCTTGAGCAGTTCGGTCGAGAGATTGGCCACTACATCTTCCAGGCCGCCACGACTGGGTGCGTACTGGCGCACCACCTGCACGGCAAGCGGCCGGCGGCTGTCTGCGAATTCCGCCTTGAAAGAAGGCCTCGGGTTCATGTCTGAAATCCAAGCGATGGTTCGTGCAGTGCCCTCGCGGCAGGACACAGTCGCGAGCTGGCATCATCGACGCGCGCGCCGTCCTTAAGGCGAAGTTAAGATAGCGCCAACGCAGCAGCGGCTGGAGTTGTTTCGCGTCGTTTGGTAAACTGAATTCCATCCGGTTCGCAGAATTTTCAGGCCAAAAGCCCGCCAAACCGTCAAACCCCAAGCAATTTAGCGATTAGTTTCAGCGGCCCTTATCCATTCCCCTTTAGCCCATCTTATCAACCTTGCCGTACGGTCGGGACTGTAAGCCCATGGGCTGAGCCAAGACGATCCTTCAAGAGGTTGGGGCAACCGATGAAACAGAAAATACGCGAATTGCTGGCCAGGCATGGCGGCCTGTCGATGGCGGTCAGCGACCTGAAAGACGATTCCGACCTCTACAAGGCGGGGCTCTCGTCCTTCGCTTCGGTGCAGATCATGCTGGCGATCGAAGAGGCCTTCGACATCGAGTTCCCCGACTCGCTCCTCAACCGCAGGTCGTTCCAGAGCATCGACGCGATCGCGCTCGCCGTGGAAAGCATCACCGGCAGCGCGGCGGCAGCCTGATGACCATCTCCGTCAACGCCAGCCTGGCTGAGCGCGCCGCGCGCGTCGCTGCCATAGCGGCCGCGCATGCCGACGATGTCGATGCCAAGGCGCGCTTTCCACGGGAAGCTGCGGACGCCATGAAGCTGGAACGGCTATTGTCTATCCAGGTCGCCGGCGATCTCGGCGGCGAGGATGCGGACCTTTCGCAGGTCGCGGAAATCTGCTCGCTGCTCGGCCAGTCCTGCTCGGCGGCGGCGATGATGTTCGCCATGCATCACATCAAGCTGTCGAGCCTGGTGACGCATGGCGCCGACAGCGCCTGGCACCGGGCCTTCATGCAGCGCATCTGCGACGAACAGTTGCTTCTCGCCTCCGCCACCACCGAGGGCGGCATCGGCGGCAATTTGCGCAACAGCATCTGCGCCATCGCCGAGAACGGCGACCGCTGCGAACTGGAGAAGGACGCCACCGTCATCTCCTACGGCGCATATGCCGACGCCATCCTGATCACCTCGCGCGCCAACGCCGAGGCCGCCTCGACCGACCAGGTGATGACGGTCTTCACCAGGGACCAGTACACGCTCGAGCGCACCCAGGTCTGGGACACGCTCGGCATGCGCGGCACCTGTTCCGACGGTTATCTGTTCAAGGGCCAGGCGCCGGCCGAGCAAATCCTGCCAAAGCCCTTCGCCGAGATCGCGGCACAGTCCATGCTGGCGACATCGCATCTCCTGTGGAGCGCGGTGTGGTACGGCATCGCCGTCAACGCGGTCGTGCGGGCGCAGAATTTCGTGCGCGCGGCGGCGCGCAAGAATCCCGGAGCCACGCCACCAGGCGCGCTGCGGCTGGCGGAAGCATCGAACCTGCTTCAGCTCGTCAAGTCGAACGTGATCGCGGGCCTGCGCGAATACGAAGCGGCCAAGTCCGATCCCGACCGCCTGTCGTCCATGAGCTTCGCGGTGGCGATGAACAATGTGAAGATCGGCTCTTCGGAGACGATCCTGACGATTGTCAACCACGCCATGCTGATCTGCGGTATCCTCGGCTACAAGAACGGCACGCCATTCAGTCTCGGGCGCCATCTGCGCGATGCGCATTCGGCGCAATTGATGATCTCCAACGACCGCATACTGGGCAATTCGTCCAACCTGCTGCTCGCGCACAGGCAGGACACCAGCCTGACAGGATAATCCGATGGACATCCAGACCTCCCTGCTCGACCGGCTGTTCGAAACCGGTCTTCTCATCGACATGGGCGTCGAAGGCCTTTACGGCCGCAGCGGCGAATTCGAGGACGTCATCCGCCGCTTCGAAGCCCTGATCGAGACCTTCGCAGCCGGCGACGGCGCGGAAGCCATCAGCTTTCCGCCGGGCATGAACAAGGCGCATTTCGAAGGCAGCGGCTATCTCAAGAGCTTCCCGCAGCTTGCCGGCACCGTGCATTCCTTCTGCGGCAACGAGCTCGACCATATGAACCTGCTGCAGTGCCTTGAAGTCGGCGAGGATTGGACCAAGGGGCAGGAAGCCACCGACATCGTGCTGACGCCGGCGGCCTGCTATCCCCTTTACCCGACGGTCGCCAAACGAGGCCCTCTGCCGGCAAAGGGCGGGCTGTTCGCCCTGCAGTCCTACTGTTTCCGTCACGAGCCTTCCAACGATCCGGCCCGGATGCAGCTTTTCCGCATGCGCGAATTCGTCCGCATGGGTACGCCCGAGCAGGTCGTCGCCTTTCGCGGCGAATGGATGGAGCGCGGCAAGAAGCTGATGGCGAAGGTCGGGCTTCCGGTGGAGATCGATGTCGCCAACGACCCGTTCTTCGGCCGCGCCGGGCGCATGATGAAGAACAACCAGCGCGACCAGAATTTGAAGTTCGAACTGCTGATCCCGATCGCCTCGGTGGCGAAGCCGACGGCCTGCATGAGCTTCAACTATCATCAGGATCATTTCGGCAAGACGTGGAACCTCGCCACCGGCGATGGCGCGGTGGCGCACACCGCCTGCGTCGGCTTCGGGCTGGAGCGCATCGCGCTGGCACTGTTCCAGCATCACGGGCTGCGCGTCGCGGAATGGCCTGCCGCCGTGCGCAAGGCGCTCGGATATTCCGCTTGAGCCAGACCGCCGTCTTTGCCGGGATCGACCCCGGCAGCTATCGCCCGCATGCGCTGCACGACGCGGAGCGCATGTGGCCGGAAACCAATTGCTATGTCGATCTCTGGATCGAGGTGCTGAACAGTTTTGGCAGCGCACCGGAGGCCATGCTCGGCTTCACGCTGACGCAGGATTTCGAGGACGACCAGTTCACCTTCTTCAAGGTGCCGCTGAACGATCTGGAATCGCTTTACGGCATACGTTGCACCGAACTGGCCATCTACGACCGTGTCGAGACGCATGTCGCCACGCAAATCGAGCGCGGCCGGCTCTGCCTCGTCGAGATGGACAGCTACTTCCTGCCCGACACGCGCGGCGTCGCCTACCGGACCGAGCACGGCAAGACGACCATCGCCGTGAACCGGCTGGACCTTGCCGGACGAAGCCTCGACTATTTCCACAATGGCGGTTTCTTCCGGCTGCTGGGCGAGGATTTCGACGGGCTGTTCCATCGGAATGAGGCAGAAAATGCGCCACCCTTCCTGCCTTATACCGAATTCGCACGTTTTCCCGCTGCGTCGCCAGAGCCGGGCCGGCAGCGCACCGAAGCGATGCGGCTGCTCGACGTTCATTTTGCCCGTAGACCTGCGGCCAACCCCGTTGCAGCGTTTGCGAAGGTTTTCCCTGAGCAGGTTGCAGCAATCGCCGAACGGCCCTTCGGCTTCTTCCATCAGTATGCGTTCAACACGCTGCGCCAGCTCGGCGCCAATTTCGAACTGGCGGCAAGCCATCTCGACTGGCTCATGCCGGACGGATCGTTCGGCGAGGCTGTGGCGGAAGCGCGCCGCATCTCTGAAGTCGCCAAGTCGGCGCAGTTCCAGCTTGCCCGCGCCGTCGCCCGCAGGAAGTTCGAGCCGCTGGCCGGCATCCTCGACCCCGCTGTCGCAGCTTGGGACCGGCTGTTCGCGGTTCTTGCCCGGCGGATCGGCTGAGCGGCGATGGACGTTATGGTCTCTCCACCTACGCGAAGTAACCGCACTCTCGATACGGGATGGCGAATGGCCGTCACCGAGGCGGGAGCCTGGTCGAATCCTGGAGAATGCGCTGACGAGACGCTGATCGAGGCTGCCGTGCCCGGCACGGTGGCCGGCGCTTTGGAAAGGGCGGGCAAGTTCGACAGGACTGCTCCGCGACCGCTGAACGGCCTGGATGCGTGGTATTTCCTCGACCTCGCCGACGAAGCTCCCGGCAGTGCGACATTGCGTTTCGAGGGACTGGCGACCATCGCTGAAATCTTCCTGAACGACAGGTTGGTCGCCACGTCAAACTCGATGTTCGTGGCGCTGGATGTGCCGGTCGTTCTGACCGGCAAGGACCGCCTCGCCATCTGCTTCCGGGCGCTGGCGCCGCATCTTGAGAAGCGCGGACGCCGCGCCAGCTGGCGGCCGCAGATGATCACCCCGCAAGGCCTGCGGCTCGTGCGCACGTCGCTGATCGGCTACATGCCGGGCTGGTGCCCGGAAGTGCATCCCGCAGGCCCATTCCGGCCGGTGCGGCTCATCCGGGAAGATACACCCGCGCCGCGCGATATCGTCATGCGCGGGACGCTGGACAAGGACGGCGTCGGTCGGCTCGACATCCGTTTCGTCGCGCCAGCCTTGCGCGGTCCAGTCAAGGTCGCGTGCGCCGGTCGCGAGGCCGAACTTGCGCGGGACGGAGACTGTTTTTCAGGCTTACTGCTGCTGCCGAAAATCGAAGCATGGTGGCCGCGGACGCATGGCCGGCCCGCCCTGCACGATGTGACCATTTTAACTGCCGATCGGGAGTATTCTGCTGGCCGTACCGGCTTCCGCCATATCGAGATCGACCGTGGCAACGACGGCAAGGATTTCGCCCTTCTCGTCAACGGCCAGCGTGTCTTCTGCCGTGGCGCCGTCTGGACCAACGCCGATGTCGTGAACCTGCCGGGCGACCGGAAAAGCTATGAACCATGGCTGCGGCTGGCGGCGGATGCCGGCATGAACATGCTGCGCATTCCCGGCACCATGACCTACGAAACGCCGGATTTCTTCCAGTTATGCGATGAACTCGGCATCATGGTGTGGCAGGACTTCATGTTCGCCAATTTCGACTATCCCGCCGAGGACCCGGAATTCGCAGCGCTTGTCCGGCAGGAAGCACGGCAGTTCCTGCAAACGACATCCGCGTCGCCGTCGCTTGGAGTGCTTTGCGGCGGCAGCGAGATGGCGCAGCAGGCGGCGATGCTCGGCCTGCCGCCGGCTTCGTGGTCGGGACCGCTGACAGACGAAATCCTACCCGGTGTCGCAACCGAAATCCGTCCGGACGTGGCCTATGTCCCGAACAGTCCGAACGGCGGTGCCATGCCGTTCTCACCGAATGAAGGCGTCACGCACTACTACGGCGTCGGCGCCTATTGCCGGCCGCTGGACGATGCCCGGCGCGCCAATGTGCGTTTCGCCGCCGAGTGCCTGGCCTTCGCCAATGTGCCGGAACAGGCGACGCTCGACACGCAGCTGCCTATACCGGCGGTTCACGATCCGCGCTGGAAGGCGCGCGTGCCGCGCGACCGTGGCGCTTCGTGGGATTTCGAGGATATCCGCGACCATTACCTCGCAGACCTCTATGGGCATGACGCCGCACGGCTGCGGCGCGAAAACCCGGCACTCTACCTCGACCTGTCGCGCGCCGTTTCGGCCGAAGTGATGGAAGCGACCTTCGCCGAATGGCGCCGGCCCGGCTCGAGCTGCAATGGAGGACTCGTTCTGTCGCTGCAGGATTTCCTGCCCGGCGCCGGCTGGGGCGTGATCGACTCGACCGGAACGTCAAAGCCGGCATTCCATGCCCTGCGCCGCGCCTTCCGGCCGCTGCAGATCCTGCTTTCCGACGAGGGCACCAATGGTGTCGACGTGCATGTGGTGAATGAGACGGCAGCCGTGCACGAACTTCGCATCGAACTGGTCTGCCTGCGTGACGGCTCGGTTCCCGTCGTTCGCGGCCAGAATGATATCTCACTGGGTGCACGCCAAGGCCTCACTTTGCCGGCCACGCAAATCTTCGGTGCGTTTTTCGATACCAACTATGCCTTCCGCTTCGGGCCACCATCCCACGATGTGACCGTAGCTCGCCTGAAAGATGCGGATACCGGCACGGTGCTTGCCGAAGCATTCCATTTTCCGCTCGGCCGCGCCGCCGCGCTCGGCAATGCCGAGATCGCGGCGGAATTGACCGAAGACGCAGAGGGCTGGCTGCTGACACTATCGGCAAGCCATCTCGCGCAGGGCGTGCAGATCGATGCCCCCGGTTTCTCAGCCGACGACAATTGGTTCAACCTCGCCCCCGACGAGCCGAAACCGGTCCGGCTCTCGCGCCTCTCAGGCGAGGCGAAACCCTTCGGCGATGTCCGCGCGATCAATATGAAATCGACGGTGCAGTTCTAGGCAATCGCTGCGCCGGCGCCTGAAATTTGCCGGCTTCAGAACCGAAGCGCGGCTTGCAGGATGCGGTCGCGGACAAGCTTTCTGGCGAAAGGCGGCGACATGTTGTGGTCGGCGTCCGGTACGATCTCGACGCTGACGTTGGGATAGCGCTTCATGCCGCCGCCATCGCGGCCAAAATGGAGGCGGTAACGGTAGAGGCCGACATCGCCGGCGCTGTAGAGGATCGACACCGGAACGTCCCGGTCGCGCAGGGTGCGGAAATCGGCGTGAATGGCCTCGTGGATACGGCCCTGCCGCGAGAGGCCGCCAAGGCGAGTCGAATGGACGGAAACCTTGCGGCCGATCTGCTTGCCGATGTTGAGCAAGGCGCGCGCGACATCGATGTCGCCGGCGGCGAGACGCCGCAGCGTTTCCACCCGCAGGGCGCGACGGCCGTAGTCCTCCAGCGACCGTGCCGTTTGGCGCAGCGCCTCGTCGACGATTTCTTCTTTGTCCCAGAAATAGGTATATGGATTGATCACCAGCGCCGCCTTACATCGCTCATCGGCAACCGCGCCACGGAAGGCGAGATACGCGCCGCTGCAGCGGCCAGCCAGAATCGCCGGCCCGAGGTCCTGTTCATCCACGAAATCGAGCGCCGCGCACACATCGGCCACTTGGTTTTGCGAGAACAGCACCTGCTCGGCTGCGTCGGGTGCAGGCGGGCTGTCGCCGACATTGGCGGCATCGAAACGCAGGCTGGCGACACCGTTCGCCGCCAAGGTGCGGGCGATCTGGACCGTCGACCGACCCCAGCCGGCGGCCCGGTCGTAGGCGGTGCCGAGAAGGATCACCGTCGCGCCGCGCCGTTGCCTCAGAGGGTGGCAGAGAATGCCGAAAAGACGGTTGCCTTCGCCGAACCGCAGCGGTGTCTCGACGAAGCCGTCGCCGTGAAGCGACGCCGATCCCTGGGGAACCGGCAACAGGGCGGGCGTTTCGGAGCGTTCCGCCACGCCTCCCAACCAGTGCATGAGTTTCTCGACAAGCCGAAGCGGCTGTTTGGCGATGGATGGGTTCGAGACCAGATCCTCGTAGCCAGTGTAGGGAATACGCTCGACCTCGACGCCCAACGCTTCAAAATGGCCGGCAATTCTGGCATCGCGCGGCTGGTTGGGCCGCTCGACCACCAGCATCCGCTGCGCGGGCCGCTTTTCAAGCCGGCTCAAAGCGAGCGTCCTGATTTCCGCTGCGGCCTGATCGGCCATGACGAGACCGGCAATGGCGACATGACCGCTGATGCGTTGCTCTGCACCCAAGCCAAGGCCTTCGTCGACCATCTTGGACCAGGCCGCCAGTTCGCGCAGGTAGGCGCGTCCATCGACCACAGGCGCCATCATGACGACCGCGCCCACGTCGGTCAGGCGCGGCGCGACCTTGACAGCCAGCGCCGCACCCAATCCGTGGCCGACAAGGACGAGTTGCTCCACGCCCGACAGCCGGCGCAATTCGGCGGCCGCGGCGACAATCGCATCCTCCCACACCGCCAAGTCGGCGGCGTGGTCGACGGCATCAAGGGAATCGCCAGTGCCAGGATAGTCGAAGCGCAGGCTGGCGACCCCGAGTTCCGCGAACCGGTCGGCGAGGATGCGCCAGAGTTTGCGGGTGCACATTTCCTCGAACCCCCACGGGCTGAGAAACAGAACCGAGGCGGCGGCCTGACCTCCTTTCGCCGGCGTGTAGAGCCCTACCGTGCGGGAAAAAGTAACAGGCACGGCGACCGCCGCCGGTTCAGTAGCGTCCCGCACGGACAGGAGCACGGAGCGCGCAGTCCGGTGAGTGGGCAATTCCGTCATTCGGCCGCCTGCCGTGGCAGGTCCAACGGAACGATGAGGCTGACAAGCGGTCTGAAGGCCCGGCGGGGGCCTGCCGGCAATCTGTTCAGCAATCGGTCGAGGACCGCGGCGTCCTGCGGCGGAACCGCCGCCAGAAAACGCAGCATCGCCGCATAGGCAAGCGCGCCCCCCATTACGCCCAGAGCAATCCCGGCCGGCCCCACAATCATCTTCGTCGCGAAGAAGGCGACTGCGCCGCAGGCCAGCGCCGCAAGAAGTATTTTCGCCACCACCATGCCGGATGCCTCATGCCCGCCAGTCAGCCTGACGTGGCGAAGCAGCAGCAGTCCCATGACCAGGAACACCAGACCGCGAACCACCGACGCACCGGCGCCGCCCCAGAGCGGCACGGCAAGCAGACAGCCGCCAACCATGATCAGCGCTCCCAGGCCGCTGACCGCGAGCCGGTAGCCGACGCGGTCCATCGAATACAGATACTGCGTCATGAGCTGGATGAAGACATAGGCCGGGGAGCCGAGCGCCAGGATGGCGACGACGATGCCGGCCGGCGCGAACTGCTGTCCGTAGACCGCGACGACCAGCGGCTGGGCGATGGCGGCGAGACCAATGCATAACGGCAGGGTGATGTAGGCGAAGCTGCGAATGACACCGGCGAAGGTTTCCGCCGGCACCGTGCCGTTCTCTGCGCCCCGTTTCTCCGAATAGAAGGGAATGAGGCTGCCGGTGAGCTGGATCGGCAATTGCAGCGCCAGATTGGCGAGCGACAAGGCCACCGCATAGAAACCGACCTCCTCCACAGCGCGGAAATGCTGAAGGAAGAAAAGTTCGGGCCGGGTCAGAAAGATAGCGCTGATGAGATATTCGGCGAACAGCACGGCCGAGGTGCCAGCCAGCAGGCGGGCGTCGTGCCCGGCGCTCCTGGGCGGCGTCGCCAATATCCGCAACGTATAGGCAAACAGCACCGCCTGCCCGGCAACGTAGCCGGCGAGCGCCCCGACCACGCCGAAGGTCAGCGCACCGCCGAGGACGACGGCCAGTTGCAATATCGAACCGATCAGCGTCAGCCGGAAGAATGCCCCAAGGCGCTGCTCGCCGATCAGATAATTCTTGGCGAAGGACCCCAGCGACTGCACGAAAAGCAGGATGCCGGTGAGGATGACCACGTTCGTGGTCGACTTGATCCATTCGGCTGCCCGCGGCGCCTGAAAGACGCCAATATAGACGACGGTGAGCAACAATGTGGCGGCCACGACCGGATAGGCCAGGTAGGCGGCGAAGGCGCGCCGGCGGCGTGCGTCCAGCCCGCTCGTTTTCAACTGGGGCAGATGCCGCATCAGAAGGATGCCGGTGCCGAGTTCGGCGATCAGCGATCCGGTCGCGGCGATCCACAAGGCAAAGGCGATGGCACCGTTCGCTTCCGGCCCCAGAAGCCGCGCGACGATAACCGAGCAGCAGAATCCGGTCACCAGCAGCAGCATTCCTGCCGCCGCGTTGACGATCGAATTCGACATGATGCCTTTGGTCATCGCAGGTCCTGAAGGCACGGCGCGTCATGCGCCGCGGCGCCATGTTGCGCGCGAGCGCACTCTAGCGCCGGAATCTTAAGAGACCCTCGCCTTTTGTGGGGACGGAGGCGCACCCCACCAACCTGTCCAGCGTCCCAAAAACATCTGCCACGACCTCCGCGCCATGCCGGGCTTGCCGGAGACGGCATAAAGAGCGACGCCAGCAAGCGGCCGCAACAGGCGCGGCAGGAACGCCATAAAGCCGTAGCCGTGCTTGCGCATGACGTAGCCGAGGCCGCCACTGTAGACGCGCATCTTGGCAATGTTGGAGGCGGTCGTGCGGTCGCTGAGGTCCTCGGGATGGTGGCCCATCAGGGAAGGATCGTAGTAGCCGTTGCGACCGTTCGAGAGCAGTTTCAACGCCAGGTCCTGAACCTCATAGGCGCCCCATGGCGTCCTGGCGCCGGGGCCGATGTCTTCGTCGAAGCCGCCTGCTTCCCGAAAGGCGTCCCTGCGCACTGTCAGCATCCATTCGATCAGCGTCGTCCATATGGTTGCGCGGGTGATCGGCATGGCGCCGGTCTCGAACGTGCCCATGATGTCGCGGCCTTCCGGAGAAGCCGCCCTGCCGCCGTAGAAATCGGCCGGGTGCGAGGCCCTGACGGCATCGAGGCGCGACAGGAAATCATCCGGATACCAGCAATCGTCGTCCGGAAAGAGCAGCCACGATCCACGAGCCTGCTCCGCGCCGAGGTTGCGGGCGCGGCAGACGCCGCGCCTGTCGGTGCGCAAATGGACGACGTTCAATTCACCAGCTATCGCTGCCAGCACCGGAACAAGACGGTCGTCTGGATTCTGGTCGACAAAGATGACTTCGAAATCGCGGCGGCCCTGCGCGCGCAGCGACTGCAGCAGCGGCGACAACTCGCCAGAACGACCGATGGTTGCGACCACCATCGACAGAACAATCTCGGATGTGTCGATGGACATGGGAAACCGCGGCTGAAAAAAGCGGCCTGAAAGCCGGCAAGCATAATTGCGCCACCATCGGCCAGAGCCATTAATTTGCGGTGAATACAATGGCTAAGGTCGACGATGAGGTCGATCCGCGCATTATTTGAGGCAGATCGATATTAGTCGATATGGCAAACAATTCCGTTCGCCATGCGCTCGGGCTTTTGTGCAGTGCAATCGATCAAACCTGCTTGCAGTTCACTTGACATAGCCGGCTTTTATTTGGAAAAGTTTCAAAAAGTAGACGGGCATGGGCGCTTGGCCATCTCTAAATGCAAGATGAAAAGCAATTGAAAAGCCTAGGAAACCTGCAAATTTTTCAGGCTTCCGCATCACGCTCGCCATCGCCCTGTCTTTTCCCTTATCTTCCTCCGGCGCCTTTCGACAACCAGCGGTCGAATTGCTCCTCTGTGATGTCATATTTCGCATTTGCAGCATGTCCGAACGACGCTGCATCGATATCGGGAGAGCCTGATGCCTGACGTGACTGTCGAGCGGGAAATCGTCGGAGTGTCGGCGGAACGCGTCTGGAGCATAGCCCGCAATCTGCTCGATTATCCGAAATTCATGGAACAGGTGATCAGCGTCGAGCCGTGCGAGGTTCCTGGCACCGCACACGCGACCTCCTGGGTCGTGCTGTTCAACGGCAACGAGCTCCAATGGACCGAAGCCGACGAATATTTCGATTCCGTGCATCGAATGACCTTCCAGCAGATCAGCGGCGATCTTGCCGAGTGGAACGGCTCGTTCGAGACAATCGACAAGGGAAGCTCGGTTCTTGCCCGCTACAGCGTGACTTTCGATCTCGGCGTGCCGGCGCTGTCGCATATCCTGCATCCGCTAGGCGAAAAGGCCATCCGCGACAATTGCGGCCAGATGCTGCGCGAGATCGAGGCCAGAAGCCGCCACGAGGACGCCCGTGCTTGATTACGACGCCATCGTCCTTTCAGGAGCGTCGGGCGCGGTAGGCAGTTTCCTGGTTCGGGAGCTGACGGAACACTGGCCGCAGAAGCTCGTCTGCATCCTGCGGGAACCGGCATCGATGGACAGGCTGCGCAAGGCGGTGGGAAACGATATCGCCGCCAGGATCACGCCGGTCTTTGCCGATCTGACGAAGGACGACGACGCGGCCTCGGCACGTGCGGCGGTCGGCCTATACCGCCGCTGCCTTGCAATCCACTGCGCTGGCGACGTGTCGTGGACCAAGTCGCAGCGCCTGGTGGGACCGATCAACATCGATGGAACCAAGCGGTTCGCGCAGCTAGCCGTGGAGGCGAGCAGCGAGCGTCCGGCCATCGTCTTCCTGTCCACCGCTTTCTGCAGCGACGATGCCGAGCCGCGCAACGCCTACGAGGCGACGAAGCTGCAGGCGGAACATATGCTCCTCGACGATTTCGCCGCCAAGGCCTATCTGGCGACGATACGCTGCAGCCTTGTCGTGGGCTCGCAATCCGACGGCTGGATCGCCCGTTTCAACGGCCTCTATCCGATGATGGGTCTCATCGCCATGGCCGAGGTGCCGTGCCTGATCGCGGAGCCCAGCTACACCGTCGATACGGTGCCGATAGATATCGTCTGGCGAGAGATCGAGTTGGCGGCGAGGCAGCTTTCCGATTCCAATCCGATACTCAGGATCATCGTCGCTTCCGGCGTCAATGCCATCGCGCTGGCGAAGTTCGCCGAGATCACCTCGGCCCGGGTCAACGCCACCAGGGCAGCCGAAGGCCTCGGCCCGCTGCCGCAGATATCGATCATCAGCGAACGGCAGTTCCGCTTCCTGATGAAGGCTTCCAAAAGCTGGGACATGGAACAGCAGTTTTCGAAGGTCGAGCAGATCAGCGACATCATGGCCGGCTACATCGCCCATGGCGGCAGCGGCCGGGACATCGAACCGCGCCTGCTCGGCAATTCGATGCCGATGCCGGAATCCTATATGCCCGTTGCAGTCGACCACTGGATCGGCCGCAACCGCCAGCGCGTCCTTGTCGACCGTGTGCCTGAATGGCTGGGGGAGCAGCAACCGGCATGATCATCGCGCGGGAACTGGAAGCCTATCGCGACGATGCGCTTCGCAGAGGCCACCGTAACGTGGAACAGTTTTTTGCCAGCCAGGGCCTCGATCGGGCCGAGTTCGAGAAATTCGTGGCGGAGCGCAGCGACCCGTCCCACCGGCCTTTCTTCGTCAGCACCGTGGCGCGCGGACTGGCTTCCTCGACGAGCGACATCGACATCATGCTGGTCGCCGACGGCCCACTGCCCGAGAACCACTCGACGTCGAACATGCTGTTCTTCCAGCAGCGGCGCGTCGGGCTGAAGCATCTGAGCGCCGACAATATCGAAAGCACGCTCGACTCGTTCGACCGCGCCACGGTCCTGCCCACGCTGCCGGAAATTCTTTCGAAAACCGATCTCGCTGTGGGACCGGTCCGCTGGGTCGATCTCGAGCGGATCGTCAATGGCGTGCCATTCAGCGGCGACCGAAGCTATCATCCCCGTTTAGCGACACTGTGCAACGCCACAGGCGCGGCCCGCCTGAAGGACTATCTGTTCAACACGCTGTTCCTGCGGCTTGCCGTCAAAGCCGGACTTGCCGAGTCCGCCTATGCCTATGGGCAACTCGCCCTGGTGGCTGCCATGGACGTGCTGATGGCATCGTGCGGGCATGTGCAATCCAATATAAAATGGGTCTTCGAACGCTGGAAGCGTTTTGCCGGTGCAAGCCTGCCAGCGGCGCGCGAGGGCATCGCGCTGCTGAGCGCGCTGCAGGAAAGCCTCGCTGCGCGGGGCCTGTCGAACGGGTCGGAGCAGCTTGCCAGCTTCGAGGCCGTGAACAGGTATTTTGAAGAACAGATTTTTACATCGGAACCGCTGCCCGTCATCCGGCTGGTTCTGGCGCCGGACGCGCGAGCGCATCGCTTCCTGCCGAATGCGACGAGCCTCCACCTGCAGGATGCGGTTGCGGTGGTGGATACGGCCCTGGTCGAGCAATTGCGGGCGAGCGGCGAAAATGCCACGTACGAGCCGGCGATGCGGCGTGAAGCTGAAACGGCATTGACGCTGGTGCAGCGCGGTTTCCTCCACGCCATGGTCAAGGAAGCATGACGATGGGTCCGCGCTCAGACACTTCCACACTGTCCGGTCTGGACAGCGGCGAGACAGGCACCACACCCGTCATTAGCAATTCCTTCGAAAACCTGGTGGATCTTTACTGGAGCGCCAGCACCGGCATCCGCAGTATCCTTGAAGACGTGGCCGGCGCCGAGGATCAGCCGGAATATCTGTGGGCGTTACGGCTGCTTCTCATCGAGACGCTGCAAAAAATGGGTCGGGCGTTTCCAGGTTCTGGCCCGAGCATCGCTCCAGGTCATGAACTCGCTTTCGCCTTGCAGCATGGGTTGACAATGCTCAACGTCAGCAGTGGCGAACTCGTGCGGGCCATCTGTTTGGACAGGCCGGATGCCTCGGCCGAAGTTTTGTGCGAATCGCTGCTTTCTTTCGGGAGTGGGTTGATCGACCGACTGCCGGGCGATGTTCCCGATGGGATGGGAACCTCCAGCCAGAGACAAATTCTGGGAGCGATGCGAAACTGGTCGGCGGCGGCGACCGACACCGGTGCGGACCTGGGATTCCTGGCGAAAAGATTTGAAGACTTATGACAGCTGCCGGAATGTCGTCGGCTCAGGAGACATGCGATGGATACGCTGGAACTGCTTCGTTCTGCGCTGCTGGAGGAATGTGGCGTCGAGCCCGGGACCGTCGCCGGCAGCACGCACCTGCTCAACGACCTCGATATCGACAGCCTCGATCTTTTGCGGGCGAGTTACCGCATCGAACGAACCTGCGGCGTCAAGCTGCCCGTGCAGCAATGGATCGCGCTGGAATATGGCGACACGCCTGCCGAAAAAAGCCCGTTCCTGGCGGAAGAAGTCTGCCGCTACATCGAAGGCGCAATGAACGAAATGCCGAGTGAAAAGAAGTTCGGGCTGCTGGATTGAGCGGCGGGCAAAGCGAGCGTCGATGACACAAACATTGACCGGGCGGGGGTGACATGCGCCGAGTGGCGGTGACGGGACTGGGCTCCGTTTCGGCCCTGGGCGAGAACACGGCGACCGCCTGGTCCAATCTCATGAATGGCATCTGCGGGATCGCAGAGGAAACGATCCGTGCCCCTGGCCTCGACGATCTTGATTTCTCCCTGCCGCTGGCCTGCATCAAGGACGACCCTGTTCCGAAGCTGCGCGAACGATTCGGCCCCCGCCAGATCAACAGCGTCGACCCCTTCGCCAATCTCGCCGCCGCGGCGACGGCAGAAGCGCTGGCCGACGCCGGCATTGAGATCGGCAATCCCGCGCTTCGGGACGCGGCCATTCTCTATGCCACGACCAGCGGAGGACTGGTCACGCTGGACGACGGATACAGCCAGCTTTTCGTCAAGCGCCGGTCGAGCCTGCATCCACTGACCGTGCCAAGGATCATGGGCAGCGCCGGGGTTTCGCACCTCTCCATCCTGTTCGGCATCCAGGGGCTGGCCTACGCCATCTCCAGCGCCTGCGCCTCGTCGGCTCACGCCATCAGCGAGGCCATGCATCTGATCCGCAGCGGCCGTGCCGACATGGTCATTGCCGGCGGCAGCGACGCCAGCCTCACCTACGGTAATCTGCGCGCCTGGGAATCGCTGCAGGCGCTCTCACCGACCACCTGCCGGCCTTTTTCGGCCGGGCGCGACGGCACCGCCGTCGGCGAAGGCGCTGCGACGCTGATCCTCGAGGATATGGAAAGCGCGAAACGTCGCGGGGCCCGCATCTATGCCGAGGTCGCCGGCAGCGGCGCGACATCGGACGCCGCGCACATAACCAAGCCGAACGCGGAACGGGCGGCCGCCGCGGTGATGGCTGCCCACCGGGATGCAGGCCTCGACGTGAACGAGCCGATCCTGCTCAGCGCCCATGGCACAGGGACGATCCTCAACGACCGGACCGAGGCGGACGTCTTCCGCACGATCTACGGCGACAGCCTCGCCGACAAGCGTGTTATCGCCACCAAGTCCAGCCACGGACACATGCTGGGCGCCGCCGGCGCGATGGAGTTCCTGCTCGCCATTCTGGCAATCCATAAGGGGCAGGCGCCGGCCATTCTGAATTATATACGGCCAGATGAGGAATGCAGGCTGCCTCTCGTTCTTCAGGCCGAAAGCATTGCGTACAAGGCTGCGATGTCGACCTCCTTCGCATTCGGTGGGCTGAATTGCGCGCTGGTCGCCCGACTGGTCTGACGGCCAGCGTCGGCAAGTCCGGCGAGCGCGGCGCGATGAATGCGCTTGCCTCGGTCATCCTGCTGGATTCGGTCGGCTATGCCCTCATCCTGCCGCTGCTGCCTTTCATCCTCGAAGCACACGATGCCGGCGCTCTGACGGGCGGTTTGCTGACGGCGGCCTATGCGTTCACGGCAGCCGTTTCAGCGCCCGTGCTCGGCGCGCTTTCCGACCGCTTCGGCCGCCGCACCGTTATCCTCCTGCCTTTGATCGGCCGGATCGGGGCCTATCTGCTGTTCGCCTTCAGCACGACCCTTTCCGTGCTTTTCCTGTCGCGCCTGCTGGCCGGCGCCATGGCCGGCAGCACGAGCGTCGTGCA
>CBFGLW010000032.1:0-31470 GCA_965649745.1 uncultured Mesorhizobium sp. | reverse complement strand
CGTCGCCGGGACCGTCCTCATCGCCGGCGGCGGCCATCCATTCGCCGGCGGCGACCATGGCTTGGGCGGGAACGGGTACGCCGAACGTGCGCGCGGCATCGGCGAGGCAGCGATAGGCGGCTTCCTCGGCGGGACGCAGGATGGCAAGCACGCGGCGGCGCACGAACCACGACCGGCCCGATGCCTGCTCGGCCAGATCGGCAAGCGAAAACAGCAGCGCTGCGATGCGCATCAGCACATCGCAGTCCCGGCTCGCATTCCTGTTCCGGCCGGCCATCCAGTCCTCCGTTTCGGCGGCCAAAAGTATGGAAGCGGTTTTGCGGACGTGAACGGATTTATTTTTTGCGGTGGCCGCCGCGCTTCTGCCTTCTCCCGAAGGGGAGGTGAGAGGCCAGGTTTCGTCATCCCGGGCGGAGCAGGCCGAAGGCCGTCGCGAAGACCCGGGGCCCATTGAGCAGCGCGGCCGGGTGGAGGGCTCGCGCCACCGGTGTTGGAACGCGCCAAGGCAAGGACCGGGCTGCGCTCGACGATTCTGTGGCCAATGGGTCCCGGATAGCTTCGCCTTTCGCTACGCTTCGGCTCGCTTCCGGGATGACGAGAGCGAGGCGTGACCTCACCCTCCCTTTGTGAGGAGGGTCGGCGCCTCATCCAGCCTTGCCGATTGTGCGCTGCGCGCTTTCCTTCATCAGCCGGTCGATATGCATGCGGATATGCGCAGCCTCGGCAGCCGTGTTGGCCAGCGCGATGGCCCGGTCGAAGGCTTCCCGCGCCTCGTCGGCCCGGCCGAGCTGCATGAGCAGGCCGCCGCGCAGGCCATGGAAATGGAAATACCCGGCCAGCTTGCTTTCCAGCGGCTCGACCATGGTGAGCGCCGCCTCCGGGCCGCGAACCTTCGAGACAGCCACCGCTCGGTTGAGCGTAATGACCGGCGACGGCTGCATCTGTTCGAGCAGGCCGTAAAGGAGGTCGATTTCCTGCCAGTCCGTATCCTCCGCCTTCGCAGCGCGTGCATGAAGAGCGGCGATCGCCGCCTGCACCTGATAGGGGCCGGGCTTGCGGTGGCGCAGCCCCTTGTCGACCAGCGCCAGACCTTCCTCGATCATCTTCGTGCGCCACAGCGAGCGGTCCTGATCTTCCAAGAGCACGATCTCGCCGTTTCCGTCGAAACGGGCTGGCGCGCGCGCATGCTGCAGCAGCATCAGCGCCGCCAGCCCCATGATCTCCGGTTCGGCCGGGAAAAGCCGCAGCAGAAGCCGCGCCAGCCGGATCGCTTCCTCGCACAGCGGCGCGCGCGCCTGCGCCTCGCCGCTGTTGCTGGAATAGCCTTCGTTGAAGACGAGGTAGATCATCGCCGCCACGGCGGCCAGCCGCTCGGAGCGCTCGACGGCGCCCGGCGTCTCGAACGGCACGCCGCCATCGGCGATACGAGCCTTGGCACGGGTAATGCGCTGCTCCATGGCGCTTTCGCCGACGAGGAAAGCGCGGGCGATCTGCTTGACCGAAAGGCCGGAAACGATGCGCAGCGCCAGCGCGATCTGCTGCGTCTGTGGCAGGTCGGGGTGGCAGCAGATGAACAGCAGTCGGAGGATGTCGTCGCGGTAATGCGCCCCATCCAGCCGTTCGGCCATGTCGCTCTCGGCGTCCTCAAGATCGGAAACCTGATCCTCTTCCGGCATTGGCGCCTGCTTGCTGCGTTTGCGCACCGCATCGATGCCGCTGTTGCGGCCGACGAAGATCAGCCAGGCGGCCGGATCGCGCGGTGGGCCGTTCTGAGGCCAGTTCTTGATGGCGCGCAGGCACGCATCCTGGAAAGCCTCCTCGGCCGTGTCGAGGTCGCGGAAATAACGCAGCAGCGCGCCCATCGCCTGCGGACGGGCGGCGCTGATGGTCGAGGCGATCCAGTTCGGGTCGGTCATAGGTTTCCAGCCGCCTGAAAATTGTGCGAGCCGGTCGGGTTGATGATCCCGACGGGCCGGATTTCGTAGGAACCGCCGCTCGGATTCACGTCGGAAAGCTCCTTGGCGAATTCGACGGCTTCGTCGAGATTGGCGCAATCCAGCGTGTAGAAGCCGAGGAACTGTTCCTTGGTCTCCGCGAACGGCCCGTCGAAGACCACCGACTCGCCCTTGACCTTGCGCAGCGTTGTCGCCGCCGTCGTCGGCAGAAGCCGCGCCACCGGCCCGAGCTTGCCGGCCCTGGCGTATTTTTCCTGCACCTCGGAAATCTTCGCCATCACCGCGTCGTCCTGCTCCTTGCTCCAGGCGCAGACGACATCTTCGGAGGCGTAGCAGAGAATGGCGTAGAGCATGGTTTCCCTTTCTGTCGGTCATAGGACGAAAGAGAGGCATATATCCCGACAATGCGCCGATAAAAATGTTGGAGTTTGGAAAGGGTGCATCACCCCGTCATGCGGCGACAATTGCAACGCTCGTCATCACGATGACCGAAGCACCCCTCACCGTCTCGGCTACGCCGATCCACCTCTCCCCCTGCCCAGGGGGGAGAAAACGCAGCGGCCACGCCGGCGCTAGTCCAGCTTGGATTCCTCTCCCCCGGGCAGGGGGAGAGGTGCCGAGCGAAGCGAGGCGGAGTGGGGGTGCTTACATGCCAAAACCCCGTCGATCTCAGCTTGCGCGCGCTTTCAGCCAGTTGAGCACCAGCATCTCCTCCCCGTCGAGGCCGGCAATGGCGCGCTTGCGCTTGTTGGCGGCGGCCATCTCCTCCAGCAGCTTGCCCTCAAGCCATGCCTCGATGACATCGGGATGGATGTAGCACTTGCGGCAGACGCTGCGCGTGTTGCCGAGGCGCTCCGCCACCTGGTCTACGACGGAATTCACCACCCGCTTTTTCTGCGCCTCGCTGTCGGGAAGCTCGGTCTGCGCGAACAGCGTGGCGGCGTGGATCGTGCCGCCCCAGGTGCGGAAATGCTTGGAACTGAAGGCCTCGCCGGCGGCTTCACGGATATAGCGGTTGACGTCGTCGGAGCGCACCGGACGGCGTTCTCCATCCTCATCCAGATACTGGAACAGTTTCTGCCCCGGCAAGTCCTGCGCGCCGCGCACGATGCGCGCGATGCGCCGGTCGGTCAGCCGCAGCTTCCATTCCTGGCCCGATTTGCCCTTGAAGGAGAAGCGCAGGCTGGAGCCGTTCACATCGACATGCCGGTCGCGCAGCGTCGTCAGGCCGAAACTCTTGTTGTCGCGGGCATAGGCGGCGTTGCCGACCCGGATCATGGAATTTTCCAGCAACCAGACGACCGAAGCGACGACGCGCTCCAGCGGCAGGCCGTGGCGGCGCAGATCGGCGTCGATCTGCTCGCGCAGCGCCGGCAGGGCCTCGGCGAAGGCGATCAGGTTGGAGAACTTGGCGCCGTCGCGCTCGGCCGCCCAGTCCACATGATAGCGGTATTGCTTGCGCCCGCGCTGGTCGCGCCCGGTGGCCTGAATATGGCCGTTGGCCGAAGGCGAAATCCAGACATCCGTCCAGGCCGGCGGAATGGCCAGCGCGCGGATGCGCCTGACGTCGCGGCCCTCGCCCAGATGCCTGCCCTTGGCGTCGACGTAATAAAATCGCTTGGGCGAGCCCTTGCGGCGGATGCCGGGTTCGGCATCGCTGACATAACTCAGCGATGCCCGCTCGGCGGCGGCCTCGGCCTCGCTGGCGGCGGCGTCATCGGTCTTGCCGCCGGTTCCTGGCCCGGTTTTATCCAGCATGTCTGCTCCACGGGAATTGCTGCCCCGTGAATACGCGCAAAATGGCGAGAGGGTTCCGTCCTCCTTCTCCACTTATGGGAGAAGGCGTCCCGAAACAGTACCCAAGGCGTACTTGCGAGCGGCCTATCGCCCTGCCGACCTGCGGTTTTCGATCTCGCGCGCCATGCGGTCGACGGACGGAAAATCGATGAACCAGCGCGGCGAGATGCCGACCTCGAAACGCCTGTCGAACTCCGACGCCAGCTTCACGGCGATGATCGAATCGACGCCGAGGTTTGTGAATTTCGCATCCGGCGCAATGTCGTCCGCGCGCAGCATCGTCTTCAGGCTCGAAGTCAGATAAGTGGCCACAGCATCCAGGTCCGCCGCGCTTGTCGAGTCGGAATTGGCCTGAACCGGATTCTGCGACTGAAGGTGGGCCGCGAGCTGTGCCACGGAAGGATACTGAAGCAGCTCCTTGGGCGACAGGCGCAGGCCCAGCTTCTGCTCGACCAGCACGATCAGCCTGATCGCCATGACGGAATCGAGACCGACACTCGGGAAAAGACTGCCGGGGTCGAACTCGTCGAGCTTGAGCAGATCGCGGATGATCGCGGACAGCGCGACCTCCAGAACCTCTCCGGCGGCGGCTGGCGGATCACCAGCGGACCACCCGAGGGCGGAAGCTGGCGCGGGAACAGGCGCGCTGTTCGGCAGCGTCGCCGGGCCGGAGCTTTCGGCCGGCTTCGACTCGGTCAAGGCGTTGGCCGCAGGTGAAACCGGCGCCGCGTCTTTCCGGTCTGAACGCAGCAGACCTGCTTCCAGATCGAGGTGCTGGAGTATCCTGCCCCGCCAGCCCTGCGTGGCGAAAATTTCGCCGCCGCGTCCCCGCATGATGGCGCGCCAGGCGTCGAGGCCCTGCTCGATATCGAGAAACGCATAACCGAGCGATGCGAACCAGTCGTCGAAGCTCTCGGTGACGTATTTGTCCCACTTCCAGCGCGACCAGCTGATGGCATGGCTGGCGCCGCGCCTGTGGCCCGCGGCGACGGCGCGCTCACGCCATTGCGCGAAGGCGTTCTGGAAGGCACAGCCATAGGCGTAGTCGCTGCCGCCGGCGAGCCCCAGCGCCGCCAGCGACGAGAAGGCGACGAAGAAGTCCAGGTCGATGTTCGCGGTCGCCAGATCGAGATTGATCGTGCCCTCGACCTTCGAGGCGCTGATGGCGGCGAAATCCTCCCAATCCTTGCGGAAAAGGTAGGCGTCGTTATGGGTCGTGACCATGTTGACGACGCCGTTCAACTGCCCGTGGGCGGACAGGATCGCGTCGACCATGGCGCGCGCCTGCCCCGCATCGGCGATGTCGCAGGATACATACCGGACGGAGGCGGCTGTCTTCGCTTTCCGCCGCAGCGAGCCGAGACGTTCGGCAACAGCACCTTCCAGCGCCGAGCGTCCGCAGAGGATGAAAGTGGCCTCGACCTGTTCGACTAGGCGTTCAAGCAGACGGTAGCCGAGTTCGCCCAGGCCGCCGGCGACAAGGTAGACGCCGCCGGCGCGAAACCACGCATCTTGCGCCGGGGCAGGGTCCTGCATGTCCGCCGGGCGCAGCCCCTGCACCTGCCGAGATGCGCCAAAGCGGAGAACAAGCGGCGTCGACGGGGACGGAGCGAGAAGCTCGGCCGCCACCAGCCCGGCGAGATCGCCAGTTTCGAGATCGCCGGCATAGAGGGTGTGCAGCCTCAGCCGCTCGTTTTCCAGGAATACGGATTTGGCGAATGCCGGCATGGCGTCGGCGGCGGGCGAAGCGCCGGAATCCATCCCCGTCAGGTAAAATACATCGACCTCCCGGGCGAACGACCGCTCCATCAGCTCCTTGGCAAGACCGAACAGGATACGGTTTTCACTATAGACCGTCGGTGCGTCGATGGTTTCCGGCGGCAGAACGATGACGGCATCCGGCTCATCGCCGGCAAGGTTCCACACTTCGAGCGATGGCTCCGGCCGACATGCCGCTCCGGCGTCCAGGAGTGAAGTGACCACGCTGACCCGCGCCGGCAGGGTCGCGCGCAGCAATGCCTCGAAACTTTCCACCTGCGCATCGCTTCGTCCTATGAGCCAGATGCATTTGCCGTCGAGCCGCCGCCCTGTCCCTACTTCCTGCGGACGCCAGTGCCGTTCGAGATAGATCATCTCCGCCGGCGCTTCCGTCTCCATGTCGTCGAGCGGCGAAGCCAGACCCGGCCTCGGCTCGAACCAGCAGCTCCGGTCCGGCCATGGCGAAAGCGGCAGCGGACAGCGCTTCGCGTCGACGATGTCCGGCCAATCCGCATTGCCGGCGTCGAGCCACTGCGCGACATGCCGTGGCCACTCCCCCGTGCGGGCGGTGGCGGACATCGCCACGGTTTCCGGCAAGACGCCTCCGGCAGCGATAGCCCGTAGTCCATGCTGCAATTCCGACAGCGACGATGCAGCTATCACCGCGCGCACCGCACGGCTTTCCCTACGCCCTTGAAGGGTGAAAGCGATGTCCTGCAGGATATTTTCGCCGCACCCATCCAACAGGCCGATCGCATCGGCAAGTTCGGCAGCGTGGATTTTCATCAACCCGGCATTCGATGCCGTGACGGGGACGAAGACCTGTTCCGTTTTGGCCGGCGTCCGCCCTGTCGCGGTATATTCCTTCAACACCACGCAGGCATTGGCGCCGCCGAAGCCGAAGGAATTGACCATCGCCGCCAGCGGCTGGTCGGAGGACGATGTCTGCCATGACCCAGTCTCCGACTGGATCGAAAATCCGTCTTCCAGTTGCAGGTGCGGATTGAGGCTGCGGAAATTGGACAGGCCCGGCAGCGTCCGGTTCGCCATGGCCATGATGACATTTATCACCCCGGCGACCCCGGCAGCCGGCTCCAGATGACCGATGTTGGTTTTCACCGATCCGATGGCACAGGGCGTTGGTGGCAGGCCGTCTTGCGTCCGCAACTTGTGGAACGCGCTTTTCACGCCCTCCAGTTCGATGGGATCGCCGAGTTCCGTGCCGGTGCCGTGCATCTCCACGTAGGAAATGTCGTTCGGCGTCATCCTCGCATCCTTCAGCGCACGCATGACAAGCTCGGTATGGGCGCGGCTGTTCGGAGCGGTCAGCGAGGCCGCCTTGCCGCCATGATTGACGGCGGTGCCCTTGATCACCCCATAGATGTGGTCGCGATCCTCGACGGCATTGCGGAGCGGCTTGAGCAGCAGCGCCCCGACGCCTTCGCCGCGCACATAGCCATCGGCGGCGGCATCGAAGGTGCGGGACTGGCCGGTGGGCGAAAGCACGCCGAGCTGGCGGCCCATGATGAACAGGTCCGGCGTCAGCAAAAGGTTCACGCCGCCGGCGATGGCAAGGTCGCACTCGCCCTGGCGGATCGCCCGCACCGCATTGTGGATCGCGACGAGGCTGCTCGAACAAGCCGTGTCGATCGCCTCGCTCGGCCCGTGGACATCGAGCAGAAACGACACGCGGTTGGCCAGCATCGCATGGGCGTTGCCGGTGCAGGCCTGGGCGCTGAGCACGCCGCCCTGATCGAGCAGCTTCTGATAGTCCTGGAACTGGACACCGGCGAAGACGCCGAGCGCCCTGCCTGCGAACTGGGCCGGATCGTAACCGGCATCCCAGATCGCCTCCCACGCCGCCTTCAGGAACAGGCGGTGCTGCGGGTCCATCTGTTCAGCCTCGTAGACGGAGATGCCGAAGAAGTCGGGGGCGAACTGGTCCTCGCCGTCGATGAAACCGCCCCATTTGACGTCCGTGCGGCCATTCTCGCGCAGCGGGTCTCCGAACAGCGCCTGCCAGTCCCAGCGCCGCTTCGGCACTTCCCCGATGCAGTTGCGTCGCGCCGCCTGGTTGGCCCAGAATTGTTCCTTCGAGGCAGCGCCAGGCAAACGGCAGGCAACCCCGACAATGGCAATGTCGTTGCCGGTGTCGTTGTCGTCATGCTTCGCCGGCCGGACGGGCAAGCCGGCAACAGGTTCTTGCCGGTTGGCCGGGGCTTCCTGCTCCACCAGATACTCCGCCAGCGAACGCAGGGTCGGATAGGTGAACAGGAGAACCGTGTCGACCGGCGTGGCGAAATGCTGCGACAACCGTGCCGCCAGAAGCTTGAGCGAGGCCGAATCGAAGCCCAGATAGCCCAGCGCCTCGTCGGGATCGACGGCGGCGGGGTCGGCTTCCAATATCGCGGCGGCAAGCGCCTGGATTTCGGAAAGCCGGTCGGCATGTCTGGTCACCGCGTCAAAATCCATCGTCATGCCTCGAGTATTTTCGTCCTGCGCGCTGCCTTAGAGGGATAGGAACGCCGCAGCGCTCACGAAGCGTCCGCCTGCAGCCGCGCCGGCGCGGTTCTGTCGGTGAACCAGAAGCGCGTCGGCGCGAATGGATAACCAGGAGCGGCAACGCGGCGTCTTTGGCCTGGCGCATAGAGGCTGGCGAAATCGACTTTCGCTCCGTCCACCCACTGGCGTGCGAAACGCAATGACAACGCGTCCATTTCGTCATCCGTGGCCGCGGCCGCGCTCGGTTCGCCAACGGCCTCGATGCTGTCCGCATGTCTTTTGCCGGCGCTGAAACTGGCCAGTGCGTCCGCGAGGCTCTGCCAGTCGCGAGCGACGAAAGCCACGCGGCTGGGCAGCGGCGTTCGTCCGATCTGGAATGTGTAGAGGAAGTCTTCCAGCACGTCGGCATCGACCGCGCCAGCATCCTGCGTGGCTTCGCGCGAGGCAATCTCCCGCACGAACGATGCCAGCCGCTCGGCATAGCACCGCAGGCGCTCGGGGTCTTTCGCCGAGAGCGGCAGGATCGGCAGCACCGGAGCGGCTTCCGCTTCGGCATCGCCTCTGACCTGCGCCGAGGAATATTCCTCGATCAGGACGTGGCCGTAGGCGCCGCCGAAGCCGAAGGCGCTGATCCCTGCCCGATACGGCAACGGCTCGCCATCCGCGCCCTGCAAACGCTCCCAGATTCCGGTGTCCTGTGCGAAGTGAAACGGCGTTCCCTGCGTCTTGCACATCGGGTTGACCGTGCGCAGATGCGGGTTGCCGGGAATGCGCCGGTGCCGCATCGCCAGCAGCACCTTGACGATTCCGGCGAGGCCCGACGCTGCCTCGATATGTCCGATATTGGCTTTCACCGAGCCGATCGCGCAACGCTGCGACGCGGCGCCGCCGCTCTGGCTGCCGGTGAGCTTGGCATAAGCGCCGCGGATGGCGTTGAACTCGATCGGGTCGCCGATGGACGTGCCGGTTCCATGCGCCTCGATATAGCCGATGGTGCGCGGGTCGACGCCGGCGCGACGCCAAGCGGTCAGGATCAGCTGCTCCTGGCCGATTGTATTGGGCGCGGTCAGCCAGTTGGCGCGGCCGCCATGGCTGATCGCCGAACCGGTGAGCAGGCCGTAAATATGGTCCCCGTCGGCTTCCGCCTGCACGCGTTTCTTCAGCAGCAGCGAAACGGCGCCTTCACCCCGCGCATAACCGTTGCCGGCCGCGTCGAAGCTGCGGGTCCGGCATTCCGGACTGAGCGCCCCTTCCCTTTTGAGAGACTGCGACAGCGTCGGGCTAAGGATGAGGTTCGCCGCTCCGACGAGCGCAACCGCGCAATCGCCGTTCCGGATCGCCTGGGCAGCCATATGCAAGGCCGCCAGCGAGCCGGAGCAGGCTGAGTCGATG
The DNA here is from genome assembly GCA_965649745.1 of uncultured Mesorhizobium sp. Classification (GTDB taxonomy): domain Bacteria; phylum Pseudomonadota; class Alphaproteobacteria; order Rhizobiales; family Rhizobiaceae; genus Mesorhizobium. The sequence continues at coordinate 22,066 of CBFGLW010000032.1, read as the reverse complement.
GCGAGGCTCGGGCCGGTCAGCCCCAGCGCGAAGGAGATGCGATTGGCGATGACCGAGGTTGCGACGCCGGTGGCGAATGTCGCGTCGGGCTCGACATCGTTGCGGTAGAGAAGCTCCTCATAATCGGACTTGCCGGTGGCGAAGAAGACGCCCGCCCCCTGCCGCCTGAGGTCGGCCGCGCGATAGCCGGCATCCTCGATGCAGTGCCACGCCGATTCCAGCGCCAGGCGCTGCAGCGGGTCCATCATGGCCGCTTCCTCGGCGAAGATGCCGAAGAATGCCGCGTCGAAGGCATCGATGTGGTCGAGGAACCCCGCCTCGGCGACACCGGCGTCGTCACCGGCGCGGCCCGCGGGGCGAGGCCCGACACAGTCGCGGCAGGCGGCGAGGTTGTCCCAATATTGCGCCAGCGTGGCCGACTTCGGAAGCCGCGCGTGCATGCCGACGATGGCGATCGGATCGCGCCAGTGCTCCTCGGCCGGACTGAGCGGCCGGCCAAGGGCCGGCAAACCCCACGGGGCTTTCGCGAAGGGCACGATTTCGGCCACCGCCCTACTCCTGCCTTTCGAGCGTTTGCTCCCCGAGCGCGGCCTTCAAGGCACGCAGCAGGTCGTCGCTCGACCGCCCCTGTCCGGTTGCCCTGGCCGGCGCGGCCGGAGTCTCCGGAGCCAGATGGCGGGCGAGCAGTGCCGGCGTGGAATACTGCCAGAAGATCGCCGGCTCGAGCGACAGGCCGAGCGTCTCGTTCAGGGCGACAGCCAGTTGCGCGGCCAGCACGGAATCGATGCCGATCGTGCCGAAGCTGTCGGTCGCCTCGACCGGCGCAGCCGTCGCAGCCAGCTTGCGGGCAGCCGCGAGAATACGATCCTGCAGGTCCTGCGCCTGCAAACCGCTTGAGGCCGGTGCCTGCGCCGGGGCAGCCGTCCCGGCATCCTGTCCGCGCGGCTTGAGCGCCGTCAGTTCACCCGACAGGTACAGCGCCTTCGTCAGCCGACGCTGCACCTTGCCGCTGGTCGTCTTCGGCAGCGAGGCCGGCGCGATGAATACGACAGCCGCGAGGCCGATGTCATGCTCCTGCCAGACGGCGTTGCGCACGGTTTTCTCCAGCTCCGAGAAATCGGTCGTGTTGCGGGCCGTGCGCTCCACCTCATGGACAACGACGATGGACTCGCCCTCGTCGTTATCAACCGAGAAGGCTGCGCCGTTCACGGTCCGGAACGCCGGATGGCTGTCCTTCACCGTCAGTTCGATATCCTGCGGATAGATGTTGCGGCCGCGCGAAATGATCAGGTCCTTGAGCCGCCCGGCGATGTAGAGCTCCCGGTTCCAGAGGAAGCCGAGATCGCCGGTGCGCAGGAAGTGCGGCTGCTGCGCGTCGGCCGGGCTCTGCCTGAAGGTTTGCCGGCTTGCATCCGGCGCCTGCCAGTAGCCGCGTGCGATGCTTTCGCCGCGCACCCAGACCTCGCCGATCATGCCGTCGGCGCAGCGCGCCTGCGTGTCCGGGTCTATAATGGCGACTTCCATGTCGTCCGCCGGACGACCGGAGCTGACCAGTTCGACTGCATCGACCTCACTGTCGGCGGCAGGAACGAATTCGCCGCGCGCAAGCGCTGCCTTGTCCACCCGCATGACAACCGGCTTCTCGCCGACGCGGGACGTGGTGCTGAGCAGAGTGGCCTCGGCAAGGCCGTAGGCGGGAAAGAAGGCGTCCTCGGCGAAGCCGTAAGGACCGAAGCGTTCCTGGAAACTGGCGAGCGTCGAGGCATGGATCGGCTCGGCGGCATTGAGCGCGTTGCGCCAGCTGCTGAGGTCGACCCCTTCGAGCTGCTCGGGACGGACCGACTTGACGCACAGACGGTAGCCGAAATCGGACGACATGCTGGATGTGGCGCGATAACGGCTGATGGCCTGCAGCCATAGCGCCGGATTGCCGCTGAAGGCGGCCGGGCTCATCATGTAGCAGATGGCTCCGACATAGAGCGTCTGGATGACGATGCCGATCAGGCCGAGGTCGTGGAACAGGGGCAGCCAGCTGACGATGACGGTCTTTTCGTCATGGCCCATATGCCGGGCGGTCAGGGCGGCATTGTGGATCAGGTTGGCGTGGCTGACCATCACGCCCTTCGGCGTGCTGGTCGAGCCGGAGGTGTATTGCAGGAACGCGATATCGGTCTTGACCGGCGCCGTTTCGTCCCAGTCGTCGGCCGCGCATTCGCTTTCCATATCTTCGACGCACAGCAATTCGAGCGAGGAGACAGGCGGATAGGGTTTCGACCAGGCGACGATATTGTCGCGGATGGAGCGGCAGGTGAGGACGAAGCGTGGCTGGCAATCCGCCACGATGGCCTCGAACGTCGCCCAGCTTCGCTTGTTCGGTTTCGGCGTGTGAGCCGGCACCGCCGTCGCGCCGCCGTAGAGCGTGCCGAAGAAACCGAGCACGAATTCCGCGCCCTGCGGAAACAGCAGCAGGACGCGTTCGCCGGCGGCGCCGCGCTTTTGCAGAGCCGCGCCGATGCGCCGGCAGGCTTCGTCCAGCTGCCGGTAGCTGATCTGCCTCTGCTCTTCCTTGCCGTCCTTGAGATTGGCGTAAGCGATCTTGCCGTCGAGCCGCCGTGCCCGGTCCCGCGCGATGTGGACCAGGGTTTCAGAAAACGCTTGTGTCATACGTCATCCTCTCACGCCGCGATCCGAAGACGGCTCCTCCCGGTCTTCGAATGAGGTTCGCCGGAGCATCGTTTTCTGGCAATGCCGGCGGCCGTGGAACATTCATCCGCACAAACAGTTACACTAATATAATAGTATCCGCAACGCTGAAATCTGTCCGGACGGACGGTCCCCAATGCGATGTTTGGATGGCAAGGCGCCTGCCTGTCGCGGAGGCGGATAAGCCGTCTCCTGTTAGGCCGCGAGTCCCTCCCGGTCGAGCGACGGGATTTTCGCGACCATGCGCGTCAGCACCGAACCCGGTCCAACTTCCAGGAACTCGTTCGCTCCTGCCGCCTTGAGATAGCCGATCGTCGGCGCCCATAGCACCATCGACTTCAGTTGCCGCACCAGCAGGGAGCGGATGACCGTTTCCGGTTCGCCGTCGGTCGGATAGGGCCGCGCCGTCACATTCGAGATGACGGGCTTCCGCAGTGGGCGGAAGACGATGCCGTCCAGGAAAGCGTCGAAAGCTTCCGACGCCGCCTCCATGGCGCGGGAATGGAAGGCCGCCCCCACGGGCAATTTCACGAAGGCGGCAGCGCCGGCTTTCATCAATGGAATTTCGGCCCGGTCGATGCTCTCGAACGGACCGGAGATCACCGTCTGGTCGGGCGTGTTCAGATTGGCGATATCGAGATCGTCGAGCCCGGCATCCGCCATCGCGCCGGCGATAGCGTCCGGCGGCAGGCCGATCACCGCCGCCATCGCGCCATGGCTGAGCGCCGCCATGATCTGGCCGCGGCGGACGACCATGCGCAATCCGTCGAGCAGGTCGAAAGCGCCGGCGGCGTGCAGTGCGTTGTATTCGCCGAGGCTGTGTCCGGCCAGCCAGCTGGCCGCCCCGCCGTTCGCCAGTCGATGTTCGTGATGGAGGGCATTGACGATGTAGAGGCATGGCTGCGTGACATCGGTCCGGCTGAGCGTCGCCTCGTCGCCCTCAAGGCACATCTGGCGCAGGGAGAAACCGGCGATCCTGTCGATTCTGCTTTCGAGCGGTCCGAACATGCGGCTCCGGTCGAACAGGTCCTTGCCCATGCCGGGAAACTGTGATCCCTGACCGGGAAACATGAAGACTCGCATCGGATGCCTCTGCTGTTGAATTGTTATCGAGCCGCGCTCCATGGCGGCGTGAGGGCCGGGATTGGCTCCTCTCTCTCCGCTCGGCACCGGGCTATCGGCCGATGACCCGGGACGCTCCACCGCCGGGCCAGATCGACCTCTGGTATGTGCCGCTGGAGGACTTCGGCGCCGGCGAACAAGCTGCCTGCTTTGGGCTGCTGAACCAGCCCGAACGCGAGCGCCACGCCGCCTTCAAATCCGAATCCGCCCGGCTCCAGCATCTCGCCGGCCGTGGCCTCGTGCGCACCACCCTTTCGCGCTACCGCGCCGTTGCTCCCGAGCGGTGGCGCTTCACGACGAACCAGTACGGGCGTCCCTTCATCGATAGCGAGATGGGGGTCAGCGGCCTTCATTTCAGCCTGTCGCACACGCATGGCATGGCGGTCTGCGCCATCGCTTCCACCGAGGAGATCGGCGTCGACGTCGAGGCGCGGGACCGCGATGCCGGTCTCGACGAACTGGCGGCGACCGTGCTTGCGCAGCGGGAGCGCGCGCGCTTCGACGGGCTGCAGGGTCTGGCGAAGCGGGATTTCTTTTTCACCCTGTGGACGCTCAAGGAAGCCTATGTGAAGGCGCGGGGCATGGGCCTCAGCCTGCCGATGAAAGGCATCCTGCTTGACCTCCAAGGGTCCGCGCCCGTTGCGCATTTTACCGATGAGATCGGCGACGACGCGACGCGCTGGACCTTCCGGAGCGTGCCGTTGGGCAGTGGCTACATTGCGGGCGTGGCAGCGGCGCTCCCGGCGGATGGGATCGTGATCGTGCCGAAACGGACGCGCGCCCTCAATATGCCGGAAACGCCTTGAGCGGGAACCGCCGGCGCCTGGCCGAGGTGATGTCTTCAACTCCGGGACACGATCCATGGTGCGGCGCTTCAACCAAGCCTTGGCGCGCGATCTCCAAGGTCGGAGGATTGCATCGCAGGCTTGCTGTCCACACCGGCCGAAACCTCGGCTTCAGCCATGACGATGGCGATCCGTCCTGCGATGGCATCGATCGCGGGCACTCTCATGATGGTATAGTGATCTTCATCCATGGGCATGATCTCGATCCCTGGCATCAGCCTGCGCCATTCCTCCCGCATGCAGGCGGCGTCCGGCCTTTGGTCCGCCGCGAAGAGCAGCAGCCTTGCATCGACGCCGCGAGGCGTGTGCTTGTCGAGAGCTTCGGAGCCGGCCTGGAAAACGCCGTGGACGGCCTTGATCGCACTGCCGGTCATCGGCACGCCGGCCTGCCGCATACGCCGCTCCAGCCACGCGAAGTACATCTCCCGGGGCAGCGTCTCGAAGTCGACGTCCGACGTCTCCAGCTTGAGGTTTGCGACGGCGGCCAGATCGTTGGCGAACCGCCTGAAGCGCGCCGAGGGAGTTGGCTCCGTCGACGCTTTCGGCACCGCGCTGTCGATCATGGCCACGAGGCCGACGGCTTCCCCATCCATGACGAGGCGGCGCGCCATCTCCTGCGCCACCAGTCCGCCGAGAGACCAGCCGAGCAGATGGCATGGTCCTTCCGCCTGCACCGAGCGGACTTCCTCAACGTAGCGGGCGGCCATGTCCCCGATGGAGGCGAGCGGCGTTTCCTGATCCGATGCCAGCCCCGGGGCGCGGATGCCGTAGATCGCCCTGCCCGGCTCCAGCGCCTGCGCAAGCGGCGCGTAGCACATGACGTTGCCGCCGATGGGATGGATGCAAAACAGCGGCGCCGATTCATTGCCGGCGCGGATGCGCACGACCAGCGACGCATCGGGCGCGCCGTCGGTCCCGCTCACCGCCTCCGCCATTTCAGCCAGGGTGGGGTGACTGACCAACATCGCAAACGGCATGGCGCGTCCGAAGCGTTCTTCCAGCTTGGCCATCAACCTCATGCCGGCGAAGGATGAGCCGCCCAGCGCGAAAAAGTTGTCGTTACGGCCGATCTCGTTTGTGGCCAGCACCTCCCGCCACAATGCCGCCAGGGCTTCCTCCATGCCCTCGCGGAGCGGCTCGTAGACGCGCTCCGCTCTCTTGCGTGAACCGAACTCGGGCTTGGGAAGCGCCGAACGCACGACTTTCCCGTTGTCGCTGAGCGGCAGGCGTTCCAGCTCGACGAAGAAGCCCGGCACCATGTAGGCCGGCAAGGTCGCGCGAAGCCGCTCGCGGAGGGCTGGAATGTCCAGCGGCTTCCCGTCCGGCTTGGGGACGACATAGGCCACGAGATGGCGCGTGCCGGTGCTGTCGGCGGCAGCCGACACCACCGAGGCCTGCAACTCGGGGCCGGCAAGCAGCGCAGCCTCCACCTCCGAGCATTCGACCCGGTAGCCCTGGATCTTGACCTGGAAATCCTTGCGCCCGAGAAACTCGATCTCGCCGTCGCCGAGATAACGTCCCAGGTCGCCGGTCCGGTAGAGCCGTTCGCCGGTGAGCGGATGGGTGACGAAGCTCGCCGCCGTCTTGACCTCGTCGCCCAGATAGCCGAGCGCGACGCCGACGCCGCCAATGTAGAGATCGCCGGGAACCCAGGGCGGGCACACCATGAGGCTAGCATCAAGGACATGGATCGACTGATGATCCATCGCATGGCCATAGGGGATCGAGCGCCACTCCGGGTCCACTGCCCCGATCGGATAAAGCACCGACCAGATCGAGGCCTCCGTCGCGCCGCCAAGACTGTATATCTGCGCCCCGGGCGCCGCCGGGCGAATCCGGTCCGGCAGGTTCAACGGGATCCAGTCGCCGCTGAGCATAACCAGCCGCAGCGACGGCATGGCGACGCCTTGCGTGCCTTCGACGGCGAGTTGCATGAGGGCGGGGACCGAATTCCAGATCGTCACGCCGTGCCGCCTCACCAGCTCGCGCCAGTGCGACGCTTCCCTGGTGCGCCCGGCATCCGGCATGACAATGGCGGCGCCAGCCGCGAGCGTTCCGAAAATGTCGTAGACGGACAGGTCGAAGCTCAGCGAGGACAGGGCCAGCACCCTGTCGTCCGGCCCGACGGCGTAACGGGCGTTCAGGTCCGCGATGGTATTGGCCGCGCCGCGATGGTCGATCATCACGCCTTTCGGAACTCCGGTGGAACCGGACGTGAAGATGACATAGGCAAGATCGTCGACGGCTCCCGGCTGCTCCGCCGCCGTGTTCGCCTCTGCCTCGGCAAGGGCATCGACCGCGATGCGGACGATTTGCGGGGCCCAGGCAAGCGACTGGCCGAGCCCCTGCTGCGTCAGCACGATGGCCGCGCCGCTGCTGCCAGCAAGCAGGTTGCGGCGTTCTTCCGGCAGCTCCGGATCGATCGGCGCATAGGCCGCGCCGGCATAGAGGATGCCGAGCACGGCGGCGACCTGCTCCCATCCCTTCGCCATCGAAACCGCCACCGGATCGCCGCGCTTTACCCCGTTGCGGACGAGTTCGCGGGTGACGCCCAGCGCCCGGCGGCGCAGCTCGCCATAGGTCATGGCGCGCTCGCCTGCAATCACGGCGATCCTGTCCGGATGATCGACGGCCTGCCGATCGAACGTCCTCTCCAGCCGCTGCAAGGCATGCGCCGGCGCAGCAGCCGGAAGGGGAGCCTGACGGTTGTCCGTTCCCAGTTCCCTCTGGTGCCAGAGCTGTTCGTCGCTGGCCAGCCGCGAGATCAGGTCGTGATGCGCATTGCAAAGCTCCTCGACGAAGCCGGCCGGGAAAATCTGCTCGACATAATCCCAGTTGAAGACGACGGAACCGTCGTCGCAAAGATGCATCTGGTGATCGAGATAGACCTGCGGCACCTCCAGGCGGGCGGAGGCGTGATCGATGCGGGCGCGCGGACGTTCCTTTTCATCCGACCCGACGCCCGGCGTGACCGCGGTAAAGGTCACCGGGACGCTGACGCCCGGCCCGGTGCCGGCGCGCTGCTGCATGGCGCGCGAAACGTCCATGCCGCTGACTTCCAGGCGTTCGCTGTCGCGCCAGAACTGCCGCTGCAATGTCCTGGTCCGGTCGAGGAAGGTGCAATCGCGCGAGGCGTCGACTTCCAGAAGGATGGTGGTGCCGAAATTGCCGAACACGTTGGCCGACCCCGGCAGGTGCTGGAAACGGCCGGAGTGCAGGACGGTGATGGCGAAATGCTGGCTGCCGGCATAGCGCGACAGAACTTCGGTGTAGACCGCGCAGGCCAGCATGCTGGGGGTGACCCGCATTCTGGCGCAGATGTCGACGATGCCTTTCCAGTGGGCGGCGTCCAGCGTGCTGCTGAGATGGCGAAAGCGGGGCGACTGGCCCTCTCCCATCGCCCGGCTCAGCGGCAGCGCCGGCGGGCCGGGAAAATCCGTCAGGCGCGGCTGCCAATAGTCCCATGCCTTCTGCCACCGCGCACCCCGGCGCGCTTCGCCCTGTGCTTCGACATAGCCGGCAAAGGACATGTCGGGCACCGGCAGGACGGCTTGCGGGTTTGCACTCAGCGCCAGCAGTTCCTGAAGCAGTATGTGAAAGCTCCAGCCATCCATCATCCACAGAGCGAAGCGCATGTGGAGCCGAAGGCCGGCACCGGTGCGCGTGGCGCGGATATCGAATTGCGGCCAGGTCCCGGACGGCAGGTCCCTGCCCTGCATGTCGGCTCGGAGCGCCTCCAGGCGCCGCTCGCGCTCGCCTTCGGTGAGGTTCCGCAAATCCTGAATGTCTATGGCGTAAGCGCCGACATCGGAAAGCACCTGCTGTTCGCCCGAAGGCGTGATGACGGCGCGTAGCATGGCATGGCGTTCGATGACGCGGCGCAAGGCAGGCGTCAGTCCGTCGGCGAGGTCAGCCGGGATGTCGGCTTCGACGTAATAGCGGGCCGGTATGCTGAGTTCGAGCGCGGCGGTCTGCCCCACCCAGTAAGCCTGCTGGATGCTTTCGAGCAGGAAGGGCTTTTCAACGGCATCGGCCTGTCGAACCTCGGCACTCTCGTGCATGGTTTTGCTCCTCCTCAGCAAACAGGCGCCGCTCCGTCATCGCGCCTTGATCAATTCTAATATATTAGTGTAATACGAAGGACAAGTGCGGCGACGGTAGCTATGCGCTGGAGCAGGCTGCGGGTCGCGGAAGCAAAACCGCGTCGTCAGGTTCCGGGAGAGGATCGAGGCGAATGGACATGAATGTCCGCGAGTTGAACGAGGGCCTGTCCGGGAACGAACGGACCACGTCCATCGCCCTGCATCGGGAGGCCGTCGCCCGAGCCTTGCGGCTTCACGGCGGAGCTCCCGACAACTGGGTGCCGGAGCGCGCAGGCACCGACCATGACGTGACGGTCGTCGGCGGCGGCCAGTCAGGCGTCGCCATCGCCTTCGCGCTGCGGCGCGCCGGGATCGCCCGGACGACAGTCATCGACGCCGCCCCTGAAGGTCAGGAAGGCGTCTGGCTGACAACCGCGCGGATGAACAATCTGCGTTCGCCGAAGACGCTGCCGGGGCCCGAACTCGGCATACCGGAACTCGGCTTCCAGGCCTGGTACGAAGCGCGGCACGGCGAGACCGCCTATGCGGCCATGACGTTCATCCCGCGGCTGGAATGGGCCGCCTATCTGAAGTGGTACCGTGCGGCTACGGGCATTTCGGTCCGCTTCGACACACGCCTCGACAGCATCGAGCCTACTGGGCAAGGATTTCGGCTCAGACTGTCGGTCGCGGGCAAATCAGTCGAGGAGGTCTGCCGGAAAATCGTGCTGGCCACCGGTTTCGCCGGCAGCGGCAGCGTCAACGTGCCTGCCTTCATCAGGCAGTCTCTGCCTGAGCAACTCTATGCCCACACAGAGGAGCCGATCGACTTCGAACGCTTGCGCGGGCGACACGTCGCGATCTTCGGCGCCGCGTCAGCCGCCTTCGACACGGCGGCGACCGCCCTCGAGAACGGCGCGGCTGCCGTGCACATGTTTTGCCGGCACGACGACATCGAGCGCTATTCGTTGATGCGGATGCTTTATTTTCCCGGTTCGGTCGAGCATTTCCGCGAACTCCCCGACGCCGACCGGTGGCGCATCATGAGCGTGCTGTGCCGGCGCGCCCAGGGACCGGTGCCGGACACGGTGCGCCGCGTCGAGCGATTCAAATCCTTCCGCCTGCATCTCGGAGCGCGCGACCCGAAGCTCAGGGTCGAAGGCGATGCCATCCGGTTGGCCCTGGATGGACGCGACACAGGTCTGGCCTTCGATTTCGTGATTGCCGGCACCGGCTACAGCGTCGACCTGTCCACCCGTCCCGAACTTGCCGGCATCGTCGACCGCATCGCCTTATGGAGCGACCGCTATAGACCGGAACCGGGGCAGGAAAATGCGGACCTGTCGCGCTATCCCTATCTGACGCCCGGCTTCGCCTTTACCGAGAAGGAGGCCGGCACGGCGCCCTATCTGCGGAACATCCATTTCTTCAGCGCCGGCGCGATGCTCTCCAACGGCCGCAATCCCGGCGAGGTCAGCGGCATGCGCCACGGCATCCCGCAACTTGTTTCGGCAATCGGCCGCGACCTGTTCCGGGAAGATGCAGAGGCCCACATGGCCCGCATCCTGGCGCCGGTCGCACCAATCCTGACGGGCGCGGAATACCGGGGTTGCCTGTGGGAACCAGAAGGCGGCGAGCCGGCGGAAGACCGCAAGGATGCGACAGGAGCAACAGGTAATGGATAGCATGGCAGCGACAGACCCAAGCGCGGTGCGGGAACGGATTCTGGAAATGGCGCAGGCTGTTCTCAAATGCGAGAGCGTCGGGCCGCAGGATCACTTCCTCGATCTTGGCGGCGACTCACTGGTGGCGCCGGTCCTGGCGGGCCGCATCGAGGCCGAGTTCGGAACCCGTCCCGAGATGGAGGATATCTTCACCTGCTCCTTCGGCGAACTGGCAGAACTGGTCTCCGCCGCCGCAGTCGCGATGCGTCCCTGACTTCCCGCTGACTTCGGGGCGCAGCTTTCATTGCAGGAAGCCGGCTTCCACAGGCGGTGAAAACCGGCTTACGCGTCAGTTGTCGGCGCGGACGTTCTGCCGCTGCATGCCCAGACCTTCGATGCCGAGTTCCACGACATCGCCGGCCTTGAGATAGCGCGGCGGCTTGAACCCCTGCCCCACGCCGGGCGGCGTGCCGGTGGAAACCACGTCGCCGGGATGCAGCGTCATGAACTGCGACAGGTAGCTGATGCAGTGGGCGACGCCATAGACCATCGTGCTGCTCGAACCGTCCTGCTTCGTGTCGCCGCTGACCTTCAGCCACATTTTCAGCTTCTGCGGATCGGCGATCTCGTCGCGCGTCACCAGCCACGGCCCGATCGGACCGAACGTGTCGCAGGATTTTCCCTTGGTCCATTGTCCGGAGCGCTTGGTCTGGAAGTCGCGCTCGGACACGTCGTTGATGACGCAGTATCCTGCCACATGATCCAGAGCCTTGGCTTCGGACACATATTTCGCCGGCTTGCCGATGACCACGCCGAGTTCGACTTCCCAGTCGGTCGCGGTCGAACCGCGCGGGATGACGACATCGTCATTCGGCCCGCAGATCGCCGAGGTCGCCTTCATGAAGATCACCGGCTCCGGCGGCACTTCCAGCCCGGACTCGGCGGCATGATCGGCATAGTTCAATCCGATGCAGATGAACTTGCCGGTGCCGGCCACGCACGGGCCGAGACGCGGTTCGCCTTCGACGACCGGCAACCTGGCAATGTCGAGGGAACGCGTCCACGACAGGTCGGCCAGCCAGCGGCCGCCAATGTCGTCGACGACGCCGGAAAGATCGCGAATGCGGCCGTTGTTGTCGAGCAGGCCGGGCCGCTCTGAACCGGCCGGGCCGTATCGGAGGAGTTTCATTTCCTATCTAACCTTTCAGAAGATGCGGGAGCGGTTCAGGCGACGTTCGCCTTCTGGCGCATGAGATACGCGTTGAGCTCCCAGGACTGGATGTCGATCAGCAGTTCGGTCTCGGGACGCTTGAACTTGCCGTGGAGATAAATCTTGTTCGGCCGCGAGGAGCGGGAATTCACCTCGTGCGATTTCGAATGCGGCAGATGGATGCCGCAGGCGTCGCGGCAGATTGAGAACTCCGCGCCGCTTTCGAACAGAGAGAGCGAGAAGTCGATATCTTCCGCGCCCCAGGTCCTGTAGTTCTCATCGAAGCGGAAGCGGTCGCCCAACCTGTCGCGCCGCACCGATATGTTGCCGGACCATGCGATCGACCATGGCACGGGTAGCGCCGACATGTTGTCGGCGCACGCCGCGTAGGTCGTTTCGCGCAGATCCGGGAAACGACCGCTGCGGCGCATCCTGTCGATGGTCCTGTCGACATCTGCCAGATCCATTTCGGCAATCGCCGCTTCCAGTTCCTCGGCATGGTCATCGGTGTTCGAGAAGCCGTAGAGATAGCCGAGCACGACCGAGTTCGGCTTTCTGTGCGCGTCGATATGGGCCTGGACGAAGCCCTGGGAGACGACGATGCCGCAATCCAGCAGGATGCAGATGGCGCCCTCGGCGAGTTCGATGCCGAGATTGCGGGCCCGCCCCGCCCTGTACCCGCTGTCCTGCTGGTAAACGTAGCGAATCTGGCAGCTGTCGGTAAAGTTGCGAACCACGTCGAGGCTGTTGTCCGACGATCCGTCGTCGACGACGATAATCTCGAAATCGTCCTTCGAGATCGTGCTCGCCTTCAGCGACTCCAGGTTCTGATAGAGCATCTCCTGGCGGTTATACGTCGGAATGATGACGCTTGCGGCGAACTTCGGATCCCTGGCCATAGCTTTCCTCCATCTCCTCCAGATAGCCGGTTATCCTCGTTCCTCGGGAAAGTTGCCGGCCCGAACTACATTTTCGCCGCGATCGGTCCCGCGGCGGCAAGCCGCCTCAATAGGTCGTGCGCCCGCCCGACAGGTCGAAAGTCGACGCGGTGGTGAAGCTGTTTTCCTTCGAGACGAGCCAGGCGACCATGGCGGCGGCCTCGTCGACCTCGAGCAAACGGCCGCGCGGAATGCGCGAACGCATATATTCGATATGCTCCGGCGTCAGTTGTTCGAGGATGCGCGTCTGAGCCGTCGCCGGCGATATGCAGTTGACGGCGATATCGTACTGGGCGAGCTCCTTGCCGAGCGACTTGGTCAGCCCGATGACCGCCGCCTTCGATGCGGAATAGGCGGCGGCGTTGGGATTGCCCTCCTTGCCGGCCACGGACGCGATGTTGACGATGCGCCCGTAATTGCGCTCCTTCATGCCCGGCACGACGGCGCGGTTGACGTAGAAAGTGCCGTTGACGTTGATGTCGATGACCTTCTTCCACGTCTCGATGTCGTAGGTGTCGAGTGGTGCGGCCGGACCGGCAATGCCCGCCGAATTGACGACGATCGAAATCTTGCCGGCGCGCTCCTCCGTCCTGGCGCGGGCGGCATCGACCGAAGTCCAGTCCGCGACATCGACGATCTCCGTTGAAGCTGCGCTCCCCAGATCCTTTTTCGCGGTTTCGAGCCGGGCCTCGTCCAGGTCCCACAAGGTCACGGTCGCACCCGAAGCGACGAAGCGCTTCGCCATCGCAAAGCCGAGGCCCTGGGCCCCGCCCGTTACCACGGCGTGCTCGCCGTCAAGATCGATCCTGTTCATGTCGAGCGCTCTCTCCCTTCGATGTTTCGCAGACCCGCAGCGACCCGTTGACGGATGCCGGCCTCGTTCCTCACGCCCGTTTCCGCGCCTCGGCAAGGCGCCAACGCAAGGCTTGATCGGGATCATTATATTAGTGTAACAATTCCGACAAGCAGGCGATGCGATTTTTCCGGCCTGCAGGATTGGAGGGATTGTGAAGGTCGAGCAAAAGCGCGCCGTGGGCGGAACGGGTCTGGAAATCACCGCGCTCGGAATGGGCTGCGCATCGCTGGGCGGGCTTTATGCGCCGGTGGATGCGGCGACCTGCATGGCGACCCTTCAGGCCGCGCTCGATGCCGGCATGAACTACTTCGACGCCGCGCCCATGTATGGGCTTGGGCGCGCCGAACACATGCTTGGCTATTTCCTGCGCGAACAGGTTCCGGCTGCTCCCACCGTGGTCAGCACCAAGGTCGGGCGTCTGATGACGCGCGAGCGGCCCGGCCGCAGCCTGCCGCCCGCGGCCGAGAAGAACCCGCTCGACGCCGGTTGGGAGAACGGCCTGCCGTTCCGCGAGGTGTTCGACTATTCCTACGATGGGCTCATGCGCAGCTTCGACGACAGCCAGCAGCGCATGGGCCGGTCGCAGATCGACATCCTGTTCGTTCACGACATCGGCAAGCTGACACATGCCGGCGCGTCGCAATTCCATTGGGATGCGCTGACCAAGGGCGGTGGCTTTCGCGCGCTTTCGGATTTGCGCGACGCAGGCATCATCCGCGGCTTCGGCCTCGGAGTGAACGAGGCCGAAATCGTTCTCGACGCCATGGAAGAAGCGAAACTCGACTGCACGTTGCTCGCCGGCCGCCACACGCTGCTGGAGCAAAACGCCGACACGCTGCTAGAGAAAGCGCAGCGCGATGGCATGTCCATCGTGATCGGCGGCGTTTTCAACTCCGGCATTCTTGCCGCCGGAAATGCCGGCAACCGCAAGTTCAACTACAAGGACGTGCCCGAAGAGATCGCCGCCAAGGTGGATGGGCTTGCAGCGGTCTGCAAGGCGTTCGACGTGCCGCTGGCCGCCGCGGCCATCCAGTTCCCGTTCCGGCACAAGGCCGTGACATCGGTGCTGATCGGCGCCAAGCATCCGGACCGGGTCCGACAGAATGTCGAATGGTTCGAACGGTCCCTGCCCGACGAATTGTGGCAGGCGTTGAAGACCAAGGGACTGGTTTCTTGATGTCTCAGTCTGTGCGCAAGACTTGAACGGGCACTCCCGCTCAGGTCGCGCTGACTGCTACATCGTCGCGCCAAGGCTCCACGGTACGAATTCGTTGTCGCCATAGCCCAGCCCCTCGGAGCGGGTGCGCCCGCCGGACGCGACGCGCAGTATCTCGGCGAAGATTTCCTCGCCCTTCTGCGCCAGCGTCACGCCGTCCAGTATGTCGCCGCAGTTGATGTCCATGTCGTCGCGCATCTGCTCGTAGATGAAGGTGTTGGAGGCGAGCTTGATCGACGGAGTCGGCTTGCAGCCGAAGGCGGAGCCCCGCCCGGTGGTGAAGCAGAGAACGTTGGCGCCGCCCGCGACCTGTCCTGTCGCGGAGACCGGATCGTAGCCGGGCGTATCCATGAACACCAGGCCGCGTGCGTTGATCGGCTCGGCATATTCCAGCACCGCGCGCAGATTGGTCGTGCCGCCCTTCGCCGATGCGCCGAGCGATTTCTCCAGGATGGTCGTCAACCCGCCCAGCTTGTTGCCGGGTGAAGGATTGTTGTTCATCTCCATATCGTGCCTGGCAGTATAGTCCTCCCACCAGCGGATGCGCTCGATCAGCTTCTCGCCCACCGCGCGGCTCTCGGCGCGCTGGGTGAGGAGATGTTCGGCGCCATAGATCTCCGGCGTCTCCGAAAGCACGGCCGTGCCGCCCTGGGCCACCAGCAGATCGACCGCGGCGCCGAGCGCCGGATTGGCGCTGATGCCGGAGTAGCCGTCCGAGCCTCCGCACTGCAGCGCCAGCACCAGTTCGGAGGCAGGCTGCGGCGTGCGCTCCGCGGCATTGACGATCGGCAGCATGTCCATGATCGCCTTGACGCCCGCGTCGACGGTCTTGCGCGTGCCGCCGGTCTCCTGGATCGTCATCGTGCGGAAGGTGGTGCTTTCCTCGATATTGTAGGATTGCATCCAGCGCGGAATCTGGAACGCCTCGCAGCCGAGGCCGACCATCAGCACACCGCCGACATTGGGGTTGGTGGCGAAGCCCCATTGCGTGCGCTTCAAGAGATCGTAGGCCGGCCCCTTGACGTCGATGCCGCAGCCCGTGCCGTGAACCAGCGAGATGACGCCGTCCACATTGGGATAGTCGCGCAGGACGCCGGAGCGGTTGACTTCATCGGCAATGAAGCGCGCGACGCTGGCCGAGCAGTTCACGGAGGTCAGCGTGGCGATGTAATTGCGCGTGCCGACCTTGCCGCTCGGCCTTCGATAGCCCATGAAGGTCGCGCGCTTCGCCTCGGAAACCACCGGCGTGTCCCTGACGTTTGCGCCGAAGCCGTAGTCGCGCTCGAAATCGCGCAGGTACACGTTGTGTTCATGAACCCAGTCGCCGGCGGCGATGGGAACGCGCGCAAAGCCGATGGTCTGGCCGTATTTGACGATCGCCTCGTCGGCCGGAATGTCGCGCAGCGCCATCTTGTGGCCGCGCGGTATGCGCGCCCTGGCCACCACCTCGCCGGCCTTGTCGCCGACCTTCAACGGATCGACCGCCAACAGAATATTATCGGCGTCCGAAAGCTTGATGAACCGCACCATTTCCCAACTCTGAAAAAGCCCCGACGGCGAAAACCGGCAGGTAAAATATGATTCTGAATACTAATATAATAGAATGACGACGGTCAAGCTATGGTTGCAGAGATACTCGTAAGGGACGCGACGGTGGAGCCGTGACGATCTTGGACGGCGCGTTGCGGGCGCGGTCTCCGAGGCGCGGCAGACGATCCAGTCGCGGCCGATGTCTGTCAGTCGAGATGGAAAACCTCTTCCATGGAAGTCCACCACTCATCCTTGGCGCGGGTCGGCAAGGGCTGCTGCATGGGGTCGCACAGCTTCCACCATTTCTGCATCGCTTCCGATTCGCCCATGAGCGCCGCGTCGCGGGGAAAGTCGCTTCCATGATATTCCCAGTAAGCGAAGAGGAGGTTCTCCGGCTCACGCAGGAAGATGGAATAGTTGCGGATGTTGGCGCGGCGGATGACGTCCAGCACTTCCGGCCAGACATCGGCGTGGACACGCTTGTATTCCTCGAGCGCCTCGGCTTTCACGCCGATGCAAAGCCCCATTCTCTTCATATTGCCCTGCCCGTTGCTGTTCGGCCTCAGCCGAGAAGTTCGGCGGCGACTTCGAGCGTGTTGCGGAACGACGTCTCGAGATGATGTTCCATGGCTTGGGCGGCGCCTTCGGCGTCGTGGCGTTCCAGCGCGTCCAGGATAGCTTCGTGCTGCTCGATCGTCTGTTCGCCGTAGCCGGGTTTCGGGATCGCCAGATAGCGGCCCCGGTCCATCTGCGCCTTGGAGATATCGACCGCCCTCCAGATCATCGGCATCCCACAAATCTCGGCGATCGTGCGATGGAACACGTCGTCGAGCTGTATGGCCACGGCGTATCTGCCGCGCGATATAGCAAGGCGGTGCGCCGCCATATTGTCTTCCAGCGATTCCTTGGCGGCGGGCGTCAGCTTGTCGGCGGCGCGCCTTGCGCTTTCCATTTCAAGCGCCCGCCGGATGACATAGGCTTCCTCGAGATCCGCGCGGCTGATGGGGGCGACATAGGTCCCGGTCTGCGCCAGGATCTTGACCAGCCCCTCGTCGCTGATGCGCTTGACCGCTTCCCGCACCGGTGTGCGCGACACGCCCAGCGCCTCGGCGATGGCCACCTCATTGATGACCTCGCCGGGTTTCAGCTTTCCGACGACAATGAGATTGCGGATCTTGTAGTAGATCTGATCGCGCAGCGGCAGCGCCCGGTTGAGTGTCGACGGATCGAGGTCCATGGGAAATCCCGTGTTTGTTGACCTGAAATGATAAGATTATATTAGAATGTCAAACGGAATGCACCTGCCGAAAGCACCGGAAGCACGGTCGCCCCCGCAGGCCGACACCGCACGAACAATCGCCAAAACCAGCTTGTCAGAACTGTTATATTAGTGCAATAGTTTCCCCGGTCGCGCAAATCTCCGCAGCGGGATGCGACCATCTTGCCAGGGAGGAACCCAGCTGGACATGACTGCCGCCGATTGCGCCTTGGATATGCGAGGCATCAGCAAGACGTTTCCGGGCGTGAAGGCCCTGTCGAACGTCAACTTCTCCGTGAAGTTCGGCACGGTCCATGCCGTCGTGGGCGAAAACGGCGCCGGCAAGTCGACGCTGATGAAGGTTCTCAACGGCTCCTACGCACCCACCAGCGGCACGATCCATGTCGGCGGCTCGGAAGTGCGCATGCGCCGGCCCGCCGATGCGCAGGCGCTCGGCATCCGCATGGTGCATCAGGAAATCAACCTGGTCCCTGACCTGACGGTCGCCGAGAATGTCTATCTCGGCCGCATGCCCGCAAAGTGGAGCCTTTTGCGCAAGAGCGAGATGATCGCCAGGGCCGCGGCGGTTCTGGATGAACTGGGCGCCGCCATCAACCCCCGCGAGCGGCTCGGAAACCTGTCGATCAGCCAGCAGCAGCTCGTCGAGATCGCCAAGGCCTATGCGGCGAAGCCGAGGATCATCGTGCTGGACGAGCCGACGTCGAGCCTCAGCGAGCATGAGACCGCGGCGCTGTTCCGTATCCTGCGCAAGATGCGCGACGACGGCATCGCCATCGTCTACATCAGTCACCGGCTCAAGGAAGTGCTCGAAATCGCCGACGAGGTGACCGTGCTGCGCGACGGCAGCATGATCGAGACGCGGCCGATTGAAGGCATAACGGCCGCCGGAATGATCCGGCTGATGGTGGGCCGCGAGGTCAGCAACGTCTTCCCGAAAAGCCCCGCCGAGATCGGCAAGCCGGTGCTGAGCGTCGAAGGCATCAGCGACGGCGCCCGCTTCCGCGACATCAGCTTCGACGTGAAGGCCGGTGAAATCCTGGGGCTGACCGGGCTGGTGGGGGCCGGCCGCACCGAGGTCGCGCGGACCATTTTCGGCCTGTCGCCGCTCGTCGAAGGGTCGATCAGCGTCAACGGACGCAAGGTTTCCATCAATTCACCCTCGGACGCGGTCAAGGCCGGGATCGCCTACGTTCCGGAAGATCGCAAGGGCGACGGCATCGTGCCGGGAATGTCCATACGGGAGAACATCAGCCTGCCGATCCTGCGTCGCCTGACCAGCTTCGGCCGCATCAAGCGCAGCGCCGACCGCTCGCTGGCGGCAGGCTATGTCAAGCAGTTCTCCATTTCGCCGCCCGATGGCGAACGGCGCATCAACCTTTTGTCCGGCGGAAACCAACAGAAGGCGGTCATCGCCAAATGGCTTGCCGCCAATCCTCGGGTCCTGATCCTGGACGAGCCGACGCGCGGTGTCGACGTGGGCGCCAAGGCCGAAATTCACAATATCATCGGCCAGCTCGTGGCCGGCGGCATGGCGGTGGTCATGATTTCGTCCGAACTGCCGGAAGTCCTCGGGGTTTGCGACCGCGTGGTCGTCATGCGCGACGGACATGCCTCCCAGCCGCTGGTCCGCACGGAACTCAGCGAGGAGCGCATCATGGCGCTGGCGACCGGGGAGGAGATGGCGTGAGCGATACGGCCATGGAGATCAGCGGCGTGACCCGCAACGACCGTTTTACACGCGGCAGCAGGCTTGCCGACATGCTGTCCAAAGCAGGGCTTGGCTTCGCGATCCTGGCCGTCGTGCTTTACGGCTCCTTCGTCAGTCCTGCCTTCTTTACCGCCGGCAACCTGCTCAACGTGCTGACCTCGATGTCCATTGTCGGCATCGTCGTCGTCGGCATGACGTTCGTGCTGGTGGTCGGCGGCCTGGCGGACCTTTCGGTGCCGGCCACCATCGCCTGCGGCGCCATCCTGTCGCTCGGGCTGCAGCCGATGATCGGGCCCGTGCCAGCCTTTATCCTGGCGGTCGGCCTCGCCGGCCTGATCGGCCTGCTCAACGGTGTCCTGGTCGGCTATGTCGGCATCAACCCCATCATCGCGACCCTCGGCATCGGCACGATCAGCCTCGGCATTGTCCAGGCGGCCGTCGGCGGCGTCATCGTCTATGGCAGCAACCCGGCCTCAGCCGAATTCGCCAAGGGCCGGCTGTTCGGCATTCCGGTCGTCGTTCTGATCTTCCTGGTCATCGCCCTCATCGGCCATTTCGTGCTGTCGCGATCCTTCTGGGGTCGATGGACGCTTGCGACGGGCGGCAACTACAGTGCCGCAGAGGCGAGCGCCGTGCCGGTGAAGGCGGTCAAGGCGGGCGCCTTCGTCATCACGGCGCTGGCTTCCGGCATCAGCGGCGGCCTGCTCGGCCTGACCCTGCAGAGTGCCCGCCCGCTGATCGGCGCCGGCTACGAGTTCAGCGCCATCACCGCCGTCGTCGTGGGCGGCGTTTCGATCATCGGCGGCTTCGGCTCCGTCCCGCGTGCCATCGCCGGGCTCATCTTCGTACAGCTTCTGACCAACGTCATGGTGCTGAATGGCGTGCGCACGCCGATCCAGGGCTTCGTGCTCGGCGCCCTGATCGTCGCGGCGGTCGGTATCGACGCCGCATTGCGCAAACGGGGAGGAGCCTGATGCGTTTTCTGTCGCTCCTCTCGCAGCATCGCGTCATCATCATTCTCGGCCTGACGCTGATCGTTTCCTCACTGGTCGTCCCCGGCTACCTGGCGACATCGACCCTCAGCCTCGGCCTCGACCGGGCAGCGACCATCGGGCTCATCGCCATTGGCCTGACCGTGCTGCTTATCGCTGGCCAGATCGATCTATCAGGCGGCGCGGTCTTTGCGCTGGCCGGCATCGTCTCGGTCATCCTGCAGCGTGAGATCGGCATCCTGCCCGCCGCGATCGTCGGCGTTCTGGTCGGCACTCTTGCCGGCGCGATCAACGGCCTGCTTGTCGCCGGGCTGAAAGTGAATTCGCTGGTACTGACACTCGCGACGATGCTGATCTTCCGTTCGCTCGCGCACTGGATCACCAACAGCCAGCCGGTGACGGGCACCGACATCATGCTGTCGCTGGCGTTCGCACAGGTCTTCCTGGACATCTTCACCATCCGCAGCGCGCTTTTCATCGTGCTCATCGTGCTGCTGCATTTCTGGCTGACGCGCACGGTGCCCGGCCGCAACCTATTCGCGGTCGGTTCCAATCCTGTCGCCGCCAAGGACAGCGGCATCGCTTCCGACCGCATCCTTTTTCTCGGCTTCGTCTTCGCCGGCACCCTGGCCGGGCTGGCGGGCGTTCTCCAGAGCCTCGTCACCAACACCGGCTCGCCCGTTTTCGGTTCCGAACTGACGGTGGCCGTCATCGCGGCGGTGGTTGTCGGCGGCACGCGCCTCGAAGGCGGCAAAGGCTCCGCGCTCGGCACGCTTGGCGGCGTGCTGACCATTGGGGCGCTGACCATCGCAATGGAATTCCAGTCCATTCCCGCATACGTCCAGCAGGTCGTGTCCGGGCTTATCCTGATCCTGCTCGTCGTGCTCGATCGGGCCGTTACTACCAAGGGGAGGGCTTCGGGCACACGGCCCGCGCTCGTTCGCGACAATCCAATCACTCAAGGAGGAAAAGTATGATTGGCAAGAGAAGCATGCTCCACATCACCGCCATGGCGGTGGTGCTGGCGTCGACCGGCTGGGCCAGCGCCAAGACCGTCTGCTACGTGACGGCAGCGGATTCGCATGCCTATGCAACGCCTGCCAACAAGGCGCTTCAGGCGCGCGCCGACGAACTCGGCATCGAGGTTCTGAGCCTCAGCCAGGACTTCGACGTGCAGAAGGGCACCGAGCAGCTCAACACCTGCGTGGCCCGCAAGGTCGACGGCATCATCCTGTGGCCGCTCGATCCGCAGGCATACGTCCCCGGCCTCGCCCGCGCGCAGCAGGCGAACATTCCGGCGATCCTGATCAACTCGCCCATGGGCGACGACGCCAAGCCGTTCATCAAGTCGTTCACCGGCCCGGACGTCTACGAGGAAGGCAAGCTTGCGGCGGACTCGCTCAGCAAGGCGCTGGACGGCAAGGGTTCCGTCGTCATCATCGCCGGCCAGGCCGGCAATGGCACGACCATCGGCCGCGTCGACGGTTTCAACAACCGTCTCAAGGAGACCAACTCGGAAATCAAGGTTCTCGATACGGTCAATGCCGACTTCGACCAGCAGAAGGCCCTCGTCGTCAGCCGCGACCTGATCACCCGCTTCGGCGACCAGATCAGCGGCGTCTATGCCAATGACGACACGATGGCCCGCGGCTTCATCGACGCCTGGAAGGAAGCCAACCCGTCCAAGAAGGCACCGCCGATCGTCGGCATCAACGGCCAGAAGGACGCCTTCGCGTCCATCAAGACCGACGAGATGTACTCGACCATCGTGCAGTCGCCCGTCGAGGACGGCAAGCTGGCGATCAACACCATGGCCGAAATCATGGATGGCAAGGAGGTCAAGGACCGCCTGCCGATCCCGCTGACCGTGGTGACCAAGGAAAACGTCGACTCGGTCGAACCGGCGTTCTGACGCGGCAAG
>CBFGLW010000031.1:0-32111 GCA_965649745.1 uncultured Mesorhizobium sp. | reverse complement strand
CCGCCGGCGCCGCACTTCCGCCAGCAGGCGCGGAACCGCCGGGCGCTGGAGTTGTCGGCGCCGGCGCTCCCAGCGGCGGCAGGCCGAATCCTCCCGGCTGCCCAAGGCCGGAATCGCCGCCCATCGGCGGCAAGGTTATCTGGACATCTTTCGGATCGACCACGGTTCCCTTGTAGTGCATCACCATCTGCGGGAAGGCGAGGGTGAGGCCGATCATCAACACCTGGATGCAGACGAAAGGCACGGCGCCCCAGTAGATCTGGCCCGTCGTCACCGGTGCGATCTGCTTGCCGGTGATGCGGTCGAGATAAGGCACGCGCGCCGCCACCGAGCGCAGGTAGAACAGCGCGAAGCCGAAGGGCGGATGCATGAAGCTGGTCTGCATGTTCACGCCCAGCAGCACGCCGAACCAGATGAGGTCGATGCCGAGCTTCTCCGCCGCCGGAGCCAGAAGCGGCACGATGATGAAGGCGAGTTCGAAGAAGTCGAGGAAGAACGCCAGGAAGAAGACCAGGATATTGACGACGATCAGGAAGCCGAGCTCGCCGCCGGGCAGCGATATGAGCAGGTGCTCGACCCACAGATGCCCGTTGACGCCGTAGAAGGTCAGCGAGAAAACGCGCGCGCCGATCAGGATGAACAGCACGAAGGACGACAGGCGTGTCGTCGAGGCCAGTGCATGCTTCACGACGTCGAGCGTGAGCCGCCTTTTCATCGCGGCCATGATCAGCGCGCCGACCGCGCCCATGGCTCCGCCTTCCGTCGGGGTGGCTATACCCAGGAAGATGGTGCCGAGCACCAGGAATACCAGGGCCAGCGGCGGGATCAGCACGATGATCACCTGCTGCGCCAGCCGCGACATCAAGTTGAAGTTGAACGTCTTGTCGAGGAGCGCGGCGACGTAGATGAGCAGCACGCCTGCGACCATCGCCAGGATATCGGCGTCGGGTCCATGGGTCGGAGCGAGATAGACATAGACCGCATAGCCGATGGCAACGGCGACCGCCAGGGCGACCAGCAGCGAGGTCACGCCATGGCCGAGCGTGCGCGCTTCCAGCGGCAGGGCCGGAACCGCCTGCGGCCGGATGAAGGACATGATCAGGATATAGCTCATGTAGAGGGCGGTCAGCACGAGGCCGGGTATCAGCGCCCCCGCATACATATCGCCGACCGAACGGCCGAGCTGGTCGGCGAGCACGATGAGCACCAGCGACGGCGGGATGATCTGCGCCAGCGTGCCGGATGCCGCGATGACGCCGGTGGCGACCCTGCGGTCGTAGCCATAGCGCAGCATGATCGGGAGCGAGATCAGACCCATCGCAATGACGGAGGCCGCCACCACGCCCGTGGTCGCGGCCAGCAGCGCGCCGACGAAGATGACGGCATAGGCCAGGCCGCCGCGTATCGGGCCGAACAGCTGGCCAATCGTGTCGAGCAGGTCTTCCGCCATACCGGATCGTTCCAGCACGATGCCCATGAATGTGAAGAAAGGGATGGCGAGCAGCGTGTCGTTGGCCATGACGCCGCCGTAGAAGCGGTCGGGCAGGGCATAGAGCAACGGCCACGAAAGATTGATCGTGCCGCTGGAGAACGGCGCCAGCTCGACGCCGATCAGGAAGAACAGAAGGCCGTTGGCGGCCAGCGAAAACGCGACGGGATAGCCAATCAGTAGGAAGATGATCAGCGAGGCGAACATGATCGGCGCCATGTTCTGCGCAATGAACTCGATCACGAGCGGACCTCCTCGGCCAGCGCCTTGCCTTCGAGTTCGGCCTGTTCGTGTGCCGAGACAAACGGATTGGGGTCATCGATGAGACCGCACATGATGGCGATCTTTTTGATGATCTCGGAAACACCCTGAAAACCGAGCAACAGGAAGCCGAGCAGCAGCATCAGCTTCGCCGGCCAGATGATCAGGCCGCCGGCGTTCGACGAGATCTCGCCGCTTCGGTACGACAGCAGGACGTAGGGGAACAGATAGGAGGCCATCAGGATCACGAACGGCATCAGGAACAGCAGATGGCCGAGCAGGTCGATCCAGTGCTGAACGCGGCGGGAGAACATGCCGTAGACGATGTCGATGCGGATATGCTCGTTCTGCTTGAGCGTATAGGCCGCCGCCAGCAGGAATGCCGCGCCGAACAGATACCATTGCAACTCCAGCCAGGCGTTCGACGAACTGTTGAACGCCTTGCGGATCACGGCATTGCCGGCGCTGACCAGGATTGACACAAGGATCAGCCACGACACCCATTTGCCGATCGTCTCATTCGTCCAGTCGATAGCCCTTGAAATGCCCAGGAGCACGGCCATCCGCGTATCGTAGATGGCCGTCCAGACGATGGCGACGATTACGACGAGGAGCAGGATGGCAAGTGTCAGGGCAGTCGGCGATTGAATGACGGCATTGAGAAAAGCCATCTCGAATCCTCCCATGAAAACTGACGCTGCCGCGAAACCCCGGATTTCTGCAGCGCGCCTTGATAACGGGTATGCCGCTCGGCGGCGAGCGCGTCAACTCGTCGCCATCCCGATCAACAGGGTCGTGGCGTTATAGAAGCGGTAGCAGCGCCGCCATTGAACCAAAGTCTGAAGTCGCGAAGGGATTTTAGGGCGAGGCCGCCTTGCGGCTGTCGCGTTCGCCGCCGACCAAGACCAGCATGAAGGCCAACAGCAAGAACATCCAGGCATCGCGCCATTCGATTGGGAAGTAGCCCGCCCAAAGCGATTCGGCGATGCCGTAGACTGCCGCGCCGACCGCCGCGCGCGTCGGCGACAAAAAGCCTCCGACCGCCGTCACGAAGAGGATTTTCAGGCCATAGACCAGCCCGGCGCCGAAACCGATATTGCCGTAATAGAGCGCTGCGAGCACGCCGGCCAGCCCGGCGCACAGTCCGCCGCCTATCACCGCTGTTCGAAAGACGGTGTGGACATCGACTCCGCAAAGCGCCGCAGAAGCCGGATCGTCCGAAACGGCGCGCCATGACCGGCCGAAGCGCGATCGCGACAGATAAAGGCTGCCGAGGCCGATGGCCGCCACGCCGACCGCACAGTTCGCCAGCTGAATGGTTGTGAGTGTGACCTTGAAGCCGGTTCCTTCGGCAAACACCACCGGATCGGCGAAAATCGGCGGCAGCCACAGATCGCGCGTATCGGCGGCGATACGCCCCGTTTCCATCAGCGCCAGAAGCACGCCGAGCGTCGCCGCGACGATCGTATTGGGCGAGCGGTTCGCCAGCGGCTCCAGCACGGAGCCGGACAGGATCCGGCTCGCCAGAGCCGCATAGGCGAACGCGATGGCGATGGCCAGCGCGATGCTGGCCGGCAGCGTCAGCCATAACAGCTGATAACCGTAGCCAGCCGCCAGGATCATGGTCTGGCCGGCGAAGGCGAAAAGCCCGCCATAGGCGAGGTTGGTGCGGTGGAGGATGCCGTTGATCAGCGCATAGCCGAAGGCGAGCAGGGCATAGAGCATGCCCGAATGCAGCCCGTTCAGCAGCTGTTGGAAAAAGTAGAGCATGGTTCGCGCAACGGCGCCGGTGCGTCTGTATCAACAGCACAGTGCATGGTCGAATATAACTTGTCAAAGGCATTTTACCGGTTAGATTATGGTATGCCTGTTTCCTGGACACCGCACCGCTTCAGCGGCGGCGCACTGGCGCTGGATGCTGCCAACACCGTGGTCTTGCGCGGCGACCCGGACAAGACGTTCGACCGCTTCGCCGAACCGGAGGAGATCGCGCGCTTCGCCGAAGTTGCCTCGGGTTTCAGAGCGGAGGAGCTTGGCGGCCGTCGCCTCCAGGCGGACGAGCCGCGCAGGATCGCACCGGTGGTTTTAGCCATCCGCGAGGCGACAGACGGGCTGTTTCGCGGCGCCGTAAAGGACGGTGCGATGAATTCGGCGACATTGGCGACACTCCTGCGGACATGCGCCGAGGGGTTGGAGGCCGCCCGGTTTGCATCGGCTCCCGACCGTCCTTTCGGAGATCCGGCGACCCCGCTTGCCTTCGAAGCGGCGTTGGCCGTGTCGGCGCTGTCGCTGCTGGAACCGGGCAAGCTTACGCGGCTTCGTATCTGTCCGAACTGCGGCTGGCTGTTCGTCGACCGCAGCCGCAACGCCAGCCGCCAATGGTGCGACATGTCCGTATGCGGCAACCGCCGCAAGGCCAGCCGGCACTACCGCCGGCGTAGGGCGGCAAACGGAAGCGAAATGCCTGTCGTGCGTAATGCAACGGGAAAGGCTCGTTGAAATGTCGAGGCTGGTTGCAGGTTTCCCTCTTGCGGCGCTCATTCTCGTGGCCGGACTGCTGCTCGGCGGCTGCAGGGATACCGGCGAGGGCGATTACTTTGCCGTTTCGGGCCGGCTGTTCGAATTCAATTACCGGCTGGGCATCGCCACCTATGTCGTCACGTTGAAGCCGTTGCGGCCGATGGCGGCCGATCAGATAGCCGTTGTCGATTTTGAGAACCCGGCGGGAGGGCCTCCTCTCATCGTCAACCAGAAGATATGGCCAAAACTTCGGTTCATAACCTTGACCAGCCCGCCGCTCACCTGTGTCGTCAAGGACAGGCCCTATTCGGTGTCGATCCGTATCGAGGACGCCAAGGGAACGGTTTTGCAGACATTGAAGACGACGCTGGTTTCCGATCAGGACCAGTCGATCCTGCCCGACAAGCCGCTGGTCACGGGACCGATCTATCAGCTGAATCCGGAAATGGCCGGCCATGGCGACGGCAAACTGCCGGGCGCGCCCAAGCCGGATTGTCCTGTCGGCTGAAATTGGTCCTGCTGGACTGAGCCTGGACCGGGAAACGGCCGGCGGGTAACCCCATTCCCCGATTTTGTTTGACCTGCCTGTGCCGGGGATGAAGACTGCGGTATTAGGTCGTGGACTCATAAATGTGATCGAAATGGCGCCTGAAACGGCAAAGAGATGCAAGAAGAAGCCCGAAGGTCGATGTATTTGCATCGGCCGAGGGCTTCGACGCCGCAGGTCGCAGCCGTTTCGGCGTCCCCGAGGGTGTCAGGCGGATGTGGTCCATCTGCCCGGCTACTTTGTCGAAAAGGCTTGAAAATGAACAACATTTCCTGCGCCTTTTCTTCGCGTATCCGGCCAGATGGCCTCACACCATTTCGACCAGATTTATGAGTCCACGACCTAGAACCTGACGTTGGCCGGAATGTTTTGGCCTCCGCAGAGGAAATACCGCATGACCTTGCACGACGTCGCGCTGGACGACAAATTCGACCTCGCGAAGGACCGCGTTTTCCTGTCCGGCGCGCAGGCCGTCATCCGCATGTTGCTCATGCAGCGCGAGCGCGACCGCAGGGCAGGTCTGAACACCGCCGGCTTCGTCTCCGGATACCGGGGTTCGCCGCTTGGTGGTCTGGATTTGCAGTTGTGGAAAGCCAGGCAGCAGCTTGCCGGCTCCGATATCGTCTTCCAGCCCGGCCTCAACGAGGAACTGGCCGCCACCGCCTGCTGGGGTTCGCAGCAATCGGAACTGCTTGGCGAAGGCAAATATGACGGCGTCTTCTCCGTCTGGTACGGCAAGGGCCCGGGCGTCGACCGCTCCGGCGATGTGTTCCGCCACGCCAATCTGGCCGGGTCCTCGAAACATGGCGGCGTGCTGGCGCTGATGGGCGACGACCATATGGCGGAATCCTCCACCAACGCGCACGCCACCGAATATCACTTCGTCGACGTGATGATCCCGGTGCTCAATCCCGCCGGCGTCCAGGAGATTGTGGATTACGGCCTCTATGGCTTCGCCATGTCGCGCTTCGCCGGTACCTGGGCCGCCATCAAATGCGTCAAGGACAACATCGAATCGACGGCTTCCGTCGATGCCTCGCTCGATCGGCTGAACATCGTTCGCCCGGATTTCGACATACCGCCTGGCGGGCTGAACATCCGCAACGAGCTCGACATGCTGGGCCAGGAGGAGCGGCTGCACGAGGGCAAGCGCGCCGCCGTCTCCGCCTTCATCCGCGCCAACGGCATCAATCGCGTCGTCTATTCCGGGGGCCGCAATCCGAAGCTCGGCATCATCACCGTCGGCAAGAGCTATCTCGACGTGCGTCAGGCGCTGGAGGATATCGGCATCGACGAGGCTGCCGCCAACCGCATCGGCGTGCGGCTGTTCAAGGTCGGCTGCCCGTGGCCGCTCGATTTCGAGCATGTCGCGGATTTCGCCCGCGGCCTCGATACGATCGTCGTCGTCGAAGAGAAGCGCTCGCTGATCGAGGTGCAACTGCGCGAGAACCTCTACGGCACCGCCGTCCAGCCCGTCATCGTCGGCAAGAAGGACGAGCGCGGCGACTGGCTGTTCCCGGCCAAGGGCGCTCTCGATCCGAACGATATCGCCATCGCGCTCGGCGAGCGCATTCTGAAAACCATCGGCCATTCCGAAGAGGTCGCTGCGCGCGTCGCCAAGCTGAGGCAGTTCCAGGCCATGCTTGCTGACGCCGCCGACATCGGCTCGCGCACGCCCTTCTTCTGCTCTGGCTGCCCGCACAACACGTCGACCAACGTGCCCGAAGGTTCGATCGCCGCCGCCGGCATCGGCTGCCATTTCATGGCGTTGTGGATGGATCGGCAGACGGTCGGCTTCACCGCCATGGGCGGGGAGGGCGCGCAATGGATCGGCCAGTCGCCGTTCTCGAAGCGCGAGCACCTGTTCCAGAACCTCGGCGACGGCACCTACAACCACTCCGGCGTGCTGGCGATGCGCTTCGCGCTCGCCGCCGGCACCAACATCACCTACAAAATCCTTTACAACGACGCTGTCGCCATGACCGGCGGCCAGCCGCATGAAGGCGGGCTGACGGTCGACATGATCGCCAGCCAGGTGCGTGCGGAGGGTGTCGAGCGCATCGCCGTCGTCACCGACGAGCCGGGCAAATATGCCGGTAAAGTCACGTTTCCCGCGCGCACCACGGTTCATCATCGTGAGGACCTCGACCGCGTCCAGCGCGAACTGAGGGAGGTGAAGGGCGTTTCCGTCCTGCTCTACGACCAGACCTGCGCCGCCGAGAAACGCCGTCGCCGCAAGCGCGGCACCTTTCCTGACCCGGACAAGCGCGTCTTCATCAACGAACTGGTCTGCGAGGGCTGCGGCGATTGCGGCGTCAAATCCAACTGCGTCTCGATCCAGCCGGTGGAAACCGAGTTCGGGCGCAAGCGGCGCATCGACCAGTCGTCCTGCAACAAGGATTTTTCCTGCCAGGATGGCTTTTGCCCGTCCTTTGTGACGGTTCACGGCGCGAAAATCCGCAAGGCCGGCGGCATTTCCGGCATTGGCGATCCGCTGGAAGGCGTGCCGGAGCCAGCAACCTTTGCGTTGGGCAAACACGGCTGGGCGGCGATCATCGATGGCGTCGGCGGCACCGGCGTCGTAACCGTCGGCGCCATTCTAGGTATGGCGGCGCATCTTGAGGGCAAGGGCTGCGGCATGATCGACATGGCCGGCCTGGCGCAGAAGGGCGGTTCGGTCTTTACCCATGTCCGCATTGCCAGAACGCCGGACGACATTCACGCCATCCGTGTTTCGGCCGGCAAGGCCGATCTGGTGCTGGGCTGCGACCTCGTCGTTTCGGGGGCCAAGAAGGTGCTCGCCTCGGTGCGCGAGGGCCACACCCTGTTTCTCGCCAACACGGCCGAGATCATGCCTGGCGACTTTACTCGCTCCGCCGATTTCTCGCTGCCG
The DNA here is from genome assembly GCA_965649745.1 of uncultured Mesorhizobium sp. Classification (GTDB taxonomy): domain Bacteria; phylum Pseudomonadota; class Alphaproteobacteria; order Rhizobiales; family Rhizobiaceae; genus Mesorhizobium. The sequence continues at coordinate 24,401 of CBFGLW010000031.1, read as the reverse complement.
GTGGAACGGCTCAAGAAGGCGATCCGCGCCGCGGCCGGCGACGAGCGGGCGCATTTCTTCGATGCCACCCGCGCCGCCACGGCGCTTTTCGGCAATTCGCTCGGCGCCAATATGTTCATGCTCGGCTTCGCCTACCAGCATGGCGGCCTGCCGCTATCGGCGGAAGCGGTCGAAAAGGCCATCGAACTGAACGGCGAGGCGGTGGCCATGAATATCGCCGCTTTCCGATGGGGTCGGCGCGCCGCCCATCAGCCGCAATTCGTGCGCGCTATGGTCGAAAAGACGGCAGTCGCCGAAGCGCCCGTCGCCCGCACGCTGGACGAGATCGTCGCTCGCCGCGTCGCTTTTCTCACGGCCTATCAGAACGCCGGTTACGCCAAACGCTATGCGGACCGCATCGCCGGCCTGCGTGCTGCGGAGGAACGGGTGCAGCCGGGTTCGACGGCGGTTGCGGAGGCCGCCGCCCGCAACCTGTTCAAGCTGATGGCGATCAAGGACGAGTATGAGGTGGCGCGGCTTTATACGGATGGTTCGTTCCGCGCCGAACTGGCGAAGCAGTTCGAGGACTATGACCGGCTGGAGTTCCATCTCGCGCCGCCCATCCTTGGCCGGCGTGACGCGGATGGAAGACCACGCAAGTCGCGTTTCGGCCCCTGGATGATGAAGGGTTTCCGGCTGCTGGCGGCTCTTCGCTGGCTGCGTGGAACCGCGTTCGATCCATTCGGCTACACGGCGGAACGGCGCCGCGAGCGTGACCTCCTGGGGCAGTACGAAGGCGATCTCGATTTGATCGCCGCCTCGCTCTCGGCGGAGCGTATTCCCGCCGCGGCTGCGCTCGCGTCGGTCCCGGCGCTCATCCGCGGCTACGGCCACGTCAAGCTGGCTGCAATCGAAAAGGCCGCCGCCGAGCGCGGCAGGCTCCTCACGCGGCTTTCAGGGCATGCAGAAGAGCCCGTTTTGCACGCCGCGGAATAGGTGAGACGAACTGTTTACCTGAATTGTAGATTTCCGTGCAGGAGCGGGAATTTGAGGCGTCCCGTGAGACGCTGCGATCCGCCATGTGCCTGATTCTAAGCCTTTCTTAAGGCCGATGTGACATGAAAAGGCTTCGCACGGCCGCACCATATGCAGCATAGCAAGAACGAGGACATTGCCGGGGACGTCTACGCAGGTTTCGTGCGGTCGTTGTTCAACGATCCCGGAATCCTGCTGATCGGCGCGCTCTGCCACGGCCTGATCGGTCTCCTTGTCTACTTTACCTCCAAGGAACCGGCCTATCTCTTTCTGGCTGCGACTATGCTCGCCGCCGGCCTCTACCGGTACTACGGCATCCGCAAGGGTCAGCGCATCGGCGATTTCAGCACCGCCGAACAGGCGAAGAAATGGGAGCGCTACTACCTCGTCGGCGGCGTGCTGCAAGCCTTCTTCATGGGCTTGTTCTGTTTCTTCACCATCTATCTGAGGCCGGATGCTTTCGGCGAAAGCGCGGCGATCGCCGTCATCATGGGTTCCACCGTGACGATTGTCGGCCGCAACTATGGCTCCAAGATCATGGTTTCGGTGCAGGCAATTACGGTCGTGTTGCCGATCGCCGTCGGCCTGATGTTGAAAGGCGACATCAGCAATTTCGTGCTTGGCCTGTATGTTGTGCCATTCATCTTCATCATCACCCGCATGGCGAGTCATGTGCGCACGGTGCTGTTCAACGCCATCTCGCAGCGCAAGATTTCCGGCAAGTTGGCGCAACGCTTCAATCGCGCGCTCAACACCATGTCGCACGGCCTGGTCATGCTGGATCCCGACGGCAAGGTGGTCGTCGCCAATGCGGAGGCGGCGCACCTGATGTCCCTGAAGTCGCCCGATGCGCTGCTCGGTCGCTCCATTCACTCTCTGCTGATGCGCGGCGTCGCCGGTGGCATGCTCGCCCCTAAGGACTGCCAGTATATCGAGGCGCAGCTGACGCGCGCGCTGCATGAAGGTCGCAACCGCAAGGTGCTGGTCGGCTTCACCAACGGCCAGCACTATGAATTCTCGGCCCGCGAAGGCAGCCAGGAACTCGGCGTCATCACTTTCGAGGATGTAACCGCGCGCGTCGAGGCGGAAAACCGCATCCGCTTCATGGCCCGTTACGACAGCCTGACCGGCCTGCCCAACCGTGCCTATTTCCATGAGCTGGTCGGCGACGCTATGGCGAGCGGAGCCCGGGAGCGCACATGCGCTGTCGCGGTCATCGACCTGGACGACTTCAAGAGCGTCAACGATACGCTGGGCCATCCGGTCGGCGACGGACTGATCTATGCGGTTGCCGAGAAGCTGGCTGCCTTTGCCAATCCGAAGGTCAATGTCAGCCGCTTCGGCGGTGACGAATTCATGCTTTTCTTCGACAGTATCGAGGACGAAACGCATCTCGCCAGCCAGTTGGAAGCCATCTTCGCCGCCATGCAGGGCGAGGTCGACGTCGCCGGCCATGCGCTGCGCATACAGGCCAGCGCGGGCGCGGTGCTGGCGCGGGTCGACAGCACCGATGTGGACGAGATGATCGTCAAGGCCGATCTCGCCCTCTACAAGGCGAAGGAACTCGGCAAGAATGGCTGGCGTCTGTTCGAGGCTTCCATGGATGCGGCCTTCCGGACGAAGCAGCTCATGAAGGCCGATTTGCGCAGCGCCGTCGAGGCCGGAGGACTGCGCGTGGTCTACCAGCCGATTGTCGCCATGGGAACGATGCGCATCGCCAGTTGCGAGGCCCTGTGCCGTTGGGACCATCCCGATCTCGGCGCGATTTCCCCCGCGGTTTTCATCCCGCTCGCAGAGGAAATGGGGATCGTGTCCGACATCAGCACCTTCGTGCTTGAGGCGGCCTGTGCCGAGTGCACCAAATGGCCTGAGGAAACCGGCGTCTCCGTCAATCTCTCGGCCAACGATTTCCGCAACCGCAACGTTGTCCAGAAAGTCCGCGATGCGCTGGCCAAATCCGGCCTCGCTCCGGCACGGCTGGAGATCGAAGTCACCGAAACGGCTTTGCTCGACGACAAGTCGTCGACACTCGATCTGATCCAGGAAATCCGCTCGCTTGGCGTCAGCATTGCGCTCGATGATTTCGGCACTGGCTATTCCAGCCTCAGCTACCTGCACAAGCTTCCGCTCGACAAGATCAAGATCGACCGGAGCTTCCTCATGGATGTCACCGGCAGTTCGCGTTCGCTGGAGCTTCTGAAGGGCATCGTCAGCCTGTCGCGCCCGCTGGGCTTGCAGGTGACCATCGAGGGCGTCGAAACCTTCGAGCAGCTCAAGATACTGTCCAGCCAGGTAAAGCCTGATCTCGTCCAGGGCTTCCTGTTTGGAGCGCCGCTCAGCGCATCCGGCATAAAGACCATGTCCAGCATGACATGGCCCTTCGCCGCCGATCTTCAGCCGGCTATCAAGCGCACTGCGCGCTAGCGTCGGCCATACAGCCGGAACACTTCGTAAAATCAGTTCGTTAACTCACGCCAGGGAAATTTAACATTTCATTAAGGTTAACGCCGGGTAAACAGAACACATGACAGTTTTATCTTCGGCTTAAGAAGCTGATCAGCTATTGTTCCCAAGGCAGAATTACGGGGGAACGCTATGGCTGGCCACGGGCCGAATACTCCAGCGCCATCGGCCGATGGCGCTGCCAGACCGATTTCCTCCTTCGCCAGAAACGTCATGGATCTGCTGGAGCGGGTCGAATATCGCCGCTGCGAAAGCGGCGAGGACATCGAGGCGGTCTTTCGCCTCCGTTATAACGCGTTCCACGCCCACGGCCTGCTCGACACCATCGTCGAGCAGAAACTTGTCGACCGGCTTGACGAGACCGCCAATTGCTACTGCTTCGGCGTTTTTATGGAGGATGAACTGGTCAGCACCGTACGGCTGCACCATCTCACCCGTGAGACACCCGAAGCCCCGATCATGACCGTGTTCGGCGATCAATTGTTGTCGCGCCTTGCACGGGGTGAGACCTTCATCGACCCGAGCCGGCTGGCAGTCGATCCGGCCTTGTCATCGACGTTGCGCGCGTTGCCTTACGTCACGCTGAGGCTGGCCGTCATCGCCAACACCTTCTTTGACGCGACGAGTTGCATTTCGATGATCCGTGAGGAGCATACGGCCTTCTACCACCGCATCTTCGGTTCGATCCAGGTTGGCGCTCCACGCATCTACCCGCCCTTTACTATGCCGATCTACTTCTACGAGTCGAACTGCGCCCTTAACATGGCGCCGACCCTTGAGCGCTTCCCGTTCTTCCGTTCGACCGCGATGGAGCGCCGTATGCTGTTCGCCAAGACGCCAAAGGGAGAGCTCTCCCCGCTGACCATTCTGCCGACGGCGAAATATTTCTCCGACGCTGCTTGACCTGGCCGCTCTCCCTATAGCGGAAAGGCTTCAACGCCATGGAGCTTTTCGCGCCCTTTGCCGTTGTTGTGGCGGCAGCCCGTTGCGTTGCCGTGCCTTTGATCCCCAATGGTCCGGCAGCCAGTTTGCGGCCGGCCAGCATGAAGGAAGAACATCGTGACCATTTCCGCACTGACCCTCACGCCGCTTATCTCCCTGATCGCCGGCGTGCTCATTCTCGTGATGCCGAGGCTCCTCAACTACATCGTCGCCATCTATCTTATCATTGCCGGTCTGCTCGGCCTGTTCCCAAATCTCGCCGGCTGACCAATGGCCGCTGCCGTCCAGCAGGAATGAATTTTCTGCCGGACGGGTTAAACGCGGCCATGGATTCTGGCTTGGCCGGCATAACGCTGGCAGCTGTGCGATGCGGCAATACCGCCATTGCCCTCGGCGTCGCTTTTCGCTATGTGCGCTGAAGCGATTTCTGGAGGGTATTCCATGGCTGATCATACGCCGGCCGGTCCTGTCGAATTGGGCGCCGACATGGACTATGCCGAACACGACCGCACCTATTCGGGTTTCCTCGCGTTGGCCAAATACGGTTCGCTGGTCATAGCCGCGCTGCTGATCGCGATGGCTTTCGGCTTCTTCACCTCCGCAGGGTTCTTTTCGGCGACGGTTCTGTTCGTCATCATCTGCGCGGTAGGCTGGTTTATTCTGCGATAACATAGCTGCATTGCGAACGGACCGCGCCCCGCAGGCGGGTGTCCGTCTGCGGGCAGGGTCGAGCCGGAGGGAGGTTGGCGGTGGGACAGACGGTTTTCATCCCGCGAGAGGTCGATGTGAGGGAGAGCCGTGTCGGTGCCTCGCCTGACACGGTCAAGCGCCTTGCCGGCCTTGGGTTCGAGGTGGTGGTGGAAAAGGATGCGGGCGCTGCCTCACGCATCACAGACGACGAATTTGCCAAGGCGGGTGCCGCGATCGGCAAGGCGTCCGACGTCGGTAAAGCCGATGTGGTGCTGAAGGTCCGCCGCCCGACCGACGCGGAGCTCAAGGGCTACAAATCCGGCGCGGCCGTCATCGCCACCATGGACCCTTACGGCAACGAGGCTGCGGTGGCGGCGCTGGCGAAGGCCGGCGTGACCGCTTTCGCCATGGAGTTCATGCCGCGCATCACCCGCGCGCAGGTGATGGACGTTCTGTCCTCGCAGGCCAATCTCGCCGGCTACCAGGCCGTCATCGACGGCGCATCCGAGTATGACCGGGCGCTGCCGATGATGATGACGGCCGCGGGCACGGTTCCGGCGGCGAAGGTCTTCATCATGGGCGTCGGCGTCGCCGGCCTGCAAGCCATCGCCACGGCGCGCCGGTTGGGCGCCGTCGTCACCGCGACGGATGTGCGCCCGGCGGTGAAGGAGCAGGTGCAGTCGCTTGGCGCGAAGTTCCTCGCCGTCGAGGACGAAGAGTTCAAGGCTGCCGAGACGGCGGGCGGCTACGCCAAGGAAATGTCGAAGGAATACCAGGCCAAGCAGGCGGCGCTGACCGCCGAGCACATCGCCAAGCAGGACATCGTCATCACTACGGCGCTGATCCCCGGACGCCCGGCGCCGAAACTGGTGTCGGCCGCCATGGTCGCCTCGATGAAGCCCGGCTCGGTGATCGTCGATCTGGCGGTCGAGCGCGGCGGCAATGTCGAGGGCGCCGAGGCCGGCAAGGTCGTGACCACGAAGAACGGCGTCAAGATCGTCGGCCATCTCAACGTGCCGGGCCGCATAGCGGCGTCCGCCTCGCTGCTCTACGCCAAGAACCTCTATGCCTTCCTCGAGACGATGGTCGACAAGGAGGCCAAGCATCTCCGGATCAACCGCGAGGATGAACTGGTGAAGGCGACCATGCTGACCGATGGCGGCAAGGTCGTGCATCCGAACTTCGCCGGGGCGCAGACGGGCGGCGACGGCGCTGGCCGGCCGGTTTATCCGGGCCAGAACCGCGGCGACGACCCGACGAAGGAAACGCCGCTGAGCGTGCGCGAGAAAGCGGTCAAGCCACCGACCAAGGCGAAAAAAGAGCCGCCGGCGGGCCAGCATGAGGAACCGGCGGCCATCCCGGCCAAGTCGATGGTCGCCGACGCTTCGAAGGCCGCCGCATCGAAGAAAACCGCCACCAAAAAGCCCGCCGCATCCAAATCCAAAGGGCCTGGACCTGAGGGAGTTGCCTGATGGAAACCCTGCAGAAAGCTCTCGACCAACTTGATCAGGCGACCGCTGCCGTGCGGCTTGCCGTCCAGGATTTGGCCGCGCCCGGCGCCGATGCCGCGGGTGCCGCCGCGCATGCGCTTTCGGGCGGCGCCATCGATCCCTTCGTCTTCCGCTTCGCCATCTTCGTCTTGTCGATCTTCGTCGGCTACTATGTGGTGTGGTCGGTGACGCCGGCGCTGCACACGCCGCTGATGGCCGTCACCAACGCAATCTCTTCCGTGATCGTCGTCGGCGCGCTGCTGGCGGTCGGCGTCTCGGCCGCGGGCGCGGCCACCGGCTTCGGCTTCATCGCGCTTTGCCTCGTCTCGGTCAACATCTTCGGCGGCTTCCTCGTCACCCAGCGCATGCTGGCCATGTACAAGAAGAAGGAGAAGTGACGTGAACGCCAACTTCGCCTCCTTCCTCTATCTGGTCTCCGGCATCCTGTTCATCCTGGCGCTGCGCGGCCTGTCTCATCCGACCACCAGCCGCCAGGGCAACCTCTACGGCATGATCGGCATGGCGATCGCCATCGTCACGACGCTGGCGCTTGCGCTGCCGTCGGTCGGCGGCTTCGGCCTGATCGTGCTGGGGCTGGCCATCGGCGGCGGCGTCGGCGCCTATGTGGCGCGGCGCATCGCCATGACGTCGATGCCGCAGCTCGTCGCCGCCTTCCATTCTCTGGTCGGCCTCGCCGCCGTCATGGTGGCGGCAGCGGCGATATATGCGCCCGAAAGCTTCGGCATCGGCACGGCAGGCGACATTCACGCGCAGGCGCTGGTCGAGATGAGCCTCGGCGTCGCCATCGGCGCCATCACCTTCACCGGTTCCGTCATCGCCTTCCTCAAGCTCGACGGGCGCATGTCCGGCAAGCCGATCATGTTGCCCGGCCGCCATCTCATCAACATCGTGCTCGGCGCGGCCCTTGTGGTGCTGATCGTCCTGCTCGTCGCCACTGAGGTGAAGCTGGTCTTCTGGCTGATCGTCATCGTCTCGCTGGTGCTCGGCATCCTGCTCATCGTCCCGATCGGCGGCGCCGACATGCCGGTGGTCGTGTCGATGCTGAACTCCTATTCGGGCTGGGCGGCTGCGGCGCTCGGCTTCACCCTCGGCAACCTCGCGCTCATCATCACTGGCGCGCTGGTCGGGTCCTCGGGCGCGATCCTGTCCTACATCATGTGCAAGGGCATGAACCGCTCCTTCATCTCCGTCATCCTCGGCGGCTTCGGCGGCGAGACGTCGTCCGCCGGCGGCGACGACGGCATCGAGCGCACCGTCAAGCAGGGATCGGCCGACGACGCCGCCTACCTGATGATGAACGCGCAGAAGGTCATCATCGTGCCGGGCTACGGCATGGCCGTCGCCCAGGCCCAGCACGCGCTGCGCGAGATGGCCGACAAGCTCAAGGCCAACGGCGTCGAGGTGAAGTACGCCATCCATCCGGTCGCCGGCCGCATGCCCGGCCACATGAACGTGCTGCTGGCCGAGGCGAACGTTCCCTATGACGAGGTGTTCGAGCTGGAGGACATCAACTCCGAGTTCGCCCAGGCCGATGTCGCCTATGTCATCGGCGCCAATGACGTGACCAATCCCTCCGCGCGCGACGACAAGTCCTCGCCCATCTTCGGCATGCCGATCCTCGACGTCGACAAGGCCCGCACCTGCCTGTTCGTCAAGCGCTCGCTCGGTTCCGGCTATGCCGGCATCGACAACACGCTCTTCTACAAGGACGGCACCATGATGCTGCTGGGCGATGCTAAGAAGATGACCGAGGAAATCGTCAAGGCGATGGAACACTAATCCGGTCTATCGCCGCGGAAGCCCCTTTCGTGCGATCTCGCAAAGAAAAAGCCCGGCTTGGCCCGGGCTTTTTCTTTAGCGCCAAAACAGCAGGATCAGAATGATGATCGGGATCGGGATGCCAATGGCGCAGGCGCCGAGACGATTGTATCTGACCGAAATCCATATCCCGAGGAGGCAATCCGAGAGCTGATTCGAACCGTCCTTGGCGGGGGCGAGGGGTCAGACCTGCGCCAGCAGGATTCCGACCAGAGCTTCGGGTTCCAGGCGCGCGATGTTGTGCCCGCATTTCAGGGAGACCGTCTCCCAGTCGGGGTCGGCAGCGAGCTGTTGGTAGAGGTCCAGAAACGGGCTTCCTTCCCAGCCATGCGCGCCGATATAGATTTTTCGCGGCACGTCTTTCCAATGGCCGGATAGATCGATCGTCTGAAGAAACGTTCCGATCGATTGCGGACGGCAGCGCGGATCGAGATTGGCCGGCGGCATGCAGTTCAGCCCGTCCGCCGCCGCGCCGGCGATGAAGGCGTCGCGGAAGCGGGGACTGGTCAATGACCAGACGGAATCCCCATGCCGGGGCACGTAGGCATCGGCATAGACCAGCGCCCGGATTTTGGCTGGTTCGGCGTCCGCGGCCCCTGTGATGACCATTCCGCCATAGGATTGCCCCAGCAGAACGATATCGCCGGAATGCGCCCTGACGGCCTCGACCGTCTCGCCGATGTGAAGCGAAAGATTGGCCGAGGGAACCGGCCGACCGCCAAGCCCGGACAGGGTGAGCGCCTGAACCGTATGGCCCTGTGCGGCAAGCAGGCCTGACACGGTTTCGAATATCCAGCCGCCTTGCCAGCCGCCGGGAACCAGGATGAATGTCGCCATTTCGTACCCTTATTCAGGACGGCGCCGTTCAGCCATTTCCGAAAAGCCGATCCGCTAAACGTCGAGGTTGGCGACGGAGAGCGCGTTTTCCTGGATGAAATCGCGCCGCGGCTCGACTTCGTCGCCCATCAGGCGCGAGAACAGCGAGTCGGCGTCGGTGGCGTCGTTGACCTTGACCTGCAGCAGCGAGCGCACATTCGGGTCGAGCGTCGTTTCCCACAACTGCTCGGCGTTCATCTCGCCAAGCCCCTTGTAGCGCTGCATGGTCAGGCCCTTGCGGCCGGTGGCGAAGACCGCGTTGAGCAGAGCCAGCGGTCCGGAGATCGTCTCGGAGGCCTCCTTGCGGCGCAGCACCGGGGGAGTGCCGTAGACCTCGCCCAGCCGCTGCGCGTAGCGGTCGAGTGCGCGCGCATCGGCCGAGTTGATCAGGCCCATATCGAGATGTGCGAACTCCTTGACGCCACGCACCGTGCGCTCGAACACATAGCCGCCGGGGCCTTCGTTAGAGGTCGAGGTGCGGCCGGTCCAGCCGCGCTCGGTGTCTTCGGCAATGATGTCGAGGCGCTGCGCGATGCGCTCGGCCATGGCGTTGGCGCTTCCAAGGTCCTTGAAGACGTCCGGATTGAGTCCGCCGGCGATCGCCGCCTGCTCGACCACAGCGCGGCTGTAACGCGTGTGCAACCCATTGATGAGCTGGCGCACGGCGAGCGCATCCTCGACTGCGCCGTGCAGATCGTTGCCCACGCGCACCTCGCCGGAACCCAGCGTCAGCGCCGCCTCGTCCAGCCCGGATTCGATCAGATATTCCTCGAAGGCGCCTTCGTCCTTGATGTATTGCGAGCTCTTGCCGCGGCTCACCTTGTAGAGCGGCGGCTGGGCTATGTAGAGGTGCCCACGCTCGATCAGCTCCGGCATCTGCCGGAAGAAGAAGGTCAGCAGCAGCGTGCGGATGTGCGCGCCGTCGACATCGGCGTCGGTCATGATGATGATCTTGTGGTAGCGCAGCTTATCGGCGTTGAACTCGTCCTTGCCGATCGAGGTGCCGAGCGCGGTGATCAGCGTGCCGATCATGTCCGAACTCAACATCCTGTCGAAGCGCGCCCGCTCGACATTCAGGATCTTGCCGCGCAACGGCAGGATCGCCTGGTTCTGCCGCGAACGCCCGCCCTTGGCGGAACCGCCTGCCGAGTCGCCCTCGACGATGAACAGTTCGGACTTGGCCGGGTCGCGTTCCTGGCAGTCGGCGAGCTTGCCGGGCAGCGAGGTGATGTCGAGCACGCCCTTGCGGCGCGTCAGTTCGCGCGCCTTGCGGGCGGCTTCGCGCGCGGCGGCGGCTTCCACCACCTTGCCGATCAAGGTGCGGGCTTCGGCGGGATGCTCTTCCAGCCATGTGCCGAGCGCCTCGTTGACGAGGCCTTCGACAACCGGTCGCACCTCAGACGAAACGAGTTTGTCCTTGGTCTGCGACGAGAATTTGGGGTCCGGAACCTTTACCGATAATACGGCGGTAAGGCCTTCGCGGCAGTCGTCGCCGGTCAGCGTGACCTTTTCCTTCTTGGAAATGCCGGAGGATTCCGCGTAGCCGGTCACCTGGCGCGTCAGCGCGCCCCGGAACCCGGCCAGATGCGTGCCGCCGTCGCGCTGCGGGATGTTGTTGGTGAAAGCCAGCACGTTCTCATGATAGCTGTCGTTCCACCACATCGAGACTTCCACGGTGATGCCGTCGCGCTCGCTGCGGATGGAAATCGGTGCATCGATAAGCGGTTTCTTGGAACGGTCGAGATATTTGACGAACTCGTCCAGCCCGCCCTCGTAATGCAGCTCCTGCGTTTTGACGTCGGCATGGCGCTTGTCGGTCAGAACGATGCGCACGCCGGAATTCAGGAAAGCCAGCTCCCGCAGCCGGTGCTCCAGCGTCGCGTAGTCGAACTCGGTCACGCCCTTGAACGTGTCGGAGGAGGGCAGGAAAGTGATCTCCGAGCCGCTACGCCCCTCATAGACACCGGGCTGGTGGTTCGGCGCATAGGTGCCGGTCACCGCCAGAGGCGCGTCCGCGTTGCCGTGCGTGAAGCTCATTTCGTGGATGTTGCCGTCGCGACGGATCTTGATGCGGAGCCAGACGGAAAGCGCATTCACGACCGAAACGCCGACGCCGTGCAGGCCGCCGGAAACCTTGTAGGAATTCTGGTCGAATTTGCCGCCGGCATGGAGCTGCGTCATGATGACTTCAGCCGCCGAGATGCCCTCGCCGGTGTGGATATCGGTCGGGATTCCGCGCCCGTTGTCGATGACCGTGCACGAGCCGTCCGGATTGAGCGTGACGGTCACCAGGTCGGCGTGGCCGGCGAGGGCCTCGTCGATGGCGTTGTCCACTACCTCGTAGACCATGTGGTGCAGGCCCGAGCCGTCGTCGGTGTCGCCGATATACATGCCAGGCCGCTTGCGGACAGCATCCAACCCCTTCAAAACCTTGATGGAATCGGCACCGTATTCGGCCGCCTCGCCGTTGCCGTTTTCGGTCTCGTCGCTCATGCAATGCTTTCGTAAATGTGACGAAGAAAGGCGCCCCGATCGCACACCGAATCGAACGCCGCAGAGTACCCCGAATATAGGCTCTCTACGGCATTTTTTAAAGGTTTCAGGCGGATTTAGCGGTGCGAACCGGGGTGCCGCCTCGCCTCCGGTTTCAGCCGGCTCGCATCGGCTTGAGCGCCTCGCTCCAGCGGTGCAGCTCGTCGAGCATAGCCGTTGCGCCGGACGTGACCATCTCGTTGGCCCTGAACTGGCCGTTCTCGTCGATATGGGTGCTGAACATCGGCAGCGCCACGGCTTCGGGCAGCGGCATCACCTTGACGGTGGTCAAAAGCTGCTTGAGCGACTGCGCAGCGCGCAATCCGCCCGAAACGCCGCCATAGCTGAACAGGCCGGCTGGCTTGTAATTCCATTCCTTGGCCAGGTAGTCGATGGCGTTAACGAGGGCAGGAGGCGCGAAATAGTTGTACTCCGGCGTCACGAAGACGAAGGCGTCGGCCTCGTCGATGGTCTTCGCCCAGGCTTTGGTGTGCGCTTTCTCGTATTTCTGCAGCCGTGGGTGGTGCGGCTCGTCGAGAACCGGCAGGTCGAAGGCGGCGATGTCGGTGACGACCGGTTCGAATTTGCCGTGTTCTTGCGCATGACTCCCAAGCCACTTCGCGAAAACCGGGCCCACTCGGCCCGGACGCGTACTGCCGACAATGATGTTGAGACGATGCTTCAAGACAGGCTCCTGTGGTACCCAAGTATCCAATAGGAACCGGAGGTAGGATATATGCTGCACTGCGGCAAGAAGGCACGCCGAGGAAACCGGAACTTTCCGGTGAACGTACTGTTTTCCGTCGGTGCACGGTCCGCTCGATCCTGGCCGATACATTATGGACGGCTAAATAAGCCGTCTATAAACTGCCTCGTCGGAGGAAAGTAATGGACACACAGATACGGCCTTTTGTGCCGCCAGCGCCAGTGCCGCGAAAGAAACCGCCCAAGCCGCTGGAGATGTTCCGCATCGTCAAGCGCAATCCGCTCGAACTGTGGGCCGAGCCCTCCTACAACGAACCTTGGATTTCCGGAAAAGGCATCCGCGGCCCGATCGTCATCGTCAATGACCCAGGTCTCATCCGCCACGTGCTTCTCGACAACGTCAAGAACTACAGAATGCAGGACATCCGCCAGCGGACCTTGCGCCCGATCCTGCGCGACGGGCTGCTGACCGCCGAGGGCGATGTCTGGAAGCGTTCCCGCAAGGTCATGGCGCCGGTATTCACGCCGCGCAACATCTTCGGTTTCGCAGAGCCGATGCTGAGGCGGACGCGCGCCTTTGTCGAGCGCTACGAGACGACGGATCGTACCGACCTCGCCCACGACATGACGCTGTTGACCTACGACATTCTGGCCGAGACGCTGTTCTCCGGCGAGATCGCGGGCGACCCAGGCGATTTCGCCAAGGAGCTCGACCGTCTGTTCGCCACGATGGGCCGCGCCGATCCGCTCGACCTGATGCGCGCGCCGGACTGGCTGCCGCGCCTGACGCATATCCGCGGGCGCAAGACGATGGCCTATTTCCGCAAGATCGTCACCGACACGGTAACGATGCGCGAGGAAAAGATCAGGCGCGATCCCGCCAGCGCGCCGCAGGACTTTCTCACCCTGCTCCTGGCGGCCGAAGGCCCGGAGGGCCTCAGCCGCGCCGAGGTCGAGGACAACATCATCACCTTCATCGGCGCCGGCCACGAAACCACGGCCCGCGCGCTCGGCTGGACGCTTTATTGCCTTGCCGAAGCGCCATGGGAACGCCAGCTGGTCGAGCAGGAGATCGACGCGGTTCTGGCGCGCGAGCCCGACCCGACCAAATGGCTGGACGCCATGCCCTTCACCCGCGCTGCCTTCGAGGAGGCCATGCGGCTCTACCCGCCGGCGCCGTCCATCAACCGCGAGCCGGTCGAGGCCGACACCTACAAGGACCTCCATATACCGCCGCGCGCCGCCGTCCTCATCATGCCATGGACGGTACATCGCCACCGCAAGCTCTGGGACCAGCCCGACGCCTTCATGCCGGCGCGCTTCCATCCCGGCAACCGCGAGAAGATCGACCGCTACCAGTACCTGCCCTTCGGCGCCGGCCCGCGCGTCTGCATCGGCGCATCCTTCGCCATGCAGGAGGCGGTCATCGCGCTGGCGATCATGATGTCGCGTTTCCGCTTCGATACGACGCCCGAAACCAAACCCTGGCCGGTGCAGAAACTGACGACGCAGCCCCAGGGTGGCCTGCCCATGCAGGTGAGCCGGCGTTGACGCGCGCCAATCACATATGAAAATACCCCCAGCCCTAACCGCTCCCCGCAAGGGGAGGGGGAGCTGCCGCGTGCCAAATTCCCCTCCCCTTTGCGGAGAGGGGTTAGGGTGGGGGTACAGATCGAATACAAAATCCCTTCTCTGGCTCGCTACGTTCGCCATCCTGCCGGGGCGGCAGCTTCTGTCATCTCCGCCCCTGGAAAGCATTCTCGACATGGACCGGCCAGCGCCATGGCAGCACCGCTACCATGTCGAAACGTACCGAGAGCCGCCCGTAGTCCGGCTGGCGGGAAAGCCAAAGGTCGGCTGCGCCCTCGATGCGCTTTTCGGACGAACGCGCCAACGCCTCCATGGCTTCGAGCAGCGTGCGGCGTGCCTTGACCTCGACGATCAGCACAAGATCGCCGCGCCGCGCGATCAGGTCGATTTCTCCCAGCTTGGTGCGGTAGCGCCGGGCAAGGATACGGTAGCCCTTCAGCATCAACGCCGCCGCCGCCAGCCACTCGCCGCGATGGCCGCGCCGGTAGGATTTTCGCCGCTGGCGGGTAAACGCCTCAGCCATCTCCGCCTGCATTCCGCAGTTCCAGCAGCCGCCTGTATAACGCCTGCTTCTGCCCGCCGGTCATCTTCGCTGCCTCGGATGCGGCCTTGGACGCCGGCATCTCCGCCGCCAGCGACAGCAGCAGCCGGTCGATGTCGGCTGGCCTGTCGGCTTTTTCGGCGGCGGGGCCGACGCAGATGACGATCTCGCCCTTCGGCGTGTCGGCGGCGGCATAGTGCACCGCAAGTTCGGCGAGCGTGCCCCGGCGCACCTCCTCGAAAGTCTTGGTCAGTTCGCGCCCGACGGCGGCGTGCCGCTCGCCGCCGAGCGTCCCGGCCATAGCGTCGAGCGTCTCGGCCAGCCGGCGCGGCGATTCGAAGAAGATCAGCGTCGCCGGAACCGCCTTGAGCTCCAGCAACCGCGTCTCCCGCTGCCCCGCCTTGGTTGGAAGAAAGCCGGCGAACAGGAAGGTGTCCGAGGGCAGGCCGGAAGCTGTCAGCGCCGCCAGCGCCGCCGAAGGCCCCGGCACCGGCACCACCTTGATGCCGCGCTCCACCGCTTCGCCGACGAGCCGGTAACCCGGATCGGAGACCAGCGGGGTACCAGCGTCCGAAATCAGCGCCACGCTCTGCCCCGCCTTCAGCGCCGCGATGAGTTTCGGTCCGGCTTCGGCCGCATTGTGCTCGTGATAGGCGGTGGCGCGGCGGCGGATGCCGTAGCGCTCCAGAAGCACGCGCGAAACCCGCGTGTCCTCGCAGGCGAGGATGTCCGCGGCGGCCAGGGTTTCCAGCGCGCGCAGCGTGATGTCTGCCAGATTGCCGATTGGCGTCGCCACGAGATACAGCGCGGCCTCAAGCGGCCGCGCCGTCATCTCGGTTTGGCCGATCACATAGCTTCGTCTGTCGCCGCTCACCCGCGCCTCCATGCCGGTTCTGTCGCATGGATCGCGACGCGTTGCAAAACCGCGAAGATGTGAATGCGATTCCTCATGACCGCAGGAACAAAACCCGTAGCTGCCGGTTGTGCTGTGCGACCGGGAGGAACACCATGGGTAACCTGATCATCCAGGATGGTTTCGAGCCATATTTCGCCGGCTGCCGCGCTGAGCCGGTGAAGCCGGACGCCAAGCCGGCAGAGCCTAAGGCGGCGAAAGCGCCCCGCATCGCTCCGGCGGCAAAACCGTTGTCGATCGGCAAGCGCGTTGCCGTGCTCCGGCCAAAGCGTTAGGCGGTCAGCGCGCCAGATCCGCCACCACCGCATCCAGAACGATCATGCCTGCCGGCGTCGCCCGCAGGCGTGAATTTCCGATAGGCGCGACCAGTCCTTCCTCCTGCAGGATCGACATATGCCGGGAGGACAGCCCGCGACCGGCATAGTGCTCGTAGCGGGACAGGTCGATCCCTTCCGCCAGCCGAAGGCCCATCAGCAGGAATTCGTCCGCCTCGTCGGCGCGCGTCAGCACCTCGCCGCCTGTCACGCCGTGGCCTTTGGCCTCGACCAGCGTTAGCCAGTTTTCCGGCATTCGTTCGGTAATGGTGACGATGCGGCGGCCGTTTTCGACGAAGCGGCCATGCGCGCCGGGGCCGACGCCGACATATTCGCCGTAACGCCAGTAAGTCAGGTTGTGCCGGCTCTCGGCACCAGGCCGCGCGTGGTTGGAAATTTCATAGGCTGGCAAGCCGCGCGCGGCGGTAACGTCCTGCGTCAGTGCATAGAGGTCGGCGGCGTGGTCGTTGTCGGGAATCTGGAACTTCTTTGCCGCATGCAGCGCATGGAAGGGTGTGCCTTCCTCGATGGTCAGCTGATAGAGCGACAGATGGTCGGCGGCGTGGCCGATGGCTTCTTCCAGCTCGGCTTCCCACGCCTCCGGCGTCTGGCCGGGGCGCGCGTAGATCAGGTCGAAGGAGAGGCGCGGGAAGATTTCGCGCGCCAGCCCGATGGCATGCAGCGCTTCGGCGACATTGTGCAGCCGTCCGAGGAATTTCAGGTCGCGGTCGTTCAGCGCCTGCACGCCGAGCGAGACGCGGTTGACGCCCGCCGCGCGATAGCCGCGGAAGCGTTCGGCCTCGACCGAGGAGGGATTGGCTTCCAGCGTCACTTCGATATTGGCCGGCATCGTCCAGTTCGCCGCCACGGCGTCGAGCACGACGCCGACGGTTTCGGGCTTCATCAGCGAAGGCGTGCCGCCGCCGAGGAAGATCGAGGTCACCTCGCGCGGTCCGGTGCGCTCGCGCATCGTCGCAAGTTCCGTGGCGAAGGCGCGGGCGAAGCGCTCCTGGTCCACCGGCTGGTGCCGCACATGACTGTTGAAGTCGCAATACGGGCACTTGGCCGCGCAGAACGGCCAGTGGACATAGATGCCGAAGCCGGGGCTGCGGTCGAGGATCATGACCTGTAATCCAGACTAAGGCGCGGCTCTTTCTCTGCTTGGGTACCTGCCCGATGGAAAATACCCCCACCCCTAACCCCTCCCCTTTGAGGGGAGGGGTTAGGGGTGGGGGTAAGGATCGTCTGTGAGTACATGATTCAGGCCGACCCTAGCCGCGCCTCGGCGAATTTCTGGAACGCCCGCGCCCGGTGCGACAGCGCTGTCGGCTGGCCCGGTTTCCAGCCGTGCTTCTCCTCGGCGTTCATTTCGCCGAACGTCTTGTCGTGGCCGTTGGGCAGGAATACTGGGTCGAAGCCGAAACCGAGATCGCCGCGCGGCGGCCATACCAGCGTGCCTTCAGCCTCGCCGCGGTAATATTCGGCCCGGCCGTCCGGGAAGGCAAGGCAGATGACGGCGACGAAACGCCCGGTGCGCTGCGCCGGCTCGGTGGCGCCGACCTCCTGCATGGCCACTTCCGTGCGTTGCATGGCCATGTCGAAATCGCGCCCGCCTTCCGGCTTTTCGGCCCAGTCGGCGGTATAGACGCCCGGCGCGCCCTGCAGCGCATCGACGCACAGGCCGGAATCGTCCGACATCGCCGGCAGACCAGTCGCCTGCGCCGCGGCGAAAGCCTTGATGTAGGCGTTTTCCTCGAATGTCGTGCCGGTCTCGTCAGGCTCGGGCAGGCCGTATTCCTTTGCCGACTTGGCCTCGAAGCCGAACGGTCCCATCAGGTCGGCGAATTCGCGCAACTTGCCCTCGTTGTGGCTGGCGACGACGATCTTCTTTCCGGCGAGCAGATCCATCAGAGGCCCCAGATTTTCGGTTCGGTAAATTCCAGCGAATTGCCGGAAGGGTCGCGGAAATAGATCGAGCGTCCGCCTCTGTCCTGCCCCGGCTTGGGCGGCCAATGGAAATCGGCTTCGATAGCCACGCCCTTTCCGGTCAGATGCGCCTTCCAGCGCTCGATCTCGTCCGCGCTCGCGGCAAAACACAGATGGCCTTGCCCGACCGTTCCGTGCGGCGGCACCGGGAGCCTGGCGCCGGGCTCAGGCTGCTGGCGCGTCGCGTCGGCATTGAAGAGCAGAAGCACGCCGTCGCCACAGCGGAAGAATACGTGCCTGCCTTCCGCGCCGGAGATGCGTTCCAGCCCAAGAACTTCGCCATAAAAGGCTTCTGCCGCCGCCAGGTCGGTGACGTAGAGCGCGGATTCGAGGATGGCGGAAGGTTGCATTGTCATACGCCTCCTCCACCGTCTTCGGCAGCTTCCCGCTTCGTAGAGGAGAAATATGCCCCCTCCGGCCCTTCGGGCCACCTCCCCCGCTTCGCAAGGGAGGATCTGCGGCGGTGAAGCCGGCACGCCTTAAATCCTCCCCCGTGAACGGGGGAGGTGGCCCGAAGGGCCGGAGGGGGCATCCAGCTACCCATTGCTACCCCACCGCCACCTGCTGCAGGCTGACCAGCCGCGAAATACCCTTCTTCGCCAGCGCCATCAGCGCCACGAACTGCTCTTCCGAGAAAGGTTCGCCCTCGGCCGTACCCTGGATTTCGACGATGCCGCCCTTGCCGGTCATGACGAAATTGGCGTCGGTGCCGGCCGAGGAATCCTCCAGATAGTCGAGATCGATGACCGGCTCGCCATTATGAATGCCGCAGGAGATCGCCGCCACATGGTCCTTCAATACCTTGGAGACGCTCGCCATCTGCCGCGCCTCCATCCAGCGCAGGCAGTCGTAGAGAGCCACCCAGCCGCCGGTGATGGAGGCGGTGCGGGTGCCGCCATCGGCCTGGATGACGTCGCAGTCGACGGTGATCTGCTGTTCGCCCAGCGCCTGCAGGTCGACCACGGCGCGCAGCGAACGGCCGATCAGCCGCTGGATTTCCAGCGTGCGGCCGCCCTGCTTGCCGGCGGAGGCCTCGCGACGCATGCGGTCGCCGGTCGAGCGCGGCAGCATTCCGTATTCGGCCGTCACCCACCCCTTGCCGGAATTGCGCATCCAGCCCGGCACCTTTTCCTCGAGGCTTGCCGTGCACAGCACATGCGTGTCGCCGAACTTGACCAGGCACGAGCCCTCCGCGTGCTTGGAAACGCCGCGCTCGAAGGAGATGGCGCGCATTTCGTCGTTCTGGCGTTTGGAAGGGCGCATGAGTTTCTTTCTTTTCTGGATTCGTCGCGGGGTTTTAGACGCATGACCGGCGCTGCGCAAAGGAAAACGCCCTGCTTGCGCGCGCCGCTCCCAAGTCTATATCCTTGGGCCGGAGTTCTGAAACGGATGACAAAACCCATAGCCGACCCGACGCTGCAAACACTGGATATGCGCTCGCGCGATATTTTCCGGCGCATCGTCGATTCCTATTTGCGCGACGGCGAGCCGGTCGGCTCGCGTTCCCTGTCGCGCATCCTGCCGTCCTCGCTCTCGCCCGCCACCATCCGCAACGTGATGAGCGATCTGGAGCATCTCGGCCTCATCTACGCCCCGCATGTGTCCGCCGGCCGCCTTCCCACGCAGGCCGGCCTGCGCTTTTTCGTCGACGCTTTCATGGAGCTTGGCGACCTGACCGATGGCGAACGCCGTTCCATCGAGGCGCAGATGAAGGCGTCGGGCGAGGGCGCCACGCTGGAGCACATGCTGACCGAGGCGAGCCAGATGCTGTCCGGCCTGTCGCGCGGCGCCGGGCTGGTGCTGGCTTCCAAGAACGAAGTCTCGCTCAAGCATATCGAGTTCATCCAGCTCGAACCGCGCAAGGCGCTCGCCGTTCTGGTCTCCCAGGCGGGCGATGTCGAGAACCGCGTCGTCGATCTTCCCGCCGGCATCACCGTTTCGCAGCTTCACGAAGCCTCGAATTTCCTCAACGCCCATATACGCGGCCGCACCCTTTCCGAGGCGCGGGCTGAGATCGCCCGGCTCAACGACGAAACCCGCGCCGCGCTCGACACGCTTTCGCAGGAACTGGTGGAAAAGGGTCTCGCCGTCTGGGCCGGCGCCGACAGCGGCCTGCCGGCGCGCCTCATCGTGCGCGGCCGCGCCAACCTTCTGGAGAACGTCACCGCGCAGGCGGATATCGAGCTGCTGCGGCATCTGTTCGAGGACCTGGAAACGCAGGACGGCCTGATCCAGCTGCTCGATCTAGCCGAGCAGGGGTCGGGCGTGCGCATCTTCATCGGCTCGGAGAACAAGCTGTTCTCGCTGTCGGGCTCGTCGTTGGTCGTCGCGCCTTATCGTGACAAGGACGCCCGTGTCATCGGCGCGCTTGGCGTCATCGGCCCGACCAGGCTGAACTACGCCCGCATCGTGCCGATGGTCGACTACACCGCGCAACTGATCTCGCGCATGCTGCGTTGAAGCTCTGGACCGGGAGAGACATATGGCGTTCGAATCCCTCAAGGCTGAAATCGACATCCTGCTGGCGGAGATGGTCAACCAGCCGCAGGACGCGCAGGAAATCCGCGAGCAGGTGCGCGAGAAGCTGAACGAGCTGCGCGCCATGGGCATGCCTTTGCCCGCCGATCTGGTGGAACTGGAAAAGCGCCTCGACAGCGATCTGGGCTAGCTGGTCCGCAACTTCCCCTCACGCGCTTTTCACGTCCTTGTGTTGCCGGGAACGGTTGCCTCCGGACGCCGTTCGTCGCCGAATAGGCCTTTGGAGGGAACAATGAAGCTTGTCGTATTCGCAGCCCTATCGGTGATCGCCTTGCTGACGAATGCCGCGTCGGCACAGCAGACAGATGTGCTGAAAGGCGAAGCGGCGTTCGGCGACTGGAAAGCCGACAAGCCCGGTGTCCGCCGCCTGATCACACCGCAGGACCTGCAGAAGCCATCCCCGGAAGAGGCCTCCTCCAACAGTGCCGACCGCGCACATATGCCGGTCGACGCCAGGCCGGATGTGCCGCAGGGCTTCACCGCCGAGATGATCGCGTCGGGCCTGCGCAGCCCGCGGGTCGTGCGGACCGCGCCGAACGGCGACCTGTTCGTTGCCGATTCCCGCGCCGGACGCGTGCTCGTCTATCGTCTCGGCGACGATCGCAAGCCTGCCGATAATAGCGTCTTCGTCGATGGCCTCTCCCAGCCTTACGGGATCGCCTTCTACCCCGCCGACAGGCCGCAATGGCTCTATGTCGCCAGCCCGGACCGCGTCGTGCGCTACGCCTACAAGGAGGGCGACATGCAGGCGACGGGAGAGGCCGAGACGGTCGTCTCGGACATTCCCTCCGGCGGCCACTGGACGCGCGACATCGCCTTTTCGGCCGATGGCGAGACGCTCTATGTTTCCGTCGGGTCGGATTCCAATGTCGGCCAGGGCATGGGCGACGTGCCGGAGGGTGGCATCCAGGCCTGGGCCGCTTCCCAGCCGCTGGGCTATGCCTGGGGCGAGGAGGAAGGGCGCGCCAATGTGCTGGCCTTCGATCCGGACGGCAAGAACCGGCGCATCGTCGCCACCGGCCTGCGCAACTGCTCCGGCATGACCGTCCAGCCGGCCACGCAGGCGCTCTGGTGCGTCGTCAACGAGCGCGACCAGCTCGGCGACAATGTGCCGTTCGAATATGCCACGACAGTCAAGGACGGCGCTTTCTATGGCTGGCCCTGGTACTATATCGGCGACAATGAGGACCCGAGACACGCCGGCGCGCGGCCCGACCTCGCCGGCAAGGTGACCGTGCCGGACGTGCTGATGCAGGCGCATTCCGCGCCGTTGAATATCGTCTTTTATGAAGGCGACCAGTTTCCCGCCGACTATCACGGCGATGCCTTCGTGACCATGCACGGCTCCTGGAACCGCGGTGCCCGAACCGGCTACAAGGTCGTGCGGCTCAAGTTCGCGGACGGCAAGCCGACCGGCGAATACGAGGATTTCATGACCGGCTTCGTTCTGTCGGACACCGAGGTCTGGGGCCGCCCCGTCGGCGTGACGACTGCCAGCGATGGCTCGCTCATCGTGACCGAGGACGGATCGGGCACGATCTGGCGGGTGCGGTATGGCGGATAACTCGCTCGTCATCCCGGCCAAACAGGAGCGAAGCGAACTGATGGGCGCGGCAGTGGCGATAGCGGCTCGCCACCAGCGATTATTGCGACTAGGATTTCAAAAATCGGCCGAAAAAGAAAATCCTATTCCGATGAATAGGGGTTTTAAGCACGTCGCCCACTCGGATATCGTCGGGGCAGAGCCTACATTCGTCGGCTGGAAACGCCTTTCCGCCGCAGCAATCTGGGAGCAACAACAATGAACAAGCCCGTCACCTCGACACACGTGCCTGGCCGCGGCCGCATCTACGATTCGATCACGCAAACCATCGGCGACACGCCGCTGGTCCGTCTCGACAAGTTCGCCAGGGAGAAGGGCGTCGTCGCCAATCTGATCGCCAAGCTGGAATTCTTCAATCCGATCGCCTCGGTCAAGGACCGCATCGGCGTGGCGATGATCGAATCCCTCGAGGCGCAGGGCAGGATCGCACCGGGCAAAACCACGCTCATCGAGCCGACCTCCGGCAACACCGGCATCGCGCTTGCTTTCGCGGCCGCCGCCAAAGGCTACAAGCTGATCCTCACCATGCCTGAGACCATGTCGGTCGAGCGCCGCAAGATGCTTGTCCTCCTTGGCGCCGAACTGGTTCTGACCGAAGGTCCGAAGGGCATGAAGGGCGCGATCGCCAAGGCCGAGGAACTGGCGGAAACCCTGCCCGACGCCATCATCCCGCAGCAGTTCGAGAACCCCGCCAATCCGGAAATCCATCGCACCACCACCGCTGAGGAGATCTGGAACGATACAAAGGGCGGCATCGACATTTTCGTCGCAGGCATCGGCACCGGCGGTACCATTACCGGCGTCGGCCAGGTCATCAAGAAGCGCAAGCCTTCGGTGCAGGTCGTGGCCGTGGAGCCAGAGGCCTCGGCGGTGCTCTCGGGCGGCCAGCCCGGCCCGCACAAGATACAGGGCATCGGTGCCGGTTTCGCCCCGAAAATCCTCGACACCTCGATATACGACGAGGTCGTGCGGGTGTCGAACGAGGACGCGGTCGCCAATGCGCGCCTCGTCGCCAAGTTGGAGGGCGTGCCCGTCGGCATTTCGTCGGGCGCGGCATTGCAGGCCGCTGTCGTGGTCGGCTCGCGGCCGGAAAACGCCGGCAAGAACCTTGTCGTCGTCATCCCGTCCTTCGCCGAGCGTTATCTGTCGACGATCCTGTTCGACGGTCTTGGCGTTTGACGTCAGCCGGAATCCGTTCAGGCAAACGATCAAAAAGCGGCGCCCAGCGCCGCCTTTTGTTTTTGGAGAAACTGCCGCACCGCTGGATCGCGCTCCAGCCCGATGGCCTGGTCGTAGGCCTGCGCCGCCTCAGAATTGCGTCCGAGCCGTGCAAGCAAGCCCGCAAGCGCCGCCCAATAGGGCTGATAGCCTCCAAGCCGGCTGTCCCCGCCGAGCGTCTCAAGCGCCTGCAGTCCGGCCGATGCGCCTTCGGTCTCAGCCATCGCCACCGCACGGTTGATCGCCGCTACCGGCGAGCCGGTGAGCGTCGCCAGCGCGCCATAGAGATCGCGGATGGCCGGCCAGTCCGTCCTGCCGTTTAGCCGCCGCGCCGTGTGGGCGGATTGTACGGCCGCTTCCAATTGATAACGGCCGGTGCCTTCCATGCCATTCGCGCGCCGTAGCAGGCTCTCCGCCTCGTCGATCAGCGCTGCGTTCCAGCGCGCCGTATCCTGTTCGCTCAGCGGCACATATTGGCCTTCGCCGTCACGACGCGCACTGCGCCGGGCATCGGCGAACAGCATCAGCGCCAGCATCCCGAGCGCCTCCGGCTCCGCAGGCATCAGCCCGGCGACCAGCCGTCCTAGCCAGATGCCTTCGGCGGCAAGGTTGCGTCGGCGCGCATCGGTGCCCGCGGGATCGGACCAGCCCTCGGCGAAGGTCGCGTAAATCGCTTCCAGCACGGCGTCCAGACGCTCACCGATCTCCGCCCGTTCCGGAATGCGGAAGGGAATCCCGGCCTCGCGGATGCGGTTTTTGGCGCGCACCAGCCGCTGGCCCATCGTTGCCGGAGAGATGAGGAAAGCCGATGCGATTGTTGCCGCGTCGAAACCCAGGATCGTCTGCAAAATCAGCGGCGCGCGGATGCCGGGATCGATGGCCGGATGCGCGCAGGCGAACATCAGCCGCAGCCGCTCGTCGGGAATATCGCCGCCATCCTGCATGGCATCGATCTCCTCGGCCAGCAGCATCAGGTGGGATTGCGCGTCGCTGCCGGTTCTGCGCCGTCTGGCCGCGTCGATGCCGCGCCGCCTCGCCACCGTCATGAGCCACGCCTCGGGCCGGTCAGGTACGCCGGTCACCGGCCATCGTTCGAGCGCCGCCGCGAAGGCGTCCGCCAGCGCATCCTCGGCGCCGGCGACATCCC
>CBFGLW010000030.1:0-32323 GCA_965649745.1 uncultured Mesorhizobium sp. | reverse complement strand
ACCCCTCACCCCTCCCCGCAAGGGGGAGGGGGAGCTGCCGCCCGCCAAGTCCCCCTCCCCCTTGCGGGGAGGGGTGAGGGGTGGGGGTACCGGTCGAAAGCTTGTAGCAGCGGCGTTTTTGGCAATGACTGTCCCGTCCGTCCCAGCCTCGGCCACCGCCGCCGACGCGTCGGCCATCGTCAGTCAGGCGATCGACGGCTTTGTCCGTCCGGCCTACGCGATGCTGGCCGAAAAGGCGGGCGAGGCAAAAACAGGTATCGAAGCCCTCTGCGGCGCGCCGAGCCAGCAGGCCCTGGACGATGCACGGCGGGATTTCGCCGCCCTGATCGAAGCCTGGTCGTCCGTCGAAATCGTCCGCTTCGGTCCGATCACCGAGGACAACCGGCTTGAGCGGATGCTCTACTGGCCGGACCGCAAGAGCATCGGTCTCAAGCAGGTGCAGGCGGCGCTGGCGCGCAAGGACTCGACAGCCGCCGACCCGAAAACATTGGCGGGCAAGAGCGTCGCCATGCAAGGTCTGGGCGCGCTCGAATTTGTGCTCTACGGCACCGGCGCCGAGGGGCTGGCGGACAAGGGTGACCCTTACCGCTGTTCCTATGCAGCCGCCATTGCTGGCAACATCGAGGCGATTTCGGCCTCGGTCACCGAGGCATGGGCCAAGCCTGACGGCTTTGCGGCACTGTGGGCCAACCCAGGCCCGGACAATCCGGTCTATCGCAATGGCACCGAGTCGATCACCGAGCTCGTCGGCGTGTTCATCGACGGGCTCGAACTCGTGCGCGACCAGCGCGTCAAGGCATTCCTCGGCGCCAATCCCGATGCCGACAAGCCGAAGAGCGCAGTGTTCTGGCGCTCCGGCCTCACCGGTGCTGCCCTGGGCGCCAATCTCGACGGCATGGACCGGCTGTTCCAGGCATCGCATATCGCCGGTGCGCTGAACCCCGAAGCGCGCTGGGTCGCCGAGTCGATCCACATCCAGCTTGCCAATGGCGCGGCCGACGGCAAGGCGGCTTCGGGGCCGATTGACGAAGTGCTGGCCGACCCCGCCAGGCGAGCAAAACTCGAGCATTTCTCGCTCGTCACCAGCAGCCTGTCCAACCTGTTCGGGGTGCGGCTGTCGGGCGAGTTTGGCCTGAGCGCCGGCTTCTCCTCGCTGGATGGAGATTGAGGACGCGATGCGCACCCCGCTGATCGACCGCCGCGATTTTCTCAAGGCCGCCGGCGCCGGCTTCATGGCCGCCACGGCCCCGTCCGCCTGGGCGGCTACGTTGGATGCCGACGCCGTCTTCGCCACGGCCTTCATGCGCCATGACGGCAGCTACGGCGCCGCGGTGCTCTCGGAAGCCGGCAAGGTGCTGCATACGGTCGATCTGCCCGACAGGGGTCACGATGTCACGTTCGACCCGGTCTCGAAACGCTCGGTCGTCTTCGCCCGCCAGCCAGGTACTTTTGCCGTGGTGTTCGATCACAGCGGGCGCGAAAAGCCGCAGACCATAGCCAGCGTGGCCGGCCGCCACTTTTTCGGCCATGGCGTTTTTTCCAATGACGGCAAGCTGCTCTACGCGACGGAAAACGATTTCGAAAACGCCGCCGGCATGGTGGGGATCTACGATGCCGCTTCCGGTTTCCGGCGCGTTGGCGAACTCCCCACCTATGGCGTCGGCCCGCACGAACTCCTGCTGCTCGGCGATGGCAGGACGCTGGCGATAGCCAATGGCGGCATCGAAACCCATCCGGATTTCGACCGCGCCGAACTCAATCTGGCGACGATGAAGCCGTCCTACGTGCTGGTCGACCGCCTGACCGGCGACCTGATCGAGAAGCACGAGCTCGCGCCCGACCTGCACAAGCTTTCGATCCGCCACATGGCAACGGACGAGTCAGGGGCCGTGTGGTTCGGCTGCCAGCATCGCGGGCCGGTGACCGAGCGCCCCCTGCTGGTCGGCCGCGCCGAACGCGGCAAGGAACTGAAGCTGGTCGACATGCCGGAAAAGGTGCTGAACGGTTTCCGCAACTATATCGGCTCGGTCGCCGCAAATCCGAAGGCGGGAACCGTTGCCGTGTCGTCGCCGCAGGGCAATGTCTTCGTCGTGATGGATGCGAAGACCGGCGGCATCGTCGCGTCGAATGAGATGGTCGAGGTTTGCGGCCTTGCACCTGACGGCATGGACTTCATCGCTTCGACCGGCATGGGCGTCATCGCTGAATCCGGCGTCCGTTCCGTTTCCGAACCGGACTATGTCTGGGATAACCACATGCTGCGGATAGGCGCCGGTTGAATGCTGGAAAACTCGGCCGTCATCCCGGGCGGGGCAGGCCGAAGGCCGTCGCGCGTTTACCCTCCCCCTTGTGGGGAGGGTCGGTGAGCGATCGAAGCGAAGCGGAGTTTGCGAGCCGGGGTGGGGGTGCGGAACGTCTCACTCCTATTCACCCCATCCGGCGGGCCTCCCCACAAGGGGGAGGTAGGGGCCGCACCATCGATCCTGAAAACGCCAAACAAGGACTGGGCCGCGCTTGCCGGTTCGGACCAATGGGTCCCGGCTCGCGCCCTTCGCTCCGCTCGGGCTTGGCCGGGATGACGCCGAGTGAAGGATGAATTCACGCCTTCATCAGCCATTCGTGCTCCGGCGCATTGTGGAATTTCCACGTCCGCTTCGGTCCAGCCATGACGTTAAGGTAATAGAGGTCGTAGCCGTGGCAGGCAGCGCAGGGATGATAACCCTTGGGCACCAGCACGACATCGCCGTCCTCCACCGCCATCACCTCGTCCAGTTCACGCGCGCCATGCGCGTCGGCGTCGGTATAGACGCGCTGGAAGGCGAAGCCCTGTGGCGGATCGATGCGGTGATAGTAGGTCTCCTCGAGATAGGATTCCGCCGGAAGGTTGTCCCGGTCGTGCTTGTGCGGGGGATAGCTCGACGTATGGCCGCCAGGCGTGATCACCTCGACCACCAGCAGCGAATCTGCCGGCTCGCCTTCCGGCAGGATGTTGGTGACGTAGCGCGTGTTGGTGCCCTTGCCGCGTGTTTCCTGGCCGAGCGAATCCGGCCCGATCACCCGCGCGGACAGCCCGCCGCCGAGGCCGGGAGCGGTGCACACCGCCAGTTCGAGGTCCGTCGTCGCCGTCACCGACCAGCTGGAACCCTGCGGCACATAGACCGACCACGGCTTGCCTTCGAAAGGCGACATGCGCTCGCCAAGCTCGCCCAGATCCTTCCCACCGGCCGACGCCTTGCCCTTGCCGGTCACGAAAACCAGGCAGGCCTCGCGCGAGCCGGTGTCCATCGAAACGGTCTGCCCGGCTTTCAGCCGGTGCAGGTCGAAGCCGACATAGGTCCAGCCGGCGCTTTGCGGCGTTACGTGCGCAATGCGGCCTTCGCCCTTTTGCGCCTTCACAAGCAAATTCGGCATTCAATCCTCGATCATTCCTTGGCGGTTTGGTCCACCTTGTCCGCAGCAGGGGCCTCCGGAGCGGGCTTGTAAGCATAAAGATACTGCCACGCGGCATAGACGCCGAGCGCCGCCACCATAGTCCCCCAGTTGGGCGAACCGGCATAGAATTCCACGCCTGCCCAGATGAAGCACACCGCCACCAGCGCGACGCGCCGCCACAGGGGCCGCAGGAAAGGATGCTGGCTGCCGTTCGACATGATTTTCGTCCTCTCGTGGATGCGGTCCTGCGCGACCTAGCGCGCCGGAAAACCCTGCGTCTCGACAGTATAGCCGGCTGCCGTCATAACCCGCATCAATTCCTTGTAGCCGACCTCGGCCATTTTGAGCGGTGGGTTTTTCTTCGGGTCCTGCTCGGCCTCGACCACGAACCAGCCCTCATAGCCGTGGTCGGCGAATTTCCGTACGATCGCACCGAAATCGAGCGAGCCGTCGCCGGGAACGGTAAAGGCGCCGAGCGCCACGGCATCGAGGAAGGACTGTTTTTCCCAGTCGAGCCCTTCGATCACCGGCTTGCGAATATCCTTTACATGCACATGGTTGATGCGCGCATGGTGCCTGTCGATCACGCCGAGCACATCGCCGCCGGCAAAGGCCAGGTGGCCGGCGTCGAGCAGCAGGGGGATGCCTTGGCCCGAATGGCGCATGAAGGCATCCAGCTCATGCTCGAACTGCACCACGGCCGCCATATGATGATGGTAGGACAGCGGCATGCCCTGGTCGGCGCACCATTCGCCGAATTCGGTGACCTTGCGGGCATACGCCTTCATCTCCTCGCCGGAGAGCACCGCCTTCGTCGCCAGCGGCTTCGAGCGGTCTCCCTGGATCGAGCACCCCACCTCGCCATAGACGATGCAGGGCGCGTCCACCGCCTTGAACAGCTCGATCATCGGCTGGATGCGGTCCTTGTTCGCCGAAATATCCTCTGTCGTCAGCGTGCCGGAAAACCAGCCGCCGCACAGTGTCACGTCCGCCTGTCTGAGAATGGGCAGCATGGTGCCGGGATCGTCGGGAAAGCGCCGGCCCTTCTCCATGCCGGTGAAACCGGCCGAGCGCGATTGCCGCAGGCATTCTTCGAGCGAGACGTCGTCGCTCAACTCGACCAGATCGTCGTTCCACCACGCGATCGGGGACATCCCCAGTTTTGCTTTCAAGATATCAGTCCCCTACGCTCTGCGTGCGCCGCTTCTGCTCGTAAGCCTTGCGCGCGGCGTTGACTTGCGCGCGTGCACTCACCTCCGGCACCGCCACGTCCCACCAATGGCCGCCGGCCTCGGTCGAAACCAGCGGGTCGGTGTCGATGACGATCACCGTGGTGCGGTCGTTCGTCTTCGCCGCAGCCAGTTCCGTTTCGAGTTCCGGGATCGATGATACTTTCTTCGAGATGGCGCCGAGGCTTGCCGCATGCGCGGCGAAGTCGATATCCGGCAGAACCACGTGCCGCGAATCCTTCAAAAGATTGTTGAAGTTGGCGCCGCCTGTCGCCATCTGCAGCCGGTTGATGCAGCCGAAACCGCGATTGTCGAGCAGCACAATGGTCAGCTTCAGCCCCAGCATGACCGAGGTGGCGATCTCCGAATTCAGCATCAGGTAGGAGCCGTCGCCGATCATGACGACGACCTCCTGGTCGGGCTTCGCCATTTTTGCCCCCAGCCCGCCGGCGATTTCGTAGCCCATGGTCGAGAAGCCATATTCGGCGTGGTAGGAGCCCGGAGCGCCCGCCTGCCACAGCTTGTGAATTTCGCCCGGAAGGCCACCGGCGGCGTGCAGCACCGTCGCGTCGGACCCCATGATGCGCTGCACCGCGCCGATCACCTGCGCGTCAGACGGGAACGCTGCATTGGTCGACGCCGTGACCTTGGCCGCTTCGGCCTGCCATTCTTTCTTGCCGGCGCGCGCACTTTCAGTCCACGCCGGTGGCGCCGCCCAGCCTTTCAGCGCTTCGGCCAGTTCGGCAAGACCTTCCCGTGCGTCCGCCACCAGCGACAGGGCGCGATGCTTGCCGGCATCGAAGGGTTGCACGTTCAGCCCGACGATCGTCTTTTCGGCATTCTTGAACAGCGCCCAGGAGCCGGTGGTGAAATCCTGCAGACGGGTCCCGACCGCCAGCACCAGATCGGCTTCTTCGGCCAGACGGTTGGCGGCGGACGTGCCGGTGACGCCGACCGCCGCCATGTTGAGATCATGCATATCCGGCAGCGCCGATTTCCCGCCCTGGGTCTCGCAGACCGGAATGCCGGTCGCCTTGGCGAACCGGTCCAGTTCCTTCGAGGCCTGCGAATAGAGCACCCCGCCGCCGGCAACGATCAGCGGTTTTCTAGCCGCTTTCAGCGCAGCCACCGCTGCCGCCAGCTCCTGTCTGTCGGGCCTTGCCCGGCGCGGCGTCCAGATGCGTTCTCCGAAAAAGCTTGCGGGATAATCGTAGGCTTCGGCCTGTACGTCCTGGCAGAGCGACAGCGTCACCGGTCCGCATTCTGCCGGGTCGGTCAGCACCTGCATGGCTCGGTTGAGGGCCGGAATGATCTGCTCGGGCCGGGTGATGCGGTCGAAATAGCGCGATACCGGCCGGAAGCAGTCGTTGACGGTTGCCGTGCCGTCGCCGAAATCCTCCGCCTGCTGCAGCACCGGGTCAGGGATGCGGTTGGCGAACACGTCGCCCGGCAGGAACAGCACCGGCAGCCGGTTGACATGGGCAAGCGCCGCCGCCGTCACCATGTTGACGGCGCCCGGGCCGATGGAACTGGTCGCGGCCATGAAGCGGCGGCGGAAATTCGCCTTGCCGTAGGCGATGGCCGCATGCGCCATCGCCTGCTCGTTATGGGCGCGGAAGGTCGGTAGTTCGTCGCGCACGCCGTAGAGCGCCTCGCCGATGCCGGCGACATTGCCGTGACCGAAGATTGCCCAGACACCGCCGAAGATGGGCAGTTTGCGGCCGTCGATTTCGGTCGTCTGGCGCGTGAGAAAGCGGGTCAGCGCCTGCGCCATGGTCAGGCGAACGGTGTTGGTCACGAGGAGCCTCCCAGCATCGGGTCGATGACAATACCCCCACCCCTAACCCCTCCCCTCAAAGGGGAGGGAGACTTGGCGTGGGCGCCTCCGCATCCCCCCTCCCCCTTGAGGGGAGGGGTTAGGGGTGGGGGTGAAAAAACAGAAGCGGACAGCATTTCTAGTTATGCCGCCTTGCGGTTGCGCGCGGCAAGCCAGGCCTCGGTCAATTTCTCGAAACGGCCGGCCATGTCGGCAATGGCCTGCTCGTCGTCCATCGTCCCGGCAAGCCACTGTTCGGCAGCGTCGGCGAACAGGGTGCGGCCGACAGCGAAACCCTTGACGATGCCGACATCGGCGGTCGCGGCGAAAGCCGCTTCCAGCTCCTTCTGCGGAGCCTCGAGCCCGAGAAGCACCACGCCGCGGCAATGCGGGTCGTGTCTGGCGATGGTGGCTTCGATGTTCTTCCACGCGGCGCGCGACGCCTGCGGCTCAAGCTTCCACCAGTCGGGCTTGATGCCGAGCGCATAAAGCTCGTCCAACGCCCGCGAAATCGTGTCGGCCTCCAGCGTCCCATGCTTGCCGGCGATGATCTCGACCAGCAACTCACGGCCGACCTTGCGCGAAGCCTCGAACAAGGCGAGCAGCTTCTGCTGCTGTTCGTCCTTTAGTTCCTGGGGATCGTCAGGATGATAGAAGCACAGGCATTTGATGCAGTGCGTCACCGGCCAGTCGATCAGTTGCGAGCCGATGTCCTGGCCGTATTCGAAGCGCAGCGGCCGCGAACCCGGCAGCTCCACCGGCCGGCCCAACCAGGTAAAAGGATGACGGGCGAACTCGAACATCGCCTCGCGCCCGTATTTCTCGTCGAGCAGCATGCCGTAGCCGTCGCGGCCGTTGGCGACTTGGGCCGCCGCCTTCACCGCCAGCACCTTGAAGGCGTTGAGGCGGGCAGGGTCGGCCCCGGCCTTTTCGGCGATGGCTTCGAGTTGCGAGCGATGGTCGATGGCGAAGGTCATCATCGACGGGATTTCGCGCCGCCGCGTCGTCGCCCAGTGGATGTGGTTTATGTCCGCGTCGTTGCGCAGCGCATGGTGGCGGCTGCCGTGCTTGAGGAAATAATTCAGCTCCTCGAAGGTCGGGTATTCCGGTGCGCAGAGCAGGCGCGACACGGCGAAGGCGCCGCAGGCATTCGCCCAGGTCGCCGCGGTCTCCAGGTTCTCGCCGCCCAGCCAGCCGCGCAGGAAGCCGGACATGAACGCGTCACCGGCGCCAAGCACATTGTAGACCTCAATGGCAAAACCCTCGCCGACGATGCCGGCTTCGAGATCGTTGCGGATAGGGCCGTCGTAGACGATGCAGCCTCGGGCGCCGCGCTTCAGCACGATGGTGGCAGGAGATAGTTTCCGGATGGTCTTCAAAGCGGTGAGCAAATCGCTTTCGCCCGAGGCGATGAGCACTTCTTCCTCGGTACCGACGATCAGGTCGCAGTCCGGCAGCACCGTTTTCATCGCGGCGGAAACGCGTTCGGATTTCACGTAGCGCCCGAAGCCTTCGGCATGGCCTGCCAGGCCCCAGAGGTTCGGCCGGTAGTCGATGTCGAACACCACCTTGCCGCCCTTGGCCTTCATGATGCGGATGGCCTTGCGTTGGGCAGCCGCGCTGTTCTCGCGCGAAAAATGCGTGCCGGTCACCACGACGGCGCGCGCGGAGGAAACGAACGCCTCGTCGACATCCTCCGGCGCCAGTGCCATGTCGGCGCAGTCGGAACGGTAGAAGATCATCGGCGAGACGCCCTCGTCCTCGACCGACAGGAGCACCAATGCCGTCAGCCGCTCGGGATCGGTTTTCAGCGCCTCCACCGACACGCCTTCGCGCACCAGCTGCTCGCGGATAAAACGGCCCATCTGCTCATCGCCGACGCGCGTCAGCAGGGCCGAGCGCAGGCCGAGCCGCGCCGTGCCGACGGCGATGTTGGCAGGGCAACCGCCGACCGACTTGGCGAAGGAGGCGATGTCTTCCAGCCGCGAGCCGATCTGCTGGCCATAGAGATCGACCGAAGCGCGGCCGATGGTGATGACGTCCAGCGACGCCTTGGCGTCCACCGCTTCGTTCATCATGACCTCCCATCGACTGCTGGCGCGACGCGGGCTGGCCGCGTGGATTGGACAATACGAAATATTAATTCCATTAATCAGTCAATATGGAATATACATTCCCAAACACGATCTAGCCGGAGACGCGCCGATATTCAGCGACGCTGACTGCCAATGCCATGGCCAGCGCGATGGTTGCGGACAGCGACCGGAAGCCGGCGAAATCGGCTTCCGCGACCTCGAACCAGACGGTGGCGAACTGGGCAAGCGGCGAGAAGGACGAATCGGTGATCGCCACGACCGGTACGCCACGTTCCGAAATCGCCCGTGCCTCCTCGATGGTCGCTGGCGCGTAGGGCGAAAAGCTGATCGCTAAGGCTGCGTCACCCGGCTTGGCGAAGCCGATCATCTCGGCATTGAGCCCGGCCGCGGATTCGACGAGCTGGCAACGTATGTCCAGCTTGCTCAGCGCATAGGCGAGGTAGGTGGCCACCGGATAGGAGCGCCGCCGGGCGAGAATGTAGATGGTCTCGGCCTTGGCCAGCAGTTTGACGGCCCGGTCCAGCTCTTCTTCATCGATGCTGCGGGCGATGTCGCCGAGGGAGGTCGTGGCCGCAGCGACGAAGCCATCGAAAATGCCCCTGTGGCCGGTGCCGGAATCCGCCTTGGCGCGCAGGGCGTTCAACCGCTCCTCGTAGGAGGAATTGCGCTCGCGCAGCCGCTCACGGAAAACCGATTGCAGGCTGGTGAAGCCGTCGAAGCCAAATTGCTGGGCAAAGCGAATCAGGGTCGACGGTTGCACGCCCGCGGAGGTGGCGATGCTCGCGGCGGTTCCGAAAGCAACATCGTCGGGATTGTCGAGAGCGTAGGCGGCGATCTGCGCGATCCGCTTAGGCAAGCTTTGCCGCCGCTCCAGGATGGCCGCGCGCAGCGTCTCGAAATCGCGGGGCAGCACTTCGTCCATCTTGCATCCTGTCATTGGCCGGAGACCACAATAGCCGGCCCGCCAGCTTCCGTCATGGCGAATGATTCATCCATTCCATTTTCACGAATAACGGACTACGTCATCCACAAACTTTTGAGAGGAATGCAGGCATGGTAGGCGTCGGTCTCATCGGCACAGGTTTCATGGGCAAATGCCATGCGATTGCCTGGAGCGCTGTCAGTACGGTGTTTCCGCAGCGCGACAGGCCAAAGCTCGTTCATCTTGGCGAAGCCAACGCGGAATTGGCCAGACGCAAGGGCGAGGAGTTCGGCTTCGAGAAGGCATCCGGCGACTGGCGCGCGGTTGTGAACGACCCGCGGGTCGATGTCGTGTCGATCACCACGCCGAACCAGTTTCATTCCGAGATGGCGATTGCCGCGCTGGCGGCCGGCAAGCATGTCTGGTGCGAAAAGCCGATGGCGCCGGCCTTTGCCGATGCGCAGGCCATGGCGGAAGCCGCCAGGCGATCCGGCAAAATAGCGGCACTGGGTTATAACTACATCCAGAGTCCGGCGATCCGGCACATCGGGACACTGCTGGCGGAAGGCGCGATTGGCGACCTGAACCATCTGCGCATCGAGATGGATGAGGATTTCATGGCCGATCCGGACGCGCCCTTCGGCTGGAAGCACGAGAAAAGTTCCGGCTACGGTGCGCTCGACGATTTCGCCGTGCATCCGCTGTCGCTCGTCTCGGTTCTGTTCGGGCGGGTGGAGCGGGTCATCTGCGACATGGCGAAGCCCTATGCCGAGCGCCGGACCGCCGACGGCAAGAGCCGGGCTGTCGAGACGCACGATATCGCCAGCGTGCTGATGCGGCTGGAAAACGGCATATCCGGCACGCTGCAGGTAAACCGCTCGGCCTGGGGTCGCAAGGGCCGCATCGCGGTCCAGATATTCGGGTCGAAAGGCTCCATCCTGTTCGACCAGGAACGCTTCAACGAATTCCAGCTTTACGTCACCTCGGATCGTCCGACCGAGCAGGGCTATCGCACGATCCTCGTCGGTCCGCAGCACGCTCCTTATGGCGACTTCGTGCCGGCTCCCGGCCACGGTCTCGGCTTCAACGACCTGAAGATCGTCGAGTGCCGCGAACTGCTGGCCGCCATTCGCGGCGCCCGTGGCGCCCGTCTGATCGATTTCGACGAAGGGCTGGAAATCGAGCGCACGGTCCACGCCATGGCGCGCTCTTTCGACGAGCAGCGCTGGGTCGAGGTACGCTGATCCTCGGCCGGTGGGAGCGGAAAGCCCGCTCCCTGGTTCGTCTCGGTTTCGTGTTCACGCCGCTCCCGAACGCTCGGCGACCATGGCGCGCCGCACCGCCCGGCGCTGCTCGACGGCGTCCGCGAGCCCCTGCAGCACCGTCTCGGTCGTCGCCCAGTCGATGCATCCGTCGGTGATGCTCTGCCCGTAGACGAGGGGCTTGCCCGGCACGACATCCTGCCGTCCCGCCACCAGATTGCTTTCGATCATGGCGCCGATGATGCGATCGTCACCGGCGGCGACCTGACCCGCGACGTCCCTGGCCACGAACGGCTGGTTCTCCGGCTTCTTCAAGCTGTTGGCATGGCTCACGTCGATCATCAGGCGCGGCGCGATGCCGGCGCGGGCCAGTTCCGTGCAGGCAGCGTCGACGCTCGCCGCATCGTAGTTGGGCGCCATGCCGCCGCGCAGGATGACATGGCAGTCTTCATTGCCGGTGGTTGCGGCGATGGCGCTGCGGCCTGCCTTCGTCACCGCCATGAAATGATGCGGCTGCGCCGCCGATTTTACGGCATCGGCGGCGATGCGCAGATTGCCGTCGGTGCCGTTCTTGAAGCCGACCGGACAGGACAGGCCCGATGCCAGTTCGCGATGGATCTGGCTCTCGGTGGTGCGCGCGCCGATGGCGCCCCAGGATACGAGATCGGCGATATATTGCGGCGTCGTCATGTCGAGGAACTCGGTCGCCGCCGGCAGGCCGAGATTGTTGACCGCAGCCAGCACGATGCGCGCCAGCCTCAATCCCGTATCGATGTTGAAGCTGCCGTTGAGATCGGGATCGTTGATCAGGCCCTTCCAGCCGACGGTCGTGCGCGGCTTCTCGAAATAGACGCGCATCACGATCTCCAGCCGGTCCGACAGACTTTCGCGCAGCGCCGCCAGACGGCTGGCATAGTCCACGGCGGCGGCCGGGTCGTGGATCGAACACGGTCCGACGATGACAATCAGGCGGTCGTCGGCGCCCGTCAGTATCGAATGAATGGCGTTGCGCGACGCCGTGACGGTGCGCGTCGCCGTCAATGTGCGCGGTATTTCCTGCATCACCTGGTCAGGTGTGCTCAGTTCCTTGAGTTGGGTGACCCGCAGGTCGTCTGTGGTGGTCAACACGGCTTTCTGCTCCTGGTTGGGAGACCCGCCGGCTGAAACAAAAAAGCCGCCAGGTCTGGCGGCTGTTCGGATTTTTATGCTGCAATCTTCAGATCGAGCGCAATCCTCCCGCCGCCAGCGAGCTGCCGTAGCTAAAGTACCAGAACGTGGCGGTCAGGTGGATCATGCGGGCCTCATAGCCCAAGCCAGGGCGTTTGTCACGCGCCGATGTCGCTACTCGCCGATGATGCCGGCGACATGCTGGTCGTAGTCCACCAGCGCGCCGGTCATGATGCCGGACTGCGGCGACAGCATATAGGTGATCAGGCCTGCAAGCTCATGCGTCTTGGCAAGCTGGCCCATCGGGGCCGCCGCCTCGGCCTTTTCCAGCCAGTCCACGCCGGCGCCGTGGAACTTCGCCTGCGTCTGCGCTTCGCCGGGCGTGTCCATCCACCCCGGCAGCACGCCGTTGCAGCGGATGCGGTTGCGGCGATAGGCGTTGGCGACATTCTTGGTCAGCGTCGCCAGAGCGCCCTTGCTGGCCGAATAGGACGACAGGAAGGACTGGCCGCCATGGACGTTGACCGACAACACGTTGACGATCGATCCGGGCTGCTTCGTTTCCAGCAGGTGCTTGACCAGGCCCTGCATCAGGAAGAACGGCCCGCGCACATTGGTGTCGAACATGTCGTCGAACATCTGCGGCGTGGTCTCCACCAGCGAACCGCGCGCTGCCGAGGCGGCGGCGTTCACCAGCGCGTTCAGGCTGCCGAAGCGGCTGATGCCGGCTTCGACCGCCTTAAGACATTGGTTCGGATCGGCAAGATCGGCGGCGATGAAGATCGCCTCGGCGCCGCGCTTCTCCAGCTCGGCAACGGCGACACGGCCCTTTTCCTCGGAGCGTCCGAGCAGCACCAGCGAACGGCAGCCTTCGTCGACAAGCTGCCGGGCGACGGCGAGGCCGACACCCTGCGCCCCGCCGGTGATCAAGACCTTGGTGCTCGCGTTGCGCGTCGTGAGGTCGGACATGGCTGATCCTTGGATTTCGAATTAGTCGGCTCAGGCCTGAATGCGGATGGTCTTGCCCTGCTTGACCGACTTCAGGGCGGCGTCGGCAAGCTTCAGCGCCGCCAGCCCGTCGGCGCCGCTGGGGGAAGCCTTGCCCTTGCGGCTCATCGTGTCGATGAAGGCGGCGATCTCGTTGGCATAGGCATCGATGTAGCGGGTCATGAAGAAGTCGTGCAGCGGCGGACGAGTGTAGCCCTTGTCGTTGGCGACCTCGATGGAAACGGGCCGCTGGTTCTCGGCCGCGACCATGCCCTTCGAGCCATGCACCTCGATGCGCTGGTCATAGCCATAGGTGGCGCGGCGTGAATTGGAGATGACACACTGCTTGCCGGACGCGGTTTCGAGGATGACGCTCACCGAATCGTAATCGCCGGCCTCGCCGATTTGTCTGTCGACCAGCACCGAGGCGTGTGCCGAAACCGATACCGGCTCTTCGCCGAGCAGGAAGCGCGCCATGTCGAAATCGTGGATGGTCATGTCGCGGAAGATGCCGCCGGAACGCTTGATGTAGTCGACCGGAGGCGCGCCGGGATCGCGCGAAGTAATCGTCACCATCTCCACCTTGCCGATGGCGCCGTCGTCAATCGCCTTCTTGACGGCCATGAAATGCGGGTCGAAGCGTCGGTTGAAGCCGACCATGAGCTGCGCTTTTGTCTTGTCGACGACGGCTAGGCACTTCTCGACGCGCTTGACGTCGAGATCGACCGGCTTCTCGCAGAAAATCGCCTTGCCGGCCTTGGCGAAGCGCTCGATCAGATCGGCATGGGTATCGGTGGGGGTGCAGATCACCACCGCGTCGATGTCGTCGGCCTTTTCGATGGCCTCGATGCTGCGCACTTCGGCTCCGTAGAGCGTCGAGATTTCCCTGGCCGCTTTCTCGAAAGCATCCGCCACCGCGACCAGCCGCGCATTGGTATTGGCGCCGACGGCCCGCGCATGCACCTTGCCGATACGGCCCGCGCCGAGCAGTCCGAAACGAACCGTCATGATATGTCTCCTCCCGGCGCCGTATGCCAGCCGCCCGAATTTCAGAATGTTAGAACCAAAACTGAATTTGGATGAAACATTTATTCCAAAGAGGGAATCGTCGTCAAGCTGGCAAGCAATGTGTTTTCGGCGATGACAAGCCGTCGCTACCGGTCGGCGATGCGCTGGAAGAGCGCGGCTCTAGAAGAGCGCCTGCAGCTCCGGCAGCTTGTCGTTGACCAGCCAGCCGTAATAATTTTCCTCCGGCATTTTCGGCGGCTCGTCAGCGGCGCGGCGGCGGTCGTTTTCCGCCTTCAGCGCATAGGCGCGCTGCTCGGGATTGCCGACATTGTAGAGAGTGGCGGTGAGGCCGGGATTGCGCGAAATGTCGTAGCCGGCGATCTGACGATAGGCGTCGATGGATTTCTTGAGCGTCGCCGCGACATAGTTCAATGTCAGGTCGGGGTCCATGATGGTCTTGTAGACCTGGTTCGGGTCGCTGGCGTCGAGTTCCGGCAGGCCCGAAACGCGGTGCACAATATCGCTCATCTGCAGGGCGGTCAGCGGGTTGAGCTGTCCGAGCCCGAAAGTCTGACCGGCATAATAGGGTTGGAAGAACACGGCGCCGAAGCGGTTGTTCGGAAAGGCCTCGCCGCCCACCGTCTTGCCGCGGAAGGACCGGTTCCACACCTGCTCGCGACAGGCCCAGAGATCGTAGCTGTCGGCTTCGCCCGCGCATTTCGAAAACTGAGGGCGCTGGACAAATTGGGTGATGTCCTCGCCCTGATAGGAAAAAGTCAGTTGCCGCGACAGGTACGAAATCGCCTTGACATAGTAAGTCTGCAGCCGGTCGTAGGCATCGACATTGTAGGTGTGCTCGCCGACGATTGCGCCGACGATGTGCATCGGATCGATGCCGTAGCGGGAAGCGGTCTCCCGAATCTTCGACCTCAACGCGCCGTCGTTCTGCAGCAGCGCATAGACCTTGCGATACTTCGCCTGGAAGGTGGTGTTGGTTGCCTGCGTGCGCCGGGCGGAGGCGCCCGGAATCGGCGGCTGTTCGATATTCTGGTTGCCGGGTGGCACCACGGTCGCAGCGACGGCGGGCATGGCCGCCACGCTCAAAGCCAAACCGACAATAAGAAAGACCAGCTTTTTCACGCGCCGCCGCAACCTGCTGTTACCTGTCGCCGGGCAAATTAGGGTGAGCGCCCAAAGGAGTCGAGAGCTTCCGGGGCCGGCGCAATGAAAGCAGCCGAAGCTGCTTCCATTTCGCCACAGGTGAACATGTTGCCCGCTCCCAAGGGGAGGAGACTGGTCCTAGAGAATGAACCGCGACAGGTCTGTGTTCTTCGACAGGTCGCCGACATGCTTCTGCACATAGGCGGCGTCGATGGTGACGGTCGTGCCGTTGCGGTCCGGAGCATCGTAGGAAATGTCGTCCAGCACCCGCTCCATCACCGTCTGCAGCCGCCGGGCGCCGATATTCTCGACGCTGGCGTTGAGGTCGACGGCGATGCCGGCGAGCGAATCGATGGCGTCCGGGGTGAAGTCCAGCGTCACGCCTTCCGTGCCCATCAGCGCGATATACTGCTTGATCAGGCTCGCCTCCGTCTCGGTCAGGATGCGGACGAAATCGTCCTTTTCCAGCGCCCGCAATTCGACCCGGATCGGCAGGCGGCCCTGCAATTCCGGCAGCAGGTCCGACGGCTTCGACACGTGGAATGCGCCCGAGGCGATGAACAGGATATGGTCCGTCTTGATCGGCCCGTACTTCGTCGCCACGGTGGTGCCTTCGACCAGAGGCAACAGATCCCGCTGCACGCCTTCGCGGGAAGGGCCGCCGGACACGTCGGAACGCGCCGCGATCTTGTCGATTTCGTCGAGGAAGACGATGCCGTCGTTCTCGGCCGATTCCAGCGCCCGGCGCACCACCTCGTCCTGGTCGAGCAGCTTGTCCGATTCGTCGGAGATCAGAAGATCGTAGGACTCCTTGACCGTGGTCTTGCGCATCTTGGTGCGCTTGCCGCCCATCGCCTTGGACATGATGTCGTTGATGTTGAGCACGCCGATATTGGCGCCCGGCATACCGGGGATTTCGAAGCCCGGCATCCCGCCATTGCCGGTGTCGGCCACCTCGATCTCGATTTCCTTGTCGTCCAGTTCGCCGTCGCGCAGCTTCTTCTTGAAGCTGTCGCGGGTGGCGGGCGAGGCCGTCTTGCCGACGAGCGCCTCCAAAACCCGCTCTTCCGCGTTGACATGCGCGCGCGCCTTGACGTCCTCGCGCATCTTCTCGCGCTGCAGCCCGATGGCGACCTCGACCAGGTCGCGCACGATCTGCTCGACATCGCGGCCGACATAGCCGACCTCGGT
The DNA here is from genome assembly GCA_965649745.1 of uncultured Mesorhizobium sp. Classification (GTDB taxonomy): domain Bacteria; phylum Pseudomonadota; class Alphaproteobacteria; order Rhizobiales; family Rhizobiaceae; genus Mesorhizobium. The sequence goes on along the minus strand of CBFGLW010000030.1, from coordinate 16,052 downwards.
GAACTTGGTGGCCTCGACCTTGACGAAGGGCGCGCCGGCGAGCTTGGCCAGACGGCGCGAAATCTCCGTCTTGCCGACGCCGGTCGGGCCGATCATCAGAATGTTCTTCGGCATCACCTCTTCGCGCATCTGCCCATCGAGCTGCTGGCGCCGCCAGCGGTTGCGGAGCGCGATGGCCACGGCGCGCTTGGCGTCCTTCTGGCCGATGATGAACCGGTCGAGTTCGGAAACGATCTCGCGGGGTGAAAAACTGCTCATCTCAACAAATCCACTTACTGAACTATCTCGGAATTGCGCTTTGCCACTGCTTTATCCACTCGAACGGATGCAGCAGCATGATCACGTTGAGGGTGAGGTTATCCCGGATGATGGTGCCTGTGCCGATCTCGAAGATCAGGGCCAGCGCCACGACCGTCCATATAGGAAGCGTTCGCGCCATCGCAAAGCCCAGCACCATGGCCAGCGTATCCGACACCGAATTGATGATGGAATCGCCGTAGTAGTCGAGCGAGATGGTGCCCGCCCGGTAGCGCTCAATGATGATCGGGCTGTTCTCCAGGATCTCCCAGTCGCCTTCGATCACCAGCGCCAAAGCGAGCCTGAGCCAGACGGACGCGCGCGGAAACACAAGATAGGTCAGGCCGTAGAACAGGAAGCCGTGGATGATGTGCGACGGCGTGTACCAGTCGGAAATGTGCTGGGAGTTTTCCGAGCTGACGACCACGCCGTGCCAAAGTTTCACATAGCCGCATTCGCAGATCGGGACGCGGCCCATGGCGTAAAGGATGACCGCCTGCGCCGCGACGAGGCCGACCGCGATGGCCACCCCCGCCTGCCAGGAAATATCCCACCCGGTTCTGTCCCGTCCGGCTGTCGTCATCTGAGGTACCCCGCGATCCTATGAAAATCATGCATCCGGATTGTCCATCGCCATCATCAACGCCGGACCATAGATGGATGTCCGTGTGTCGAAAGCACGAAATCCCGCCTTCTCATAGGCGCGGATGGCCCTGCCGTTGGCGGGGTCCGGATCGATGATGACGCGGGGCGTCCCCTCCGCGAAAAGCTGCTCGACGAACTGCCGCACGATCGCCGAGCCGTGGCCGACGCCGACGAGATCCGGCGCGCCGATGGTCAGGTCGATGCCGAGCGTGCCGAAGGGCTGGTCCGCATAGGGATGATCGTCCTCCATATGCGGGTCGTAGCTTTGCAGGTAGGCGATCGGCCGCCCTTCGAATTCCACGATCAGCGGTTCGACCGAGACCGACTCTATATGGTCGCGGATGGCGGCGATTTCGGTTTCGGGATCATCCCACCATTCGGCCACATGCGGCTGTGCCAGCCAGCCTGCGATCAGCGGCAGATCGGCTTCGGTCACGGTCCGGAACTGATAGGCCGCGACAGGCTCACGCGGCATCGAGCGTTTCGACGACGAAATTGTTGTTGGTGTAGACGCAGATGTCGGAGGCGATCTGCATCGCCTTGCGGGCGATCTCCTCGGCGTCCTTGTCGGTGTCCATCAAGGCGCGTGCCGCGGCCAAAGCGTAGTTGCCGCCCGAACCGATAGCCATGACGCCATGTTCGGGTTCAAGCACGTCGCCGGTGCCGGTCAGCGCCAGCGAAACCTCTTTGTCGGCCACGAGCATCATCGCCTCCAGCCGGCGCAGGTAGCGGTCGGTGCGCCAGTCCTTGGCGAGTTCGACGCAGGCGCGGGTCAGCTGGTCGGGATATTGCTCGAGCTTGGCTTCGAGCCGCTCCAGCAGCGTGAAGGCGTCGGCGGTCGCGCCTGCGAAGCCGGCGATGACGCTGCCGCCCTTGCCGATGCGGCGCACCTTCCTGGCGTTGCCCTTCATGATGGTCTGGCCGAGGCTCACCTGGCCGTCGCCGGCGATGACCACCTTGCCGCCCTTGCGCACGGTGACGATGGTTGTCGCGTGCATGGTCAGATCGTTTGACATATCTTGCTCCGATTGTGCGCCGTCCCGGAAAAAGGCGACGGGCGCTCCACGAGTTTTATCCGGCCATATGTATGCAGCCGGCGGGCGTTTGCAAACCGCCAGGCCCGCAAGCCGGGCTGCACGTTTTGCCAACTGGCAATTGGCCGATCATGCTGTTAGAAGGCTTTCGTTTTCAAGCACCTGACAGGTCGGCCTGGAAGGAAGATGGCACAAGGATGAGGCAATGAGCCCGCGTTCCGCCGAAGTGAGCCGCAAGACCAAGGAAACCGACATCGCCGTGTCGCTGCATGTCGACGGCGCCGGCAAGTCGGATATGACGACCGGCGTCGGCTTCTTCGACCATATGCTGGACCAGCTTGCGCGCCACTCCCTGATGGACATCACCGTCAAGGCGAAGGGCGACCTGCACATCGACGACCACCACACGGTCGAGGATACCGGCATCGCGGTCGGCCAGGCGCTTTCCAAGGCGTTGGGCGAACGGCGCGGCATCATGCGCTATGCCTCGATCGACCTCGCCATGGATGAGACGCTGACACGCGCCGCCGTGGACGTTTCCGGCCGGCCGTTCCTGGTCTGGAACGTCGCCTTCTCGTCACCCAAGATCGGCACCTTCGATACGGAACTGGTGCGCGAGTTCTTCCAGGCGCTGTCGCAGCACGCCGGGATCACCCTGCACGTCACCAACCACTATGGCGCCAACAATCACCACATCGCTGAGACCTGCTTCAAGGCGGTGGCGCGGGTGCTGCGCGCGGCGCTGGAGCGTGATCCGCGCCAGCCGGACGCCGTGCCGTCCACCAAGGGTTCGCTGAAAGGGTAAGCCATGGCCCTCTATGTCGTCATGGAACCGCCGGGCGAGGCTGGACAGGCGGAGCGCGCCAGATTGATCCGCGACGGATTTTCCTGGCTGGCTTTCTTCTTGCCGCCGCTCTGGCTGCTCTGGCATCGTCTGTGGATCGAGGCGCTGCTCGCCTTCGTCGCGCTCGGCCTGCTTTCGGCGCTCGGCGGGATGGCGGGCTTCGGCCTGGCCGGCTGGTCTCTGACGCTGCTCGTCTCGCTCTATGTCGGCCTGGAAGGGCAGGCGATGCGCGTCAATGCCCTGCGCCGGCGTGGCTGGCGCGATTGGGGTGTGGTGTCGGCCGATCGGTTTGAAGATGCCGAGGCGCGCTATGCCTATGGCGACGAGGAAGAGGCTGCGGCAGTCGCCGCCGCTCCACCTCCTGCTATCGTTCCCGATGCATCGCGGGCGCGCCCGGCGCAGACAGGCCTCGCGCTCGGACTCGCGCACACGCCCGGACGGTCGTGATGCGCGTCGCCATCATCGACTACGGTTCGGGCAATCTGCGCTCGGCGACCAAGGCTTTCGAGCGCGCCGCGCGGGAGGCCGGCATCGCCGCCGAGATCGATCTGACCGCCGACGCCGAACGCGTGCGCAGCGCAGACCGCGTCGTGCTGCCGGGCGTCGGCGCCTATGCCGACTGCGCCGCGGGCCTTCGCGCCGTCGAGGGCATGTGGGAGGCAGTGGAAGAGGCGGCAATCGGTAGGGGTAGGCCGTTCCTCGGCATCTGCGTCGGCATGCAGCTGATGTCGGAGCGAGGCCTGGAAAAGACGGTGACGGAAGGTTTCGGCTGGATCGCCGGCGAGGTGAAGGAAATCCTGCCGAATGATCCGGCGCTGAAAATCCCGCAGATCGGCTGGAACACGATCGAGCTGAAGCGGCAGCATCCGCTGTTTGCCGGCATCCCTACCGGTCCGTCGGGCCTGCATGCCTATTTCGTTCACTCCTATCATCTGGCCGCGCGGAAGCCTGAAGAGGTTCTGGCCGTCACCGACTATGGCGGCCCGGTGACGGCGGCCGTCGCGCGCGACAATCTCGCAGGCACGCAGTTCCATCCGGAAAAGAGCCAGGCGCTGGGCCTGGCCCTCATCGCCAATTTTTTGAGGTGGAGGCCGTAGAAGGATGATCCTCTTCCCCGCCATCGACCTGAAGGACGGCCGGTGCGTGCGCCTGAGGCATGGCGACATGGCAACGGCGACCATCTACAACGACGACCCGGCCGCGCAGGCGAAAGCCTTCGAGGACCAGGGCTTCGAATGGCTGCACGTCGTCGATCTCAACGGCGCCTTCCAGGGTCACAGCATCAACAGCGCCGCCGTGGGCGCCATCCTCAACGCGACGAAAAACCCTGTGCAGCTCGGCGGTGGCATACGGACCTTGCCGCAGATCGAGGATTGGCTGGCCCGCGGCCTGGCCCGCGTCATTCTCGGCACCGTTGCGGTGCGCGATCCCGAATTGGTCAAGGAAGCCTGCCGCCTTTTTCCAGGCAGGATCGCCGTCGGCATCGACGCTAGGGGCGGCAAGGTCGCCGTCGAGGGCTGGGCCGAAGCATCGTCGCTTGGCGTGATCGAACTGGCGCGGAAATTCGAGGGCGCCGGTGTCGCGGCCATCATCTATACCGACATCGACCGCGATGGCGTGCTCACCGGCATCAATTGGGACTCCACCATCGCGCTTGCCAATGCGGTGTCGATCCCGGTCATTGCATCCGGCGGGCTGGCATCCATCGACGACATCGTGCGGATGACCCAGCCGGATGCGGCCAGGCTGGAAGGCGCGATTTCCGGCAGGGCGCTTTACGACGGCCGCATCGATCCTGCCGAGGCGCTGTCGATCCTGCGTGGCGACCCGCCTGGGGGTTCTGGCGCATGAAGGTCACTTTCATTGCTGCGCCCTACGACAGCGGTCAGGTCTATTCCGGGTTCGGGCAGGGGCCGGAAGCCTTGATAGCAGGCGGACTGGTCGAGGGCCTCACGCTTGGCGGGCACGACATCGAAGTCGTCGACATCGGCGAGGTCGGCGATGCAGCGCGCGAAATATCGACCGGCTTCGCGGTCTGCGCGGCGGTGGCGGATAAGGTGAGGGAGACGGTCGATCGTGGCCGGTTTCCCGTCGTGCTGGCTGGAAACTGCCTTAGCTCCGTCGGAGCCGTCGCCGGCGAAGGCGCCGATTCCATCGTCTGGTTCGACCAGCATGCCGACATCAACACGCCGGAAACCTCCACCACCGGCTTCCTCGACGGCATGGCGCTGGCGACGGTCCTCGGCTTATGCTGGCGTGGCATGACGGACGGCATTGCCGGGTTCAACCCTATAGACTCCGCGCGTTGCCTGCTGGCTGGCGCGCGCGATCTCGATGCCGCTGAAACGAGGCTGCTGAAGGAGCTGCCTGTCATTCGCGCCGCTTGCAGGGAAGCCCCGGCAAAGGTGGCGGCGCTGAAGGCGGCGGGGGCCAGCCGCGTCCATCTTCATCTCGACCTCGACGTGCTCGACCCTGAGAAACTGCAGGTCAACCGCTACGCTGACCCCGGCGGCCCCGATCCCGAGCAGCTGAGCAAGTCGGTCTGCGGTCTCGTCGGGCAGGTTTCCATCGCCGGCATGACCATTTCGGCCTATGATCCGGCCTTCGATGCGAAAGCGGAGGTTCCCCCGGTGGTGGGCCGCATGCTGGCGGATTTCCTCGCGGCGATGGAGCGCAGCCGGTGACCCTGAAAGCCCGCGTCATTCCGTGCCTGGACGTGAAGGACGGCCGCGTCGTCAAGGGCGTCAACTTCGTCAGCCTCGTCGATGCCGGCGATCCGGTCGAGGCGGCCAAAGCCTACGATGCGGCAGGCGCCGACGAGCTTTGCTTCCTCGACATCACCGCCTCCTCCGACAACCGCGAAACCATCTTCGACGTCGTCGCCCGCACGGCGGAGCAATGCTTCATGCCGCTCACCGTCGGCGGCGGCGTGCGTCAGGTGGGCGATATCCGCAAGCTGCTTCTTGCCGGCGCCGACAAGGTGTCGATCAACACGGCGGCGGTGAAGAACCCAGAATTCGTCGCCGCGGCGGCGGACAAGTTCGGCAATCAATGCATCGTCGTCGCCATCGACGCCAAGAAGGTGTCGGAGGCGGACGAAGAGGATCGCTGGGAGATCTTCACCCATGGCGGCCGCGAGAAGACCGGCATCGATGCGGTGGAGTTCGCCCGCAAGGTTGTCGATCTCGGCGCCGGCGAAATCCTGCTCACCTCGATGGACCGTGACGGCACCAAGATCGGCTACGACATTGCGCTCACGCGCGCCGTCGCCGATGCCGTCCGCGCGCCGGTCATCGCATCGGGCGGCGTCGGCACGCTCGATCACATGGTTGACGGCGTGCGCGACGGCCACGCCGCCGCCGTGCTGGCCGCCTCCATCTTCCATTTCGGCACCTATACGATCGCGCAGGCCAAGCAGCACATGGCGGCCGCCGGCCTGCCGATGCGGCTGGACTCCATTCCGCAACGACCTTAAACGGGCGCTATGGCCACTTTTTCGCTGTCCGACCTGGAAAACATCGTCCATGAGCGCGCCCAGTCCGGCGATGCCAATTCGTGGACTGCGAAGCTGTTTTCGCAAGGCATCGACAAGGCCGGCCAGAAACTGGGCGAAGAAGCCGTCGAAACGCTCATAGCCGCTATCCGCGGCGACAGGAAAGCTCTCGTTTCGGAAAGCGCCGATCTCCTTTATCATTGGCTGGTGGTGCTCGCCATCTCGGGGGTTTCCCTGGCCGATGTGATGGCGGAGCTGGAACGCCGGACGGGGCGCTCGGGCATAGCGGAAAAGGCCTCGCGCCAAAAGCCGGACTGAGGATTTTACAAACGCGATGGACCAGCTGGCTCCAACCGAAAAATACTCGCCCTACCTGTTCTTCTCCGCCTCGGAATGGGCTGAATTCCGCGCCGACACGCCGCTCACGCTGGGCGCCGACGAAATCAGCCGCCTGCGCTCGCTCAACGACCCGGTCGATCTGGAAGAGGTCAAGCGCATCTACCTGTCGATGTCGCGGCTGCTCTCCGCGCATGTCGAATCCAGCCAGTTGCTGTTCCGACAACGGCAGGCCTTCTTCAACAGGGCTAGTGCGGTCAAGACGCCTTATATCATCGGCATTGCCGGTTCGGTGGCCGTCGGCAAGTCGACCACCGCGCGCGTGCTCAAGGAACTGCTCGCCCGCTGGCCTTCCAGTCCGAAGGTGGACCTGATCACCACGGACGGTTTTCTGCTTCCCAACGAAGTTCTGCGCCGCGAGAACCTGATGGAGCGCAAGGGCTTTCCAGACAGCTACGATGTCGGCGCGCTGTTGCGCTTCCTGTCGGCGATCAAGGCCGGCCTGCGCGACGTGCGCGCGCCGCTCTATTCGCACCTGACCTACGACGTCATTCCGGGCGCCTATACGACAATCGACCGTCCGGACATTCTGATCTTCGAGGGCATCAACGTCCTGCAGCCGGGCAAGCTGCCGCGTGACGGCACCTTTGTCCCCTTTCTGTCCGATTTCTTCGATTTCTCGATTTATATCGACGCCCACGAGGATCTGATCCACGACTGGTACATCGCCCGCTTCATGCGGCTGCGCGAAACCGCCTTCCGCAATCCGGAATCGTTCTTCCACCGCTACTCGCAGCTCTCGGAAAACGCCGCGCACGCCATTGCCGAGGGTCTATGGACCAACATCAATCTGAAGAACCTGCGCGAGAATATCCTGCCGACCCGGCCGCGCGCCGACCTCATCCTGCGCAAAGGCGCCGATCATCTGGTCGAGGAGGTGGCGCTGCGCAAGATTTGAAGCCCTGCGATTGTCTGCCTGGGCTCATGCGGCTGGGATCGTCACGCGCCGCAGCGTCAGGTTGATACGGCCGCCATTGCTCAAGAGTGTCGACGTTTTCGGATAGATGCGGTCGACGCCATGGAAGCAGAGCCGGCCCTCCCCGCCCAGCACGACAACATCGCCGCTTTTCAACCGGAACGAAACCGTTGCGTCGCCGCGCTGCGTGCCGCCGACCCGGAACAGGCAGTCGTCACCCAGCGAAACTGAAACCACGGGTGCGTCGAAATCGTTTTCGTCGCGGTCCTGATGCAGGCCCATCTTGGCGTCGGCGGCATAGAAATTGACCAGGCAGGCCTCCGGCGGATGCGGATAGCCGGCAACGGCCTTCCACAGGTCGAGTAACGGCTGCGGGATCGGTGGCCACGGCTTGCCGGTCGCTGGATGCATCGGCTGGTAGCGGTAGCCGCGCTCCTTGTCGGTGACCCAGCCGAGCGAGCCGCAGTTGGTCATGCGTACGCTCATTTCCTTGCCGGTGCGCGGCATTGCAGGAATATACAGCGGCGCTGCCTGAACGGCGGCCCGGATATCGACCAGAAGAGCGAGTTGCGTTTCCGGCGAAAGGTAATGGGGAAGGTGGTGCACGCCTTTTGGCAGATCGGGCATTGGTCACCTCCTCCTGGATCACGGTTCGAATATGGTGCAGCAAAAGAAAAACGGCGACCCGAAAGCCGCCGTTGCTGTCTTGTGTCCAATCGATCAGGCGGTTTCGATATCGGGAATGCGCAGGACCTGGCCCGGATAAATCTTGTCGGGGTGCGTCAGCATCGGCTTGTTGGCTTCGAAGATGACGGTGTATTTCGACGCCTTGCCCTTGCCGTACTGCGCCTCGGCGATCTTGGAGAGGTTGTCGCCTTTCTTGACCGTGTAGAATACGGGCTGCTTGGCAGGCGCGGCCGCCTTGACCAGTTCGGTCATGTCGACGCTGCCGTCAAGCTTTACGTTCGATTCCGGGGCCACGACCTTCAATTCGTCCGCCTGCACCTTCGACACGCCCAGCGTATTGCCGACGGCAATGATGGCTTTTTCGAAAATCGACTGATCCTTGACCACGCCCTTGAGGACGGCGGTGTCGCCCTTGACCTCGACCTGCACCTGATCGGTGCCGAGCTTGTGAGAGTCGAGTTCCTTTTTCAGGCTTTCCGCGCTCGGCGCCGGATCGTCACCGCCGATGCCGAGCTTCTTGCCGACGCTCTTGACGAAATCGAACATACCCATCTTTGGACTCCTCGCTGTTGGGCCTCGTCCGCAAATTGGAGCAAGACGGCGCAATCTTCAATCGCTATCGACCCTGCCGCGCAGCTTCTTGACCGTGGAGCGCCCGGCCTTCGTCTTCAGCCGCCTTTCCACAGAGCCCTTGGATGGCCGGGTCTTCTTGCGCGGCGGCGGCGGTGGTTCGGCTGCCTTGGCAACCAGCGCGGTAAGCCTCGCGCGAGCGTCGGCCCGGTTCTGCTCCTGCGTGCGGAAGCGTCCGGCCTCGATGACGATGACGCCATCCTTGGTGGCGCGCTGCCCGGCAAGCTTGATCGTGCGTTCGCGCACACGCTCCGAAAGGCCTGGCGCCCGTGCCGCGTCGAAGCGCAATTGTACCGCGGTCGCCACCTTGTTGACGTTCTGGCCGCCGGGACCGGAGGAGCGGATGAAGCTTTCCTCGATGTCGTTGGGGTGAATAACCGCATCGGCGGCGACAATGATCCTGTCTTCGGCGCTCATGCCGTACACATGGCAAGGCGGACGGCAAAAGAAAAGGCCCGGTCGCGGGGACCGGGCCGGAAAAGCGGTACGCTGCCGGGAGGTCTACTCGGCAGCTTCCCGTGAACGTGGGGCCGCGCCGAGCACATTGGCGTCGACATGCGTTTCGAATTTCTCGAAATTGCTGATGAACATGCCGACCAGTTTGGCGGCCTGCCGGTCGAAGGCGGCCTTGTCCGACCATGTGGAGCGCGGGTCGAGGATCGCGCCGTCGACGCCGGGCACCGAAACCGGCACCTCGAAACCGAAATTGGCGTCGGTGCGGAATTCGGCGTTCTTGAGCGAACCGTCCAGCGCCGCCGCGAGCAGGGCCCGGGTGGCCTTGATCGGCATGCGCCTGCCGGTACCGTAGGCGCCTCCTGTCCAGCCGGTGTTGACCAGCCAGCATGTCACGTCATGGCGTGCGATCAGCTCGCGCAGCAATTCGCCGTATTCGGAGGGATGGCGCGGCATGAAAGGCGCGCCGAAGCAGGTCGAGAACGTCGCTTCGGGTTCGGTGACGCCCTTTTCCGTGCCGGCCACCTTCGCGGTGTAGCCCGACAGGAAGTGGTACATCGCCTGCGCCGGCGTCAGCCTGGCGATCGGCGGCATCACGCCGAAGGCGTCGGCCGTCAGCATGATGATGTTCCTGGGATGTCCGGCCCGGCCGGTCTCGCTGGCGTTGGGGATGAAATCCAGCGGATAGGCGCAGCGTGTATTTTCCGTCAGGCTGCCGTCGTCGAAGTCCGGCACGCGGTTCCCGTCGAGCACGACGTTCTCAAGCACGGTGCCGAAGCGTTGCGTGGTGGCGAAGATTTCCGGCTCGGCCTCGGCCGAGAGTTTGATCGTCTTGGCGTAGCAGCCGCCCTCGAAATTGAAGATGCCGTGCGGACCCCAGCCATGCTCGTCGTCGCCGATCAGCGTCCGCGACGGGTCGGCCGAAAGCGTTGTCTTGCCGGTTCCGGAGAGGCCGAAGAACACGGCGGCGTCGCCGTCCGGTCCCTCGTTGGCCGAGCAATGCATCGGCATGACGCCCTTGGCCGGCAACAGATAGTTGAGCGCCGTGAAGACCGACTTCTTCATTTCACCGGCATAGGACGTGCCGCCTATCAGCACGATCATCCGCGTCAGGTCGAGCGCGATCATCGTTTCGGTCCGGCTGCCGTGCCGTGCGGGGTCGGCGCGGAAAGAGGGCAGGTCGATGATCGTCATCTTCGGCAGGAAATCCGCCAGCGCGGCCTGTTCGGGCCGGATCAAAAGGTTGCGGATGAACAGCGAGTGCCAGGCGAATTCGGTGATGACACGCGTCGGCAGTTGCAGTTCGGCGTCGGCGCCGCCAACCAGATCCTGTACGAACAGGTCCTTCTTCGCCGCATGGGCGAGGAAATCGCCAAGCAACGTGTCGAATTGCGCCTGGGTCATGCCCTTGTTGTTGTCCCACCAGATATGCGGCTCGGTATTGGCGTCGCGGACGACGAACTTGTCCTTCGGCGAGCGTCCGGTGTGCTGGCCGGTTTCGGCGACGAGCGCGCCGCCGGCTGTGAGGCGGGCCTCGCCGCGCCGGATGGCTTCCTCGTAAAGGTCGGCGGCCCCAAGATTGTAGCGGACCGTGCCGGTCGTTTTCAGGCCGATCGAGCCGATCCCGCAGGCGGGGTTGCGTATGCCGAGTTCCGACATGAAGATTCCTTCTCTGATTGTCGCATCTGCCCGGGGATTCCGGAGCCCTCTTGTCGGAGCCTGGAAGGGTCAGAACCAGAAAAGGCGAGCGATATCAAATCATTAATCGATTTAAAAAATTTGAAAGTTGTTTAAATCGTTTATATGTGCAAAACTTTTGCAGGTTGCCCAAAGGATTGCTGGCGCATGAGCGTCCAATCCGCGTGAGGGTGCGGTTGTGGACATGTGCGTAGCCTCCCTGTAGGAGATCGGGCGCAGTGCCACATTTTGTACCTAATTTGTCCGGCAGAAGCCCCTTCTCGATGCAGCAAGGGACTTACGCTCATGAGGGAGCCGCTTGAAATGGCGACTATCGCGCTTGTCGACGACGACCGGAACATTCTGACATCGGTTTCAATCGCGCTGGAATCGGAAGGCTATCGTGTCGAGACGTACACGGATGGCGCCTCGGCGCTGGAGGGTCTGACCGCGCGGCCGCCGAACCTGGCCATTCTCGACATCAAGATGCCGCGCATGGACGGAATGGAACTGCTGCGCCGCATGCGCCAGAAATCCGATCTGCCGGTGATCTTCCTGACGTCGAAGGACGACGAGATCGACGAGCTTTTCGGCCTGAAGATGGGCGCCGACGATTTCATCCGCAAACCGTTCTCGCAGCGACTTCTCGTCGAAAGGGTCCGGGCTGTCCTTCGTCGCGCCAATTCCCGCGAGGCGGCCGCCAAGGCGCCGAACCAGCAGGCCCGTTCGCTGGAGCGCGGCCAGCTCGTCATGGATCAGGAGCGTCACACCTGCACCTGGAAGGGCGAACCGGTGACGCTGACGGTGACCGAATTCCTCATCCTTCATTCGCTGGCGCAGCGCCCCGGCGTGGTGAAAAGCCGCGATGCGCTGATGGACTCGGCCTATGACGAGCAGGTCTATGTCGACGACCGCACCATCGACAGCCACATCAAGCGGCTGCGCAAGAAGTTCAAGGCGGTCGACGACGACTTCGAGATGATCGAGACGCTTTACGGGGTCGGGTACCGGTTCCGCGAGGCCTGATCGGGACTTTTACGTATGGCGGTGGATGTCGAGCGGAGAAGACCAGCGGCCGCTGCCAGGCGGTCCTCTCCGATTCTGCCGCCGGTTCTGTCGAAGCTCGCGCTCAAGCTGCGGCGGTTTCTCGGCCATTATATCTTTTCCAGCCTCACCCGCCGTATCCTCTTCCTCAACCTGGCCGGTCTGGCCGTCCTCGTCATCGGCATTCTCTATCTGAACACCTTCCGCGACGGCCTGATCGACGCGCGGGTGGAGAGCCTGATGACACAGGGCGAAATCATCGCCGGCGCCATCGCCGCCTCGGCCACCGTCGAAACCAACTCGATTTCCATCGATCCGGAGAAGCTGCTGGAGCTGCAGGCTGGCGAAAGCATCGGCCCTGCTACCGACCAGCTCGACAATCTCGATTTTCCGATCAACCCGGAACGTGTGGCTCCAGTATTGCGACGGCTGATTTCGCCCACCCGCACGCGCGCCCGTATCTATGACCGCGACACCAATCTCTTGCTGGATTCGCGCCATCTCTATTCGCGCGGGCAGATCCTGCGCTACGATTTGCCGCCGGTCGCCGAGGAAGAACCCGATCTGCTCGATCGCATCCAGAAGTTCATCTTCGATGTTTTCCGCAAGGGCGATCTGCCGGTCTACAAGGAACAGCCCGGCGGTAACGGCGCGGCCTTCCCCGAAGTGGTCAAGGCGCTGACCGGCAGCCCGTCCACCATCGTGCGCATCTCCGAACAGGGCGAGCAGATCGTTTCCGTCGCCGTGCCGATCCAGCGCTTTCGCGCCGTGCTCGGCGTGCTCATGCTTTCGACCGAGGGCGGCGATATCGACAAGATCGTCGCTGCCGAACGCAAGGCCATCCTGCGCGTCTTCGGCATCGCCGCGCTGGTCACGGCGCTGCTTTCGCTGCTGCTTGCTTCCACCATCGCCAACCCGCTGCGCCGTCTGTCGGCGGCGGCTGTGCGTGTGCGGCGCGGCGTCAAGAACCGCGAGGAGATCCCGGATTTCTCCGACCGCCAGGACGAGATCGGCAATCTATCGATCGCGGTGCGCGATATGACCAACGCGCTCTACGCCCGCATCGAAGCCATCGAAAGCTTCGCCGCCGACGTGTCGCATGAATTGAAGAATCCCTTGACGTCGCTGCGCAGCGCGGTGGAAACACTGCCCCTGGCCAAGAATGAGGAATCGCGCGGTCGGCTGATGGACGTCATCCAGCATGATGTGAAACGGCTCGACCGGCTGATAACGGACATTTCCGACGCCTCGCGCCTCGATGCCGAACTGGCGCGCGAGGATGCGGATCGCATCGATCTGAAGAAGTTCGTCACCGATCTCGTCGAGGTTTCGGCGGAGGGGTCGCACCACAAGAAGAAGGTGGAGGTCGAACTCAAGGTGGCGAAACTGCCGCAGGGCGCCAAGGCCTATCATGTTGTCGGGCACGATTTGCGCATCGGGCAGGTCGTCACCAATCTGATCGAAAACGCCCGCTCCTTTGTCCCCGACGATCGCGGCCACATAACCTTGTCGCTCGCTCACACCGGTAAATTCGTCATTCTGACCGTCGACGACAACGGGCCGGGCATCCGGGCCGACAACATCGACCGCATTTTCGAGCGCTTCTACACGGACAGGCCAACCGGCGAGGCGTTCGGGCAGAATTCCGGGCTCGGCCTTTCGATCAGCCGGCAGATCGTCGAAGCGCATGGCGGCACGCTGACGGCCGAAAACATTCCCGGCACCAAGCCCGGCGAGATCAAGGGGGCCCGCTTCGTGGTCACATTGCCGGCCGAAGGCGGCTGATGTCCCGCGCCAACATTCACGGCACGGCAATTGTTCTGGGCGACCGCGGCATACTGGTGCTGGGCCGGTCGGGCGCGGGCAAGACGACGCTGGCTTTGACCCTTCTGGATCATTTCGCCAGCCATGGCCTGTTTTCGCGGCTCGTCGCCGACGATCGGCTTTTTGTTGCCCTGCATGCCGGACGCCTCGTCTGCCGCACGCCCGACAGCATCGCCGGACTTGTCGAAGTTCCTGGAATCGGACCGCGGCCGATCCCGTCGATGGGAGCTGCCGTGGTCGACCTCTGTGTCCGTCTCGTCCCGCAGGAGGCGGTGGAGCGCTTTCAGGAGGACCTGGCCGAGACGATCGCCGGCTGTTCCGTGCCGCTCCTGCATCTCCCCGAACGCAATGCCGTGGCCGCGGTGCAGGCGGTCGCGGCAAGGCTCGGGCTTGCTCCCTTTGGCTAAGGCGATGCGCATTTTATGCTGCAATGCGTCAAAATGGCCCGAAGCGGCGCAATTTTGCACTTGTCAACGCGTCAAGCCTCGACAAGATAGCGCTCCCGCCGCCGGAAAGGTCGGCGAGCATAAATGGGCCTGTGAAGAGGCCATGACGGGAGCCGCCCAAGAATGATCGGACTCGTGCTCGTGACGCACGGTCAATTGGCCAACGAATTCCGCCACGCTGTCGAGCACGTGGTGGGACCCCAGGAAAGTTTCGAGACGGTCGCCATCGGCGCCGACGACGACATGGAGCAGCGTCGTCGCGATATCGTCGGCGCGGTAGAGCGGGTCAATACCGGCGCCGGCGTGATCGTGCTGACGGACATGTTTGGCGGGACCCCGTCGAATCTGGCCATCTCGGTGATGGAATCCGGCCGGACGGAGGTGATTGCCGGTATGAATCTGCCTATGCTCATCAAGCTTTCCAGCGTTCGCAAGGGCGACGACATGGCTGCGGCGCTCAGCCAGGCGCAAGCGGCGGGCCGCAAATACATCAACGTCGCCAGCCAGCTGCTGACCGGCAAATGAGCGAAACGGCCTCCCACAAGAACGAGATCGTCCGCGAATTCCGCATCGTCAACCAGCGCGGGCTTCATGCGCGCGCTTCCGCCAAATTCGTACAGGTCGCCGGCAGCTTCGAGGCGTCGGTGGACGTCGAGAAGGACGGCGTCAAGGTCGGCGGCACTTCCATCATGGGCTTGATGATGCTGGCGGCCAGCCCCGGCTGCTCGATTCGGGTCATCGCCAGCGGCCCCGAGGCGCGCCAGGCGCTCGAAGCGCTGGAAGAACTTATCGCCGCGCGGTTCGGCGAAGAAATCTGAGCTTCAATTTCATTGCCAGGACATGCAGGGATAAAGATTTCTTTATATCCCATTGTCGAGTGTGCGCCCATCTGCTAGTCAGGCGCCACGTCGCGTCCGCTTGAGGCCCAGTGCCGCGCGGGCGCGTCTGCCGACAAATCGACTGGAGCTCCGCCATGACAGGTAGCAAGGACTATGTGGTCGCCGACATTTCGCTCGCCGACTGGGGTCGCAAGGAAATCGAGATCGCCGAGACGGAAATGCCGGGCCTGATGGCCTGCCGCGACGAATTCGGTTCGAAAAAGCCGCTGAAGGGCGCGCGCATTTCCGGCTCGCTGCATATGACGATCCAGACGGCGGTTCTGATCGAAACGCTCAAGGCGCTGGGCGCCGATGTCCGCTGGGCATCCTGCAACATCTTCTCGACCCAGGATCATGCCGCAGCCGCCATCGCGGCCGCCGGTATCCCGGTCTTCGCGGTCAAGGGCGAGAGCCTGGAGGAGTATTGGGAATACACCGACAGCATCTTCCAGTGGAGGGATGGCGGCGCCTCCAACATGATCCTCGACGATGGCGGCGACGCCACCATGTATATCCTGATCGGCGCGCGCGCTGAGGCCGGCGAGGACGTGCTGTCGAAGCCGGGCAGCGAGGAGGAGGAAATCCTCTTCGCCCAGATCAAGAAGCGCATGAGGGCTTCTCCCGGTTTCTTCGCCAAGCAACGCGAGGCGATCCGCGGCGTCACCGAGGAGACCACGACGGGCGTCAACAGGCTGTATCAATTGCAGAAGAAGGGCCTGCTGCCTTTCCCTGCCATCAACGTCAACGACTCGGTCACCAAGTCGAAGTTCGACAACAAGTACGGCTGC